>PSLL01000027.1:12943-26666 GCA_040289575.1 Candidatus Dadabacteria bacterium | reverse complement strand
TTAATCCGTGGCGGACAGATCGGTCTCTTTGAGAAGAAGAAAGAAAAAAAGGGGGACGAGGTCTTAGAGGAAATAAAAAAACTCGATCCCCTTTCTATGACGCCGATTGAGGCGCTCTCGAAGCTTACAGAAATTAAGGAAAAATTGGAGAATGATTAACAAGAGGCTCCTCGGACAAAGGGGCGAAGAGATTGCATGTAAGGCTCTTGAAAAAGAGGGATATAGGATTATTGAGAAAAACTTCAGGTGCAGACAGGGCGAGATTGACATAATTGCCGAGGAAAAGGGCGTGATCTGTTTCATTGAGGTTAAGTCTCGATTCTCAGAGAATTTCGGGCTTCCCGAAGAGGCCGTGACCGGGTGGAAACAGAAGAGGCTCTGGACCGCAGCCGTCGTCTATCTGGAAAAGAGGAGGATTAAATCTCAGGACATGCGGTTTGATGTGGTCTCGGTTAACCTTAAAAGTGAAAAAGCCAGGATTTTAAAGAACGCCTTCGATGTAAATTTCTGATTCCTCTTCTAGGTTTACCTCAATTTGAATTCGACCGTACAGTCATTAATATAAAAACAGAAGTGGAGATATATGCAAAATAAATGTTCTCTATCCGACCATATCATAAAGACCATAGAATCAATATCAGAAGTTATACTCGGAATTGAATATGGTGCATTTTCCGTAAAAGAGGCTGATATTGCCGGATTTATAAACCAGTATCTCTCTGGTGACATAAAAAACAGGCGCGGATTCTATTTTCCCTTTTCAGATATTCGCCGATTCTGTATATGAAGCTTAAGACATTTCCGTCTCTCCCTATAGAGGATAGGAGGAAAATATTCGGCGATTTTATGAAAAGTGTATTGCGCCCCAAGGTGCTAATATTTAAAGCCATAAAAACACTATCTGTCATGGGATACTACAGAAATGAACAGACATGGAGAGACATCGATTACAATGGTCCTACGATCAAGAGATTTCCTCCACCTGAAGACTCCGTATTAGAAAGGGGAGAAAATTTAAAAATCGCAGAAGGCGTTTCTACAGACATTAGAGAAAAGGCAGATGTCTGCGTAATCGGCTCAGGCACGGGTGGGACGGTTGTGGCAAAGGAACTCAGTCAAAGAGGGCTTAGAGTAATACTCATTGAGATGGGAAGGTATAACACAATTGGGAACTTCAACCAGAGAGAGGACGATATGTATCTGCTTCTCTTTCAGGATCAGGGGAGCAGAACAACGGATGATTTTTCTATAAATATCATTCATGGGAAAGGGGTCGGTGGATCAACGGTTCATAATACCGCGCTTTGTTACAGAGCGCTAGAACTCTGGAAGAGAGAATACAAGGTCGAAGGACTCACTGACAATGAACTGGAACCGTTTTATAATGAGGTGGAAAACACGCTCGTGTCCGCCCAATTAGGATTGATGAGGTAAACCAGAATAACGCCAAAGCCATAGAAGGCCCAAAGAGACTCGGCTGGAGTGCTCTTCTTCCCAATCACAACCGCATTGGAGAATGCCCCGGATGCGGATTCTGTATAGTCGGGTGCAGTTATAACAAAAAGCAGGGCACCCTTGTAACCTATATTCCTCTGGCTTATAAAAATGGAACAAGGATCTTTGCAGATTGCATGGCAGAGATGTAAAGGATGGAAGAGAATCCCTCAGAGCGTTATAGTGGACGAATTCTTAAAGGAAATAAAGAGGGGCTTAAGGGCTATCTAATCATACCCGGATTTGCCCATCCGATGTTATTTGCCTCGCTTGCTCCCTCCCTTGGAGAAAGGCACAGAAGAATTACGAAACTATATCCGAATTTTGCCATTTTTGGAATTCTCCTCCATGATACCTCTTCGGGAAGGATGGATATAAATAGAGAGGGTTTAGAAGGGAAAAACAACCCACAGATTAACACTATCAATTCAAGGCCTTATAAGGTAATATAATTCCGATGAAAGGTTTTACCCTTGACCTAAAAGAGGTTACCAATATTCAAAACTTCTCCGGCGTAATTCCGCTCTTCCCACTGGCTACGGTTGTCTTCTTTCCAAATACCCTTCTTCCGCTGCACGTGTTTGAACCGAGATACAGGCAGATGGTAAGTGACATTATAAACTCAGAGCGTATCATAGGAATGGTATTACTGAAGCCGGGATGGGA
Organism: Candidatus Dadabacteria bacterium; assembly: GCA_040289575.1. Classification (GTDB taxonomy): domain Bacteria; phylum Desulfobacterota_D; class UBA1144; order Nemesobacterales; family CSP1-2; genus PSLL01. The sequence goes on along the minus strand of PSLL01000027.1, from coordinate 24,506 downwards.
AAAAGACTATCATGGGAATCCAGAAATCTACGGTGTTGCGTGTATGGGAAGGATAGTAAGTGTAGAGACACTTGAAGACGGGAGGTTCAACTTAGTTCTCTACGGCTTAAAAAGGGTTAAAATCCTTGAGATTCTAAAAGATGACCCATATAGGCTTGCCAAAGTCAAAATCCTAGAAGACATCCATGGAATGAATGAAGAGGCTTATAGAGAGCGCATAGTAGAGCTTATCTCAAAGTGGAATGGGATGCTTGGAAAGGAGCAAGAATCTCACAGGATTAATGTTGACACAAGGCTTCCCCTTGAAAACCTGACAGATGCCTTTGCCTCTCTAAGCATATCTAATGTCTTTGAAAAACAGGAACTTCTTGAAGAGGTGAGCATTCCCAAAAGAGCCGAGAAGGTCATCTCCCATCTGGAGATAAGGCTCCAGGTTATATCCGCAGTTGCCAAAAGAAGAAATCAGATCTTAGAAAAGCGCAACCTTAACTGAGCAGAAAATCCAGAACCACCCTATCCACATCCTCTTGTCTTTCTCTCCAAAATCCGTGTCCAACCCCGTGAAATACCTTTAACTCCGCCTCCGGAATCAGATCGGCAAGCTCGCGCGAACGCTTGGGCGATGTGGTGAGGTCATTCTCCCCTAACATAACAAGAGTAGGAGCCTTAATCCGTCCTATCAAGTCCTTTGTATTATGCCCCTGACATGCAAAGCTCTGTCTGATGTATCCAATAAGCACATCAGAGTCTTCGGGAATTGTCTCTAAAGTCTGTTTTATAGAATCTAGGTTCTTTTCTATATATTCTCTTGTGTATCCCCAGAATATTGCTGCAAGCCACATGGCCTTCATTCCGATCTTCACCGCAATTTCCCTTCCCATTCTGAGGATTTCATTCCCCACATCGTCGCGCGATGCGGATGTACAGCCCAGGACGAGTTTTTTTACCTTCTGCGGGTACTTTATGGCTAGCCACTGCCCTATCATCCCGCCCATTGATTTTCCGGCTATGTGGGCGGATTCGATGCCGAGCGTATCGAGGAGCATGGACGCATCATCTGCCATAAGCTCGGTTGTGTATGGAATATCAGGTTTATCCGATCTTCCCGCTCCACGATTATCGAAGGCTATCACATGAAGGTGTTTTGAATAAATGGGAATCTGCACAGCCCAGCTTTGAATCTGGCTTCCAAGCCCTCCTATAAGAAGGAGCGGATACCCCTCTCCGTATGTTTCATAATAGATTTTGATTCCGTTTACTTTAGCGTAAGGCATTGTCTCCCCTTTATGCTATAAAGCGCGAATAGGAATTTAGGAGTCAGAAGTTTTCTTCTCCTCTCCGGGATTCTGAATTCTGGCTCCTAGCTCCCTTCTTTTTCTCTCCAAATACCCTTCAAGTATAAAAACCGCAGCCATTTTATCAATAACCCTCTTTCTCTTTCTTCTGCCAACGTCTGCTTCAATGAGTATCCTTTCCGCATCAACCGTAGAGAAGCTCTCGTCACAGAATTCAATAGGCAAAGTAAATGCCTTCTTTATATTTTCAGCGAATTTTAATATATCCTGCCCTCTTTTGCCAACCGTGCCATCAATGTTGTATGGAACTCCAACCAATATCTCAGAAGGATTATACTGATTTATAATCTTACGTAGAGCCTCAATGTCCCGCTTTAATTCAGTCCTTTTTATAGTCGTAACCCCATGAGCCGCAATCCCAAGCTCATCGCTTACAGCAACACCAATTGTTTTTGTTCCAACATCGAGTGCCAGTATTCGCATTTTGGAATTTAGAATCCAAAGTTTTTAAGTTATATTATGAGATTACTTGAAATAAAACGCCAACATAGAGGATGATGAAGATGGGTACTTTGCAGCTACAGTCCCATCATTAAAGAACTGTTACATTCAAGCTAAAACCCTTGATAAGCTTTGCCTTGAAGAGGAGAGTAATATAATATTGCTTTGTTGCAAACATCGCATTGTAGGGGCTGATGCCCTCATAAGCCCTATTTATCGTTCGGTGAAAGAGCCCCACATTTTGGTATAGAATCTAAAGAGGTTAGAAAACCCCCTCTATCGTGTTATATATTATCTTTGCAACAGAGCAATGTAATATAAAAAAATCAGAATAACATACAAGCGATGATAAAAAATCTGGAAAAACTCATTGCTGAGTATGCACCCCAAAAACTGATCCTATTTGGCTCGTATGCATATGGAGAGCCAAATCCAGACAGCGATATTGATTTACTCATTATTAAAGAAACATCCGAGCGTTTCATTGACCGCTGGGTAACAGTTCAACGTATTCTAACGGGAACTCACCATTCTTATCCTGCAGAGACTTTTGTTTTGACACCTCAGGAAATTGAAAATCGTCTGGCTGTTGGCAACCATTTCATTAATGAGATTTTAAGAAAGGGGAAAGTACTTTATGCAATCTAGTAAATCGGGTTATAGGATTTATCGAAAAGCTCCGAGCAGGAGTTAGTGGATAGTGACTGAGTTGAGCCTGCCATGATTACTGAACAAAAAGCTGAGCAGATGGCAAGAGAGTGAATTGAGGCTTGGAACCTTCATGACTTAGACGCCATAATTTCTCACTATGCTGACAATGTGGAATTTACATCTCCGTTTGTCATGAAATTGCTGGGAAATCCATCAGGCACAATCAAAGGTAAGAAAGCCTTGAGATCCTATTTCGGGAAGGCGCTGACTGCATATCCAGACCTTAAATTCGATTTGATCCAAGTTTTGACAGGAGACTATATATTACTGTAGTGTCAAAGGAATGCTCGCCGCAGAGGTTATGGTTCTGAATTCAAAGGGGGAGATTGTAAAGGTCATGGCGCATTACGGTTAAATCTATTCTGGGTGGGCAAAGGAGTTTTTTCCTATATATTAGTTGGGATTCTAATATTATTGGGCCTCTTATCTTAAATCCACTCTAAATATGCATATCAACAAATTGAGCCAGACTATTGACTAATTCTTCATGTTAGCAAAGATATACAATATAAATCATAACAATACAGATTCTCATAATCCGGCGCTTCAGACATCGGATAATTTATATGAAATTTTCGTGCTTTTAGTAAAAATAAGTAGACCCCCGGGGTGGATTGCGGCTCCATTGGTTTTTTTAATAGGGCTATTTTATTCAGGCGCAAGATTATCTCCTTTATCGGTACTGCAGATTCTACTTCTCTCATTCCCATACTGCATTTTGTTATACGGCATCAATGACATTTACGATTACAAATCAGATACATTAAATCCGAGGAAAAAATCAATAAAGTTGGATCCAAAATACCATTTTATTGTAAAAAGAGTTTCCTCCATTGTCGCATTACTATTGATTACAGGCTCTTTGCTAACCTTGAATGTATCAAATATTTTATCTACGATTTCGTTGCTGTTCTTTTCATACTACTATTCCGCACCTCCTCTAAGGTTTAAAGAAAGACCTCCACTCGATTTATTTTCAAATGGAGTTTTATTCTTTATTGTATTTTCAATCGGATGGAGTTTCGGCAGAAGCGTCTTCGACATACCGGCAAAGATATATTTTGTATCCGGCTGCGTAATGGGAATTCACTCATTTAGCACCGTTATGGACTATACAATAGATAAAGAAGTCGGAGATAAAACGTTTGCAGTTATACTTGGAAAGAGAGCAGCTTCGGTCTTTGCTCTGGTTCCGTTCATTTTGACTTTAATGTTCTCTAAGATTGGAAGGGCATCTATTAATTATTACGTTGCCTTTTGCACCCTGCTGTTTTTAATAGCATCAATTTTCCCTTCAGAAAGGTTAGCTTTTTTATTATTTAAACTGATTTTTATAGGTTTTGTTGTAACAGCTTTAATTTTCTTAGTCCCCTACCTATAGAAGATTGACCCTTTTGACAAAAAATAAATAGGATATAAACTTTCTCAAAATACCAATCCTAACCGAAAGGGCAAACCATTCGAAAGGATGGGACGCAAAGCCTTCGACCTAAGTTCGTCGGGAGACGAATATGGTGGCCGGGTTGCCGAAGTAGAGACAGTTTCTTTAACCCTAATCCTCTTTATTTCATCCCGGCTGGTTCCCCCCTTTAAAGCCCTTTTTGGTTTAGAAAAGGAGGGAAAGATGGAAACAATAGCAAAGGTGATAAGTTTAAGTCTCCTAGCTATCTTTGGGTCGGCTGTGGGCATTATTTACCTGTATGACCCGGATTTATTCGAGTCTCCGTCTAAAAGCGATTCCGTCTCGAATGCTAAAAACTACGAAACCGAAGCCGTAGATCATGCAAACTTGTCGTACTATAAGAAACGCCTTCTTGATGATAGCCAAGCCGAGATACAGCCGCCTAATAACACAAATCCCGAACCTGAAAAACTGTGGTCGGATACATTCAATAAATCTGAATCATCAGAATACTCTCTATCTCAAGAAGCCAAAAGACTCGCGAATAAAAATTCTCTAAATGCCCTTGAAGAAAAAATGGAATACTGGTATAGGCAATACCATCGGTCATTAAATCAAGCGGCACAAACCGAAGCGGATAACGCATATATAAAATATAGGACATATAAGGAGGCTCTTGAAATCAAAAGAGGCTCCTTATAGTTGCCGGTTTAATATAGACAATAATCTCTCTACGTAATGGAATTAGGATTTACGTTATAGGTTCACAGAACATTTTGATTCAATATGTAACAAGGGGGTCTTATTACTAACCCGACAGATCAAAATGCCAAAAATAGCTTTGTGAGGAAAAAATCCCCTATAATTATAAGCACGAGAGAGACCACGACTGTAAGCGTTGTAGCCCTTCCCACCCCTTGCGTTCCACCCTCGGCGTTCATTCCAATGTAACACCCTATAATTGCGACTATTAAGCCAAAGAAAACGGTTTTTATTATCCCACTGAGAAAATCGGAAATATCAACCTGCTGCACCACGGCTTCAATAAAAAGCCTTGGATTTATATTTAATTGAATGTCCGCCATAATCATTCCGCCGAAGATCCCCGCAAGGTCGGCGATTGCAGAGAGAAAGGGAAAAGAGATTATAGCCGCAATAAACCTTGGAACAACGAGCTTCTTTATCGGGTCTGCCCCCAGGGTTCTTATTGCGTCAATCTGCTCCGTAACCTTCATTGAACCGATTTCTGCTGTAATCCCTGAGCCTACCCGTCCTCCGACAAGGAGAGATGTAATCACGGGTCCCAACTCTCTTACAATCGCAAGCGAAACAACCTGACCTACAAGCCCCTTTGCGCCAAACCTCTTAAACCCGTAGGCGAGCTGAAGCACCATAACCATCCCAATTGACACGGCAGATAGAATCACAATCGGGATGGATTTAAACCCGATTTCATCCATCTGCTCTGAAATGAGTCTGAGATTAAATGGACGGGTAAGACTGTATCGAACAGTTCTATATATAAGAACCCCCACGCCTTCCAAACCCTCAAGAATGGAGATAAAGAATCCCCCGAGCCAAATAGTGAAATTCCTCATTTAATCACCCGGAATTTTGAGATGAATTCCTTGAAATCGCCGAATCCGCGAGCGAAATTATCCGGCGAGGAGGCATATGTGAGATCATAAACGCAACTGCCCTTTTTTAGAACCACGGTACTCAGTTTTATAGAAGCACTATCGAGCCTTCCCAGGTATATGCTCTCAAGCGCCTTTTCGCTGTCTATACTCAGTTCATTTCTCCCTAACATTCGCTTATCTGCAATCCCTATAACAAGGGGTTCGGAAAGGGCCTTGAGGCTGTATTTACCCTTCTGATTGCACGTTGAATTTACGGTTATCGTTGCCCCGACCTTGCTGTTCCAGAAAGCAATGTCTCCACCCTCAATTTTAATCCTCTCCCAGCTATCCGAAAGACTTCCAATCTCATAACTGGTAAATTTAGATTCATAAACCTGCCCTGTAAGCCTACCTTTCTGATCATCGGCAGAGGCATAAAAACGGGCAAATCTAACAATCGAGCAGGAGCTAAAGAGAGCAACAAAGAGGATTAAGGTTATAAAGAGTCTCTTCATCTATTATAGGCCGCACTTTAGTTTAATCGAAATTCCTCCTAAAAACTAGTACAATTTCCATTTTAAAATTCTCATTAATTAACGCCATCAATGGCGCCTCTATAATGGGATAAAATCCAAACTAGGACTGGTACTAGTATTCGTAGGGCAATTGCCAAGGATTGCCCCGATTGGTTTCCTATTTAAAAATTAATTCGAGCAAGTAGTAAAGAGACCCGGCAATAAAAGCCGCGCCAGGAATAGTGAAAATCCACGCCCAAACAATCCTTAAAGTCACGCCCCATCGCACGCTGGAGAATCCCTTAGATGACCCTACGCCGGAGATTGCGCCTGTAATTACATGAGTCGTACTGACGGGTATGCCGAGATGGGTAGCGAGAAAGATGCTTACCGCGCTCGCAGTCTCCGCACAAAACCCCTCAATCGGACCCAATTTGGTAATCCTCTGACCCATAGTCTTGACAATCCTCCAGCCGCCTAGGAGGGTTCCTAAGGCCATAGCCATCTGAGCACTGAGTACCACCCAAAGGGGAATAGTAAAGTCGTGGAGAAGTCCCCCGGTAACTAGCAGTCCCGTGATGATTCCCATTGTCTTTTGCGCGTCATTGCCCCCATGGCCCAGGCTATAGAGGGCGGCAGAAACAAATTGGAGACGCCGAAACCATTTATTTACATAAGTAGGGGTGTGTCTATAGACCATCCATGTAGCAATAATTATAAAGATCAATCCCAGGATTAAACCGATAACCGGGGCAAGGAAGATAAAGACAAGGGTTTTAGACCAGCCGGTTATGATTATTACGTGTGTGCCAGCCTTCGCAATGGCCGCTCCGGCATAACCGCCAATCAAAGCATGGGATGAGCTCGTTGGCAATCCCAGATACCATGTTATGAGATTCCAACTGATGGCGCCAATAAGCCCTGCAAAAATAACCGGAGGGGTTACAGCGTTAATATCAATCAAACCCTTGCCGACCGTCTTTGCCACAGATGTTCCAAAGACAAGGAACGCGATAAAATTAAAAAAGGCAGCCCAAAGAACCGCCTGTCTTGGGGTCAATACACGAGTAGAGACAATCGTGGCAATGGAGTTTGCCGCGTCATGGATGCCATTTGTAAAATCGAATACCAGAGCGACAAAAATGACAAAGGCGATAAAGACCAGTTGAGGATTAGACATTCTCAACAACTATCCCTTCGAGGACGTTTGCCACATCTTCACAACGGTCAATTGCCTCTTCAAGTGTTTCATACACGTCTTTCCATTTTATTATCTCAATCGGGTCATAAGATGAACTAAATAGGATCGAAAGCGCATTTCTAAATATCCTGTCTCCTTCATTTTCGAGCCGATTGATTTCTATACAGATGCTCAATATTGAACTGGAATTTTTTAAATCCCTAAGCCCGCTTATGCCCTTTGCGACCTGTTCTACAGCCTTCTCAAGAACCTCAATTAAAGTAATAGATTCAGGCGTCGAGATTTTTATCCTGTAGAGAAGAACCCTCTCTGAGGTAGAGTCAATAAGGTCAAGAACATCATCCATTCTAGTTATAAGGGCATAAATTGATTCCCGGTCAATCGGTGTGATAAAAGTCTTATGCAAGCTGGATACGGTCTCGTGGGTTATACGATCGGCTTCGTGCTCGACTTCTTTTATCTGCCTGGCCTTTTCCTCGGCATTCGATAAATCCCGCATCATTTCTTTAAGGAGCCTTATCCCACGAATCATCTTCTCCGATGCGCTGTCAAAGTAATCGAAAAATTTTTCTTCTCTCGGCAGAAGTCTAACCATGAAATCACCTCATAAAGAAATCCAGATATTTATACCATATTGAACAGAGAAAACCACTTCTTTTACAAAAAGACAACAGAGAATTGGTCTCCCAATCTCTAAATTAAAACTTGAAACTCCCATAGAGATAGAGCATCATAAAGGATTATAAGCTCATCTGGGGAGGCAAATAGAATTTGAGCAGTGTTGTAATCTACACAACGACATACTGTCCTTACTGCCGTGCGGCAAAGGCGCTCCTTGATAGCAGGGGTGTGGAATACGAGGAGATTGATTTAACAAAGAACCCGTCAGCAAAAAGAAAGATAACGGAAGAAATAGGATGGAAGACTGTACCCATAATCCTGATCAACGGAAATCTCATCGGCGGTTATGACCAACTCCGAGAACTCGAAAGAGAGGGAAAATTAGACGATATACTTAGGTCTAAGTAGTGGAAGGTATTTGTCCTTTTAACCCTCCTCTCTGTATGAAAAGAAGCACAATTATCCCTCTCCCTACTGTATCGGAATCGAGCTTGTTCGGATGAGCATCTGGAGAGGCAATCCCGCTTGAAAAAGGGCATCCTTTGTGTAACAATGGGGATAAATAAAACTGGTTAGGATTAACCACAGAGGCCAAAGAAATGGTCAAGGTACTATTGGTTGAAGACGATGAATCTTTGAGGAATCTTTACAGTAAGGTGCTCAGAGACAACAAGTATGAAGTGGAAACCGCTGTTGATGGTGAAGATTCATTTATCAAGATAGATTCCTTTAAGCCCGATGTAATTATTCTTGATATTGAAATGCCCAAGTTAAATGGTATTGAGGTCTTAAAGATTCTAAAAGCCGACTCTGAATTGAGAAAGATCCCCGTAATAATGTTTACAAGTATATCGGATTCAAATAGATTGCATGAGTGTTTTAAAATTGGAGTAAGAGGCTATATTATGAAAGATAGCTCTACCGCATATGAGAACGTAAAAAAGATAGACCTATTTGTAAAATCATTACTGTAAGGATGCTCGCCCGCGGCGATTTACTAGAAGTCATCTCAAAACAGTTTGTCATGCTGAGCACTTCACCGCGTCGGGGTAAACTCCGCAGCTGAAGAATCTAATAATGTAGGCATGAACTTAAGATGATTCGCGGAGTTTACCCCGAGTATAACCCAAAGAGCTCCTTCAGAACAACACTTGGGGTATCCTTGAGATAGCTTCTACTCAATATTATCTATCGAAATGCTATTGCTTTGTTGCAAGCATCGTATTGTAGAGGCTGATGCCCTCATAAGCTCTATTTATCGTTCGGTGAAAGAGCCTACATTTTGGTATAGAATCTAAAGGGGTTAGAAAACCCCGTCTATCGTGTTATATATTATCTTTGCAACAGAGCAAAACGCTATTATTTAAAAAGGACAGAGATAAACAAATGATTTCGGTAGAAGAGGCTCAAAGGTTGATTTTAGAGAATACAAATGTTCTGGAACCCGTCGAGATCCCCATGACCGAATCAGAGGGGCTTGTTCTTGCAGAGGATATTATCAGCCCCCTGGATCTCCCATATTTTACAAACTCCGCAATGGATGGCTATGCCCTGAAAAGCAGGGATACAAAAGGGGCAAATGAAGGCAGTCCCATTTCACTGAGAATTGTAGGGACAATACAGGCGGGGGATTACCCTAATTTCTCAATTAGGGACAAAGAAGCCACAAAGATTATGACCGGCGCTCCCCTGCCTGAAGGAGCAGATTCTGTCTTGATGGTCGAGTATACGGAGGAAGAAGAGGGAATTGTGAAAATTAAGAGATCGGTAAGTCCGGGCGAAAATGTCAGATATAAAGGAGAAGAGATAAAAAAAGGAGAAATCGCCTTAGAGAAGGAAACGACGATCAGCCCTGCAGCCATGGGTTTTATTGCGGAGCTTGGAATCAAAAGTATAAAGGTATATAGGAAGCCAAGGGTTGCTTTTCTTATAACGGGAGAAGAGGTAGTTGGATTCGACGAGGAGCCGAGGCCAGGGAAGATCAGGGATACAAATTCTATAATGCTTCGATCGGTTCTTTCGAGGGAAAAAGCCGAGTCCTTGTCTCTTGGACGGGTAAAAGGCGAGATCAACAACATTGAAGAGAGATTGAGAAATGGGCTCCGCTGGTGCGATGCCTTAATCGTCACTGGCGGCGTCTCGATTGGTGATTACGACTATGTCAAAGACGCCCTTCGTAACATGGGGGTAGAGGGAATCTTTTGGAGGATCGCTCAGAGGCCCGGCGGGCCTATGTTCTTCGGTAGGAGAAATGGTACCCTGATTTTTGGTCTCCCGGGGAATCCCGCTTCAACGCTTGTCTGTTTTTACGAGTACGTAAGACCCGCGCTTAGAAAGATGGCTGGGAAAAAAGACGTGTTTCTCATAGAGATCGAAGCCACGCTTTTAGAAGAGATAAGGAAGAGACCGGATAGTAAGACCTATTTTTTAAGGGGGCTTTTAGAAAAAAAGGATGGTTCATTCTATGTAAAATCAAGAGGCACCCAGGGCTCGCATATACTCAGATCATTCGCCCTATCAAATTGCCTCATCATTGTTCCGGGGTATGTAACACATATCCCAGAGGGAAGTAGAGTAAATGTACACCTGATTCCAGGATGAAATTCAATTCCCATTCCGGATTATTAAACTAATGGAAGGCTAACAAGCTATCCCGCGCATTGGACATTACTTCCAAATATATTTTGAAAACCTTTATCTCTCTACGGACAGCTCCCAGTAAATTTCGCCACCTCTCTGATTCCTGAGATCGTCACCATCTGGCTGGGCGGCGTGAAACTGCACCCCGCCCTACTGGGCGTTACAATGTACGTTCCGTTAGACAGCTTCTGAAACCGATACTTCCCCAGCGTATTTGTTGTCTTTATATCTGTGCATTTGTTGGGGCCACTAAGTGTAATCATAACGCCGGGGATTGAATTCCCCGAAGCCGTCTCAACCTTCCCTTTAATAACAAAGGAACTGATCCCAACACAGTTCGGACCGGTTTTTAACATATATATGTCGCCGTTGGCGTAATCCGCTAGATAGAGATTACCGTCTTCACCCTCACCAAATGTGCTTATGGTATATGTGGTATCGAGAAGAAGGGTGCTTTGCCATGCACTGCCGTCAAACTTCAACCCCCAAATTCGTCCGGTGCAGTAGTCTCCGTAGAAATAGATGCCCTGCATATCGGGATAATTTACTCCACGGTAGACGAAGCCGCCGGTAACAGCGCATCCTATTGAATCATTCGATCCATGATTATATTCAGACACAGGCGGCGAATACATGCTCGGCGGAACACATCCAGACGGCGGATTAAAACACAATGATCCCTCCAGTATATTCCAGCCGTAGTTTTCGCCGCCTGTGCTCGAAGCCGATTGAAAATCAACCTCCTCTTCTGTGTCCTGACCTACATCGCCAATATAGAGGTCATGCGTCTGTCGATCAAATGAGAAGCGCCAGGGATTACGCAACCCGAGTGCCCAAATCTCGCCTCGATAACCCTGGGTTTGGGCGTACGGATTGGTAGAGGGAATAGTGTATGTGGTTGGGTTCTGCCTGGTTGGATTTCCGGATTCAACATCAATCCGAAGTATCTTACCGAGAAGTGAATTAGGATTCTGCGCATTCCCGCTTGGATCTCCAGCCCCGCCGCCGTCTCCCGTGCCCAGGTATAAGTAGCCATCATCGGGGCCAAATGCAAGCTG
>PSLL01000027.1:0-12909 GCA_040289575.1 Candidatus Dadabacteria bacterium | reverse complement strand
ACAATCTGCTCGCTGTTAGGATCGGCTATGTCGGGATTAGATGTCAAGAAATATCGTGCCACTACAATGTTACCGCTTGTATTTGTGTAATAAACATAGAAATACCCTTTGTTCCCATATCCGGGCGGAAAAGCAACGCTGAGCATTCCTCTCTCACCGCAACAGCCCACGCGGGAGGTAATGTTGAGAAAAGGCGTACTTAGAAGAACGCCGTTCTTTATAATTCGGATACGCCCAACCTGCTCTATCACAAAAAGCCGTCCGCTGCCGTCGCCAGCGTGTGTAATGTGAACAGGCTGGCTCAGACCGCTAAACTCACGTGTCAGGGAGATTTGGGGCCAGTTGACACCTGCCCGCGCAACTATATCCGATTGTCCGAAAAGCGCCCAAAGCCATAATACGAGGCTAATTCCTAATCCGATGGAGATAATCATACACAAATTTTTACATTTGCTTAGAATTAACATGCAATCCCTCCATTTACTTATCCATCCATGCCCTTCCGTCACAATCTCAGCGAAAATATATCTCCCGTTGAATTGGAAAGTCAATCTCAACCACGGATAAAGCGGCCAGTTGGAAGGACAGATTAAAAGTGAAACTGAGCCCTCAGTCCTGGGACAATCACCGGATGTATTGCTCTATTACCTCCGGGATTAATAACGATCTGAAAATCGGGCGTTAGATGAAATCCAGTAGTAGAACCATCACCGCCTAACACAAACTTGTAATACACCTCAATGTAGCGCTCTATATCAGAAAAGCCAGTAGCCTTCTTGTAATCACTGCTCGGAAGCGCAATCCCATAAGCAATCCCCAGGGCATCATCAGACCGACCAATCGTTGAACCGGATGTAACCACTCCGGCACTTAAGGCTTTATCAAACTGGGACACATGGGGATCCTGAAAACCCAGTCGTGCCCAAAATCCGACGGAATCCGAGAGTTGCTGATCCATGCTAATCCCCACACCGATATTGCTTTCCTTAATCCGAACCCGGTCCACTGCATCAATCAAATTGCAATTGAGAAATACAGTCGGGTCGCTCTTACTCATACAATGGGGGGTCAGTCTCCCCCATACGTAAAAGCGATAGTTCCCTTCTCTACCATCCCAATGGGTTGTAAATCTCAACTGGCTCATCAAGAATGGGGTGGTTAAAAAGACTCCCATAACTTTCATCCCCTTGGAGCCAGCCCAGAGTAATTGCCAGTACCTTCATCGGATGAGCCGTCAGAACAGCGCCGATTCCAAAGAAGTTAACACTCCCACCCCAGTCAATCGTATTGTTGTTATTAAAGGCCTGAGCAATGTACTGAATGGTTTCCTTATTTGCATAATTATTCTGGTCAAAAAAGCCCGTAGGGTCAATTTTACCCAGTGTAATCTCGATGTAATCCCCAAACGACGGTGCGTATACCAAGCCTCGTTAACAATATCTCTCGGAATGAAGGTCTCTACATCATTGTTGGGACCAGTTGTATTCCCATCAGGGTTTGTAAAGACCGGAGGAAAATCAGTCAGACCTGATCCGTGTTCAAAATCGAACCTCAACCGAAAAGACCCTTTGTCACCTATGGAACCATCGAGTGATAGGTCGGCGGAAAACTCAACAGCAGCCCCGTTTTCCCCGAATTCCTTACGATTATTCAGACTCCCCTGAAAGATTCCCGTAAGCCCCCCGCTGACCTTAATCCCGAAGGTACTAAAGGGAGGAAGGTCTTCAATCCTTTTTTTCAAGTTCTCTATCTCATCTGCCCAACCGGCGTTACACACTAGGAGCATAAGCGATGCAATCAAGCCCACTCGTCCCCACCGTTTTTGTTTTATCTATAACTCCTCCTTTTGTCAGATAGAATCCCCTTCTTAGAGGTCATCCCCAAAGGTAATGATATTGACACGATCCACCGGATATACCGCTTATGAACCTGCAATCCCACGGTCTTGGTCCAACACTTTCCACACCTGTGAGTTCCTCTAAATAGTATGACCCGGATGTAATGAGGGAACTCATGGACAGATTTTTAATTTACTTATAATACACCCACTGATGCAATGAATTCAATTAGTTAAGGAGGTATTAATGAGATTTATAAAGATCCTATCCATGTGATTGCTTTTCCTGTTATCCAAATTTATTCCTGTGCGCCTTTTTCGAATCCTTAAAATTTGGCGAATCATATCAAATCCGCCTTATAAGATTCCTTGGTGTATTCGGGGAACATATATATACAATAAACACCCAAATGCCCACCATTTGCCAATCATTCTTTATGTTTATAATATAAGTGATAATTTAAAAGCTTATATAGTTGAGGAAATAGCTATGATACCCAAATGGCTTGAAAAGAGATATAAGATTCTATGGGATGAGTACCATGACAAGGACTTCCGTTTCGAAGACACCACCAGGACTCTTAAAGAGAATATGCAGGATAGCAAGGATCAGATAAACGTTTTCCTTTCCGAGTTAAGAAAAAGAGGATTTTAAAAGTGGAGTTTGACTCTGAGGATTCGAGAAAGAGGATATACCGGCTGGAAAACAGAGTGAAAATAATATCCGAAGAGTTATCAATGAATAAAATCAATTAACAAGGAGCGATCTTGAATCGCTTCTAAAAGGGGCGGCCGACCTCATAAGGACAAGGGTTGATTACAACTTCATACTCGTCCTTCTCTTCTATAAGAGAATAAGCGATAAGTGGGAGATGGAGTTTGAAGAGGCCTACAGAGAAGCCATTTCGGATGGATTAAGTGACGAAGAGGCAAGAGAAGAATCCAAGAATTCATCTATCACGACTTCGATATTCCTGAAGGATTCCTCTGGGAAGATATAAGAAAAGAACCCGCAAGGCTGCCGGAGAATTTCTCAAAGGCGATGAAGACCTTGGCTGAGAGAAATCCCGAACTCAAGGACGTGTTTGAAAACGTAGACTTTGTTCAATTCACCACAAATAGAGAAAATGTAGAGATTTTAAGACAGCTTGTTGAACTCTTCAGCGCCAAGCCCCTTAATCACGTATCCCCAAACATCCTAGGCGATGCATATGAATGGATTTTGAGATTCTTTGCTCCGCAAAAGGCTAAAGAAGGGGAAGTTTATACACCAAGACAAGTTATAAAGCTCATCGTTGAAGTATTAAATCCGGCTGAATACTGGCTGTGTCATACTGAGCGATAGCTATATTATTAGGTGAAAAGCCTCAAATTAGATTCTTCGCTTTGCTCAGAATGACAAAGTACATACTTACTACACGGACTCGTTATCATACTCTACCCAAACCTCACCTCAGGCGCTCTTCTCTCTTCGGCAGAATCGAGTTCAAAATATTCCTTTTTCTTGAACCCGTACATATTTGCGACAATGTTGCTCGGAACGGATTCAATCTTTGTGTTGAGGTCCCTTACAACGGCGTTATAGTACCGACGCGAGAGCTGAATCTGATCTTCTATGTTTGAGAGTTCCTTTTGAAGCTCTATGAAATTCTGGTCGGCCTTTAATTCAGGATAATTCTCGGCAACCGCAAAAAGGCTCCTTAGAGCCGCCTGAAGTGTGTTTTCCGCCTAGGCTTTATCGGCAGGAGAGGTGGCCTGCATGGCCACATTTCTTGCCTGAACTACCTTTTCAAACGTGCTTCTCTCATGCGCCGCGTAGCCCTTCACGGCCTCAACGAGGTTCGGCACAAGGTCGTGTCTCCTCTTAAGCTGCACATCAATATCAGACCAAGACTGGTCGGCTGTGTTCCTTAATCTCACGAGGGAGTTATATAGGCCGACAAATGCGGCTATCAAAACTCCCAAGATTATGACTATAAGTGGAAATGTCACCATTCTTTTAACACTTTGAGAAGCTAACCGGTTGGTTGCAAACCCCGGCTTTAATCATATACACACATCAACAAACAAGCGATTAGGGCAATCACAGGGGATTGCCCCTACAAAAATAATCCCAAATCCATCTTGAAATCATTGATTTTTTAGGTCGAACTCACGTTGTGGTATTTGAAACCACGACGACACACTAATAAAAAGAAAAACACCATTCCTTATTCCAGCAGATGAAAAACAAGCCCCGAAAGGAGCTTTGGATAGAAATATGTCGTCTTATGGGGCATCTTTTCACCCGATAGTACTACTTCAAACACATCTACCGCTTTTAGTGGCGGAAGGATAAAACCGATTTTATATTCCCCACTTTTTACGAGGCTAAAGACCTCTTCAATAGATTTTGTGTAGAATATCCCGGATTCCTCTTCATCTATAATCTCGCCAAACACAAGGCTATGAAGTAGAATCACCGCAAGGTCCTTGTAATGAAACGGAGATTGGTTTCCTAAGGACTCTTTTAGAGAGATTTTAAATATTGAGTCTTTCATAAGTACGACGAATTCCCGATGGCCGAGTGCGGGTATTTCATTAGAGGGGATTCTCTCTACATTAAACCGTCTCTTTAGTCTCTCTATAAATTCTCCTAACCCGATAGAGCCGAAATTCTTTACCACGCGATGAGTAGGCTTAATTATCAGTCCTTCGCCTTCCGCGCGGGAGAGATAAATCATTACGTATTCATAGGGTTCATTTCTGGAACCCGTGCCGAATCTCTTTCTCTGAATATTCCTGTATTCTAAAGCCGTCTCATACCGGTGGTGTCCATCGGCAATCAAGAGGCTTCGGTCTATCATTGCGCTTTTAATCTTTGAAATCAGATCGCCATCGGAGATTCTCCACAACCTATTTCTTGTGCCGTCTCCACCAAATGCATCAACTATAGGCCTCGAGAGTTTTTCTTCTATAGCCCTTTCCAGATTTCCTTCGGGGTCTGAATAGATCGCAAAAATCGGACTCAGATTCGCATTACATGCAGATGTGAGTTTAAGCCTGTCCAGTTTCGGCCCGGAGAATGTCCTCTCATGGGGAAGAATCCTTTTTGATGAAAAGTCCTCAAGCCTCACAGCCGATATAAATCCCTTGCGGGTTATCTTTTTTCCATTTTCTTCAAACTCCTGATAGTAGGGATAAATGCACGGCTCGCTATCTTGAATAAGTATCCCTTCTTGAATCCATCTCCTAAAGGTCTCGGCGGCTTGAATGTATTTCTCGTCGCCCTCGACCTTTGAGAGTATAATGCGGATGACATTATAAGGACTCTTCTCATAAAGCTCGTCTTGCTCCCGCGGACTTATTACATCGTAGGGAGGAGCAAGAACCGAATCAAGAATGCCGACTCTTTCGGGATTATAACGAACCCCGCGAAAAGGGGCTATCGTTACCATTTGAGAAACTCCTTATTATTAGCCACGAATGAACACAGAATATAGGGGAAAAACCTCAAGTCATGTATCCTATACCCTGTATTTTGTCTACCGTTTTCTGTATTCTTCTGTTCATATGTATTTGTATTCATTCGTGGCTAAACTCTTACAAACTCTCTTAACGCCTCTCTGCTAATATCGCCCTCTCTCACAATCCGAGGCGGTTTAACAGTTAAATCAATCACCGTAGAGCCCTTTGAGGGGGAAAGGTTACCAGAATCCACTATAAGGTCAACCTTACCCTTAAATGTCCCATAAATCTCATTGAAGTTGAATAGATTCTCCTCTCCGCTTATGTTCGCGCTTGTTGAGGTTAAAGGTTCGGATATGAGTTCAAATAAGCGCCTTACAAAAGGATGATTTGATATTCTCACTGCAACCTTTCCAGTTCCCGCCGAAATAAGATCGGGCAAATCCCTCTTTTGCATAAGCACGAGTGTAAGCGGACCCGGAAGGAATCCCTCAATAAGTTTGGAGGCCTCGTCGGTAACCTCGACAAATCGAGAGAACATCTCTACATCCCTTACCAGGACTGGGATGGGTTTTCCATATGATCTCTCTTTTATATTGAATATCTTTTTTACAGAACCTTCATTTATAGCAAGCACACCCATACCGTAAAGCGTTTCTGTAGGATATATAATAACCCCGCCTTCTCTGAGTATAGACGCCGCTTTTTGAATTGATTCGGGACTATTCCCCTTGATTACTTCCGTCAAGATTGTATCGTGATTATCTATCAACCTTCTTTGCAAGCCTCTGTCGGAAGTCTTTAATCTTGTCTGCTATCTCAGGGTATTTGAGTCCAAGAATAGAAGCGGCATACAGGCCTGCGTTTCTCGCCCCACCCTTTCCTATTGCCATAGAAGCCACAGGAATCCCGGGAGGCATCTGAACTATTGAGAGGAGGGCATCCATCCCTTTAAGCGGAGAGGAATCCACAGGAACCCCGATTATGGGAATTGTCGTGTATGCGGCGACTACACCGGGAAGATGCGCTGCCCATCCCGCGCCCGCGATTATCACCTCAATCCCCCTGCCCTCTGCCGACTCCACATATTCCCTTACTTTATTCGGTGTCCTGTGCGCAGAAGCCACGCGGAGTTCATATTCTATTCCCAACTCCTCAAGCGCCTTGCACGCCTCATTCATGATCTCCAAATCCGAATCGCTTCCTACTATTATTCCAACCTTTGCCATGACATCAAATTATACTGTTTATGCGGAGATTTCAAGAGGAGGGGACACTCAATTCTACCATTTTTGAGATGAATTCTAGAACAAACTGATTCGATCTTAATCCCACCGACTTATAAAACTCATTTTATTTCCGAAAATCAAATAAACGCAAGTCCCTATGCCAAAAAGAGAGGGCATTTTGAATTGAGATTATGTATTATACTAGGACAAAAAGGAGGCAAGGGAAACGAGAAAGATAATAGCATTTGCTACTATACTGAGTCTTATCGCAATTGCCAGCCCATCTTTTGCACAAGACGAATTCACAATATCGGGCATAGTAGAAGGGGTCGAGAACGGTATCCTCAGCCTAAGAGAGCCTAATGGCGAGATTTTCAATGTCGCGGCAAAGAATAGACAGCTTAGTGGAATAGAGTTAGGCGACAGCATTGTTGTGAAGGTCGCGGGCGGCTGGGCAAGCTCTATTACAAAGACCGGAAAGGCACAAGTGAGGCAAAAAACAAAGCATTTAACTACTACGGTAGCCGCTGCACCAATCGAGGTTATAGGCGAGGTTACTCTAGTTGGTGATAGAATACTCAAAGTAAAAGACGACAGCATACAGATAAAATATGAATTTACAGCCTCTCCGGATAAATTGAGCGACATAAGAACAGGATACAGGGTAGAAGTCAGAGCAATCAACGGCAGGATTTTGTCATTAATTAGGTTGGGTATGCCCATGCAGGCCGAATCTGAACCTTCTCAAGAGTGGAGTGTTACTAAATATCCAGAAGAGGTAAAGAGGCCACCTTTGCCACCGGCACCACCCTCCATAGAAGAGCATGGAACCTCACCTTCTACGACAAGTGTCTGGATCCCGAGCCATGGGGATGGAATGGACATGAATGGGTCTGGATTCCCGGTCACTGGAAGGAGCGGTAAGGCGTATTAGAATTTTCTTCCTGTTTTCTTCTAGGAGTCTTATACCGATTCGACTGATTGTGCACAAACGGTGATATTATAGTGCATTTCGCATTTCAATCATCTTGCGCCCCTAATTCCTTAAACCTATGCTGTAAAAACAATCCGCATAAGTACTTGAGACTACATATTCACAGGTGATATAATTGGTTGTTAAAGACCATGCTCAATAATCCCCCAACCAGATCATCAAACTGGAAAAGGAATTTTGCCGATAAGTTATTCCAAATTCTAGGCTCCGACGGAGTTATCACATCTCCAGAAGAGCTTATTGCTTATGAGTGCGATGGGCTTACAGGATATAGAGTAAAACCGATCTTTGTGGTTCTTCCCATGTCGGCAAAAGAGGTCTCGGATGTCATTAAGCTCTGCAACAGGGAAAATGTTCCATTCGTGCCGAGGGGTGCTGGGACAGGGCTTTCAGGTGGAGCGCTTCCTGCGGAAGACGGCATCTTAATCTCTCTTTCGCGTATGAATCGAATATTGGAGATTGATATTCCGAATCAGCGCGTGGTCGTAGAGCCGGGCGTAGTAAATCTCTGGGTCTCAAATGCGGTAAGCGAAAGCGGATATTATTATGCCCCAGACCCTTCGAGTCAGCTTGTCTGCACCATAGGCGGAAACGTCGCCGAGAATTCTGGTGGGGTTCATTGCCTAAAATACGGGGTTACAACCAATCACGTTCTCGGACTTGAAGCGGTCCTCCCGGATGGAGAGATTGTGGAATTTGGCGGAAAAACCCTAGACCATCCGGGATACGACATTGTAGGGCTGTTTGTCGGCTCAGAGGGGCTCTTAGGAATTGTAACCAAAGTGACTCTAAGAATCATAAGAAAACCCGAATCCATAAGAACCATCCTTGGGGCGTTTGAAAGGATTGAGGATGCGGGAGCCGCTGTATCGGGGATTACGGCAAGGGGAATCATCCCGGCAGGATTGGAGATTATGGATAATCTCAGCATACGCGCCGTAGAAGAGGCCGTGCATCCGGGATACCCACAGGATGCAGGGGCTATAATCCTAGTTGAACTGGACGGTCCAATCGCTGAGGTTGAGGCACATACGCCTCTTGTAATAGACGTGCTCAGGGAAAATAGGGCAAAAGAGGTAAGGATTGCAAGGGATGCTGAGGAGCGGGCGCTCTTTTGGAAAGGAAGAAAGAGCGCGTTTGCGGCAATGGGGCATATAAGTCCCGATTACTACGTCCAAGACGGCGTCATCCCGAGAACCAAACTCGCCGAGGTTCTCGGAGAGATTGAAAAACTCAGTATAAGGTATGGACTACGCGTAGCAAATGTTTTTCACGCAGGGGATGGAAATCTACATCCACTCATTCTTTACGACGTATCTAAAACCGGTGAGCTGGAGAAGGCAGAGGAACTATCAGGCGAGATTCTAAGGGTCTGCGTTGATGCTGGAGGGAGTATAACAGGGGAGCACGGCGTAGGATATGATAAAAAACAATTCATGCCCCTTATGTTCAGCGAACAGGATTTAGACACAATGTATCTAATCCGATGTGTATTCGATTCCAAAGGGCTTTGCAATCCGGGGAAGTTATTCCCCACCCCGCGCTCTTGTGTAGAGGCAGGCAGGACATTGTATAGAGAACATCCAATTGAAAGATCGGGGTTGGGAGAGAGGTTTTGATGCAGGGGCAATTTACAAATTAGCCCTACGATTTCACTACAATAACAAAATGTAGGGGCAATTCATGAATTACCATTACGAAAAAACATGAAAGACTCAATAAAAGAAATAATCAACATCGTAGGTGAAAATAACGCCCTCTTTTCATCGCCGGAACTTTTGCAATATTCGGTTGGTGGCAAAAGACCGGACATTGTGGCGTTCCCCGAAACTGTAGAAGAAGTCTCTCAAATTATGAGGGCGGCATCACGCGGGTCCCTGTCAGTCATTCCCTGGGGCGGAGGAACAAAAATCGGTTTCGGAAGAGAGCCGCACAAGGTAGACGTTGTAATATGCACAGGGCACCTTAATCGAATCATTGAATATGAACCCTCAGACCTCGTGGGGATTGCGGAATGCGGAATCTCTCTGAGGAATTTTCAGAAGGCTCTTAGTGAGAAAAACCAATTTTTAGCCATTGACCCGCCTCACATAGAAAGCGGAGCGACACTGGGAGGGATAATTGCCACAAACGATAGCGGTCCGAGAAGGCTCAGATACGGCACAATAAGGGAGTCTCTCATAGGAATCAAGGTGGTTCGCCCGGATGGAAGTATCATAAAGGGCGGGGCAAAGGTGGTTAAAAACGTTGCGGGCTATGACATCCCGAAGCTGTATATCGGCTCACTCGGCACGCTTGGGATAGTAGCTGAAGGGACATTTCGCCTCTATCCAATTCCAGAAGCCTCTGAGACTCTATTAATCAGATTTCCAGACCTTGAGGCGTTGCATGAAGCAGTCCTTATAATATCAAACTCTTCCCTCGTTCCAAGCTGTCTCGAGGTCTTAAACCCTCTTCTTGTAAATGTCGTATCCGAGAGACTAAATCTAAATTTGAAAAGAGGTGAATATGCCCTTGCGGTTAGAATAGAGAGCGTAGAAAGGGCCGTAAGGGATCAGATTACCAAGGTAAAGGATATTTGCAGAGGAAAAAACGGAGAAGGGGTTTCATTTGAAGGCAAAACTGAGGAAACCCTCTGGAATGAAATCAGGGAGTTTCCCTGGAGAGTTTGCGGAGAGAATAGGGTAATTTGCAAGGCAAGCGTTCTTATTACAGGTGTTTCGAGAGTCCTTCAAAACTTAGAGGAACTATCCAAAACCTCAGGACTCAGGATTTACGCATCTGCAAGAGCGGGGAGCGGGATTTTAATTATTTCTATAGAAATGGATTCGATGAGCTTATCACAGGAGGAAATTTTACTGATAGTTGAGACGATCAATTCGATTCGTGATTTGGTCATTTCCCTAAAGGGCACTCTGATTGTCCAGGAGGCTCCTCTTTCTTTGAAATCTCATACAGATATATGGGGCGAATTGGGGACATCCATTAATGTGATGAAAAAATTGAAGGCCCTTTTTGACCCGGACTCCATCCTTAACCCCGGCAGATTCGTCGGAGGGATTTAAGGCTAAATGTGAGTTAAGGAAAAATTAAACAATTATAGGAACATGCGAATCGAGGATGAATTAGCTGGGCAGTAGCTTGCCGATTCATGTTTTTGTCATGTCATTATCATATCCCTTAATGTGCAAGCCGTCTAACGCTCGGCATCAGCGGTTGCGTGAAGCATCGTCCGCTGTATACCGCTGTTAAGGCACACCTGATTCAAGCGATGACCTGTTGCGCACGAGGACGATCTTACCTGTCACGCCTCCCTTCCCGAGCAACCCATGCGCGTGTCTTGCCTCGGCAAGAGGAAATCGTCGCGCGATTAGCGGCTTGATCTTCTGCTGTTGAAGGAGGTCGAACAGGGTGATCAAGTCCTGTCGAAACAACGCCGGTCTCAGCCGTTTGAGCCACTGGATACTGTAGGGGACCACCTGCCTCCGGCCCGGGAGAAGCCAGCCGCCAGCAATGTATAACCCGAAGATGGCGATTCCATGAAAGCGATGACGACGACCTGAACGACCTAAAGCCAATCGTCCCCCACGTAGCAAGGAAGTAAGGCCATAGGCCACGACCCTCCCGCCAGGACGGAGAGCCTTGCGGGAACGCCAGATATGGGTACCACCGATGCCGTCAAAGACAAAGTCTACGCCCTCGTCTGTGAGGCGGTGAATTTCTTTCACGAAGTCGAGATGCTGGTAGTCAATCGGGATACCGCACAAGTCCGCGCTTCACCTGCCCCGTGAAGCGGAGCGGCGTCAGGTGCAAGCGCTGGTTAGGCGGCAGCGGTTCCTGCTACTGTCGGCACTTCATACCGCAACTCCGCGAGACCGGATCCAACTTGTCGCACGGAGACCAACCGTAGCGGTGGACTCGTCACACGGCGAGGAAAGAGCTGCTTGTCTCGCCCCAACGTCACGGAGCCAACGTGAACAACCATTTCGTCCAGCAGACCGGCGTCGTAGAACTGTCCGGCAAGGTCTCCGCCTCCCACAATCCAGATGTTCTTTGAACCTGCAGTGTCTCGCATTGCAGCGTGAATTGGCCGAACGTACCCTCGCACGAAGCGGATGTCGGCTCCTGCTACACGTGGAAGCGTCCGCCTGGAGAAAACCCAGGTTGGCTGAGAGTATGGCCAAGTCGTCCCAGTTTGGGCAGCGACCTCGTCGGCGTGACGAAGTATCCACTCGTATGTGACGGATCCCATTGCCAGTGCCTCAACAGCCTCGATGAACGCCAGATAACTCCGGTTAGCGGGCCACTGGGCAAGCCCGCTATTCGTATGGTCCAAGGAAGCGTTCTCCGTTGAAATGGATGATGTGCGAAGGCGCCTCGGCGATCCACACTTCGGTTTCCCATGCGATCTCATTCAAATACTTCGTCATGGCTCGGCGCGTGAGAAAGGCAGTTACGAAAACGAGGCCGGACCGAGCAGAGCCGAAAAGGGCCTTGAGCTCGTTGTGCCTCTTGATGCCGATGGGGCCGTGACTGGTCACGGCTTCGATCAACACGAGCCAGTCTTTGTCAGGCAGGTGAACGAGTACGTCGGGCATCTTTCCGTGCTCGTCGATCTCTACGCCAAGGCCCTCCAAGTAGCCAGCTTCGACGTGTCGCTGCTTCTGACCGGTGTCACCCAAGTAGACGACAATGCCCCCAGGGGGTGAAACGAGGGCAAAACTCCTCAATGATCTTCTTGACAAGCTCGTTCTGCCCACCAGCCGTCAGCGGGACCTTCTTTCCGCTTGGTAGCTTTACCGGAACCATCGCCATATCACGCTCGCGAGGCTGGAGTCGTCCAAGAGCGCCGGCCGTAGCCACATACGTGGCCAAGGACTCCGACCAAGCGGGTGATCCGAACGTGCGGGCCAGCTTCAAGAGGGCCGGAGCGATCTGGTAGCGATTGGCGGGACTATTCACCGGACGATGTGGATCGTCAGGATTCGCCACAACCAAGCCCATTTGGACGAACTGATGGACGGTAAAACGCCGCACAGTTTCTCGCGTGTTCGGTGCATACTCCTTGCCGAACTGGTCGCGAAACACATTCATCATCTCGGTGATGCCAAGCATCGGATCCGTGGCAGCCGGCCATGACTTGTGAGGGGTCATGCCGAGAAGGGCGAGCAGAACGAGGGCCGACCGCTCGTTCTGCTGTTCTTTCGGTACCTTTAACCCTTCGAGTATTTCGAGGGCCTCGTGGAGGCGCTTTGCGGCCGCCCCACGCTTGCTTGCAGGTTTCTTAGCCATTGAAGAGCACCTCATCGACGAGGCGATCAAGCTCCTCTTGACTGGGAAACGCAGATCCGATATGCCGTCCTAGCGCGATGAGAGCGGAACGAGTGGGGTATGGCAGAACC
>PSLL01000059.1:1454-7424 GCA_040289575.1 Candidatus Dadabacteria bacterium | reverse complement strand
TACATACTTTGTGTTGTGTATTCTTACTCTGTAAACATACATGCTTTGTGTTGTGTATTGCTACCCTGTAAACATACATGCTTTGTGTTGTGTATTCTTACTCTGTAAACATACATGCTTTGTGTTGTGTATTCTTACTCTGTAAACATACATGCTTTGTGTTGTGAGATTCGTTCGTTTTTTGAAGGTGAAGGACAAAGGCACTCTTGCGCGTGCGATGGTTGCGTGGTAGTATGTGCTGGGGAGGTCGAGGAGTGTAGTATGGTAGGTAGATGCACGATGCTAAGCAGCGGCGCAACGGGATCGCTGATCAGTTGGGTGACGCGCGTCGAAGGGCTAGAGGTTCCGGAGATGGTACTCAGCAGAGAAATGGGGTACGCCGAGGGCAGTACCATTCCATCTCTCACGAGAGATGGAATGCCTCTGCGTTGGGCGGGCAGTGCGGCGGCGGCACTCGGATTGAGCGGCGAAACCAACGGCAAAAAAGCGGCGAAGATACTGATGCATGGGCGCGGGCCGAACGGAGAAAAACTACGTAGGAAGGGGGGGAAACATGCGACATTTGGGTGGGTGTTGAGCGCCCCCAAAACTGTATCGCTATTACTCGCATCTGAGAGTCAGAGTGTACGTCGAGCAGCGGTAGAGAGCATCGAGGACGCATCAACCATAGCGCTGAAAACATTAGAGCAGTTGCTCACGGTTCGGCGCGGAGCGCAAGGGAAAAGGAGCGAGGGAATCAACGGATTGGTCGGCGTCAAAGCCCTGCATATGACATCTAGTGCTGGTGATCCGCATCTACACGTACACTACGTATTGGGCACGTCAGCACCAGCGAAGAGCGACGGGAAATGGATAGCGCTGGACAGTAGAGTGCTGTTTTCCGCGATTCGGATCGCGAACGCAATCTTTCATAGAAAATTCAAAGAGAAAATAGAGGAGAGAATAGGAATCAGAGAATGGAAATTGGAGTGGGCTGGGAGTGTGATGACTTTCGAAATCTCGGATCTAGCATCTGAAGTAAGTAAGTTCTCCAAAGCCACCGCAAGTATGAAACGTGTAGCGGATAGGTTAGGCGTGGTGCTTGGCTGTGAAACTCGAAAGCAACATGACTTGGTCTGGTTCATTCACAGAGCAGACAAAAAAACGCTAGCGGAGGCGATGGAACATGCGCTCGACGCCGCGATAAAGAGAGGCGAAAACGCCGCAAGAACAATAAGGGAAAAATGGAGAAGAGAATCCGAAATCACAAAGAAAACACTAGAAGAAATAGAGAAAAGAGTAGAAACAAGAAACGCGCAAAGAAATAAAAAGGAAATAACAGAGCCAACCGGGAGAAATATAATCAGAAACATAGCCCAAGCAATCCTGCCCCAAATGCCCCAAAAAAGCCAAAAAGAAAAACCCGAAAAAACGAAACCGGCAGGAAGCGGAATCAATCCAGTCGACAAGAGGGAAAACATGAAGGATACGGTGTTACGTATTGAGCTGGAGGAAAAGCCGAAAAACGAAAAAGAAGAAAAAATATATAGATATCTGCTTGAATTGCCGGAGGTGCTGAGTGAGCGAGGATCGGGGCCTTTTACCTTTTCCGATCTTGTGGCCCACTTCGTCGGCGCGGGGTTCGATGTTGATGATGCGCGGGAACTGAGCGTGGGCGCGCTCCGATTATGGCGGCGTAACGGGCTCGTAGAACTGAGCAAATCCGATATTGAAACGTTGTGTTCGGTTGGGTTAGCGGGAGGCTCTAGCGAGACGAGGCTACATCACGTGCTATGGAGTCACACTACCAAAATAATCAGCAAAGAAATGTTACACAAAGAACTCCACATACACAACATGGGGGTGCGGTTGGCCGGAGTGCAGAGGAGGAAGTTAAAGCCGGACACAGATGGATTATATTCTGACCAGGCTAGAGCAGCAGAAATAATCGCGCGAGGCAGGGCGTTGTGCGCGGTTCAGGGCGTTGCAGGGGCGGGGAAGACACTACTCCTACAGCGGATAAGTGAAGCGGCGAAGGCAGAAGGGATAAAAGTCAAAATACTAACCAGGAATGCAAAGTTGGCTGCGGATCTGGGGCTGGAGCTGGAAGCAGAAAGCGGAACAGTCGCAAAATGGAAAAAGCAAAAAGGGAGAACCGACACGGATACTATGATCATCGTTGATGAAGCAGGACTCCTCGATCAAGAGGACTGGATAGAGCTACTCCATTTTTGCGCTAAGGAGGAGAGAGTACAAATAGTTGCCGTGGGAGACAGACTCCAATCCCAACCAATAGATCGGAAAGCCACATGGGCCATCATCTCGCAAGCGACGCAGAAAGCAGATTCGTATGCTGAACTAGTAGAAACAATAAGGAACAGAGAATGGAGAGAGGAAGCATATGCTCTACGTGCGGGGAAATCCGAGGCGATAACGATGGCGAAGAAAGATAATCGCATCGTGCCGACGTTGCCCGGAAAAGCAACAGAGGCAGCGGCAAAAACGATAATGGAGGAAAAAGAAAAAGGGAGAGACGTCATCGCTGTCGCGGCGACAAACCAGGAAGCGGCGGAAATAGCGGAAGCAGTACAAAAGCAATTGCGCATAGAGGTGGACCAGAGAACGGAACTCAGATGGGGACAGATGACGGGCATAGGAGACATAGTGAGGACGAGAAGAAACGACCAAAACGGAAAAACGAAAAATGGAGAGATGTGGCAGGTAACCGCTATCGATGATGATGGAATCGAAATACGCTCACTCCAATCGGCGAAGTCGAAAAAACAAGAAAAGACGACGAAAGTATCTCATACATGGGCCAGAGAACATCTAGAGCTAGGGTACGCTACTACCGTAGATAGCGCCCAAGGAATCACCGTTGACCGCGCCATCGTGGTGATTGGGCCGTACATGGGCCGAACGAAGCTATATGCAGCAGCGACACGGGGGCGTGAAGCGCCAATCTACATCACAGAAATCGAACCAACCCAAGAAAACGACCGCACAATGATCGACATCGCCGAAAACAAAGTAAAAGAAACGCTCAAAAGAAATGACCTAATACCGACCCTGACGGAATTAATTGAACCCCAAAGAACCGAAAAACAAATAAAAGAACAGAAGCAAGAGAAAAGAGAAATACAGCAAGAACGACAAGGGAGAACCCGCTGACGTCCTTCTAAAAGAACAGAAGCAAGAGAAAAGAGAAATACAGCAAGAACGACAAGGGAGAACCCGCNNNCTAAAAGAACAGAAGCAAGAGAAAAGAGAAATACAGCAAGAACGACAAGGGAGAACCCGCTGACGTCCTTCTTGTGCAGACATAACGCTGCGCGGAACATCCGCAACCGCAACCGCTATCTTTCGAGACGGTGGGCTGTCATCAACCGGCCCCGAAGCGGCGGCCCGGTTTGCCCGGGCGAGGGCAAGCCCCCGGCTGCAAGAACCGGAACACGCTTAGTCGCCCGAGTGTCACGGGTTTGTACGTGTCATGAAGCGACGATCGCATCTTCGACAAGATTCAATTTTCCGGTGAAGTGAGGATCGAAGAGCAGGGCCGAAATGAGCCGCAACACGTAGCGTGTCTGCTCTTCGTTCACCTGTCGTTCTAACTCTTCGTGTGGGATAATGTAGAGTCCCGTTTCTCCAGCGTAATTGCCTAGGAAGACGCGGTTGACAAGATCGTCCACGAATCTTTCGAGTGCGTAGGAATCGGTACCGAACCCTCCGTATAAACCAGTTCCGTAGTAAGCGACGAGCCCAGCTCCGATCGCGATCCGTAGCGTTCGATTGTGCAGGTCCTCGGGGGCGATTTCGGAGAAGTATCCGATCGCGAGAGCGAGAAGGAAAGTTCCGAGCTCGGGCAAAATATCTGTTCTCTTCACGCCCGTTTGGTTCAGCGCAGTTTCGCGCATTTTTAAGTACCATTCTCGAAACGTCGCTTTCTCTTCTATCGGTGCTCCTATTCCCCAACCGTGATTGATGAGGGTTTTGCGGAGTTCTTCGATTTCCGCTTCGTCTGCTGTCGAAGTGAGTAGTTGCACTACCGTTTTCGGGTCGATGAGCAACATGTTTTACCTCTCTTTTTTCATTTATCTAAAGTTTACAAGAGCCTATTTGATT
Organism: Candidatus Dadabacteria bacterium; assembly: GCA_040289575.1. GTDB lineage: Bacteria > Desulfobacterota_D > UBA1144 > Nemesobacterales > CSP1-2 > PSLL01. The sequence goes on along the minus strand of PSLL01000059.1, from coordinate 3,323 downwards.
TCTTGACGCTCTGCAAGTGTCGCGCGTTGTCCCGTCCCCCTTAAGGGGTGGCTTGCGTTGGACTCGTCACTTGACTTTTCTTTCTTTTTCGTTAGAATACACATTATGTACACACTAACTTGGAAACATCTCGACATCGATAAGGCGTTTTCGGAGGAGCCTGACGAGTTAGATTTTCTCTGGCCGACTGGACCATTAGCTGGAACAGTGGGGGCACTAGTTGCACCAGGAGCGAGCGGGAAGAGCATATACGCGCTCGAACTAGCAATAGCTGTGGCGAGTGGCGGAGATGCAGACCTGCTGAACCTCGGCGTCAGCAAAGCTGGGCCGGTAATGTATCTCGCGATGGAGGAACCGGAGATCATCATCAACAGACGGATTCATTACATAGGGAGATACATAGACCCACAAACGAGAAGCAGCATCACTGAAAAACTGTTCGTGAGAGTCTTGTACGGAACAAGCTTTAATTTAATAAGTCAAGAGACAATCGAATTCCTCGCAGAGCAAGCGAACGGAATGCGTCTCATCATCCTAGATACATTATCTAGGTTGCATAACCTCGACGAAAACAATAATCGCGATGCTGCAATCATCATCGCAACGTTGGAGAGGTTGAGTTTGAAAACAGGAGCTACTATCCTCTACCTACACCACACATCAAAAACGGCCTCTCGAGAACAGACAGGACACGATCAACATGCAGCACGCGGCGCATCAGCACTAATCGATAACGCACGGTGGTGTGGTTATATTCGGCGCGTGAGTGTTGAAAGAGCCAAAGAGTTGGGCTTTGTGGACTTTGTGCAGCGAAAAAGGTTCATCGAGTACGGCGTGAGCAAAACGAACTACACGATGATCCCAGACCCTAAACTCTATGAGTTTGACCATTTTGGCGTTCTCTTGCCCGCATATATGGAGGCAAACATGGAGGCAAACAATGAAAAGAAACAAAACAAAACACGGAAATATAGCAAAGAGGACAACTGGTAGTATCCTCGGCACCGCTACAGTTACTCAGTTGCGGTGCGCTATCTTCCAGGCATCAGTGAAGCCAATATACAGGGAGACAACGATCCTCGAAAATAGTTTTGGCGTTTGCGTTGTGAAAGGCAGGTTGGGGCAGCGACATGCAGACGTCCTGGAGACGCTGCTCTATTGTGCGGAGCGTACGCGAGAACTCGATGATGGAGGGATTGAAATACTTGTTGATCCCGCAAAAGTGAGAAAGAAACTCTCAGATAGCTATTACAGCTATGAGCAGCTTAAGGTCCTGATCGAAGATCTGAGGCAGGCAGTGGTGAAGATCAAGTCAAAGAAACAAGAGGACTTGTTCTTCATCGCGGGTTTCATCGATCACGTTGTTAAATCGCCGTTCACCAAATACGACCCACTCAGAAAGGCAGAAAGGAATCTCTGGCGAGTACGCTTAGGTTTGGGTTATAGCGTCTTACTAGCCAACGATATAGTTCTCTATTACGATCCGGAACCCATCAATAACTTGAGGTACGGCATATCGAAGGCTGTTGCCCGTTATGTTCTCTCTCATAAAACCGAGCCAAATGGAGGATGGAAACTGGATGGAATCTTCCATGTTCTGCAGCCAAACGCAACAAAAAAAACCAAAGAACATTTCAAATACAGACTCAAAAAAGAAAGAGAAAAACTGGAGGCCTGCGGAGTTACTATTACCCAAGATAGAATCAGAAAGTTGCACCACAAAAACAAACCGAAATAAACCCCCCCGCAGCGGCCTGGCAGCATCTCTCTCACAACCGTTCGGCAGTATGCCCAAAATATATACTTACTGTATATACTTGCAACGACCCGACATGCCCCCCACAGCCGCCCGGCAGACCCCCACAGCCA
>PSLL01000059.1:0-1376 GCA_040289575.1 Candidatus Dadabacteria bacterium | reverse complement strand
AGACTCTCTTCAGAGAGAGTCTGGAGAGAGAGTCTGGAGGACTCTCTCTCCAGACTCTCCTTTCAGGAAAAAAAATAAAGCACGCGCCACCCCCCCATACGGGGGGGGAAGGAAGTTGAAGTAGGTTGGAAGTTGAAAGAAAGTCGGAGGAAAAAAAAACAAATGCTATACGGATGGAAACACTGGTGCCCCGTGTGCGGAAGACTCACGTATGGTACGCCCACGGAAGGAGGGTTGACGTGGGCCATTTGTGAGGAATGTTATGAGCGACTTTATTCGCAACGACGTAGGGAAGTGGAAGAGGAAATCCGCGCCATGCGTCGCAGGCAGTTGAAGGAGCTACTAGAAGAGGAAGGGGAAGAAGAGGAAGAATGAAGTACAAACAAGCAAAGGAAATGTGGCAATTTTTCGAGACTTGCGGAGTAGGACTACTGAATCTAGCAGTCAAAACGAAACATGGGTTTAAAGGGCATTCGCGCGCACGAAGCAAAGAAGAGTTTGAGCGCGCGTTGGATTGGGCCTGGTACGAGAATCGGTGCGGAGCCGAGGTCTACGTTCGCCCAGCGCGGTTTTTGCCAGACGGTAGCGCCGCGAAGTGGCCGGTGGTTTTTCTTGACGATTTAAAGCAGAACGTTGCGTTGAGCATAGCGCGCGAGTATCGCGCTTTGGTGGTGCGTACATCAACTAACAATTGTCAGGTGTGGATCGTATCGGACAAGGAATTGAGCGAAGATCAACGAGCTAGCTTACAAGAGCGACTTGCGCGGATGTATGGAGGCGATAGGGCATCCACCAGTGGCGAGCATTACGGGCGTTTGGCGGGATTCTGGAATCATAAGCGAGGTTGCAATGTTGAGATTGTTTATATCTCTCCCTCAAGTGTGAGGAAACTTGAAACTGATTCGTTACTTGCTGGGCCTGTGTCTTCTGGTGGGCCACCAGTAACTAAGAAACTGAAACTTCAGGATTCGACAAGTCACAATGAAAGTAAAAGCGAGAGCGAACGTGAGTTTGGCTTCGTGATCGGTCGACTGCGGTTTTTGTCGAGTTTGGGAGTGTCGCGCGAGGTATTGGAAGCGGAAGCACGCAGCTTGGAAACTCAGCTAGTCGAGCGAGCGCGGCGGCGAGGAAAGCGTTGTGCCGGTGATTACGCGCGACGAACTGTGTTGCGAGCAATTGAAATCTTACAACAGGAAGCAGCAAAGTGAGAAAACGAATCAATATCACGATCGATCCGCTGCTGTTAGAAAGAGTTGATGGTGCATCGCGGGTTATGGGAATCACGCGGTCCGCGATGATTGCGATCTCTTTACAACGTGCGTTGGTTGAATTCGAGTGTGAAACAAGCAGATCGCCCACGAGGAAATCGAAGAAAA
>PSLL01000026.1:30672-32542 GCA_040289575.1 Candidatus Dadabacteria bacterium | reverse complement strand
TTCATATTACTTGTGCTTTACTTAACTCTCAAGAGGGTTTTGAAATGACTTCTAGCATCCAGCAGGAATAAGAAAACAATAATCTGAATCCCAGTCGGTGTTTTCACGCCGACAATTGCTGTCTAGGCTCTTTCCCTGTAATCTTTAATTATCACACCTTGATAAGGAGTAATTGATAATTACGACAAATAAACTACAACCGGAACTATTGGATAAAATGGATAGGTACTGGCACGCAGCGAATTATCTTTCTATCGGACAAATCTATCTCCTCGACAACCCATTGCTGAAGGAACCCTTGAAGCTAAAACATATCAAGCCCAGACTGCTAGGACACTGGGGAACCACCCCCGGTCTGAACTTCATATACGTTCATCTCAACCGTGTAATCAAGGAACAAGACCTAAATATGATCTACATAACCGGTCCCGGTCATGGCGGTCCCGGCTTAGTTGCCAACACATACCTGGAGGGGACATATAGCGAGGTGTACCCCAATGTCTCTCAAGATGTTGAGGGAATGAAGAAACTCTTCAAGCAATTTTCATTCCCCGGGGGTATTCCCAGCCATGTTGCTCCTGAAACCCCAGGATCCATCCATGAAGGGGGAGAACTCGGCTATGCTATCTCACATGCGTACGGAGCCGCCTTTGACAACCCCGACCTCATCGTTGCCTGCATAGTGGGGGACGGAGAAGCCGAGACCGGCCCTCTTGCCACATCTTGGCATTCGAATAAGTTTCTCAATCCAGTAAATGATGGCGCTGTGCTACCTATATTGCATTTGAATGGATACAAGATTGCCAATCCTACGGTGCTTGCACGTATCAGCCGTGATGAACTGGAAAGCCTCTTCATTGGCTACGGGTATAAGCCCATTATCTTCGCCTATCATGGCTATCCCTGGCTGATCCATCGCCTGACCTACCGCCGGACAAACCATCACAATCTCCACGTTCGAGGGTATAAGGAAGAGGGAACCACTACGACGCCGTTTGATATGGTCGTCCGCAACGATATGGACCGCTTCCACCTCGTCGGTGATGTTATTGACCGAGTGCCGAAGCTTGGATACCTTGCGGCGTATGCGAAACAGGCCATACGCGACAAGCTCATTGAACACGAGGAGTACATCACCAAATACGGAGATGACATGTCCGAGGTTCGCGACTGGCAATGGACTGATCCGAATGCAGCCCTGGAGATGAACACCACAGGGTCAGAAAGGAGAAGAGTGATTAAGATACACAGGAGCCGTAAGTGAGATAGGATATTGATGTTATGAAAGGCCACCCCTGACCTCTCAGAATGGCATATAGATTCCCACATAAAAGAGAATGGGCAAATATCTAACCGCATTTTGGAATGTTCCTGCTTCCGATCTGATTCAGGAGGTTCAATCAACACCCAACGGTTTAACGGGTGATAAAGCTCGAGAGCATCTTATGCGATTCGGCTTCAACCTCTTGAAACCTAAAAGACGAACCGATGCGCTGACGCTCTTGGTGTGCTTCTCTTTATTCTACATGCTACAACCGATCAATTCAGAACCGGCTGGTTTATGGAGTCCGTCATCTCAGCTTTAGTGATTGTGCTCGTTATTCGCAGTCGGAGGCCTTTTTTCGAGAGTATCCCGGGGAGATATTTATCGGTAGCGACTCTACTTACTGTCGCAATTACCCTTATTTTCCCTCTTACGCCACTTGCAAAACTCTTTGGTTTTAGGCCGTTGCCATCCTTGTTTCTTTTGGTGTTGGGAGTGATTATTGTGATATACACTATCACGGCAGAAATAACAAAAAGGGTCTTTTATAAGAAGGTGAGGTTTTGATGAAGAGACAAACGACGGTCTAATATAATGGCTATTTTA
>PSLL01000026.1:20824-30635 GCA_040289575.1 Candidatus Dadabacteria bacterium | reverse complement strand
CCAATCCCGCCGATGTGAAACCGATTATTACCAGAATATTGGTTATCAGAGCCTTCAAATCAATTGAGTAATAAAACGCATCGGGCGAGGCAAAAATAAAACTGTATTCTCTGAGAAACGCGCCATCGTGGTGAACAATCCAGGGCGGAAAGATACAAACAATTAAAATAAGGATAAAACAGGCAAGAATAATCGTTTTCATGTTTTAATCTCGTCTCTTCTCCTATGAATCAATGTGTTAGAAATACCCTCTGCACGCTTAGATGAAATAATCGACGCTATGACCGATATGAGTAAAAAGATTGCTACTATAACCAAGGAAATAAATATCGGAATCTTGTATGTATCGGATAGAATCATCTTAATCCCTACAAAGGCCAGTATCGCAGAAAGCCCGTAGTGCAAATAGTGAAAGCGTTCCATAATTCCAGACAATGCAAAATAGAGAGACCGCAAACCTAATATGGCAAAAACATTCGATGTGTAAACAATGAATGGGTCTGTTGTAATGGCGAGGATGGCTGGTATTGAATCTACCGCGAAAATGAGGTCTGTCGTTTCAACAAGCAAAAGCACAACAAAAAGAGGTGTTGCAAAGTAACGTCGCTCTCTCTTCACAAAGAACCTGCCCCCTTCGTATTGATCCGTAACAGGGACAAATAGACGGAAGAATCTTAGGACAGGGTTTCTTTCTGGATGAATTTCCTTGTCTTTCTGAAGTGCCATTTTTATACCAGTAAGAATTAAAAAACCCCCAAAGATATATATAATCCAGTGGAACTTCTGAATCAGCGTGATGCCTGCTGCTATAAAAACCGCTCTCATTATCAATGCCCCAATTATCCCCCAAAAAAGCACTTTATGCTGATACTTCTGTGATACCTGAAAATAGGTGAAAATAAGCAAAAAAACGAATATGTTATCGACACTAAGAGACTTCTCAATCAAATAGCCAGTCAAGAATTCCAAAGCACTATCGGGCCCCCTCCAAAGATAAACCCCGACATTGAAGGCAATTGCCAGTCCAATCCAGACTAAACTCCAAACAAGGGCCTCTTTAAATTTGACCTCGTGAGCCTTACGGTGGAAAACCCCAAGGTCTATAGCCAGCATCATAAACACAAAAGTGTTGAATCCAATCCACAAAAATATGTGACTTGACAATAGAATTACTCCTATGATCTAGTGCTATTCCCTATATTATATTTCTACCAAAATCGGTTTTAGTCTTATCCAGTACACTCTGAATCATGATAAACTCGCTTATATTTTCCGGTGTTACAAGCCCTACCAGATGACCATTACGCACCACCGGCAGAGTACGACAACTGCCGGTCTGAAGACGCGTAAACGCACTCTCTAGCATCTCCGAAGAATCAACTACCTGGAAGTTCTGGCGCATAACCTCATTGACCGGCGTCTCCCGTCCATGCTGGGTTAATGCAACAACCAAATCGCCTTGAGTTAGTATCCCCAGCACCCTTCCATCCTCTACTACGGGAAAATCCTGCTGTGAGCCCGACAATGTCAAATCTATTGCGCGGGCCAGCTGATCATTTGGACTGAGAGTGCGAAAATCAGTTATCATAGCCCTGCTGACCGGTATACCGCCCAGCAAGAACCTTATTTGAGTTATACTCGCCTCCTGTGCCGCTCCTATCCACACAAAGAGGGCTATGAATAAAAGAAAAGGGTTGCTGAAAAGACCTATAAACCCGAATAGAAAGGCTATCCCCTGCCCCAGTGTAGCGGCGATCTGAGTTGCTCTCACGTAGTTCATGCGCATGGCTAGAGCTGCACGCAGAACACGCCCACCGTCCATGGGAAAAGCGGGAATCAAATTGAATAAAACCAGAAAGATATTCACAACAAGAAGGCGCTCTAAAAAAGAGCCGCCGGTTATGCTGAGCCTATCTAGCGGTTCGAAACCGCCTGTTGACTGAAGCCAGATATATAGAATTATTGCTATCACAACGTTGACTGCAGGACCGGCAAGGGCTACCCATAGCTCCTGCCTAGGGTCGTCCGGCATGTGCTCGAGCCTTGCAACCCCACCTATTGGAAGCAAAGTGATGTCTCTAGTTTTAATCCCATACCTTTTCGCCGTCAGCGCGTGTCCAAGCTCATGCAGAACAACACAGCCAAATATGGCTAAGGTAAAGATTACCCCAACAACGGTCGTTACCAGATTGTGACCCTGTGTCCAGTGCATAAGCACAACCCAGCCAATAATAAGTAGAAAAGTAGCGTGCACATAAACACCGATTCCTGAAATCTCCCCCAACTTCCATGACCACTTCATTAAACTACCCTCCGCTCGAATTCAAATAGAGAATCCGCTTTAAGTGTAGCTTAAGCAAACTCGATTTCAAACTCGAAGGTCATAAGGAATACAAGGTTACTTCTTAGCTCCATAACCATACAGTGCGGCGCTTTATTCAGCAAGAAGCGCCTCTCGTTGTAATTATGCTCTTCAGGAGACCAGCGACGGTCAGGGATAAGCCACATGACCGCAACCAAGACGTACAGCGCACCTGCAAGCCACGAATTCACAAAGGAAAGTGGAATTGCCACAGCATAAAATGCCAGCGATGCCTTACCCTTGAAGTCTCGGCCAAGCGCAGTCGCTAGAGTGGAATCTCGGCCTTGGTATGCAATAAGGGTCCGGGTGAGGATAAAATAGGCGAATGCCGCCAACAACAGAACCGTACCATAAAGTGCAAATGGCCACGCAGCAAAGTGGTTCTCGCCCATCCAGGCGGTGACGAATGGAATTAATGACAACCAAAACAACAGGTGCAGATTGGCCCACAGAATCGGACCATTGACCTGCTGGACCGCCTGTAACAGGTGATGGTGGTTGTTCCAGTAGATACCGATAAAAACAAAACTAAGTACATAGCTCAGAAATACAGGAATGAGAGAACGTAAGGTTAGTAGGTCGGCTCCATGTGGTACCTTCATTTCCAACACCATGATCGTAATTATGATAGCAATCACACCATCGCTGAATGCTTCCAATCGTCCCTTGCTCATCTGCAATCTCTACGTAAAATATACTGGGAATTTAATATGAAGGAAAAACATCGCAGCGATTAACAATGCCAAGAGGTTTTTGGAAGTTCAGGAACAATTCGGAAGCTTTGATGCATACATATGGAGGTTTGTTGATGGCAAGCCAATTGTGAATGAGTTCAGAAAATTAAGTGATTACCCCATCACAAGTCGAGAATCGGACGCAATGAACAAAGATCTGCGCCAAAGGGGATTTAAATTTGGATCGACAGTGTGCTATGCACATATGCAGGCCACAGGGATGGTGAACGACCATACGGTAGACTGCTTCCGAAGGAAGGAGATCATAAATAGTTATATGGGGAAATCGTCGAGACGATCAAAACCGTTGGTGAAATGATATGGATTCGGTGGAGACTTTTCACTGTTAACGGAATATTGATATTTAAAAATCTAAACATGATTTGACATAAGTTCATATGATCACTGGTGCCCGGGGCGGGACTCGAACCCGCACGGGCCTTGCGGCCCATTGGATTTTAAGTCCAATGCGTCTACCTATTCCGCCACCCAGGCTCTGAAATTAGCCATTAGAAAATATATAATCACCAAGAGATGGTTTAGTTTCAAATCCTAACTCTGCATCTTAGTGACCCAAGTGGCTAGCTTTCATCAATGGCTAAACACTGGAGGCGGCGCCCGGATTCGAACCGGGGTATTGCGGTTTTGCAGACCGCTGCCTTACCTCTTGGCTACGCCGCCTTATCTATTAATAACTTTACAACCAACTAACTCAACCGACAATCTCATTGGGGGTAAAACTGGGGGATAGTTTTACTGAAAATTGGCAAGTTTTCAAGTGTGTCTTCTACTGAATCCTCAGGGTGAGGTATACCTCATTGTTGTTCTTATGCCACTATGTCCGAGGATTTTACCCACTGCGATAATACCCGCTCTAATTTAATCACTTAGGCTCTTTCTTCTAATGGTATATTTAGAACTCAAGGTTGTAGAGAATCCTATAACTAAAAAATCCCCCCTTGAATCTCGTGTCTAAATATGGCATAAAGATAAGAGGGGGTATAGATATGTCCTTCCGAGTAGACATTTTTGAAAATGGGGTATTGATAAAGCAAGAGCACTTTGACAACATCAAGGATGCAAAATCATTCCAGGATTTGTGGAATGGGTATCAAAGGATACCAGGGGTGCATTGGAGGGCATTAATAGTTACTGAGGATGCGGATCCCGGAGAATATACAATGCCTAAGTCGGGCTAAACTAATTTTCCAAAGCCGGGTTAACTTCTCCTCTGCTTTCCGGATTGGGCCAAAAGTCTGAGTGCCGATTCTTTTACCTCTTCAACCGTTATATCCCTAAGACACTTAACGTTATACGGACACTTCGGGGTATAACCGAATCTCGTACATGGACTGCAAAATAGATTCCTGTTTATCGCAATATGTTTTTTCCCAATAGGAGCCCACTTCTTTTGAATCCCCGCGCCAAAGAGTGAAACCGTCGGGGTTCCAACACCGTAGGCAATGTGCATAAGCCCGGTATCGCCTGTTACAAATAAATCAACCTGAGATATTACCGCCGCAGTCTCCATAAGAGATGTTTTTCCAACAAAATTGAGAACATTTTCTCGTCCTGCAATCCCTTCAAACTCCATTGCATCTTCGAGTTCGGCATTACCACCGACAATTACCGTTCCTATTCCCTTCTTAGATAAACACTTTGAAACTTCTGCAAAATTATCCACTCCCCACCTCCTCTCAGGAACCGTTGCTCCGGTAAATACCCCCACAACAGCACCCCACCCTTTTCTAAATTTCGATATGGAATGGCAGACCCTTGAGATAAGACTCGGATCAAGAGGGATAAATGGTTCATCCCCATCAAAATCGTATTTCTCTCCCGTAACGGCTGAGACCAGATTTAAGAAGCTATAAACCTCATACTCGTCGTGACTATAAGAGACGGGATGAGTAAAAAGCTCCGCCCTCTCATTTGTCTTGAATCCAACCCTTATGGGCGCTTTGGTTAGATAAGAAGCTATAGCCGCAAAACGGTGCCACTGCTCTGTGTCGATGACGATGTCATAATTTGCCCTGAGCACTTTAAAAAGTTCAATTGGAGGCCGCAGATCATAGAGAAATAGATTGTTTATATAAGGACAGCCCTTTAGTATACCGGCGTTTCTCTTCTCAGCAAGAACATTTATTTCACTATCCCTAAAATTTTCTCTAAGTACCCTCAAAGTCGGATAGAGGAGAGCCGCATCGCCAATCCCACCCGGGCGGATTATAAGAATCTTCTGCCACTCTGAAGTAGTATCTCTCCTTGGGCTAACACTTGACTTTGCAAGTGAACAGGCGAGCCTGCCAAATATACCATCGAATCTTTTTAATCCTTCTATCTTCCAGTTCATACAATCAAAATGCTAAGAAATAAGTTGGGAAATATATGCCTCGCTATTTTTCCAGTTCATTTAGTATATCATTAGCCTCTTTAGACAGTGATTCAATTAGTCCATTTTGAAGAGCCATTCTAGCCCGTTTCCCTCTTGCCGAGCTTCATATAGACCTTTGCTAAAAAGAGATTCGCCCTTCCATAAGAAGGATATACCTCCAGCGCCTTCTTTAAGTAAAGTTCTGCCGTTTGGTAATCAGAAGGGGAATTATCATCCTCGCCCTTTATAAAGTAGATAAGTCCCAGGTGGTAATATGCCTTTCCATAAGCAGGGTAATAGTAAAGGGCTTTATGAAACCATTTTGCAGCGTTCTTATAATCCTTTTTATACCCATATGCAATCCCCAAATCATTTGCCGCATCAGCTCTTCCTCTGTCGTTATTCTTCACCTTAGCATTAAGAGCAATCTAAAGTTCTTGAATCCCTTCATCTATTCTCCCCGCCTCTATTAGAGCCATCCCGTAGTTTGAATGGGGAATACCATAATAAAATGATTTTTTTGATGTATCTTCCCAGAGAGATAAGCTGTCTTTCCAGGCCCTTTGTCTGTCTATTGTAAAAAACAAATAAGATAAGCAGAGAAGAAGCACAAAAGCCCAGACTATTTTCTGAGTCTTTATTTTCTTCCCCAATTCGAGTAATAGATATCCAACCAGCATGCAGTAACCAGTTGAAGGAATGTAGAGATACCTCTCGGCAAGCGGTGTTGATGCGATACCAAAAAACGCAATCATACAAGAGGGACCAAGGGTGGCAAATATCCAAAATAGGGTGAAGCCGGTAATGTTCTCCCTCTTTGTGATTGATATAAATCCAATAACACAGAGGAGCAAAATAACAGAGATTGAAGAGAATAAATAGTAAGAGTCATCTGGTACATCCGTTATAAAAGCATTGAACTCAAAAGGAAAGACCAGTTTCCACATATAAAACAAATACGAACTTAAAATAACCTTCAAAATCTCCCAAATCTCAAAAACATTATGGGTGGATTGCTGCGCACCTCCATCAGAGACACCAAGAACATTTACAAATTTCATTCCCCTTAGATAAAAGTATAAAAAAACCAATGCTGTATATGTGACATATTTTAATACGTTCTCATGACTTTTATACCTGCGACTGACGAGGTCAAACCCTATAGCAATAATCGGAAAGGCAAGGGCTACTTCTTTTGAAAGAAGAGAGAGGAAAAAAAAAGACGGCGGACAAAACCAAAAGCCAAAGCTTCCTGTAGGACAGTACATGAAAAGCGAAAGCCAAGAAGAAGAATAGGCCACAGAGCACATCTGTTCTTCCCGCAACCCATGAAACCGATTCAACGTGCATGGGATATATGGCGAAAAGGAGTGAGGAGAGAAAAGCCATAATTTCTTTCCTTTCCACATTAAATTCCCCAAGAATAAGTAGGACTAAAAAGTAAAACACTACGGTGGTTATAGAATGGAAAATAATATTGCTTAAATGGAATCCAAATGGAGAGAGTCCCCATATACTCCAGTCAGCAATCATTGAGATGGGTACCATTGGGCGATAGTAGGCTATGATTCCTTCTTTTTCCTTAGCCGACGGGATTACCATAGAGGTTATATAGGCGGATTTGAACAAATAATAATTCTTCTCTATCACTTCAACATCATCCCAAACAAAGCCGTTTTTCAGAGAAAGGCTAAACGCACCAAAAGAGATTAAAAACAAAAGGACGGCAATAGAGGCTCTATATTCAATCGGTCTTTTATAGTGCTGCATATCAATTTATGATAGAACAGTCCTGTAATACTGGTATCAAATTCACTTAGAGTCCACAGTGCCCGTATCGGGATTGTAGATAAATTCCCCTCCTAAAGGATGAGAGGGAAATTTATCCTTAGTCTCCTTTTCTATGAATTCCCTCAGTTCGGCTAAATCCCTTGGATACCTTCCATAGACCCTTTTAAACCTCTGGGCTTTTGACGTTAAAAGACCAACATCCTCTCTAAGTTGTTCATCTACCAGGGTAGAGCTTTTTACTGCCTTGAGTTTATCCACTATGATAAACTCTCCGCCCAGAGGTTCTTTAGCCACGTGCTTAATTATTCCGGCGTCTTTTAAAACCCCGAGGCTCTTTGGCACTTCGTTATAACGGCTTATGTATTCCCTCAGCGCCTCGGTTAAACGGTCTTCTATATCCATTGTGTCTATCTCCCTTAGATTTCTTAAAGCAAATTTCTTCCGTCCCTCATCGGAGGTGGTCTCATAAATCTCCTTCCATATCCGTCTTGAGAGCTCCCTGTTTCCGCCCTTTGAATGTGATGAGGCTGCCATTCCTTCAAGGGATGCTCTGCGAAGATCCGAAAGACCGGGCTTTTGGGACGCTTCTTTAAATAGTTCTGCCGCCTTCTCATAGTCCTTGGCATAAAGATAGTATATAAAAGCCTCCTCAAGAGGCAGATGGTAATTTGTAGGGTTATTTTTTCTTCCTTTATCAAATAGAGCCGCCCCCTTTTCAATATCGTCAAGACCTATAGGTGACGGGTCTGCAAGGAATGTTCCGCCATACATGTAGGCGTTTGCAAACCTAGGGTCGAGGTCGGTAATTATATCAAAATAGTGATAGAGAAGGTCGGATCTCGGCTTTACCAATAGCGATTGATTATCATCCACTTGCTCCAGTGTTTTTGCCACAATCTCACTAAAGTACTGAATTGCCCTCATCCAGTAAATATCCGCAAGGATTTCTCTATAGCCAAGCGACAATTTCTTAATTGTAGATGAAGACAAATAGAGCGTTTCTTCCACAGACCTGAATTTACCCCTTATGTTATCTATTCTTTTTTGAAAAGGAACGGAGACAGCGATTAGAGAAAATACAACAATAACCCCAATTAAAGTATCCTTTGAGAGCGAGTCAAGCATTGCTGTAAAATGATGCAAGATGCATGATTCACGATGCACGAAAGTTATATCCATCCTGCATACTATATTGTGTATCTAGCATCTTCTTTATTTAAATTCTCTCTTCTCAAATATCACTACTGAAAGCACAAGAAGCGCCGCAGCATAAAGAACGGTATAGGCAGTGGTATAGAGAATTAGCCCGGCGCTTATATTTCCACCGTAGACCACCTCATGCCTTACACCAAATTTCTCCAGGTTTGGTATCGCTCTATAAATAGCCTCGGTTAGAAGACTCATGATTGGGTTTTTTACCTGTTCGGCAAAGAGCTTTATATCGCTTGAGAACCGTCCGATGGCAAAGAGGAGAAATGTAAAAAGCACACTCAAAACGGGAGTGGTAAAACTCGAGAATACTAAAGCAATCCCTATTACTACAATAAACTCAAGATACTCGAAATAAACCGCTTTAAAAAACTCGGCATAATAATGCCCACCGTAGTAGTACTTTATAAGCCCCGAATACTTTATCTCCGTATAGAGTACAATTAGGAAAAGAATAACGGCCATAGCGGCGGTGTTTATAAGAAGCGTAAACCCAAGCCCCAGATACTTTCCAAGAACAAATTCGTATCTACGTATGGGTTTTGAGAATATGTTATAGACTGTTTTCTTCTCAATCTCCTTGTAGACAAGCCCCATTCCAAGAAATATGGAAATCATAATTCCAATAAGAGAGATTGCCGTAAGTCCCAGGTCTTTTACAATCTTGTTATACTGCTCCGCCGAGATACTCGCAAATATAAGGGAGCTTAAAATCATCAAAAAGGCAAAGAGGAGCAGGCTGTAGAGGACCCTGTCTCTTATTGCCTCAATAAATGTATTATGCGCAACGCTCCATATTCTTTTCATTTACTATCATCCTTTTCCACTTCCTCAACAAAAAGCCCCTCAAGGGATTTTCTTAGAGGGTGGAGTGAAATTATATCCGCTTGAGATTTAGAGACAGCATCTAGAACCCTTGGCTTTATGTCCTCATCAAATCTAAGAACAATAAATCCCGCCCTCTTTTCAATTGTGACCCTGAGGTCGCTAAATCTATTCATTATCTCTTCGTCAACGCCCTTAAGGAGCATCTCATAACCCGTATGAACCTCTTCAAACAACCCTCCAAGCTCCCCTATCTTTACGACTCTTCCACCAATAATAATGCCCACTCTATCGCAGAGTGCCTCAACATCGGAGAGTATATGAGAACTCAAGAGTATAGTCTTTCCTCTCTTTTTCTGGTCTACGATTAAATCTCTTATCTCTCTTTGTCCTATTGGGTCGAGTCCGCTCATAGGCTCATCGAGGATTAAAAAATCGGGATCGTTTATGAGAGCCTGCGCCACCCCGACTCTTTGAAGCATGCCTTTTGAGTACTTTCTCAATTGAACGCGCTTG
>PSLL01000026.1:12285-20814 GCA_040289575.1 Candidatus Dadabacteria bacterium | reverse complement strand
ATATATTTACTTTTTCAAGAAGCTCATCAACCCTCTTTGATAGCCCCTTCCCATTGAGTCCGTGTAGTTCCCCCATATACCGAAGGAGTTCCTCACCCGTTAGATAATCGTAGAAATACGGATTTTCGGGTAGATAACCTATATGTCTTTTGACATCCACGTCCCCAAGCGGCTTCCCCATTATTTCAACACTCCCGCCTGTAGGAGGGACAAATCCCAGTATCGTCTTAAAGGTCGTGGTTTTTCCCGCCCCGTTTGGTCCTACAAAACCAAAGATTTCTCCTCTACTTATGGAGAAAGACACGCCTTTTAAAACCCGAATCCTCTTTCTTAAAAACCCTGTCTTATAATCCTTTACGAGGTTTTCTACACTGAGCATAATCTTGAGATTTTAGGATGAGTTTCCTAAATTATATGTACACCGTTTGATTATTACAAATAATATCAAATCCAGATAAAAAACTGTTTTATTCTAAGCAAAGTGAAGGTAATTCATGAATTTACACTGAACAAAGTTAATGTGTTCAGCATGATATGAGGGAGCATAGAAGAAACTATTTACACGACCCCTAACTTTAAACTATTAAACCAAACACCTAGAATACTCAATCACACCCAGAAGTATTTCGATTTGCTTCAAATTTTCCGGCTAAACCAACAGACTGTGTGCTCAGGGTGCATCTTATAGACTTATCAGGATAGACTGCAAAATCTCTTCTTCCAGCCCTTTGGGCACTCGTCATAGATGATTGCCAACCAAAATCACTTTGGAGACCCTGAGCATCAGTAGCCGCATCAGAGGCATATATTACGCAGTATCCGGCCTTGGGGCTAATACAATTGGCCGTTCCTCCAGAGGATAGGGCACCCTCAAAGGTGTCATCTACAAGTGCATCAGCTTCTTTACAACCGCCTGCTTGACTAGGACAACGCAGAGAACTACCCATCGTAAGGTTGCCTATTTGAGTGGTATAATCCCTTACTCCATTACCATCAAGGTCCTGTTCAAAATACATCCCCTCTGCATCAAATAGGGTCTGCATCATCTTCCTTGCACTCGCCTCATTTGCAGAGATCCTGGCCTTAAGAAGATTAGGAATTGCAATAGCAAGGAGGATGCCGATGATGGCCGCAACCACCAGAAGCTCGATTAGGGTAAAACCCTTCTTTCCTTCTTTTTTCCTAACTTTCAATTTAGTAGACATTAATCTCTAAGTATTATATAGAACTAAATATGCACCCTACTTATAACCCAAAGAACGAGTCAAGAAATAAAAGATAGCCCCAAAAACCTAAAGAGGTGATGGGGAGTACCCCACCACCTCTTTTTCTCAGCATTAACTACAACCACCAGAGGTACGGCTTGCTTCGTATTTCCCAGCACTACCCGAACTCTGTGAGCTAATGGTACATCTTATAGCCCCGTCTCCATATACCGAAAAGTCTCTTCTACCGACCTTCTGTGCACTGACCATAGATGCTAACCAACCAAAATCAGTTGTTGTATCGGTAACATCGGAATCGAAAGCAACACAGTATCCCGCCTTATTGGCAGTGCAGCTTACCGTGGTACCACCGGGGGTAAGCCCCGTACCATCTGACTGAACAGCACCTTCAAAACTGCTATCTACAAGTGCATCAGCTTCAGTAAAAGTAGACCCAGGCTGGCGTAGGGATTTCGAGGTACCATTTTTACCTATCGTCTTGGTATAATCCCTTACTCCATTACCGTCTAGATCCTGTTCAAAATACTCACCCTCTGCATCCCTCAATGTCTGCATCATCTTTCTTGCATTCGCCTCGTTTGCAGAAACCCTGGCTTTAAGAAGATTAGGAATTGCAATAGCAAGGAGGATGCCGATGATGGCCGCAACTACCAGAAGCTCGATTAGGGTAAAACCCTTATCGCCTCTCTTAGCTCCTTTAAACCTTAACATGTGTACTACCTCCTTAACTTTTTTACCTTATTAGGTTAGCAAGGTATATGCCAAAAATATAAGATCCATAAGTTATTGAAAAGATAATAAATTCATTTTAAATGCACCTTGCCAATTTTACATAGAATGACATTTTTGGGCATAATGACAATTTTTGTCATTTTAAGGATTATTCCCAATTTCAGGTTGATAGCGGTTTGCTTTGCATACGTCAGAATTAGTTAAGTAATATGAGATTGCCTCACGGAGCTTACACTGAACAAGACAAGCGTGTTCACAAACAATAACCCATTAATCTTGTTATTGTAAACGAAGTGAAGCAATCTGCCGTATCGCACTCAATTGAAAAACGCTATAAAACCCATATTCAATTTCCCCTTCTTGTAAATTCCGCATTTATATATCAACATATTGTCTGATAAACACAATCTCTAAAGGAGGAAGACATTAAAAGATGAACAAAAACCGATTCTTTATCCTCTCTATCTCTACTTTTTACACACTTATATTTTTAATTTTAGGGTGCGGCGATCTGAAGACGGTTTCATCTTTCAACCCGCCCGAGTCAAGACTATCTAAATACAAGGCGCTTGAGATCGCGGATTTTGAAACTCAGATAGACAACGTTCCAAAAGACGCGCTTACAGCGATTCCAGATGAGGTAGCAAAACTTTTGGCTTCCAAGAAGGATACATTCCAAAAGGTAGAACGCAGAGAGATTGGAGATGTCCCTGCTGAAGACACCCTTATTCTCCTTGGTGAAGTAACGGATTATCAGTCCGGGAAAAGCATTAAGGCAAAAGAGGGGGCGATCAAATTTGGTGAGGCTTCTCTTACCATTCATATAAGACTCGTGGATAAAGCCACAGGCGATGAGGTCGCAAGCGGTGATGTAAGCGGCTCTAGTTCAATAGGGTTTCTCAAAAGCGTTGGCGTTACAAAGGGCGTGTATAAGGGTATATCAGAAGAGATTGTAAAATCTATCTCACAAGGCCATTGATAAGTAGACTAAATTGGTGTAAGAATAATATTTAACCGCATATTTTATGTAAACGGAGAAATCGGCAATGAAAAGAAAAGCATTTAATCTATTTCTGCCCCTTTTTCTTTTAATCTTTATTTCATCAGAAGGAGTTGTAAACCCAAAGGAAAAATCCAAATCAAGCACTCAGACGAAAAATTCAAGCGCGGTGGAATACTATCAGAAAGGAAGAAAATCATATCTCCTTTTTACACCAAAGGGTTTTCTAGATGCGATAAACTACTATAACAAGGCTATAGAAGCCGATCCAAACTTTGCACCAGCCTATTCAGGGCTTGGAGAGATATACTCTTTTATCGGTTATTATAAGATGGAAGTAAAAGAAGATTATGAAGACTCATATAATAGGTCTTATGAGAACATGCTGAAAGCTCTAAAGCTCGATCCAAAATCGATTGACACCCAGCGTGCGCTTGCTTTGAGTTATCTTCATCTGAGAAGAATAGATGAAGCGGAGGCCGCGGCAAGGCGTGCACTTGAGCTAGACCCCAATGATGCCGAGAGCTACTATGTACTCTGGGCTACAAGCGGCAGGGACCCGGAGAGTCCATATATTAAAAAAGCACTTGAACTGGATCCCAAACTAGTTGTGGCTTACATCGGTTTGGGAAATGCGTACCTTTTTAATAAAGGCAATTATGCAAAGGCAACAGAGTACTACAGGAAGGCAGTTGAAATCACAAACTCTCCTCAGCTACACAACTACCTAGGAACCTCGCTTAGAACCCAGGGATATTTTGATGAGGCTGTATCTGAATACCTAAAAGCAATTGAGCTTGATCCAAACTATGCTCCGGCATACATGAACCTTGGAGCCACATTTCTCTATATGAGTAAATTCGGGGATTCTATTAATGAGGAGCAGAAGGCAATTTCACTTAATTCAAATGACCCAGAGGCCTACTACCACCTTGCGCGCGCACTTGAGCTATCGGGTAAACCTAAAGAGGCAATAGAGAATTATAGAATTTTCATCAATCTTGCATCGGATCAGGAAAAATATGCAGATTATGTTGAAAATGCAAGAAGGAGCATTGAAAAGATGAGTAGAAAATAAGTCACGATGCATAGTGTATCTTGTATCCTGCATCTTGCATCATGTATCGTTTTCAAATGGAACGGATAAGAAAGCACGTGGATTTGATAAATTTATCGTTCGCCTTGGAGTCAAATGCAAGCCTCTGGAGTATAGTGTTTAAGGGATTTGATGAAGAGGTCGTCCTAATCTCAAGATTCGAGGGAAAGGATATAGAAGCCATTAAGATACTTCACAGGTTTGGGACAATAATCAATAATGGAAATTACAAGGACTGCCAAATGGAATTTACAAGCTCAGGATTCATAGTGAAGAAGACCCTACTGACAAACGACATTTCCATAATTCGCCAGTGGGCAGAGCTCATGTATAGTGTCCGTGAAGAGATGGCAAGCCTCCTATCTACACAGATAAAACAGTAATGATAATCCGCCCATAATTACCCATTGGCTAATCACACTTCTTTGCGCTTCTCTTTTATAAACTCAATCAGTAGCTTCTCGCGGGCATTAAGGTCATTTAGAATCTTACTCTGAATGTCGGGCATGTGTGAAAATGACTCTTTAATCCCCTCTTTAGCCTTCCTTATATTCTCTAACTCCTCCTCAAGCTTTTTAATCTCTTCATTACTCATACCCTTCTCCTTGTTTATTAATCATATCGGTGAACGAGCCCTACATTTTGGTATAGAATCTAAAGAGGTTAGAAAATCCCATCTATCGTGTTATATATGATCCTTACAACAGAGCAAGTGATGATCATCAAACAAAATAATTTTTAGTATGCAGGCATTATCTCTCCAGTCTTGCCGTAGATCTCCAGCTCAAGCCCATCAGGATCAAGGAAATGATAAGCCTTCTTCTTGCCACCCTTATCTAATTTTTCCTCTATGAACTCCACCCCTCTTTCTCTAAGAATCTTACTTGCCCTCTCTACGTCATCAACCCTGAAAGCTATATGAGCCACGCCCCCTACAAATCCGGTCCTTTCTTTCCCCCGATTTTCATCCTCCGTTAAGGCAACCAAAGTCTCGGATTTAGTACCAAGGAAAGATTTTTTCTTTCCCCCTTCTTTCCGCCCATCATGATGTATTTTAAGACCCAGAACTTCACTGTAGAACTTAATTGATCTATCCATGTCACTCACAACCACTGCCACGTGATCCACGTCTTTAATCATAGTGTTCCCTATCATAGACCCTATAACCTCCCTGTAATCCTTCGAGAAATATAAACCAAAAACTATATAAGAATCACATCGCCTGAGATTATCTTCTCCAATGTTCCTTCATATCTCTTAAGGATTAAGTAACCGTTTTCATCTATGCCCAAAGCAATTCCTTCAATTACTCTTTTATCGAAACTAATCCTTACTCTACGATTAATCGTCCCCCACATTTCCATCCATCTTTTAATGATAGGGGACTTTCCCTCATTGAGAAATTTTTGATACCAGACATCGAGTCTGGCAATTAAACTAGCGGTGAACCCTATTTTCTCGATTTCATGACCTAACGCTTCCCTAAGAGACGTTGTTATATCCGCAATATCCCCCATCTCATGTTCCATCATCTCCCTTGTCATATTCAGGTTAACCCCAATTCCCACGACAATAAAATCAACTCCGTCTCCTTTAGGTTCCATCTCCGTAAGAACTCCCGCCACTTTTCTCCCATCTATGATCACATCGTTCGGCCATTTTATGGTTGCGTCTTCCGTCCCCTCAGCCCTTACCGCTTCGGCTACGGAGACTGCGGCGGCTAAGGTAAGAACAGGCGCATCAGTCGCGGTAATACGAGGACGCAGAATCACAGACATATAAAGGTTTACCGCCGGAGGAGAAATCCATCTCCTTTCGAGCCTTCCCCTACCCTTAGACTGAGAATCGGCAATTACTACTGTTCCCTCGGCGGCGGCGCTTCTGCCAAGCTCAAATGCAACATCATTTGTAGAACCGACTTCTTCAAAAGAGTAAATGACTTTTCCCAGTGCCCCGGTCTTAAGAAGCCCTTTTATTGATTCACCCATTATTAATGGTCTCATAAAAATCTCCCTCCAAAATCTTATACCATCTAGATAACAGATTCCAGAAGGCTCTACAGGCTTGGAAAATGGTGTTATTGAATTTAGAATGTAAAGTATGAGCTCAATCACAGACGTTCCTGGAGTAAGGGTCGGACATGATTCTGATTTTGAGTCTATAACGGGATGCACAGTCATTTTATTCGACAACGAAGCAAGGGGAGCGATTGATTTAAGAGGTGGGGGAACAAGCACAAGGCAGATAGACCCACTACTTTTATATCATTCTTATGGAAGAATCCATGGGATTTTTCTTACAGGCGGTAGTGCCTATGGGCTGGATGCGGCAGGCGGAGTTATGAGATACCTCGAGGAAAGGGGAATCGGGCTTGATGTAGGCTACGGCGCGGTTGTGCCCTCGGTTCCAACAGCCGTCATATTCGATCTTGGGATTGGAAATGGAAAGGTTCGACCCACGCCGGAGATGGCATACAATGCGTGCCTCAGCGCCTCATCATCACCCGTCCAGGAGGGAAGCATAGGTGTAGGAACTGGAGCCACAATTGGAAAGCTCCTTGGAATTAGATCAGCGACAAAGGGCGGGATCGGAACCGTAAGCTATGATTTAGGAAACGGAAGGGTCTTGGGAGCGCTGGTTGTTGTAAATGCATTTGGAGACGTGATTGACCCAAAGAGCGGAGGGATTATTGCAGGGGTAAGAAACCCCCAGAATGGAAAAGAGCTTCTAGGCTCGGTAAATCTATTTAAGCAGGGAGTCACCCGAAAACCGGAGCCGTTTGAAAACACTACACTTGCTGTTGTCACCACTAATATATATTTCTCAAAATCCGAGCTCTTAAGGGTTGCAAGAATCGCTCAGACCGGGATTGCAAGGGTTGTTTTTCCCTCTCATACTACATCTGACGGCGATTTAGTGTTTGTTGTATCATGCGGAAGTCTTGAAGGAGACACAAACATTGTGGGAATTATTGCCTCAGAGCTTATTTCTGAAGCCATTGTAAAAGCCGTTAAATCAGCAAAAAGCCTAGGCGGAATTCCGAGTTGGAGCGATATTCAAAAATAGATACAAGATACATGATTCAAGATGCACGATGCTTATGTTTTTCATCCCGTATTTGGATCATTTATCTCCCATCATGTATCATTTATTCAAGCACAATTTTCTCTTTCGACATGGGGAGTTTTCTCATCTTAATTCCTAAGACCATCCCTATGCCCATCATAACCGTAAGCGCAGAAGAGCCACCATAGCTAAGGAGGGGGAGCGGCACACCTACAACGGGTATTATTCCCGTGACCATACCGACATTGATTAGGGTGTGCCAAAAGAACATAGATGCCACACCAAAGGATAAAGCCATAGAGAACTTGTCCTTTGCAAGACTCGCCATATCAAGAATCCACAGAACAAGCAGAAAGTAGAGAAGAAGCGCAAAAGCCCCGCCTACAAACCCCCATTCCTCACAGAGCACAGAGAAGGCAAAATCCGTATGCTGTTCCGGTATAAACCTAAGTTGAGTCTGAGAGCCTTTTTTGAACCCCTTCCCCAGGAGCTTTCCGGAACCTACGGCAATCTGAGATTGAATAGTGTTATACCCCGAGCCAAGCGGGTCACGCGATGAATCCAAGAAGGTCTCTATCCTCTCCTTCTGGTAATCCCTTAAGGCAAAGTGCCAAGCGGGATAGGAAAATCCGAGAATTATGGCAAGAATAAACACAAGTGATTTAAGCCTTACGCCCATAAAAAGTATCAGGCTTGCCGAAGTCAGGAGAATTATAAGAGCGGTGCCAAGATCAGGCTGAAGCAGCACTAAAACTGAGGGCACAGCCACGAAAAGAATGGGTTTTATTAGATCGCGAAGTCCGTATGGACCGCCTTCAAAGTCGTTATGGTAGAACTTCGCAAGAATGAGTATTATGAGGATCTTTACAAACTCGGATGGCTGAATAGTTACCGGTCCCAGAGAGAGCCACCTCTTAGAGCCTAGAACCGCCTTGCTGAAAACCAGAACCGCGACTAAAAGCAGGATAAAAACTGCGTACATATGATGGGTATATCTCTCAAGTGTTCTATAATCAAGAAAGGATATGAGCACCATTGCAACTACACCTAATACAACCCATACTAGTTGTCTTTGAAATACCTTAAATCCGGTCTGATATGTAGCACTGTAGAGATTCACAAGCCCTATTATGGATATAAGCAATGGTATGAAAAAGAGAACCCAGTCGAAATTTTTAAGGAGCCTTCGGTCAAATACTAAACGAAACACTAAACACTTCCTCCATCTTTTAACTTGATATAAGCCTCAAGAATCTGCTTTGCAATCGGCGCAGCAGCCTCTCCCCCCTTTCCCCCGTGCTCTACAAACACGGTCACGACAATCTCCGGATTTTCAGCAGGGGCATAAGATGTAAACCACGCATGATCTTTTGGGCCCCACTGATTATGCTTCTGCCCCTGGGGCTGCG
>PSLL01000026.1:1463-12265 GCA_040289575.1 Candidatus Dadabacteria bacterium | reverse complement strand
CCTGAGAAGTCCCGGTTTTTCCCGCAACGAGCATCCTATCCAATTTAGCAGCCTTTCCGGTTCCATTCGGTTCATTCACAACCCCTATAAGTGCATCCCTTATTATGTCCATTATCCTCTTTTCAACCGGAAGTCTTCCGTTCTCCTGGAGTCTGTATTCAAAAAGGGTTTTTCCCTGTGAGGAAATTACCTCTTTTACAATTTGAGGCTTGAGAAGCTCCCCCTCATTTGCCACGGCGGCCGTCATGACAGCAATCTGAATTGGAGTTGTGCTCATATAGCCCTGCCCTATTCCCGTTACTATAGTCTCGCCATCATACCAGGGCTTTTTGAATGTCTTTGATTTCCATTCCCTGCTCGGAGACGTCCCTACCTTCTCCCTAAGATCAATACCAGTAGGGACTCCGAATCCGAATCCCTTTATATATCTGGCGAGGCGGTCAATTCCCAGCCTCTGTGCGACATTATAGAAATAGACATCGCATGAGCCGACAATTGCCTGATACAGGTTCACGTGACCATGCCCTCCATCCTTCCAGCATCTAAATGTCCTTTTCCCAAACTTGTAGAACCCGGGGCAATAGAAAGAGGTACTTGTATTAATTACACCCTCTTTAAGGGCAGCGGCAGCAGTTACAACCTTAAAGACAGACCCAGGCGGATAAACACCCTGGGTAGCACGGTTTACAAGAGGAAAAGAAGGGTCTTTTATAAGCTCATTCCACTCCTTAGGGTCTAAGCCCTTGACAAAATCCCTTGGATCAAATGTCGGATGACTTACAAGCGCAAGCACCTCTCCGTTCCTTGGATCCATTGCGACCACAGCGCCATTTTTATCCCCGAGAGCCTCCTCCGCCGCATTTTGAAGGTCAATATCAATTGATAAAATAACATCCGCTCCCGCTACGCTTGCCCGCTTCTGAAGGTCCTCTTGAAATAGGTTGGACCTTACCTCACGTCCAAGGGCATCTGTAACTATTTGAATAAAGCCGTCTTTTCCATGTAGGTAGTCTTCCCAGCTTCTCTCTATACCGCTTTTGCCAATTAAATCGTTCCCCTGCATATCGGGATGTAGTTTAAGCTCGGACTCCGTTATATTCCCCACGTATCCGAGAAAAGGAGCACCTACTTTCCCATATATATACTCCCTTAAATGATCCACCTCAATCATGATGCCGGGTAGAGAACTCTTACGAGCCTCAAGAAAAGCAAGCTGATTGCGACTTATATCCTGAGCGATAAGAGCTGGACTATAGCGGTTCTTTTGGAATGCCGTCTTTATCTTGGCTTTAATTACATCGGTTCCCATTCCCAGAGCTAAAGAGAGTGTATTAGCAAGGGAATCAATGTCCTTTATATCTTCGGGAAGCACATAAACATCGAAAGAGGGACGATTTACAACGAGTTCCTTTCCGTGCCTGTCGAGAATTCTTCCTCTTGGAGCAGGAATCCTGATAGAGCGAACGCGGTTATTTAGTGAAAACCTCTCAAACTCGTCCCCCCTTATAATCTGAAGATACCACATCCTACCTATAAGAATGAGAAATGCCTGAACTAATACTACGGTTATTATGAGGAATCTACCATTGTACCTTTGCATAGAGTCCATTAATTATCCAAAAAACCGGAAGTCCTACAACAGTATTTACCACCCCCTGGGTCATCACATCGCCTAAAGAGATTCCAAATTCAAGGTCGTCGGTTTTTAATCTTAAACTGACCCATATAAAACCCCATAAAAAGAGCGTGGCAAATAAGACTGCCATTGCCTGAGTGATTCTGCTTTGGGAATAAATATGCTGAGAGATACCTTTGAGAATAACAAAGACGCTCAGTCTCGATAAACTATGGATTCCAATTACATATCCCGACAGGACATCCATCATATAGCCATTTCCAATGGCAATTATAGCACCTCTCCTCAGATCCGAAAAGAGTCCAAGAAAAACAATGAGGACTAAATTCAGATCGGGATAAAAGGCATGCCCAAAATGAATCGGAGAAAAAAAGGTGGACTGAAGTACTATAAAGAGGAGCGAGAGTAAAATTAGGAAGATAACCGGAAGCACTCTATTCATCATTTGCGACTCTGTTTTCAGGGGCTTTAAGGATTACTAGTACCTCCTCAAGCGAGTCTAAATCCATATCTGGCGACACACGCGCCCTTATAAATCCTGCAGATGATTCAACCCCTATGACCGTTCCTATGACGACGCCGCTTGGAAAGAACCCGTCTTTTCCCGATGAAACTACCTTATCGCCTACGCTTACATCCGCCTTTTTCTCAATATACTCCATCACGCATCCATTTCCGGTGCCCTTAACAATCCCTCTCGCTCTGGTTCTGTGTATGTATGCGTCTACAGCGCTTATTTCGTCTGTTATGAGAATTACCTCCGAGCTCTTAGCCCCAACGAGAAAGATCCTTCCTACAATCCCTTCGTGTGTAGCAACGGGCATTCCTTCAGAGACTCCGTCTTCTTTTCCTCTATCAATAATAATGACCTGGGACCTAAGCATCGAGGGACTACCTCCAATCACGTTGGCAGAGAGGGTTTTATAGGAATAGACCTTTTTTAACCCTAAGAGGTTCTTAAGCCTTTTATTTTGCAACTCCTCTTCCCAGAGGCGAAATCTCTCCTCGCGGAGCTTTCTGACCTCTAATCTGAGTCTCTCATTTTCTTCTCTTACCCCCACAAGGTCTACATAGTTCTGCCATATACTCACGACCGTGCCGGTCAGAGCAAAAATGGATTTCTGCGGATAATAGGTCAGGAGGAGAACAAATCTAGAAAATGGGTCTCCCGCATGTTTCTCTTCAAGATTTAGAGAAATA
This sequence comes from Candidatus Dadabacteria bacterium, assembly GCA_040289575.1. Classification (GTDB taxonomy): domain Bacteria; phylum Desulfobacterota_D; class UBA1144; order Nemesobacterales; family CSP1-2; genus PSLL01. Next base: position 9,429 of record PSLL01000026.1, on the reverse strand, counting down.
ACCTGTGTGGCAAAAAAGAAAAGAACCAAGCTCATGAGAACCGGATGTCGTTTTATGAAATTCATGAATTTTTAGGACATCTTTAAGTACGATGATTGGCACTAGAGTCTTGGCATTCGATTTTAGGTCTAGTCCCCAATGCTCAAGTACTAACCCAATACCTATCTTATGCCAACTCGTGGCCAAGCGGCTATCCTCTCACCACACGCTTATCTCCTTAAGAAGGTCTAATTCGTCAAGAGCCTTACCTGAGCCTAGCACAACACAGGTTAGCGGATCCTCTGCGATTCTCACAGGGAGCCCGGTTTCCTCCCTGGCTAATGCGTCCAGACCGCCTAGAAGTGCCCCGCCACCGGTCAGCATTATCCCATTATCCACAATATCGGCCGCAAGCTCAGGGGGTGTTCTCTCCAATGCCTGTTTTATAGCCTCAATTATGGAAATTATAGGCTCAGTCAGAGCCTCCCTTACCTCCTCTGAGCTTATCTCTACGGTCTTGGGAACCCCTGCTTTTAAGTCCCTTCCTTTAACCTTCATTACCCCTACCTCCCCCCCCTCAACCACTGTCCCCAGTTTTATCTTTACCTCCTCAGCCGTCCTCTCTCCTATAAGCATATTATATGTTCTCTTTACATACTGAAGTATCGCTTCATCCATTTTGTCTCCGCCTATTCTCACAGATTTGCTCACCACTATCCCGGCAAGGGATATTACCGCCACCCCCGTAGTTCCTCCACCAATATCTACCACCATGTTTCCCCCCGGCTCCGTAACGGGAAGTCCCGCCCCAAGCGCCGCCGCCATTGTTTCCTCTATTAAATACACCTCCCTTGCACCCGCCGCCTCTGCGGATTCCTTAACCGCCCTTTTCTCTACCTCAGTTATTCCAATGGGCACAGAGATAATGATTCTGGGTCTTACAAAGCTCTTTCTGTTGTTATGCGTCCTCCTTATGAAATACTCAAGCATCTTTTGGGCCACCTCAAAATCTGCTATTACGCCCTCTTTGAGCGGCCTTATCGCTTTGATCGACCCCGGAGTACGCCCAACCATCTCTTTTGCCTCTTTTCCCACCGCGAGTATTCTCTTTGCTCCTCTTCCATTTTCTTGTATAGCCACTACCGACGGTTCATTTGCCACTATGCCTCTCCCCTTTACGTAGACCAATGTGTTCGCAGTCCCAAAATCTATAGCCAAGTCATTAGAAAACCACCCCATGATTGAATCAAACATCATCTATCTAACCTCCTATTGCCGAAGTTCTTGAGTTAATGTTATATCATTTTTTATATTTAAATCAAAATTGGATAAACAAACCCAATTTTATAAATATGATACGTGCAGTTACAACTATTATGGCCTAAAATTCCCCCCGTTTACAATAGATAACGAGTATTTATTCACATACAATGGCATTCTGGTCCAACTTGCCCTAAGGGGTTAAAAACTCTGCTTGACAAAAAGTATTAAATCTTATATGGTAATAATTACCAGAAGATATTATTTGGATTACAAGGAGGTACTATTAATTAATGCCTCGTCACAAAATCAAAACAATGAGGAGAAAGGGCGAGCGTTTTGAAAGGCCTAAAAGACCCTTAACGTTTAGAAACCCCGGCGGACAGATAACAGAGGTGGATCTGCTTAGACTCTCAGATAGAACAGGTCTAACGTATGGAGAGATTAAGAGGATATATGAATCTATGAAGAACAAAGGATAGTGCTGTATGTTAGGTTTTAGACATTAGTCTTTAGATAAAGCCTTACACGGGGACTAATACCAATAAACACTTATCTAATACTTCTTATTGTCTAAATATTCCTTCTAATCTCAAGGTATACTGAGATTTCCACCCTATATTTATTTGACAAAACCTCTAGGTCGCTTATTATTTTAATGCAAAATTCAAGAGTAGTTTTGTCAGGAAGATAGGGTTTCTATATGTCAATCTGCCCAGTTGAAGAAGCCATTGAAGAGATAAGAAAAGGGAGAATGGTCATCCTCGTTGATGATGAGGATAGGGAAAACGAGGGTGATCTTGTAATCGCCGCAGAGTTTGCAACGCCTGAGGCAATAAATTTTATGGCAAAGTATGGACGTGGTCTTATATGCCTTGCCATAACACAGGAAAAAGCCAATAAGCTCAACCTCCAGGCTATAAAGCCGGAAAACAGCCCGGTTCCTCAGTATACCGCATTTACGATTCCAATTGACGCAAGGCGCGGGATTACAACAGGAATATCCGCTTATGACAGGGCATCTACCATCAGCCTTGCGATCTCCGAAGACGCGAGACCGGAGGATTTTATACGCCCTGGTCATGTGTTTCCACTCATCTCCAGGCGGGGCGGTGTTCTCGTAAGAGCGGGACACACAGAGGGCTCGGTTGATCTTGCAAGGCTTGCAGGACTGAAACCAGCCTCGGTCATATGCGAGATAATGAAAGATGACGGAGATATGGCGAGGTTCCCCGATTTAGAGATTTTCGCCGAGCAGCACGGTCTCAAAATCACAACGATTGCAGACCTCATCAGCTACCGTCTCAGGGCTGAAAGTCTTGTAAAGAGGGCAGCGTCGGCTTATCTTCCCACAAAACATGGGGATTTTAGAGTAGTAGTCTACGAAAGCGATATTGACCCTCAGCACCACGTGGCGCTTATAAAAGGCAGCTTTACACCAGAAGACGAGGTTTTGGTTAGGGTTCATTCCGAATGCCTTACAAGCGATGTATTTGGCTCTGTAAGATGTGACTGCGGCTCACAGATTCGACAGGCTATGCACATAATTGAGAAAGAAGGTAGGGGGGTTGTCCTATATATGCGCCAGGAGGGAAGAGGAATAGGCCTGGTTAACAAGATCAAAGCCTATGCCCTTCAGGATAATGGATTTGACACTGTAGAGGCAAACGAAGCCCTGGGGTTTAAACCAGACTTGAGAGACTATGGAATTGGCGCACAGATTCTCATTGACCTCGGTGTAAGGAAGATGAAGCTCCTTACGAACAACCCCAGAAAGGTAAAAGGACTCGAAGGGTTCGGGCTTCAGATCGTAGAGCGTGTCCCGATAGAGATCCCACCCAATGGGACAAACTCAAAGTACCTGAAGGTAAAAAAAGACAAGCTCGGTCACCTTCTTTCTATGGTAGATTAGATTTATATGAAAAAAAACGATATGATTCAAATTTATGAGGGAAAGCTCGACGCAAGGGGTCTTAAATTTGCAATTATAGTGAGCCGATTTAACAGCTTCATAACAGAACGCATGACTGAAGGGGCACTTGACACCCTTCTAAGACACAATGCCTCTGAATCGAACATTGACATAATAAGGGTTCCCGGATCATTTGAACTCTCGCTTGCCGTAAAAAGGGCGGCGAGATCCGCTAAATACGATGCCTTAATAGCCATAGGAGCAATAATAAAAGGAGAAACCCCTCATTTTGATTACCTCTCGTCTGAAACTACAAGTAGGCTAAGCCTCATCAGCCTTGAGTTTGAGATTCCCATCGCATGTGGCGTTATAACCACGGAAACGGTTGAGCAGGCTATTGATAGGGCTGGAGGAAAGGTCGGAAATCGCGGTGCGGAAGCCGCGCTTTCTGCAATCGAGATGGCAAACCTCGCAAAGGTGCTTTCCCAAAAGAAATAGAGCTCAGTTATGGGTAAAAGGAGGCGCGCAAGAGAACTCGCTCTTCAATTCTTGTATCAGTACGACACGCTGACAGAATCCTCCCCTGAAGATATGAGCATTGAAGAGACGCTAAATCTCTTTTGGGCGACGAAGGAAACTCCATTAGAGGATGACGTAAGGGAGTTCTCATATATGCTCATTACTGGGGTACGCGATAATATTGAGAGGATTGACGAGATCATAGACCGCTACTCTGAGCACTGGCGACTTTCTCGGATGTCGAGGATTGATAGAAACATTCTTCGAATGGCAATATATGAATTGGTTTACTTGAGAAATATTCCTCCCGCCGCCACAATTAATGAAGCGGTTGAGCTTGCGAAGAAATACGGCACGGAAGAGTCGGGCGCCTTTGTAAACGGGATTCTCGATAGAATTAGAATGTCTCTTAAAAAAGGAGAGATTGGATGATAAAAAAGGCCATATCTAAAGTCGTAGAGCGCATAGACCTTGAAGAAGAAGAAATGACACAGGTAATGGAGAAGTTGATGGAAGGGGTCGCAACGCCGAGTCAAATGGCCGCCATTCTTGTAGCGCTCAGGATGAAGGGGGAGTCTGTCTCCGAAATCACTGGTGCGGCAAAAGTGATGAAAGAGAAATCAATAAAAATAAAGCCCAACCATCCCATAGTAGTTGACCTCTGCGGCACAGGAGGCGATCAGCAGGGAACATTCAATGTGTCAACCGTTGCTTCATTTATAGTGGCAGGAGCAGATATACCAGTTGCCAAACACGGAAACCGCTCCGTGTCGAGCCAGGTAGGAAGCGCAGATGTTTTAGAAGAACTCGGTGTCAATATTAATCTCCCTCCAAAAGGAAGCGAAAGGTGTCTAAACGAGATAGGAATCGCATTCCTATTTGCCCCTATCTACCATCCAGCAACGAAAAACGTCTCTCAGTTGAGAAAAGAGATTGGGACGAGAACCATTTTTAATGTGCTGGGACCGATTACAAACCCGGCCGGGATCAAGTATCAGGTTATGGGAATGTATTCAGAGGCGTTGCTAGAGCCTATGGCGAAGGTGCTAAGAAACCTTGGATACATAAGGGCTATGGTCGTTCACGGCGCGGATAGGCTTGATGAAATAACCGTGACCGGAAAAACCCAGATAGCCGAACTTAAAGATGGAATGGTAAAGACGTATCAATTTGACCCTGCGGATTTAGGGTTCAAGAGAAGAAAACTAGAAGAGTTAAAGGGCGGATCGACAAGAGAGAATGCCCAAATCCTTCTTTCAATCCTAAGAGGCGAAGAAAGGGAGGCTAAAAGAGAGGTTGCGGTGCTCAATGCGGCTGCGGGAATTTTAGTCTCGGGTGGAGCCGATGATATGAAAGAGGCAATCACAAGAGCGGAGGAATCAATAGAGACCAGAAAGGCTCTATTTAAGCTAAATGAACTGATCAAGTTTACAAGAAGCTGGAGCGATGAATAGAACAGGGGCACCTTGTCACATCACAGGATACAACTCTGCGCATCATTTCTATAGCCAACGCGTACTTATAACACACTATCCTTTTGTAATGCCATATCATTTATGAGTTCAGCAACTAAATCCTCATAGGTAAATCTTCGGTTTGGCTCCGATTAAACTCCACTATGAGACACAGAAAACACAAGATTAAGCGCCAACACAGTATGATAAAGGGGCTGAGGGAGTTTTTGGAAGATAAAATCTCGACTCTCGATTTTGTAGATGGAGTTATTCCAGGTGAGATAAAGGTAGGAAGCGCCACGGGTGAGAACCTGATTGTAAGGTATAAATACGCCACCGTAAGCGGCGCAAAGCTAATTGCAAGGAGCGGTTCTTCAATACAAGAGGTATTCGTCATAACAAGATTCCCAGAGAGGCTCAAAAAGGTAATTGAAGAGGAATGAAACGCATAATAACTCTAACCACCGACTTTGGAATCAAAGACCATTACATTGGTGCAATGAAAGGGGTTATACTCTCAATAAATCGGGATGTCTCAATTGTAGACATTACGCACCAAATTCCACCTCAGGACATCTCTAGCGGGGCATTTACCATAAGAAACTTTTACCGCTACTTCCCTCAAGGGACAATCCACGTCGCCGTCATTGATCCTGGGGTAGGCACCGAAAGAAAACCCATAGCCATAGAGGCGGACGGATACATATTTATAGGACCGGATAACGGCATCTTTACATTCGTTTATCGTGAATCGAAATCCTTTAATGTTTTTGAAATATCAAACTTCAAGTATGTTCTTCCCAATGTGAGCCATACATTCCATGGAAGAGACATATTCGCCCCCGCCGCGGCGCATATCTCCCTAGGCATTACACCGAAAGATTTAGGAGAAGTAGTAAAAGAACCCGTGATGATTTCGATTAAAGAGCCGGAGGTTCGAGGTGAAGAAATAATAGGCGAGTTTATCTACAAAGACTCTTTCGGAAACCTGATTTCAAATATCCCTGCGGAACTTATAAAACCCGGATCAAGGGTTTATATAGGTAAAAAGGTGATAAACGGTATATCTAAATCCTATGCAGAGGCTCAAAGGGGAGAGTTAATCGCTATTATTGGGAGCTCGGGTCTCCTAGAGATCTCTGTAAATCAAGGAAGAGCATCCGATGTAATTAGAAATAGAGGGAAAAAATCCGGGGAAACAAATGAGATGCCACGCGTCCTTGTTAAACCGGGACGACAATCTAAAGTTTAAACCCCTATCTTCTCGAGCTTCCAATTGAGGCATACTGTTCATCTGCTCTTTTTCTCTGCTCATCGGTAAGCCTCTTTAATACCCTCATGGAACGCTCAAATTCAGATGCGGGTCTAACCTCGAGATAACCCTTTTCTATGGCGCGCTTAAAAACCCTCTCCCCCCTTTCAGACCTTACGATAATTATTGTCCATCCGTCCGAACCTACGCCGCCCGCCGAGATGTCTGCATGTTCAGCACTAAAATCGCCACAATAATTGCACTGACTTCTCTGGTACACCCTCGCCTCGAGAAGAGGGGTTTCAATCCTCATCCCGTTCTTTGTGTCCGTAACAATCTTGCCCTTTACATTTACTTTAACCACATCCTTAGGGTTTAATCCAAGCTTTCCCTGGAGATACTCATATACAAATCCGTCAAAGACAAACGTCTCTGTACAGAGAAGCCCTATCGTAAGCTGGACGGCTTCGACATATTGCTTGAGGTGTTTATTCTGCCTCTCTACATTCTTTTCTCCCCTTTCGGGGGTAATGAAACCTGTGTCTGCTCCCAAAGTTGTTCCATACCCAGATACCTCACACGAGACCCCAACCAGGGCGAGTTTTTTTAACCTGTATTTATCCACCGCTTCTTTAAGGGCCAGGGGTGTTGCGCAGTACGTATACCAGGATTTTGCAGTCTGCATAAGCTCCTCTACAGTCCTTATAATCTTTGGCACGGGATCAAGCCACATCTTTTCGGAGCCTGCAGCTACAGCCGCACCTTCAATTATCCCTTCCTCAAAGGCGCACCTGAGGATCTCAGTTACTGCCCCACCGTCCTGGGCGTTTGCAACCACATCTGGGTTTGTGCTCCTTGCGGCACATATAAACCTCGTAACGCCGTAGTATTCATCATCACGCCTCGCCCTTCCGAATGTCCGCACATCTATCTCTTCTGGCTTAATCGGCTTCATGTGCTCCGGACCCAGCCTCTCACATGCGTTTGCACAGACATCGCATCCAACCTCCTCGCTTATCGGACAAAAATCAAAATCTCCTTTCGGTTTTGCCACATAGGGAAACATCGAGACAGGATCGTATCTTATGACCCCATAAGGGCATGTCACAACGCACATTGAACAGCCACAGCAACTCCCAAGTGCTACAACCTCATTCATCATTCTATTAAACGTCTTTTTAACCCGAACCGGCTCTAGTTCACCCATCTAATCCTCTCCATCTTTACTGAACACCTTCAAGATGTCGTAAGTAGTTGTTCTCTGAGCAGGTATACGTCCGATCTCCCTTGTAAGACGGCGGAATTCCTCAGGCGGGAAATACTGACCGTGCTCGGCTCCAGCCGCGTGCTGGTGGACGGCTGGCTCACCCCGCGCGCGGTGCTGCGGTTCGGGGTGGTCCTGCTCCTCTTGGGCGGCGCGGTGGGCGCCCTGCTGGCCGTGGCGCGTGGGCCGGCGGTGCTGGGGTTCGGGCTGGCCGGCCTCGTGCTGGGCGTGGGCTACACCTGGCGACCGCTGGGGCTCAAGTACCGCGCCTTGGGTGACGTGGCGGTCTTCCTGGCCTTCGGCCCGCTCATGACGCTCGGCGCGTA
>PSLL01000026.1:0-1276 GCA_040289575.1 Candidatus Dadabacteria bacterium | reverse complement strand
ACTACCTGCTGCTGGTGGCCGGCGCCTACGTGGCGGTGGCGCTGAGCGCCCTGGCCGGCGTGTTGCCGCCCTGGACCCTGCTGGTGCTCGGGTCGGCGCCGCTGGCCTGGCGCAACGTGCGCATCGCCTTCCGCCCGGTGCGGGTGGCGTTCACCTTCCTGGACCTGCTCACGGCCCAGCTGCACCTGGTCTTTGGGCTGTTGCTGGTGCTGGGGCTCCTGCCGGCGCGGCTGGCGTAAGCGGGGTGCCGGCGCTTTAAACGCCACGCGCGGGGGCACGGACCCGCGCGCGGTGCAGAGGAGACGGCAGCAGATCAACGGGCCGTGCCCTCGATCACCTCGGGCGCGCGCTCGCTGCGGATGGCGATCTGCTTGGGCCGCACGTGCTCCGCCTTCGGCAGGCGGATCGTCAGCACCCCGTGCTGGTAGGAGGCCTGCGCTTCCTCGGCGTTCACAGCTGTGGGCAACGCCACCGCGAACTGGAAGGGGCCCGAGGGCAGCCCACGCACGTGCCAGGTGTACTGCCGCTCCTCGTCCTCGCTGTAGAACCGGCGCTCACCCTTGATCGTCAGCACGCCCTGATCGACCGTGACCTCCAGCCGGTTCGGGTCTACACCCGGCAGCGCCACGCGCAGCTCCACCGTGTCGCCTCGCTCGAGCAGGTCATACGGCAACACGGCACGCGCGCCCGCCTCACGCCCCAGCCAACCGGGACGAACGAAGCTCTCTTCAAAGAGGCGGTTCATCGCCTCGCGCATCGAGACTAGCTCGCTGAACGGATCCCATCGGGTAAGCATGGTGTCACTCTCCCGCACAAACCACCCTCTCGTCCCACGGTGGCCCCGGCGCGCCTGGGGGCCACCCCATCACCACGCCGCGCGACGCGTCCTGTTGATTAGCACTCTCCATCCGAGAGTGCTAATAATTGTGTATACAGCTAGCCGGGGGCTTACAAGGCTGTGGAGTGAGGTAGAGGGCAGTATTTCGCCACGCAGATCCATTGGAGGTTGTTAATCTCTCGCATGCTCATGTTAGCACGTGCATACTCTCTCAAGATGCGCTGAGCGCGCTGTCGATGGTACGGGCGGGGTTGGCCTGTGGGTGAGCGGGAGGGCGCCGCCGGGACCGCGCCGGCGCCGGGTGCCGGATGTCTACGGCCGGGCGCGACGGGCGATGAGCCGCGTGGGGGCGACCTCAGAGGAGCGGGCCAACGATGGCCTCCGCCGCGTGCAGCAGGGCGCCGCTCTGCACCAGCTCCGCGGCGGCGGCTAGGTCCG
>PSLL01000010.1:92274-94105 GCA_040289575.1 Candidatus Dadabacteria bacterium | reverse complement strand
GGAGACGAGGGGATTGATAAAATCGCAAACGTCGATCAATCCCCGATTGGAAGGAATGAAAGATGAGCTGATAAGGCAGGGGTGGACTGAGGAGCAAGTTCAAGATTATCTATGGAAATTGGGGCGGGGAACGGCTCTTGTCGGAATCATGAAGGTTCTTTGATTTTCTAAAGAGAGTAGGAGAAGAAAGGCTAAAGCGGATACCAATCGGCGTTGGAAGCGGAATGCAACGCTTCGGGAAGAAGGGACTCTTTACCGCGATAAAAGACCAAGTAAGCAACCGTCATTTTTGGCTGTTTTATGACCTAAGTGAAAAGAAAATAATAAATAGAAAACTCGAGGCCCTTAAATTAATCCGATGCCGGCCTGATGAGAAAAGAATAGAACCTGATTTCGATGTTTATAAGATAGAGGTAGAAACACCAACCATAGAAGAATTAAGGCAAGAAGACTTGCAGATTATAAGCTGGATGGCCTTGTGCTGACCAATCCAAAAATCCATTCGATTTTTCAATCAGATGCGTATAACCGCATCCGCATATAGGGAACATTCCAGTTGAAAAGCGCTATTACTTGGGTAACAATTGTAGAAGGTCTATACATCAGTTGACGTTTAACTAATAATAAATGAATCTCTCTACTATGGGCATTCATCTTATTATTGAGAATCCCTGAGTATGTGCTCGATGCCTTATTAAGGCCATACCTCAACTAAGTAGAGGGGGAAGGATAAACATGGCAATGAATAAAGAAACTGACCAGTTGTGTATAAACACCATTCGCACCTTATCTATGGATGCGGTACAGGCGGCTAATTCGGGTCATCCCGGTACCCCAATGGCTATGGCGCCTGTGGTCTACTGCCTCTGGCAGCGGTTTTTGCGTTTTGATCCGAACGATCCGATCTGGCCAAATCGCGATCGTTTTATTCTCTCAATAGGACATGCTTCTATGCTTCTTTACTCAATACTCTATCTCTGCGGCGTAAAGGCGGTAAATCCAAAGTATGAAACGCTCGGCGAGCTTTCAGTAACACTAGATGATATTAAGAAATTCCGTCAACTCGATAGCAAATGCCCCGGTCATCCAGAATATCGTTGGACATCGGGGGTTGAGGCCACAACGGGTCCATTAGGCCAGGGGGTTGCAACAAGCGTCGGTATTGCTATGGCACGCTATTGGCTAGCAGAGTTTTTTAACCGCCCCGGCTTTGAGATGTTCAATTACGACGTGTATGCCCTTTGCGGGGATGGGGATATGATGGAAGGGGTATCTAATGAGGCTGCGTCTCTGGCAGGCCATCTCAGGCTCTCAAACCTCTGCTGGATCTATGACAATAACAAGATCACCATTGAAGGCAATACCGCTTGGGCCTTTAGTGATGACGTTGCCACGCGGTTCATGGGGTACAACTGGAATGTCACACGCGTAGGCGATGCAAATGACCTCGAGATGATTGAACGCGCACTTACAACGTTTAAGAATACCGATGACCGGCCTACATTGATCATTGTAGATAGCCATATTGCCTACGGTGCGCCACATAAGCAGGACACAAGCGCGGCGCACGGGGAGCCTTTGGGTGAGGAGGAGATTAGGCTGACAAAGAGGAATTACGGCTGGCCTGAGGATGCCAAGTTCTTTGTGCCCGAAGGGGTGCGCGAGCACTTCCAAAACTGGGTGGGCAGGCGAGGACGCAATCTGAGAGAGGAATGGATGACCATGTTCAACGAATATAAGACGCATTACCCTGAGCTTGCCAATTACCTCTATCTTATGCAGCACCGCGAGCTTCCAGACGGCTGGGATAAGAACCTGCCTACCTTTCCGA
>PSLL01000010.1:89556-92264 GCA_040289575.1 Candidatus Dadabacteria bacterium | reverse complement strand
CTGGCAACACGCGATTCCTCAGGAAAGGTTCTAAATGTCCTTGCCCAAAACGTCCTCTGGCTTCTAGGCGGAGCGGCAGACCTTGCTCCGTCTACAAAGACACGACTGACATTCGATGGAGCAGGTGATTTTACATCCGAAAACCGCGCCGGGCGTAATCTCCATTTCGGTGTTCGCGAACACGCAATGGGGTCAATCATAAACGGACTGTCGCTTGCAAAGGTGCGCCCATATGGCTCCACTTTCCTCATATTCAGCGACTACGCACGGCCCGCAATCCGTTTGAGCGCCCTTATGGAACTTCCAGTAATCTATATCTTCACGCATGATTCTATTGGTCTCGGTGAGGACGGACCTACACATCAGCCCGTCGAGCAGCTGGCCTCTTTGAGAGCCATTCCCGGACTAATTACTCTTCGGCCGGCTGATGCCAATGAGGTGGTTGAAGCCTGGCGCGTAATAATGCAACTCCGCCACGAACCCGCAGCCCTTATACTGTCCCGACAGCCCCTGCCAACGCTAGACCGCTCCAAATATGCCCCGGCGTCTGGCTTAGAAAAGGGAGCTTATGTGCTCGCCGATGCAGATGACGGTAAACCCGATGTCTTACTTCTTGCAACCGGAAGTGAGGTATCGCTTTGTATAAACGCATATGAGCAACTCAAGACCGAGGGCATAAAGGCACGCGTGGTGAGTATGCCCTCATGGGAGATATTTGAAAAGCAGAGCCAGGAATATAGGGATAGCGTCATCCCCCCCGATGTCACGGCGCGCGTCTCCGTTGAACAGGCCTCAACTCTGGGGTGGGCTCGGTATGTTGGCCCAACTGGCCATACTATTGGAATGAGGACGTTTGGAGCCTCGGCACCGCTTAAAGAGCTGCAAAAGAGGTTCGGATTTACCCCTGATAGGGTGGTTGCCGCAGTTAAAGAACAGTTGGCAAAATCGAGGTAATGATATGAGAATTGCTATCGGCTCTGATCATGCAGGATTTCAGTTGAAAGAAATCATATCCGCCTACATAGGCGAGCTCAAACACGAGATTGTGGATGTGGGCACACATAGCACTGAGCCTGTAGACTATCCCGATTTTGCCGAGGCCATTGGAAAGGTTTTAATAGAAGAGCTGGCAGACAGGGGGGTTCTAATATGCGGCAGCGGCGTAGGTGCCTCGGTGGCGGCAAATAAGATGCCCGGCATACGCGCGGGCCTCTGTCACGATACATACTCAGCCCACCAGGGTGTAGAACACGATGATATGAATGTCCTGGTATTGGGCGCAAGGGTGATTGGATTTGAACTGGCGCGAGAACTCGTCCGTGCTTTTATCGGAGCCGAATTTACAGGAGAGGAACGCCACCGCCGGAGGCTCGAAAAGATTCGTCTCTTGGAGGCACGATACAGGGGTGGAGGAAATCCCTAAGAGGAGAGATAGATATGAATCCCTTGAAGATGTTAAATGAATACGGTCAATCGGTTTGGCTGGACTATATTCGGCGCGGTCTTATAACGAGCGGCGAACTGAAGAGGATGATTGAAGAGGACGCGCTGAAGGGGGTTACATCGAATCCTTCAATCTTCGAGAAGGCAATCACGGGCAGCACCGACTATACAGACACGCTAAAGGTTCTAAAGCAACAGAATTTAGATCCCATGTCTCTCTATGAAGACATACAAGACGCAGCCGATGTATTCAATGCGGTCTATAAAGAGACAAAGAGGCGCGACGGCTATGTCAGTCTGGAGGTCTCGCCGTATATGGCACACGACACACAGGGGACGATTGATGAGGCAAGACGGCTCTGGCGGACTGTTGGACGGGAGAATGTCTTGATTAAGGTTCCGGCTACACCCCAAGGCACCCTCGCTATTGAACAGCTCACAAGCGAAGGCATTAATGTGAATGTTACATTAATCTTTGCACTCGATGTATACGAGCGTGTAGCGCTGGCCTACATATCGGGATTAGAAAAGTTGGTGGCGCAGGGCGGCGATTTAACTAAGATTGCAAGCGTTGCCAGCTTCTTTATAAGCCGTATTGACACTGCCGTTGATGCTATTCTCGCATCCCGCCTTAAGGCAACTAAGAGTGCGAATGAACAGGCACTCCTGCGGAGCATTATGGGAAGGGTTGCCATTTCAAACGCCAAGCTCGCATATCAAAAGTATAAGGAGATTTTCCACAGCGATCGCTGGCAGGCCCTTGCAAGGAAAGGCGCCCAAACACAGCGCGTCCTGTGGGCAAGCACAAGTACAAAGAACCCGAATTACCGCGATGTGCTCTACGTCGAGGAGCTTATAGGACCCGATACAATAAACACAATGCCCCCGTCCACTATTGAGGCATTTCGGGACCACGGACACCCACGGGCAAGCCTTGAGGAGGATATTGAATCGGCTCATGACACAATGGAAACGCTTGAGCGTTTGGGCATCTCGATGAAAGAGGTCACCGACAATTTGATAATGGATGGGGTGCGTCTTTTTGCCGAGGCTTTTGATAAACTGCTAAATGCCGTCGAGACAAAGCGCAAGCTCGCGCCAGGCGCAAAGATTGACAGCCAGGCCTATACACTGCCCGATAATCTCTCTTCTCATGTTAAAGAAACGATTGAAGATTGGCAGATAAGTGGGAAGATAAGAAGGCTCTGGGCGCGTGATGCATCCCTTTGGACCCGATCCGATGAGAGGAATTGGCTCGGATGGTT
>PSLL01000010.1:85976-89541 GCA_040289575.1 Candidatus Dadabacteria bacterium | reverse complement strand
GACCAATTAGCACACAGCCAGCACCTGACTAAGATTGCAAAAGAGGTAAAGGATGCCGGATTCTCACACGCGCTTCTCCTCGGCATGGGCGGATCAAGTCTATGCCCTGAGGTGCTCAAGATGACATTCGGGAGGATTGACGGATACCCTGAGCTTTTTGTTCTCGACTCAACAGACCCGTCTCAAATCATATCAATCGAGAACAAAATAGACCTCGCCAATACACTTTTCATTGTGTCAAGCAAATCGGGCACGACTCTAGAGCCGAACATATTCAAGCAGTACTTCTTTGATCGAGTAAGGAGGGTTGTAGGTGCGGAGAAGGTCGGAAGCCGTTTTATAGCCATCACAGACCCTGGCTCAAAGCTACATCAGGTTGCAGAGAGCGAGGGATTCCGCCACGTCTTCTTTGGCGTGCCGAGCATAGGCGGCAGGTACTCAGCACTGTCTGATTTCGGCATGGTGCCCGCAGCAATTATGGGGATAGATGTGATCAAACTCCTAGACCGTGCCGATGAGATGGTAATCTCTTGTTCATCGTGCCTGCCCGCTGAGGAGAATCCCGGGGTGGTGCTGGGTATAACCCTGGGTATCCTTGCCAAAAAAGGACGCGACAAAATAACGATTATATCATCGCCTGGAATCCGGTATTTCGGCGCATGGCTTGAGCAACTCATTGCCGAGTCAACTGGTAAGGATGGAAAGGGACTTATTCCCGTTGACCGAGAGCAGTTAGGCCCACCGAATGTATATGGCAATGACAGAGTGTTTATATACATGAGACTGGAATCCGTCCCGGATAGGTCACAGGATGAGGTGGTCGGGACAGCCCGTGGTGCGTATATCAGTAACTGAGCCATACGATTTGGGTCAGGAATTCTTCAGATGGGAGATGGCAACTGCTGTAGCGGGGTCAATTATTGGCATTAATCCCTTTAACCAACCGGATGTGGAAGAGAGCAAGGTGGCTACACGTAAACTGACGGCTGAATATGAAAAAACGGGCTCCCTTCCGTCTGAGGCACCGATTCTCGAAGAGGATGGTATTAAGCTATTTGCAGACAATAAGAATGCCGATATGATTGTCAAATCAGTGGGTCGCGATAGGTCGCTTACTGGATATATTCTTGCGCACCTAAATCGCCTAAGTGCCGGTGATTACTTTGCGCTCCTGGCATATATTGAGATGAATGATGCCCATGAAAGTCAACTCCAGGCGATCCGCCATATCGTCCGTGATAAGAAGCGCGTGGCTACATGCCTAGGCTTTGGCCCCCGATTCCTGCACTCAACGGGTCAGGCATATAAGGGCGGACCGAATACGGGTGTTTTTCTCCAAATAACATCCGACGATCCATTAGACCTGCCCGTGCCTGGACAGAAGTATACATTTGGCATTGTGAAGGCCGCTCAGGCGCGGGGCGACTTTCATGTGCTGTCCGAGCGGAATCGGCGCGCACTGAGGGTTCATCTAGGTAGTGATGTGCAATCGGGTCTATCAAGGATAAAACAGGCATTGGAATCGGCATCCTTATAAAGGAGGAGATAGATATGCAGATAGGAATGGTTGGTCTTGGAAGAATGGGAAGCAATATGGTGCGTAGGTTGATGCGGGGCGGGCATGAGTGTGTGGTTTTCGATCTCAATATAAATAATGTAAAGCAACTGGCAAAGGAAGGCGCAAGAGAGGCAAATTCATTGGATGAATTCGTGGGTAAACTGAATAAACCAAGGGCGGCGTGGGTAATGGTTCCTGCGGGTGATCCCACAGAGGAGACGGTTATGGCGCTGGCCGAGCGCATGGAGGCAGGCGATATTATAATTGATGGTGGCAACTCATATTACAAAGACGATGTGCGTCGGGCAAGGGTATTGAATGAAAGGGGCATTCATTACGTAGACGCAGGCACAAGCGGGGGCATCTGGGGAGTGGATAGGGGATACTGCCTTATGATTGGCGGAGAGACGGATGTTGTCAATCACCTATCGCCCATATTTAAGACACTGGCGCCGGGGCGGGGCGAGATACCCCGTACCGCCGGACGCGAAAAAATAGAGAGTACGGCCGAGGATGGCTATCTCCACTGCGGTCCTAATGGGGCTGGGCATTTTGTTAAGATGATACACAACGGTATTGAATACGGCTTAATGCAGGCCTATGCCGAGGGATTCGATATACTGCGCAATGCCAACTCAAAGGATTTACCAGAAGATCAACGCTATAGCTTCAATCTCGCTGACATTGCAGAGGTATGGCGGCGAGGCAGCGTTGTAGGGTCATGGCTGCTTGATCTGATTGCAATGGCTCTAATTGAAAACCCAACGCTCTCTAATTACACGGGCTTCGTTCAGGATTCGGGTGAAGGGCGTTGGACGATTATGGCCGCAATTGAAGAAGCGGTTCCCGCCGAGGTGCTTTCGGCATCGCTCTATACACGTTTCCGCTCACGCCAGGAGCATACATTTGCCGAGAAGATGCTCTCGGCAATGAGATACAAGTTTGGCGGACATGTTGAACGCCCAACGGGGGAATAGGAAGGTAAATAATAGGAGAAAAGAAATGGAATGCAAGGATGAAAAGAACATATCAGATAAACCATTGGGTCAGCTCGCCGACCCTTGTATCATGGTTATTTTCGGTGCGTCGGGTGATTTGACAAAGCGTAAGCTCATCCCGGCGCTCTATAATCTGGCAAGGGATAATTTGCTCTCAAGGGAGTTTGCCGTCATAGGATTTGCCCGCCGCCCCATGACCAATGAAGAGTTCCGCGAAAAGATAAGTCGAGACATAAAGGAATTCGCCACAAGTCCGATTGAGCCGGATCTCTGGAATTGGTTCATACAGCGATTCTATTATATATCTGGCGATGCCCGAGACCCAAACGCCTATAATCAGCTTCAGGACCTATTGACAGAGGTAGATAAAAAGCACGGCACGCAGGGGAATTATCTCTACTACCTAGCAACGGCTCCCGATTCCTTTTCTCCGGTTATTCAACAATTAGGCGCGTCCGGACTCACACATGAAGAGAACAGTTGCTGGAGGAGGATAATAATTGAAAAACCCTTCGGACATGACCTCGACTCTGCCCGTGCCCTCAATCAAGAAATAAGAAAGGTACTGGATGAGAACCAGGTCTATCGCATTGATCACTACCTCGGAAAAGAGACTGTTCAGAACATACTGGTCTTCCGTTTTGCCAATGGCATATTAGAGCCTATATGGACCCGCCGATACATTGACCATGTGCAAATAACGGTTGCCGAAGACATCGGTGTTGAACAACGCGGTGAATACTATAATGAAGCGGGGGCGCTAAGGGACATGGTACCGAATCATATATTCCAGTTGATTAGCCTGACAGCAATGGAGCCGCCGATCTCATTTGAAGCGGATGCAGTGCGTGATGAGCAGGTCAAGATCATGCACGCCATCCAACCCATCCTCCCGGAGGAGGTCTTAAGGTGTGCAGTAAGGGGACAGTATGGCGAAGGCACGATTGGCGGCGAACGGGTGCCGGGCTATCGATCGGAGCCGAGCGTTCCACCCAATTCAGTCACTGAG
>PSLL01000010.1:85552-85909 GCA_040289575.1 Candidatus Dadabacteria bacterium | reverse complement strand
GTGCCATTTTACCTGCGGACTGGCAAACGGCTTTCAAGGCGTGTTACAGAGATCGCCATTCAATTCAAGCGCGCCCCATTCGTCCTGTTCCGTAAAACCCCAGTCGAGCACCTGAGACCAAACCTACTGGTGCTCCATATCCAACCGGATGAAGGTATCTCTTTGAGCTTTGGCGCTAAAATACCCGGGCCGATTCTGCACATAGGAACTGTTGATATGGACTTTCAGTATGAGAAGTACTTTGGCAGCACGCCCAGTACTGGTTATGAGAGGTTGCTTTACGATTGTATGCAGGGAGATGCAACCTTGTTTCAACGCGCCGATATGGTTGAAGCCAGCTGGGGTGTGGTAGCGCCG
>PSLL01000010.1:84190-85504 GCA_040289575.1 Candidatus Dadabacteria bacterium | reverse complement strand
CCGCCTCGAAACTTCCCTAACTACGCGGTGGGCACCTGGGGCCCCCGCGAGGCTGATGACCTTATGGTGAGGGACGGGCGCGAGTGGAGGAGATGCGACCTATGATTTTAGCGGGGGATATAGGCGGTACACATACCCGAGTTGCTCTATTTGAGTCTGGAGGCGGGATACCCAAGCCGGTCGTAATAGAAACATTCCCGAGTCGAGGATCCATGGGCCTTGATGCAATTGTTCGAAGATTTATAGAGGGGCATAATCCAATAATCGAGTATGCATGCTTTGGCGTTGCCGGTCCTGTTAAATCCGGGCGATCAGAGACATCAAACCTGGCGTGGGTGGTAGATGCGCTCCAATTATCAATTAAAACTGTCAGACTCATAAATGACCTCGAGGCGAGCGCGTATGGTATCGCCCTACTCGAACCAAAAGACATATTTGTTCTTAATGAGGGCGTGCCCAATCCGGGCGGTAACATGGCTCTTATCTCAGCAGGTACAGGGCTAGGAGAGGCTGGTCTCCACTGGGACGGCGACCATTACCAGCCTTTTCCATCTGAAGGAGGGCATGCTGATTTTGCACCGCGCAGCGAACTAGAGGTGGAACTGCTTCTCTACCTGTTGAAACAATACGGGCATGTCAGTTTTGAGCGTGTACTCTCTGGACCGGGTTTGTATAATATATACAAATTCCTTCGAGACACCGGACGCGGTGAGGAACCGGCTTGGCTCACTGAACAGATGAATCAACAAGATGACCCTTCTGCCGTCATCTCACGTGCTGCGCTCGAAGGGAGTTGTAAATTGTGTGTACATGCGCTTGACCTCTTTGTGTCAATCTATGGTTCTGAGGCGGGCAACCTGGCTTTGAAACTGATGGCAACCGGGGGTGTATATGTGGGTGGCGGTATCGCCCCTAAGATAATACAGAAACTGATGGATTCAACATTCATGAAGGCATTCGTGTCAAAAGGACGCATGAAGTCCCTGCTTGAAGCAATACCTGTGCGTGTGATTCTAAATGACAATACCGCCCTTCTCGGCGCCGCCCGCCTGGCTATGATCGAGATTTCTAAGACTTGATAATGGATAATCAGTAACAGAATTGTCACCATGGGAGAACACCATGACACTAGACGGATGTAAAATCAGAATCCTTGCAGATCCCGAAGAGATAGCCCGGACGGCAGCGGTCGAGTTCATCAGTCGGGCATTAGAATCTGTACGGGCAAAAGGGCTCTTTACCATCGTGCTCTCCGGCGGCTCGACGCCCAAGGGCCTCTATTCGCTTCTTGCAAGTGAGGGCAAATCCGGGTCT
>PSLL01000010.1:54376-84160 GCA_040289575.1 Candidatus Dadabacteria bacterium | reverse complement strand
AGTTGCCGTGGGACAAGATTCATTTTTTCTGGGGCGATGAGCGCCATGTCCCCCCTGACCACGCTGACAGCAACTACCGAATGGCATATGAAACTCTGTTGTCAAAGGTGGCCGTTCCACCGGATAATGTGCACCGCATTAAAGCCGAGAATCCAGATGCGGATAAAGCGGCAGAGGATTATGAACAGGAACTGCGCCGGTTCTTTAGGCTGGAGCCAAAACAGTTGCCGCAATTTGATATGATACTCCTGGGAATGGGACCCGATGGGCATACGGCATCGCTCTTTCCCGGAACCGAGGTTATTTACGAATCACAAAGACTCGTCGCTGCCTCATGGGTTGAGAAGCTCAAAACATATAGAATTACGCTCACACCACCCGTGATCAATAACGCCGACCGCGTCATCTTTCTTGTCAGCGGTGGAGAAAAAGCAGAAGTTCTACAGAGCGTCCTTCAGGGTGGTTACCAGCCCAAACGCTTTCCATCACAGATCATACATCCAACAAACGGGAGACTCCTCTGGCTGGTAGACCAATCGGCGGCGTGTCTACTGAAGATTTGAGGAATAAACCTGGATTCTCCATTATCGTCCTACCCCTTGAGGACCTTTTGTAGGGTTACTAAAAGCGTTTCAGCCGCATACGGCTTTAATAAGAATGTACATACATCTCTGCCAGTAACCCCCTGGGGCTTGTCGCTTTCCTTCAATCCACTGACGGCAATCACCTTAACCTGGGGGTCAATCTTATATAGCGCCCGAATAGATGCCGGCCCATCCATAATTGGCATAGCCATATCCATTAGAACAACTCTGATCTCTTCCCTATTTTGCATGTATAGTGCTACCGCTTCTGCTCCGTCATTAGCTGTTATCACTCTATAACCATATGTCTCCAGTGTGGCTTTGGTTACCTCAGGAATCGAATTTTCATCATCAACCACGAGTATCAGTTCTCCATGCCCCATGGGTAGTTCAGTCTTTTTCTCCTCTACCTTCTTTACTTCAACTGTTTCAATAGCGGGCAGATAAACCCTCAATCTTGTTCCCCTTCTCACCTCGCTATAGACATGTATGAATCCACCATGACCCTTCACAATTCCAAAAGCCATTGAAAGCCCCAGTCCCGTTCCCTTCCCCGGCTCTTTTGTCGTAAAGAACGGCTCAAATATCCTATCCATTATTTTGGAAGGGATCCCAGTCCCGGTATCCGAGACTGTAATTACTACGTGTGGACCAACCTTAGCGCCAATATTCATACGTGCATAGTTCTCATCAATAAACACATTCTCAGCAGATATACTCAACCTACCGCTGCTTGGCATGACATCACGGGCATTCACGCAGAGGTTCATTAGAACCTGGTGGAGTTGTGTGGGGTCTCCAGATACAATCCAGAGATCTTTCGGTATATCGGTATGAATCTCTATTGATTTGGGAAATGTCTCCCCTAGAATCTTCTCAATTTCAGAAATGATGTGTCTTAATTGAATGGGTATGTGCTCACCTTCTAATCCCCTTACAAATGATAGAACCTGCTTTACTAAATCGGCTCCCCTTCGAGCGCTTGTTGCGAGTATATCTAGTACCCTCTGGCTTTGTTCATCCGTAAATCTCTGTTTCAACCATTGCAGTGACATTATTATCAGTTATATCCGTGTTGATGACGAGTATTGATTTCGGTATTCTCTCTTCATCATACATCAGTGTCCAGCGACTTTGCACGATGACTTCCCTACCATCTTTGGTCGCATGAAACATTTCGCCATTCCACTCGCCCTTCTCAATAATGCTTTTTTGGGCTTCTGCAAGTTGAGGTGAAATTTCTTTATAAAAAAGATCAATCGCATTTTTACCTACGACTTCCTCTGCCTTCCACCCGTAGAGTCGTTCAGCACCCTTGTTCCAAAATAGGATATTATGTTCCATATCCCGAACGACAATAGCATCCTGGGTCTTATTGGGCAGGGCGGCTTGTTCCTGTATTTTTCTCTCCGCCTGCTTGCGCTGGATTCGCTCCTCGGCCTCACATAGTGCCCTATGCACAGCGGCCCCAAGACGCGATAGTCGCTCTTTAAGGACGTAATCGGTTGCACCGCTTTTGAGGGTTTCAATCGCTTTTTCCTCACCAAGCGATCCGGTAACAAAGATAAACGGCACATAGCTATATTCTTCCTGAACAATTTTTAATGCAGACATACCATCAAATGAAGGAAGCGCATAATCCGATAGTATAAGATCGGGTGAGAACTCCTTGAGTTCCCTGATAAAGGCTTCTTTTGTCTCTATCCGCTTTGATGAGAAATCTATGTTTGCTTTGCGCAACTCACGTTCGATCAACTCGGCATCCGTGGCAACATCTTCAAGCATCAGGATTTTGAGTTTTTTATCCATGTCCTACCCAGGATTTTTATTCATCTAAAACTTCGCACTCAATGCGGCGTTTGATTCAGTAAAAGCCAATACAGTCCGAGTTCCGAAACCGATTGTACAAACTTATCGAAATCTACCGGCTTTACGATATAGCTATTTACGCCCAGCTTGTAACTCTCTACAATGTCCTTTTCTTCCCTCGAGGAGGTCAACACCACAACCGGAATTACCCTTGTCCTCTCGTCAGATTTAACCCTAGCGAGAACCTCTAATCCATCCACTTTGGGAAGTTTCAAATCGAGCAATATTACTCTCGGGTGGTGATTGATGTCGCGTCCGGCGTAGGCACCTGTAGCAAAAATAAAATCCAATGCCTCCGTCCCGTCCTTTGCCACATGCATCCTATTGGTGAGATTGTGCTTCTTCAATGCTCTCAATGTAAGTTCAACATCGTTTGGATTGTCTTCAACTAATAGAATCTCTACCTCATTTACACTCATCTCTATGCTCCTTTTACGTATTCTTCATCCCTTGGAAGGGTAAAGTAAAACGTTGCCCCCTCACCCACCTTCCCCTCTGCCCATACCCGTCCATCATGACGGTGAATAACGCGCTGGACAATTGCAAGCCCAACCCCTGTCCCTTCGAACTCATCTTGCCTGTGCAACCGTTGAAACACTCCGAATAGCTTGTTTACATACTGCATATCAAATCCCACACCATTGTCCCTTACATAGTAGATGTTCTCCTTGTCCTCAATCCAACCTCCAACTTCAATAATCGGGTTCTCCCTGGTGCCTGTGAATTTTATGGCATTAGACAGGAGATTAACAAAAACCTGGCGAATCATTGCCCTGTCCCCCTGCCCAGGGGGAAGTGTGTTAATGTTCAAATCCACTTTTCTCCAGTTGGTATTGGGTTTGAGTTCCTCAAATACGGCTTTTGCAATTGCAGCAATATCTAGGTTGGATGGCTTCATATCCTGGCGCCCTAAACGTGAGAAGGCAAGAAGGTCATCAATAAGTTGACCCATATTCTGTGTGTTTTGCCGTATGGTATTGAGTATCCGCCTACCTTCATCATCAAGCCTATCGGAGTAATCCTCAAACAGGATACGAGAGAAGCCATCAATAGCGCGTAGCGGCGCACGCAGGTCATGGGATACCGAGTAAGAAAATGCCTCGAGTTCCTTATTTGTCGCTTCAAGCTGAGCGGTACGCTCGATTACTCGACGTTCAAGCTCTTCATTGATTTTGCGGACTTCTTCCTCCGATTGTCTCAGTGCCTCCGCTATTTGTGCATTATGAATCGCCCCCTCGATTTCATGCGCTATGATTTCCAGTAGTTTTATTTCTTCTTCATCAAAGGCATTCTTACTGAGAGAATTTATATTTATACATCCTACTGTCTTGCCTCCATATTTAATAGGCATAGAGGCATAGCTCTTTGTCCCCATCTCACGTCCGGCAGGACCGATAACCATATCTTGATCTACATCCGCACAGTACATAGGCTTCCCTTCTATTATTGCCCTCCATGTAAAGCCCTTTGGATATGGTATCCTCCTCACGCGATTTATGAACCACTGCTCGCCTACGCTCGATAATCTCCTTTTTCAGCTTATCATTAGATTCCGTAAGCTCAGCCGTTCGTCCTCGGACCCGCACCTCCAGCTCGTCATAAGCCTTTTGCAGAACCTCTTCAGCCCGTTTGCGCTCTGTAATGTCGCGAAGGATTCCGGTAAAGAAGGTTTCTTCTTCTGCCTTCCAACTTGCGAGGGAGAGTTCTAATGGGAACTCACTTCCGTCTTTTCGCCTCCCGAACAACTCAACTGTTCTTCCGATTATGCGGGGTTCTCCGGTCAAAAGAAAACGCTTGAGTCCCGCTCTATGAGCATTATGAAACCGATCGGGCATGAGTATAGTAAGTGGCTTGCCAACCAGTTCAGTTGCAGAGTAGCCCCAAATGCGCTCAGCCCCCTTGTTGAAATTGATTATATTACCACTGCTATCAGCAGAGACAATACCGTCATTTGCAGTCTCCACCAATACTCGGAACTTCTCTTCACTCTCCCGCAGCGCCTTTTCTATCTCATTGCGCCGTTTGATATCGCGATTAACCATAAAACTCACCAAACCGACAATGATAACCACCAATAGACTCCCAGCGGTAATGACAGATTTCGTGACTCTGATACTCTTCTTTGACTCCTCATCCCGTAACCTTAACAACCCATACTCCTCATTCTCCATATCACCGATTATCTTTCGTATATCATCCATGACCTCATTTCCCCTATCTATCACAACCAACCGTAACGCGGTTTGGAATCCACGAACTCTCCGCAAATTGATCATTTCGTTGAGTATCCCGAGTTTTTTTGTTACCAGAAGATGAAGTGTATTGAGCCTCTGCTGTTGTTTGGGATTATCCGCAGTCAGTATTCGAAGGTTCTTGATCTCTTGATCAAGCAACGCAATTGAATTGTAATATGGTTCCAGATAACGCTCTTCTCCGGTTATGATATAACCGCGCGCACCTGTCTCGGCACTCATCATTAAAGAGCGAACAGATTCGAGTTTTTCAAGAACCTTATGTGTGTGCTCTACCCAATCAGAGGTCTCAATGAAATGAGTTGTACTTTTGTATGAGACTAAGCCGATGATGACCAGAATCAGCAGTGCCAACCCAAATCCCATGCCTGTCTTTTCCTGAATAGCCCATTTCATACCACTGTCATCCCCAATACGTATCCGGCACCTCTCAAGGCAAATGTCCATACATACAAGCAAGACCTAAACTAGTTATCAATCCGTGCAATAAACCAATATTGCTAAGACAGCGACTTATCAATAAATTATTAATACCCTCAAGTTTCCCTGTCAATGAGACCGGACGCTAATCCCCGTTAACCTTTTATTCCAAATTGTTTTATGCTAGATTTCACAAAAATAACTAAGAGGAGTCATAAGATGAGATTCGGAGTCGCACTGCCAAATTTTGGAAGGCATGCGGAAAAAGGCACAATCCTAAAGATTTCAAAGGCCGCGGAAGAACTCGGTTTTGATTCCCTATGGGTAAGCGACCATATAGTGATACCTGAGTCTCATCAGGGGTTTGGCGGTATGTTTTATGAACCTCTTATAACCCTTACATATATAGCCGCCTGCACAAGCAGGATTCAACTTGGAACAAGCGTAATCATACTGCCATATAGAAATCCCATAGTGCTTGCAAAAATGATCTCAACACTCGATGCCCTCTCCGGAGGAAGGGTTATACTGGGCATCGGTACCGGATGGCTTAAAGATGAGTTTGATGCTCTCGGTGTATCTTATGAGAAAAGGGATTCTATTACTGATGAGTGCATAGAGGTTTTAAAGGTGCTTTGGACCAGAGAAGAGCCGAGTTTTAAAGGCAAATATTACAACTTTTCCGGGATTAAGTTTCTTCCGAGGCCTATTCAAAAGCCCCGCATACCCATATGGATTGGGGGAAATAGTCGAAGGGCTATTGAGCGAGCAGTTAACACAGGAGATGGGTGGCACTCTGTAGGGCTTACACCAAAGAAGATAAAGGAAGGGGTAGAGTACGTTAACAAACTCCTATCCGGTAAATGGAAAGGGACATCAGATTTTGTAATATCACTGAGAAAAAACCTCCAAATTAAAGTTTCATCAGAGAAGAGACTCAAAGAATCAGAAGATCAAGAGATACTCCGAGGCACACCGTATGAGATAGCCGAGGGTATAAATAGGTATAGAGAATCGGGAGTATCACATATAGTCTTTTATATTCTAAGTGGAACATTAGAGGGAATAATTGAGAGTATGAAACTCTTCTCTAGTGAAATAAAACCTGCCATCAAATTGTAATCAACGTTGGATAGAGAAAGATTTGGGGAATTTGTAGAAAAAGCCTATGAAAGAGTCCCGGAAAGGTTCAAGCGAAAGATGGAAAACATCGAAATTATCGTTGAGGACTCTCCAACTCCAGAGGACTTAGAGCAACTTAGAATCAGAGGTGAAAAATTACTTCTCGGGCTATATAGAGGAGCCCCGCTTCCGAAAAGGAGCATATGGCAGGTTGCGCGACTTCCAGATAAAATTGTTTTCTTTCAGAGAAATATTGAAAGAATCTGCAGAAGTGAAAAAGAAATAGAAGAAAGTATATATGAGGTTCTTTTACATGAGATCGGACACTACTTCGGACTCTCAGATAAAGAGATTTACGAGCTTATGGGCTCGGATTAAAAACCTTTGAGAATTCGGCAGGCTCCGCTTATCACTTTCTAAATATAAAATTTAGGATTAAAGTAAGAATTATACTAATAAGGATCGAGGAAACAATGGGGAAATAGATGGTGAATCCATCACGGTTTATGTATATATCTCCCGGCAGCCTCCCGATGTATGGAATCTTGGGGGCCAAAACTATTAATACCCCAATAACGACAAGAAAAATACCAAGTATGATAATCAGTTTTCCAATATGCTGAATCTCCATTTTCTCCTATTACAGGGGTTGAATTATTCTTTCCACTTATAATCTTCAATAACTTCCTCTAAGAGTTTAATTGCATCGGGAATACTTCCCATAACCCCAAGCGCAAGAGCAGAACCTGACTTTAGGCTAATAACCTGCTCAACTGTAAGCCCATCTAGAGAAAGCCCCTTCTGAAACCACCTGAGCGCCTTTTTCCCGTCCCCCCTCTGGAGAAAACACAGTCCTATCATCATATAGGACTCCGGCACCTGATACCCTTCCCCTATCGATTTTCTAAACTCCATTACCGCCTGTTCAGTCATATTCATATCTTTATACGCAATTCCACGCTCATAGAATGCGCCATTTGCACCCTTTGTATTATCTGTAATTGTCCTTTTAAAAGGAATAGTGTCCGGTATCGCTACTTTTTCGCTTTTCCTATAATTCTCCCGATTTATATCTAAAACATTTGACTCTAATACGGTCTTATATGATATACCGGGACTAGCAGGTGAGAGATTGGGGGAATCCTTGGTACCCCTATACTCAGACTCGGTGTCCGGTACAAGTCCTAATTTCTCATTACTTTCCTCTCCATATTCCTGATTCAAAGAATAAAGATTGTCCAATTCGGATTCCTTTAGAGAAAACTCATCAATTTTTATTTCACTCCCCTTGTCCTGTCGGTTCATAAACTCCAGTGCCTCAGGATCGGAGGGATCGAGGCAGAGAATCTTTTCATAGACCTCTCTAAGATCGGAACCGGAGTCTGTTAATCTATAGACATTGGCAAGCCTTCTCAGGCATAGCTTCGACCTTTCTGCCTCTGTGTCTCCCATATTGCTGTAAATCTCTGCGGCTTTTTTGAGTATTTCAGTATCGTTAGGATTAGACTCGAGAATTCTTTCATAAACATCAGCCGCTCTCGTTAATCTCCCTGCACCGGCCTCAAGCTCAGCCACCGCTTTTAGAGCCAGTTCATCATTGGGGTCTATATTTAAAACCATTTCATAAAACCTATGAGCCTCGTCAAGATTAAAGGCGCTTTTCATCGCCTCGGCACCCTTACACAAAATATCCTTTGCAGGATTGAGCCTTCCTTCACTGTAGTAAAGGCCAGCCAGACACTCAATAGCAGAGATATCCCCAGGATTTGCTTCGATTATCTTCTCTAAAATCTCCTCCTTTTCTCTCTCATTACTTTCGCCACAGAGCTTAAGTGCGGTCTGAAAAGAGGCAAGGGCCTCGCCCCTTAGGTTCTTTTTTAAATATAAATTGCCCAACCTCAGATGAATATCAAGGAGTCCATGATCCATCTTGAGAACAGTTTTATAAACTGATATGGCAAAGTCAATAAATCCGTCTTTTTCGTAAATCCCGGCAAGTTGGGTATAGCTTTTTATAGCTTCCTTTCTATCACCCTTTTTAGATTGGAGTTCGGCTATCTTCTGGAGGGTTCTGGTATCTGCCGGTTGGACTTTTAATATTTTCCTGAGTTCATCTATAGCTCTATCATGCTGCCCCTTACGCTGGTACTCAAAAGCATCCCTTAAGATCTTTCCCTTATCAATCTCAGCCATCTGATTTTATATTATTTGTTAAAAATAAAGCAAAAGTACATTCAAGTCAAATCACGTCACATGGCTTCTCAATGAAACTGATCTCCCAGATTTCGCCTTCACGCTCAAAGGCTTATCTTTACAGAAAAATCATATGCTGGTATCATTTAATCGTTAGTTATGAGAGATTCGGAGAGGGATTTTAAAAGAATCTATGTCGAAGGATAATACGGGGTGATATTAGGATTTCAGATAAAATCTAGTTTAGCATCCGGGTCCTAATGTATCTAATAGGAAGGTTCTAAGTTATGAAGCCAGTTGATACAAAGGCTGCCCCAAGACTCGTTCAAGAGCAACGCCTCATACTCACCCAAGAGTTACAACTTTTCTTAAAACTCATTCAGATGACAACGCTCGAACTCAAGGAATACCTCGAACAGGAGCTCGCTGAAAATCCGGTTTTAGAAGAGGAAATCGAAGAAAAAATAACCGAAAATCCGGATTCTAAGGAAGATTTTAACTTTAAATCTTTTGAAGACAGCTTTCTTGGTGGGAATCAAGGCTCTCTAACTTTTAAAGAGCCTTTTGAGGAGGGCGAAGAAGAGATACCGTGGGAAAGCAGAGTAAGCAAAGCCCAGTCCCTTTTAGACCACCTCAATTGGCAACTCAGCCTTTCAGATTTCTCACCCGAGGAGAAACAAATCGCATCTGTGATTATAGGCAACACAAATGAAGACGGATACCTCGAGATGGACATAGAGGAGATTGCACTACTTTTAATGAAGCAGAATCATGAACCCAATTCAATCTCCGAGACCGAGGATACCCTGGAAGAAACTGCGCTCTATGAAAACCCTGTAGTTCCAGACGAGAGCTATGTCCGCAGGGTTGAAGAGGTCTTAAAAAAAATACAATTCTCATTTGATCCTCCCGGAGTATGTGCCCGGAGTCTAAAAGAGTGCCTTAAAATTCAGGCTGAAGAACTCGGATACGACGGAGTTGTAAAGAAAATAATTGAGGACTATTTAGAAGATATAGGGAAGAGGGATTATGAGAAGACTGCAAACACCCTTGGAATCTCTACAGAAGAGGTAGAGCGGGCGGCTTCGTTTATTTCATCCCTTGAGCCTAAGCCCGGAAGACCCTTCTACATGAAAGATATCGAAAAGTACATTGTACCGGATTTTTACATTTACAAAGTGGGAAACGATCTGCAGATACAGCTAAATCGCGATTTTCCAAAGGTAAGGGTGAGTCAGTACTACAAAACCCTTTTTAAGCAGGGAGCCAACCTCTCAACGGACGTAAAGAAATACATAAAGGAAAAACTCGAAGCCGCACAAAGGATAGTAAAATGCCTCGAGGAGCGCGATGCGGCGGTAAAAAAGATTATGGCAAAGATTGTTGAGTATCAAAAAGACTTTTTTGAATATGGAACGAATTACATAAGGCCCCTGAGATTAAAAGATATCGCCCAGGCTGTAGGGGTACATGAATCTACAGTAAGCCGTATAACGAGCAGAAGATATGTCTATACCCCACAGGGAACGGTTGGGCTCAAATCCCTTTTTTGTAGGAGGATAGAGACATCTCATGGCGAAGAGGTATCGTTTGAAAGGGTAAAGACAGTCATAAAAGAAATAATCGCCTCCGAGCCACCCGAAAATCCGTACTCGGATGACGATATATCGAAGATGCTCGAGAGAAGGAATATAAAGGTCGCCCGAAGAACAGTTGCAAAATACAGAAAAATACTTAAAATTCCCTCCTCTTCGGAGAGGATGTTAAAAAAAAGGGGAAAGAGTAATGCAGATTACAGTAACCACAAGGCACATAGACCAAAACAAGGCTGAGGATCTGAAAAAATATATATCGAAGAAGATAAAAAAATTAGAGCGATACGCCAGATCTAGAAGAAATCCCTGGGAGGTAAAGGCTATTCTCACTGTTGAGAAATTCAGAAATACGGCTGAGATACTGGTAAATAGTGGCGGCTCCCTTAAAGCCACCTCATCCGTTGAAGCCGAGGATATGTATATCGCAATTGATGAAGCAATTGGCAGCATAATAAAACAGCTAAAGAGGCAGACTGAAAAGAGGATTAAAACAAAAAGGGGCATCGATGTAAAGCCAACACCGCAGATTGAATCTCAAACCCTAAGGCCCGCAAGCGAAGAGGAAAACCAAAACATTAAGGTCGAAAGGGCGCCGTCAAAACCTATGTCAATTGAAGAAGCCGTTTTGCAATTAAAAATATCGGATAAGGACTTTTTGGTGTTTCGAAACAGCGAAACCGGTGAGGTAAACGTCGTATACAAGAAAAAAGGAAACAGCATCGGCTTAATAGCACCCGAGCGATAAAGGCATGAAATTAGCAGACGTTCTAAAGAAAGAATGTGTGATTTCAAATCTCCATTCAAAAACCAAACCAGAAGTAATAAAAGAGATCTCCGAACATGTAGCATCTTCATATTCAAACATAAATGCACAGAGACTGGTTGATGTCCTTATGGAAAGGGAAAAACTCTGCAGCACGGCCGTTGATGCGGGGGTTGCAATTCCTCATGGTAAACTCAGCGGTCTGGGAAACATAATCACCGCGTTTGGAAGAAGCCTTGAAGGAATTGATTTCGAATCTCTTGATGGGAAACCCACTCACCTATTTATACTCCTTGTAGCGCCTGAAAACTCCGCAGGAGCACACCTCAAACTCCTTGCGAGAATATCCAGAATCTTTAAAGACCCCGACTTCCGCTCTCGAATCATGGAGGCAAAATCTCAAAGCGAGATATATGAGATAATAGTCGAGGAAGATGAAAGGCATTAAGATAGGAGCACCCCTTGAAGTTGGAGAACTCTATGACACTTGGGGGAAAGAACTCCGAATAGAGATTATCGCAGGCCGAGGTGGTCTTTGGCATCAGATCAGATCAGACAGGGTTCAAAAACCGGGACTCAGGATGATTGAGCCCAATATTATGCTTGAGGATGGAAAAGTACAGATTCTTGGCAGAACGGAGATTCTTTACCTCAATAAACTCCCCTTCAATGAACAGGAAAGGATTTCGGATGCCCTCTCTTCTCAGGATGTACCGTGTTTTATAATATCAAAGGGCCTCACCCCGCCTGAGATACTCAAGACCGCCTGTGAAAAGAAACAGATGCCCCTATTTACAACTGAATTCTATACGGGCAGGCTTATTTCGACACTGAATTCAGTGCTTGAGGAAAGGCTTGCTCCCTTTGTAACTGTTCATGGGGTGTTCGTTGATATACACGGGCTGGGGGTTCTTATACTTGGGAAAAGCGGAATAGGAAAGAGTGAGTGCGCGCTTGATTTAATACTCAAGGGTTCTAAACTCATTGCGGACGATGTAATCGAGATAAGAAAGATTGGGGCTTCAAGACTCATAGGGAGCGGACCGGAGAATATAAGACACCTCATGGAGGTTCGGGGCGTAGGCATTATAAACGTAAAAGACCTGTTTGGAACGGCCTCTGTTATGGATAAGAGGGAAATAGACATGGTAATAGAGCTCGCCCAATGGAGCCCGGATATGGAATACGATAGGCTCGGACTCGACCAGAGAACCTACACCCTTATGGAGGTTGAAATCCCTTTTCTCGTTATTCCAGTAAGTCCGGGGAGAAATACGGCCACCATTGTTGAGGTTGCTGTAAGAAATCAGATTCTAAAATCAAGCACTATGTCTGCGGCGGAAATACTCGGGAACTACATCGGAGGGGGTGTTGGGAAAAAGGAGAGATCATGACGCGCCTTATAATCTTAAGCGGCCTTTCTGGCTCTGGGAAAAGCACAGCTGTAAGGGCACTCGAAGACCTAGGGTATTTTTGCGTAGATAATCTTCCGCCCACTCTCATTCCCACGTTCATAGAACTATGCGAAAACTCTGCAGAACGCATAAGGAGAGCGGCTCTTGTAATGGACGTGCGAGAGGGGGTATTTTTTGAACGTGCTCCCGATGTAATATCAGAACTCAAAGAAAAAGGGCAGATAGAGCTTCTTTTTCTAGAATCTTCAGACCAAGCCCTTGTAAAGCGTTACAAGGAGACAAGGAGAAAGCATCCGCTCTCTACAAACGGAAACATATTGCGTGGTATCCACAAAGAGAGAAAAATGCTCGCTAAAATCAAAAATCTGGCCGATTATCTAATAGATACATCGGACTTAAACGTTCATCAATTGAGGGAGCTGGTTCAGGAGACTTTTGAGAAAACAAAATCGAGAGGGATTTCCATAAATTTCCTGTCCTTTGGATTCAAGTACGGATTTCCCTATGATGCCGATGTGATACTCGATGTGAGATTCCTCCCAAGCCCACACTTTATTGAGGGTTTAAAAAACCTAACCGGTTTAGATAAAAGGGTGAAGGACTTTGTGTTAAAAAACGAGGACACTAGAAAATTCATTGAAAAGCTGGTAGATCTTTTAAAGTTCCTGATTCCCAGATATGAGAAGGAGGGTAAATCGTATCTCACTGTAGCTATAGGGTGCACAGGCGGGAAGCACAGGTCGACGGTAATAGTGAATGAGATTGCGGAGAGGTTCAAACACCTTTCTCCTACCGTTCGGCACAGGGATATTTCGAAAGATTGAAGTGAATAATGGTTGGAGTCGTTCTCGTAACCCACGGAAGATTGGCAGATGAGCTTATTTCGGCTGTAAAATTTGTCGTAGCCGACAAATCCGCAGTCAAGATAGAGGGAGTGTGTTTAGATGCGCGTGAGGAATTTGAAACGTTCACAAAGAAGATTAAGAACGCCATAAAAAAGGTGGATGAAGGGGAAGGCGTTCTTCTCATTACCGATATGTTTGGCGGAACCCCATCTAACGTAAGCCTCACATTCTTAGAAGAAAAGAAACTCGAAGTAATCTCAGGCGTAAATCTTCCAATGCTCCTTAAACTCGCAACCCTTCCGTCAAAAGTAACCCTGGATGAAGCGGTAAAGATAGCCGAGTCAGCTGGGCGCGATAATATAATTGTAGCAAGCAAGCTTCTTCAAAAGAAGAATCCTTAATGTACCTACGGTTTATTATTCTCCTTTAAATTGCTGTAGTGGGTGAGAACCCTCTCGACATAATCTATAGTTTCGGTATAAGGAGGAATTTTAAACCCATATTTTATAACGGCGTTTTGACCCGCATTATAAGCCGCAAGCGCAAGCCTTAGATTTCCGTTAAACATATCCATTAGGTCCTTTAGATATTTTGTACCCCCATTTATATTCTCAGTCGGGTCAAACGGGTCGTCTACGCTGTAGTCCCGCGCCGTCTCAGGCATAAGCTGCATAATCCCGAGAGCGCCTTTTTGCGAGACCGCGTTCGAGCTAAAGTTCGATTCAACCTTAATTACGGCTTTAACAAGATCGGGGTCTATGTCGTACTGCTTTGCGGCTCTGGAGATCTCCTCCTCATAGGATTTTGGGTATTTATATGCCCCAATCGGTCTTGTAAATGTCCTCTTGGTTATCCATTTAAGCCTGTATCTCCCATCAGTAGGCGGAATGTTCGTATAGTGCTGAACTCCGTTTTCATCTATGTATGAGTACATGTCCGCATAAGAGATACAAACAAAAGGAATTATGGAAAAGAGGATAATCTGTAGGGAAAAAGCCACAATCGAGGCAGCATTTGGGCTTTTCATGGCGCCGTAATTATATCACCGTCCAGAAAAAACGCATAGAGCCTATTGAGAATTATTAACCCTTCCCCCCATTTATCACTTCCTGTAGAGCCTTACTCAACCCCTCTATGGTGTATGGTTTAGAGAGAACACCTTTAAATCCATACTTTTCGTACTCCGACATCACCTTATCATCCGAATACCCGCTTGATACTATTGCCCTAATCCCTGGATCTACGCTCACCAACTTCTCTATTGCTTCTCTTCCCCCCATTCCCCCCGGAATGGTTAAATCCAATATGACTGCATCAAATGGCCTATTTTCTTCCTTGGCCCTTTTGTATATCTCTATAGCCTCAGCCCCATCCGATGCAAACTCAAACTCATATCCTATTAGGTTGAGCATCTCCCCCACGATTTCCCTTATCATCTCCTCATCATCCATAATAAGCACCCTTCTCTTTACTGCAGTAATCCTCTCCTCTATATCGCATTCTTCTGGGATTTCTTTATCAGAGGCAGGTATATATATGTAGAATTTAGACCCCGTGCCAAGTTCTGACTCTACGTCTGTGTATCCTTTGTGGTTCTTTATTATCGAGTATGCGGTTGAAAGCCCAAGCCCGCTTCCCCCCTGTTTTGTCGTAAAGTACGGGTCGAATATCTTTGGAAGATGCTCCTTTGGTATTCCAATCCCCTGATCCTCTACAGTTATCTTTACATACCTTCCAGCCGGCAAAGGTGCCTTACTCTCATTGAATACTGACTCTCTGAGACTTATATTCTCTGCCTTAACCCTTATTACTCCGCCTTGGGGCATTGCCTGCTCTGCATTGATTACGAGGTTAGTTATAACCTGAGTTATCTGCCCCTCATCTATCTCTGCATTCCAGAGATTATTCTCTATGCTAAATTCAGACTTTACATTAGAACCCCTGAGTGCAAAATTAACTGAACTTCTTATTATTTGCTCAATCGAGCAGAGTTTCTTAATAGGGGCCCCACCCCTGGAGAATGTAAGAAGCTGTTGTGTGAGTTTCTTTGCCTGAATACACGCCTTCTCGGTCTCGTCCAATCTTTTATACACCTTATCATCAGGATCTGAGTACATCTTTGCAAGAGATATATTGCCCATAATAGACGTCAGGAGATTATTGAAGTCGTGTGCAATTCCACCTGCAAGGATTCCTATTGATTCAATCTTCTCAGCCTTTATGAGTTCCTCTTCCATCTTCTTACGCTGTGTGATGTCCTCTAATACGGCCATTCCGCCTATAACATTCCCATCAATATCACGCAAAGGAGTAAGACTCAATGATAGCCATAGCTTTGCTGAACTGGTAGTAGCCTCATAGAAACTCTCTTGGTGACAAGATTGACCCTCAAACACCTTCTCTATCGGGGTCATGAAGCTCTGATCCCTCAGTTTGCGTAAGTCTAGACCGATGATTTTATCGTAGGAAGATTGAAGAATCTGAACCATGCGCTGGTTGCATTGTGTAATCTTAAAGTCTTTATCAAATATATATACACCAACAGGGGATTGATCAAAGAGAGTACGGTATCGCTCCTCTGATTGCCTCAGTGCCTCCGCTATCTGTGCATTATGAATGGCAACTTCAATCTGCTGTGTCACGATTTCAAGCAACTTTAATTCTTCCTCACCGAAGGCATTCTTCTTCAGAGAATTAATATTTATAACCCCTACTGTCTTGCCCCCAGAGTAAATAGGCATAGAGACATAGCTCTTTGTTCCTACTTCTCTGCCAGCAGGACCAATGAATACATCATTCTCTGCATCCGGACAATACATGGGTTTCCCCTCTAAGATAACCCTCCATGTAACCCCTTTGGGATATGGGATTCTCCTTACACGCTCTATAAACCATTGAGGATAGCCCCTATATGCCTTGAGAACCACCTCCTGACCTTCAACCAATGAGATAAACACATTGTCTATTCCCATATTCTCGCTCATTGCATCAACTGCGTTCTCTAAAACCTCTTGCAGCTTAATCGACCTATGTACACTACGTGTCACAGTACTGATAATCGTCTCATACCTATTCTTCTTAGATAAATGCGCGAGATTCTCCTTAAGGGCATTCTCCACCCACTTACGCTCTGTAATGTCTTCAACAATACCCTCGTAATACAGAATGGTTCCATCCTCTGCACAAATAGCTCTAGCACTTTCACGAACAAAAATTATAGAGCCATCCTGTCGTATCCACTCAGACTCAAGTCCCCTGACCTCTCCTTCCTTCTCAAGGAGTTCTCTGAATTGAGTGCGCATGTAAGGGGCAGAAAACCCTTCCTTCTCCAAATTACGGGAAGCTAATTCTTCGAAAGAGCGGTATCCAAGCATTCGAATCAATGCGGGATTAGCCATCAGAATTCGACCATCTGGAGTTGTACGATAAACCCCTGCGGGTATATTCTCAAATAAATCCCTATACCATCCCCCGTTTTCCTCGAACACTACCTTCGCAACAGTCTCCATTGGTGGCTATTTGCGATATAATATTGGCTTCCCCATTGATTAGCCCACTTTATTTTACTAAAAAGCCCCTTAGAAATTCAATAGGAATTTTACGCCTCCCAATCAATCCTATATCTTCTTCTATTAACTTCGATCTCACTTGCGTGCCTATAGGAGAATATATTTTCCCAGAAATAATCCTCTGGTTCTTTGATTCCGCTACATTCAAGCTCACGCATGATCTCCCAGTATTCCCTATCTTCGGGCAGGTCGGGGAGTAAATCAAATAGGGTTACTATATCCGGACGCTCTGATAAATCGACCCCCTCCCAGCTAACCCACTTCCCATCCTGTTTCCAGATAAACACCTTGTCGCCGATGTTATTAAAATGAGTCTTATTCAAAGCCCACGCGGGAATGTATTTACTGTAGTAATAATCAAATGCACTCTTAAGCACCTCGCTCCACCTTAGCGTAACTGTATCTGAGTCGCAGTGTTCAACTCCAGAGCTCTCAGCACCCTTTTTCATCTGTCTCTCCTCAAGTCATACTTTTCTGAATTCAAGATATAAAAGAATCCGACATCGACTTTGTATCCTCAGTGCCTCTCTCACCTGTGTACCCTTAAATTGGAATCAAATTCAGTCTTTATATTATTGCAAGAGCCATGCCATAATAGATTATCTCTAGCCTATTTAAATTACTCAACTTTTTAGGGATAATTAAAAATCGTAAGGAGATTAATAACAAATTTTGTCAATCACTGAGAGCAATTTGTATTTCTCCTCATTTTTCCTTAAAATAGAACTGATAGAGCAACTATGTTTAATATCAATCTGTCCCGTTCAATATTCTCTCTAATCCAGTATGAATTTTTTAGAGAAAATTCCTGATTATCTGAGAAAGTTCGTAGATCCCTCTCTACCAAAGGAGATGCGCCTTATGGCGGCACGCGGTCTTATACCCATTGGCCCAAGAGACCTCACCCTTGTCCTTTACAGCCTCACCCTGGATACGAATGAGGAAATAAGCAGGGAAGCCGAGGCATCATTAAAATCCATGCCGGAAGGGGCTATGACAGCCGTGCTCTCTAATACATCTATTCCACCTGAGCTTCTAGATTGGGCTGCAAGAAATATAACAAGTGAATCCCAAATCCAAAAGATTATATTGAATCGCTCTACAAGCAATGACACAATCGCTTATCTTGCCGAAACGGTTCGTGCGCAATCCCTCATAGAACTTATAGCCGATAATCAGCAGCGAATCCTAGGTTCGGCAGCCATCGTTGAGGCTCTAAGCAAAAACCCTTCTATAAGTCGCTCTACACTCGACAAGGTGATCTCTTTTTTCCAACTCTATCTGAATAAAAAAGGAGAGATTTCTTCCCCTAACGCAGAGCTCTTTGAAGGAAGCAGATCAGACCGAGTTACTGAAGACTCAGAAACCAGAACACAGGATAGATTTGATTCCCAGATTGATCTTGAAGACATTCAGGAATCCTTCCTAGACGGAATTTATCTCTCTGAAGACCTCACAAATGAGATTGATGAGCCGAGTGAGGAAAGGCGCGAGAGCCTGTTTCACAGGATAAAACGGATGAACATAGGGGAAAGGATAAAGCTTGCCATACTGGGAAATAGAGAGGCTCGTTCTATTCTGGTGCGTGACTCGCACAGGATTGTATCCTGCTCCGTATTAAGGAATCCGCATCTCACTGATATGGAAGTCATACTTATTGCCCAATCAAGAACCGTTGACGAGGAGGTGCTTTGTGAGATTGCAGGAACCCGCAAGTGGGCAAGAATTTATCAGGTCAAGGTATCTTTAATTAATAACCCAAAGACGCCGCCACATATATCTCTTAACCTCATCTCTCATCTAAGGAGCACAGACCTTAAGGCACTTATAAACAATAGGAACATCCCCGGGGTAGTTACATCCACAGCTAGAAGAATGGTTGAAGAAAAGAAAAAAAGAGGAAGTTAGGATTATTATCGCAACTTTGGGGGCAGACCTCGGTATATATCCCCCGCCTGGGTAAATATTGAGTCGGTTAATTGGCCAATGCCTAACCGATAGTAGATATTAGGCAGATTGACGGTGCATAAATTATGAATACAAACAGAGAGAGCAATATACGAGAGTTTCATATACCGTCAGAGTTCTCAGGTAAGAGGACGGACATTGCTTTGTCTTGTCTTATCTCCGATCTTACACGCTCTCAGGTAAGGAGACTGATTGAGGAAGGGCTTATTTTAGTAGAGGGAAAGCCCGTAAAACCCTCTAAGAGGCTAAGTGGGGGGGAGAGTGTATCTGTAGTCCAACCTCCGCCACGGCCCTTGGAGGCTGAACCCCAGGATATACCCGTTCCTATTCTCTATGAAGACGATGATATTATCGTAGTTAATAAGCCTGCGGGCATGGTTGTCCATCCCGGCGCGGGGGTAGAAGATGGAACCCTGGTAAATGCACTCCTTTACAGATGCGGGGGTCTTTCCGGAATAGGAGGGAAACTGAGGCCGGGAATAGTACACCGACTGGATAAAGGCACATCAGGGATAATGGTGGTTGCAAAATGCGACACCGCGCACGAATCCCTTGTAAATCAATTTAAGTCACGAAGGGTTGAAAAGGTATATCTAGCCATTGTGGCCGGAAGGATTAAAGAGGAATCGGGTTCGTTTTCCTCTCCAATAGGCCGACACCCCACCGACAGAATAAGGATGTCCATGATGACAAGGGCTGGAAAAGAAGCGCTCACTCTATGGAGGGTTATAAAGAGATATAGATATGCAACCCTGGTCGATGCCATGCCCAGGACTGGAAGAACGCATCAGATAAGGGTTCATTTTGCTGAAAACGGTTATCCAATTCTAGGCGACAGGATCTATGGACCCAAAAGACACAAATCCGATTTATTAGAGTCGGTCTCAAAGAGTCTGGGAAGGCAGGCGCTCCATGCATTATCGCTCTGTTTCATGCACCCCAGGACGAGAGAGCGCATGGAATTTCGCGCCGAGATTCCAGAGGATATGAAAATAGTAATTAATATGCTGGAAGAAAAAGAGGGATGACACTAAATTCGGCTGATTTAAAGGAGGTAGAGAGTATGAATAGATTCTTTCTATTAGTAGCGTTTATCTGCATAACCGGCTGCTCTTCTTGGTTAAATCGAGAGGTTGAACTAAAACGGTTTCCTATTGACAACCTTGATGGAATAATAATCCAATTGGGTGTCCAGATTGACAAACAGATTTCAAGCGACGGTCATGGGTCTCTGCGGATTACCGCAACAGAACCCAGGACGGTGCAATTGTTTGAGATAAAAGACGTAAACGTTGAGAATGCCAAATTGATTTACAGGGCCCAAGTTCGCACTGAAAATCTAAAAGGTCAGATTTATATGGAGATCAGGTGTCACTTCCCCAATAAAGTAGAGTTATTCTCCCGCAGGCGTTTGACCCAAATGATGGGCACTGAGGATTGGACAAAACAAGAGGCAGTATACTATTTAGCAAATGGAATGAAACCAGATAATATAAAACTCAATCTCATTATCAACGGCACTGGGACTGTATGGATTGACGATGTTCGACTGTTGAAGGGATCGCTTCGGAAGAGATGAACTGGGTTAAATCTCAAATATTATCTAAAATAAGCGGCGTCGTTCACGGTTTCTCAAATAGAGGTTTCAACGGGAGCTTATCCGAGGCAGCAGGGCTATTTGGGCTAAGAGGCATTGCCACATTGGACCAGATTCACAGTAGCAGGGTCTTTGTAATTAGGAATAAATTTAAAGGATTAGAACAGAAAGGAGACGCACTCATTGCGGATTTAAAAGGCATAGGCGTCGGGGTCTTTACGGCAGACTGCATGCCAATACTCCTTGTTGACGACTCCACTTCAGTTGTGGCGGCGATTCACGCAGGCTGGAGGGGAACCCTGTCTCAGATCGCAAAAGCCACAATCCTTGAGATTGAAAAGGGTTTTGGAATCGCCCCATCGAGAATCCACGCTGTATTGGGGCCATCTATCGGAGTGTGCTGTTATGAGATTGGATGGGATGTAGCATCCCTATTTATGGATAGATTCAGCGATTGGGAGGGATATTTATTGAGAAAAGGCAAATCCGAATACGTCCTTGATTTGAAAGAAGCCAACAGATATGCACTGGCAAGAGAAGGTGTGAAAAACATTGAGATAATAGAAATCTGCACGAAATGTAATATGGAGTTTCATTCATATAGAAGAGATGGCAAAAGGACGGGAAGTCATATCAATTTTATAGGGTTGATTTAACATTTGATTTGGTTAAATTTCTAAGTGAAAATCTTTTTGCCCTTCGGAGGATAATATGATACAGATTATGTGTTTTATAGATCCTGAAGACTACTGGAACCTCGATTCAATGAAAGAGAAAAATATAAAAGTCAATTTCTATGGATACACGTTTGAGGTAGAAGGATTAGGCGAGGCGGCAGGCGGAATCAATGCGGTTAAAGTCAGGGTGGTCGAGCTTTTAAACGCATACATAGCCGTGGGTTTGGCTCTTCCAGATAATATCTCGCTCGATGGGGAGTTTCAGCTTAACTTTATCTGTCAGGATAATCCTACAAGAGACATCCCACTGATCTGCAAACTCTCAGATGAAGTGAAGCGCACAACATACAAGGGGAACGATCTAGAGAAGTTGGAGTATGTTGGGTTTTCATTGGAGAAGTTTTACGAATCTAAAGGAGTCACATTTTATCTTTATGACCTAAGAGGGATCGGTCAGTCACGCTAATCGGGGATACATAGGCACGGAGAGATAAATATGAGAATTCGGGGATAGAGTTAAGAATACAGATGCCTCTGACTTTTATTGACTTAATGACCGATTCCTGTTTCTGTACCCCAAAACCTTATTGGAGGCTTTTGCAAATATGGAAGAGATAAAGAAGATAGTTCTCGCCTATTCAGGTGGTCTCGACACCTCTGTGATACTCAGATGGCTTATTGAAGAATATAAGGCCGATGTAGTGGCTTTTGTAGCCGATCTAGGACAGGGAGAAGACCTAAATGAAATAAGAGAAAAGGCAATAAAGACCGGTGCAATTAGAGTTTATGTTGAAGACCTAAGGGAGGAGTTTGTGAGGGATTTTATCTTTACCGCCATTCGGGCAAACGCAGTTTATGAAGGAGCCTATCTTATGGGAACGTCCCTTGCTCGACCCATTATCGCAAAGAAGCAGATTGAAATCGCAAGGATTGAAAATGCCGACGCCGTAGCGCATGGAGCGACAGGAAAGGGAAACGACCAAGTAAGGTTTGAACTTACATACTACACGCTTGAGCCCGGTATTCGAGTAGTAGCCCCGTGGCGCGAGTGGAACCTAAAATCAAGGGCCGATCTTATCGCTTATGCGAAAGAGCACGGAATTCCGGTTCCCGTAACGCCCGACAAGCCATATAGCTGCGACAGGAATATATTCCACACGAGTTATGAAGGAGGCATACTCGAAGACCCATGGGCTGAGCCGCCCGCAAATATGTTTGAGATGACGGTCTCCCCTGAAAAGGCCCCGGATAAGCCCACATATATTGACATAGATTTCGAAAAAGGCGTGCCCGTGAGGGTTGACGGAGAAGAACTGTCTCCTATAGGGCTTCTCTATAAACTAAATGAGATCGGAGGGAAAAACGGGGTGGGCAGGGTGGATATGGTGGAAAATAGATTTGTCGGAATAAAATCCCGTGGCGTTTATGAAACCCCCGGCGGAACAATACTTCATGCCGCCCATAGGGCGGTAGAATCGCTTACACTTGATAGAGAGGTTATGCACCTTAGGGATACGCTGATTCCGAGATTCTCAGAGCTCATATACTACGGCTTTTGGTATTCACCGGAGATGGATATGCTCAAATCCGTAATAGAAGAGTCTCAAAGAAACGTAATCGGAACAGCGAGAATAAAGATTTACAAAGGCAATGTGTCGGTTGCAGGAAGGCGCTCTCCATTCTCGCTCTACCGAAAGGATTTGGCGACGTTTGAGGAAGACAAGATCTATAACCAAAAAGACGCGACCGGATTTATCAGGCTAAACGCACTGAGACTCGCGGTAAGAGGACTCGTTGAGAGAAGCAAAAAGTAGGTCCGCTAAATTGTAAATCTTGAAACCAAAGCCACAGATTCAATGTGGTATGTCTGAGGGAACATATCAAACGGACGGATTTTTAGAATTCGATAACCGAGTTCTATAAGCGTTTTTAAATCCCTGACAAGAGTAGTAGGGTCGCATGAGACATATATAATCCTCTCCGGAGAGAGTTTAGATATTCCTTTCAACGCCTCTTTTGATCCCTCTCTCGGCGGATCGAGGATGATGAGATCGAATTTATCCCCACGCCTTACCGCCTCTTCAACAAAAGTCTTTGATGGAGAGGCGTCAAAGACCACATTCGTTATTGAATTTGCCTTCGCGCTCTTGTTTGCCAAACCAACAGACCTTGCGTTGACATCCACTCTAACAACCTCTTTGGCACTTTTTGCGATATAGAGTGAGAAATTTCCGATTCCACAGTAGAGGTCTAAGACCCTCTCATGCCCTCTCAGATTAGCCCATTCATGTACAGTTTGAACCAATATCTCATTAATCTCTTTATTTGCCTGAATAAATACCGAAGGGGTAGAATAGAATCTGAGTCCAAGTAGATTAAACTCAAACTCCTCATCTTCGAAGATTAAAACATCCTCTTCTGCGAATTTCCCTAAATGATTATGAATCGAGTTAAGTCTCTTTGGGCTATTCTTCCGAATTGGCATAATGCCAATGTAGGCTGTGCCCTCTTTGGATGCGATATGGATTTTTTTCAAAGGGTAGCGCGGAGCGGTTTTTAAAGATTTTGCCAGGCGAAAGATTGCCCTATCTATGGGCTTTGAAGAGATAGGACAACCCTCTATTGCAATCCGTTTTCTACTTTTCTCCTCATGATACCCAATGCGATGGTCTCCTCTATGAATCCAAGTCGAAAGCGTAACTCTATTTCTATACCCGTATTCTCTAGAAGACGGAACTATAGGTTCAATCTCAACACCCTTTAATCCCCCAATTCTCTCAAGGGTTTCCCCTAGGATTTCTTCTTTATATTTGAGTTGAGAAGTGTAAGTGATGTGTTGCCACTGGCATCCTCCGCACATTCCAAAAACAGGACACGACGGCAGGGTTCTTTCAGGTGAGGGACTCAGAATTTCCTCTATTTCCGCCTCGTCATATCGCCCTTTTTCCTTTGTGATTTTAACCCCTAGAATCTCTCCGGGAATCCCGCCTCTTACAAATACGATTTTTCCCTCTGCCCTCCCGATTCCCGATCCGCCGAATGCGAGTTTTTCAATCTGGACCTGCATAGATATGGCTACCGGTCTCTATTGAATTGTGGACTTAATAACATCTCCGGAGGCCTTTTTTCTTATGTCCTCCCACTTCTCA
This sequence comes from Candidatus Dadabacteria bacterium, assembly GCA_040289575.1. GTDB lineage: Bacteria > Desulfobacterota_D > UBA1144 > Nemesobacterales > CSP1-2 > PSLL01. The sequence continues at coordinate 60,142 of PSLL01000010.1, read as the reverse complement.
ACCATTATATTGAGCGTCAATTGAGCCTTATCAATTTGCCCCTTCTCCAAGAGGGAAAGCACATCCCAAATCTCCTTTACCGAGCGCTCATTCTTCAATGTATACGGGTGGATGAAAGAGGATAACTCTCCATAATTTAAGAGGACGTATCCCGAAGGATCAAACCCAGAAAGCCATTTCTCCAGTTCAATGATTCCCACCTGAATATCATCCAATCTCTGAAAAATGGGCAACCAGCCCTTTCTACGCCCCTCGGCTGCCATTCTTATAATTTCATCCGCTTCTCTAAGTCTCTTAAGACCGAGGTTGACCTTTGCATCGTAATGCATTCCCGCAAACCCCCAAGGGGTATAAAAGAACTCCCTTTCTTCATCCCGAAAAGGAACAAACCACTCAATCGGTATGTAATTCTCGGAGGACAAAATGTATGATTTCGCCTTAGAACCAAGAGGGGTAATATAATACCCTTCTTTATCCTTCATGAAGAAACAGTCTTCAATCTCTTCCTCATCAATACCCATATGCTCCGACAGTACCTTTCTGAATGTCTCGTATTCCTGCCCAAACCAGACCCCAAATGGGGATGTCGGTCCGCCCCAGTATTTTTCATAAAAATCAATATAGCCTTCCCAATAGCCTCTCTTATCTATAAGGATATTGAGCGGTTCATAAACAATTAGCAAACTATGAGCCATAGAAAATTGATAAATAACATCAGAGCAGAAGTCAAATCAAATGGATTCTCATAGTATCAACATTGCATCCCCATAGCTTAAAAACCTGTATCCTTCTCTTATTGCTTCTTCGTATGCTCTCAGTATAAATTCCCTTCCCGCGAATGCAGATACGAGCATAAGAAGCGTAGAGCAGGGGAGATGGAAATTCGTTATTAAACCATCAACAATCTGAAACCGAAAACCGGGGTAGATGAAAAGCTCTGTGGGACCAGCCGCAGGCCTTAGGTTTCCCTTCTCATCCACACTCGATTCAATCGCCCTCACCACTGTGGTTCCAACGGCAATGACCCTTCTACCCTCCCGTTTGGCCCTGCTCACAGACAGAGCGGTTTGTTCGGGGATCTCCCTATATTCGGAATGAATATTGTGTTTCCTAATATCGTCGGTTTTAACCGGCTTAAATGTTCCCGCCCCTATGTGGAGTGTGATATATTGAATCTCCGCTCCTTTCTTATGTATTTCATCTAAGAGACTCTCCGTAAAGTGGAGACCCGCGGTAGGGGCGGCAATGGCACCTTCTGTCTTTGCATAGACCGTTTGATAAGAAATCCTATCCCCTTCTTCCGGCTCACGACGAATATAAGGGGGAAGAGGCATCTTTCCAAAACGCTCTATGTAATAATCGGCTATTTCATCAAACTCAACCAGCCACCTGTCTTTTCCGTTTCTCAGTACCCTGCCCCTTAATCCTCCATTGAATTGGATCATCATCCCGTGTTTGGGATTTCTCATAATCCCTTTCCAGAGCCGGGGGTTTATCCTCTCCTCAAGAAGAACCTCAAACCCTTTACCGGCATCGGTTTTTCCAAAGAGCCTCGCGGGTATGACCTTTGTGTTATTGAGCACAACCACATCTCCCTTTTTTAAGAATTCGGGGAGTTCGTAAAATCTCCTGTGCCCTATTTTCTGCTCCCCTCTCCAGAGGATCATCAACCTGGACTCTTCTCTATTTTGGAGGGGATAGAATGCTATTAATTCTTGAGGAAGATGATAATCAAAATCCGCGGTCTTCATAAAAGATTATTTTACCTGAAACGCTGCATATCATTTTAGCCACTTAAGGTATAACAGAGAAGAATCTTGGGAGGAACAAATCAAATTATTCTATTTTCCGCAGACTGTTATTATCCCTTCATACACAGGGCGGATGAATTAAATCAGGTCGAAATAATGCAAAAACACCCTACTACTGAAAGGCGGACATAACCTCATTGGCAAAGAAACGCAGCGTGTCTGGACTCATAATATCTGAGAAGAATATGGTGAACTTGCTGACCCCATTTTCTGTTTTTTTCTTAATCCTCTCTATACATTCCTCTGGCATCCCGACGATCCCCGTTTTCTCTATGTCTCCAAAGAATCTGTATCTCTTTTGAGCCTTGGGAAGTTTTTCTCGAAGTTCAACTTTATCCTTTACAATTACGCACACCGTCTGTTCCGATATCTCTATTTCACTTATGTCTCTACCAGCAGCCTCACAATGACTTTTAAGAACGCTCAACTTTCTATCATATCCCGCTGCATTAGAAGCGGGGCAGTTCCAGCCATCTGCAACCTCTGCCACAACTCGAAGAAGGTGCTTTTCTCCTGAGCCTCCGATTATGATTGGCAGGGGTCTCTGAACGGGTTTAGGATTACAATAGGCCTCATTAATTTCATAATATTTTCCTTTAAAAGTCACCTTCTCTTGAGTCCACATCGCCCTGATTACTTTTACTGCCTCTCTGAGTTGCTCTATTCTCGTTACTGTATCGGAGAAAGGGTATCCGTATGCCCTGTATTCAGGCTCAAACCATCCGGCTCCAATCGCGAACTCAAGCCTGCCGCCACTTATGTTGTCCAGTGTCGCGGCCATCTTTGCCAGAAGCGGAGGATGCCTGAATGAGTTGCACAGGACAAGTGTTCCAATCCTCACCCTCGATGTCACAGTTGAAAGAGAGGACATCAGAGTCCAGGCCTCAAATATATCTGAATCAATTGAGCCCATTCCGAGAATGTGGTCATAAAACCACACAGAATGATAACCCAGTTTATCGCAAAGCTCTGCCGCTTCTCTAATTGGTTTGAAATCCGTCTTTTCCTGACGAAGCATAACGCCGAATTTGACCTTTTTCATGATTTATCACCCGCATTAATTGATGTCATTACCGCAACAATTAGGTTAGCTCTACTGTGCTTTGGTCTCCGAGTATAAATCTTTGAGTACGCGGCTTGGAATTTTTTTATAAATCTTAACCTCACGCCCTAAGAGACTCCGTTCTATTCTTATATCGGCATCAATGATCTTACAATTTTCCAGCACAATACTATACTCAATCTCGCTATTTTTAATTTCACACCCATAATAAATAGAGGTGAAAGGACAATATAGCTGTTTTCAACCAGGGTGTTCTCACCTATTATTACAGGACCCCGTATCACACTCTTTATTACCCTCGCCCCCTTCTCGACAATCGCTTTCCCCACAATGTCGGAGTCGCTATCGACTTCTCCCATAATCTTTGGTTCAACGTTCTCTATGATCTTATGCCAGATAAGTCTATTGGCTTCCAACAGATCATCGGGTCTCCCCGTATCCTTCCACCAACCTGTAATCTCAGAGTAACCGACATCAAATCCACTGTCTATTAAATACTGATGAGCATCCGAAATCTCCGGTTCACCTCTGGCACCCGGTGTAATATGATTTACCGCCTCAAAAATTGAATGGTCATAAATATATAATCCCACTACCGCAAATGGACTCCTCGGATTTTTCGGTTTTTCCTCAACCGTGATTACTTTTCCATCTTTAATCTCCGCTACCCCAAATCTCTGAGGATCCTTTACTTTAGCCAATACAAGTCAGCAATTATTCTTATCCGTAAAAAAGCCTCTATAAACCTTTGAATATCTCCCATCAGGATATTATCCCCGAGATAGAATACAAATGGGGATTCTTTAATAAAAACCCTGAGAGACTTTAACTACATGTGCCAGGCTAAGGGGAACCTTTTGTAGAATATAGGTAAACTTAGCCCCCCCATTTATCTCCTCTACCCAATGCCCTTTTAATCTCATCTCCCGTTTCAGGATTTATCACAATCCCTATCTCCTTAAATTCTATAGCATAGTAGATCATGGGCTTATTGGCTATAGGGATTAGATGCTTGTTAATTGTATGTGTAATGGGTCGCAACCTCGTCCCCACACCACCACTGGTAATTATGGCTTCCACATATCCTCCCATGCTCTTTGGTATTATGCTCAGTGTTTTTGAAGCAATTATATATTGCTCCGCCTTACTTCAATGAGAATATCATCCACAGATCTTCCGATCTCCATCCACTAAAGGCATCTCCTTCCTCTTAACGAAAAGATAGGCTTCGAGCAACTTATCAATAGAACTCTTCCAAGAGTACTTCTCAATACCTATTGCTTTTAATTTCCCAGCCAGGTCGTGTCTTAACTCATCATCATCGAGTAGTTTAATAATACAATCCCTTAGCGAAATGGGATCCTTCGGTCGAGCATAGACCCCTAAATTGCCGAGGATCTCCCGATTTACTATGTAGTCAAAAGCAACACTAGGAAGACCGCTAGCAATATAATTATATAGTTTGATATTCGCTTCGCCGCCCAAATCTAAGAGTTTTGGGGATACCGCAATTGTTCCAAGGGCCAGGTAATTATATATTTCCCAATAGGAAACCCTTCCGGTAAAGGTTATGTACTGAGAAATATTCAAATCCTCCGAGATTTTTTTATAGTATTCCACATTTGGATACCCCATAATGAGAAAATGTACGTCGTCTCTTTTCTCCACTATAGATTTAATGACCTTTAATAAAAGATCCACGCCCTGATATTCGGTAAGCAGTCCTAGGTAGACGACTATCTTTTTATTGTCCGGTATGTTTAACCTTCTCCTTAATGACTCGGTTCCATTCGATGGATTTGGATACGGTAAACCAGCGGCATCGGGAACGACGAAAATTGATTCCTTTTTTATTCCGAAGTTCTTATGAAGGCGATTGGACATGAAATTAGAATTTACTACAAATACATCAGCGGCTTTATAAGATAGCTCCTCCAAAGTCAATGCCACCTTATTTATCACTTTATGAAGGAATGGATATTCCTTCATAAATTTATGAGCTCTTACTTCACCCGTAAATTCACCTTGGACGTCAAAAACCATAGGAATCCTAAAGAGCAAGCTACAGATTTTTCCGATCAAAGCACCCTCATTTAGATGTGCATGAATGACATCCGGCTTAGTTTGATAAGTTACAAATATGGATTTTATTAGGAGTAGGAAATCTAGATATATCTTATGAATCGAGGGTCCGGCTGAGGTCTTTTTATACCAAGGGATATTAATAATGCGTCTAATATCAATTCCGGGAATATCTTTGTCCAGATGATATGTACAAATAGTGACACTATTCCCTAAGGATATTAAATTTTTTGCCTCTTCGTATATTCTCACATGGCAACCCCTATCTGAGAAAAATGGAGTTGGAGCTATCATCAAGATTTTCACCTGAAATTACCCTTTTAACAATTTAAAGTAGAATTATAAGCCCTTTCTCAAACAGCCTCTATAACTTATGGCCCGGCTTATACTAAGCCAAACAAAGTATCAACCTAAAGTGAAAAGAGTCATATTGGACTTAGATTAGTTTTTCTACTGGCAATTTGATTTATGGAAGAAAGAAATAAAACCTTTTGTCCTAATATCAACCATCACCGATATTTCTCTTCCCGTAGAGAAAATTTGGCAAATCTTTAACTACTCCGGAATTATACAACTAGATTCATAGATACAATTTGCTGATATACCGACTCTATTGATTCTACCATTATTTCGGGACTAAACATCTCCATCCAAATTGGATGATCCTTTAAATCAATTCTTCTCTCTATTCTACCGCTTCTTAAAGAGGCAACTATACCAGCTGCCAGTTGTTTACTGTCTCCTCTTTCAACTAGAAGCCCATTGATACCATGGTTAATAACCTCGGGAATACCGCCTACATTAGTAGCT
>PSLL01000010.1:50935-54334 GCA_040289575.1 Candidatus Dadabacteria bacterium | reverse complement strand
GCCTCTAGCAACACTATACCGCTAGCCTCTATCTCTGAAGGGAGAACAAATACATTGGCTCGATGAAAGTACTCTCTTATATCATTCGGGGATAGTCCATTTATAAATTCTATAGGTAGATTTCTACTCAAGAATCTGGCTACAAGTCTGGAATGTAGGTATTCCGGTCCAATAACTAATACCTTTGTACTGGGAATCTCTTCTAATACGATCGGCAGGGCTTTTATTAATGTAAAAAGACCCTTTCTAAAATAGTCCCGACCAACAAATAATATGAGGTTCTCATCCCTCTGAGAAGTATAATTATAACCATTTGGATCTATAGCCAGTCTAATAACAAATGTATTGGGGTGGCGAATTTTTTTTCTCATATATTCCGAGTGGACTATAATTGCCTGAGCCTTCTTTAGGATTTTTGAGTACTTCCACTTACGCACCCTCTGAAGTATATATCTCAACGGCAGGTCTGGACATGGAAATGTATAAAATTGAGTCCAGTAATAGTCGTGGATATCAACTATCACCGGGCATCTTAGTTTTTGTAAATATTTTAAATTTGCATGCTTAAGATCAAGTACGTGGGCAATATCCCAATCTCCCTCGTAATCTTCCGGTAACGAGAAGATTTTAACAGTATGCCGCTTATTCATTTCATTCAGCACTATATCACGGTATGTACCTGAGCCAGTCAATAATTGGCCCGTTTGGGTAAAATAGAGAATTTTCATGCCATTTCTTAATATCGGTGGCGATAAGCAGTCAACCGCCTTTGTTCCCCAAAACACGGTTTAATCGGCGGCGGCGCTCATAGATAAACCAGGGAGAATAGTAGGGTCCCCAGAATTTATCCATCTCCGCATAAGTGATTCTCCGATTGCTCTGGATTTTGCTTCGCTCTCTCAGGACCCGCGGTAGCTGTTTTAAGGCACTGATCTTGGCTTTGAACCTTGAAATGTCCTTCTTTTTTAATAGATAGTATCCATCCGCAAGTATGTCATAAGCAACGATCAGAGGAGCATAATAGAGTATGTACCTAATAGGCCAGTCTTTCAGAATGGTCAAAATTTTATTCCTCTCAAGTAGAAAGATCTTTCTACTTGATTCATGACCCAGCGACCATGCATGGTGGTGAAATACAACAGCCTTAGGAACGTATAAACATCGCCAACCAGCCAGTCTCGCCCGGAATGCTAAATCAACCTCTTCATAATAGATGAAATAATCCTCATCAAATAGCCCTACATCCTCAAAGACCTCTCTTTTATAAAATGCGGCGCCGCCAGAAGGGCAGAATACCTCTTCAATCTGCTCGGAATCCTCACCATCTCTGGTAAGTCCCCTCCTACCATATACATTGCCATCTTTGCTAATTTCCACACCCGCACAATCTATGATGTCTCGATTAGAACTAAATAATACCTTGGAAGCCAGCATCCCTATTCTTTCATCCCTCGATTTAAACCTCATAAGCTCTTCCAACCATTTACTATCGGGAACCATATCATCGTCCAGCGTAACGATGTATCTTCCTCTGGCCTCTTTAATCCCCTGATTCCTTCCGCCAGCGCAATCCTTGTTTTCTTCGTTTTCTATGATCCTAACAGTGGGATGTCTATTTCTAATCTCGTTTACACGGCTTTGATCTAATCCATTGGTGATCAGAATAATCTCGAACTCTCTAAAGCTCTGCCGATATATGCCCTGTAAACACCTGTCCAAGAGATTTCCCTGCTCTCCCCATCTCGATGTCAGGATAATTATAGAAATTTGAGTCATTAATCTAATAAAGGACCGTGGTAGAAATCTACTCTCGAAGTCGGATACCATTCAGTAAATGTACTTCCGAGTTGACTCCTGCTGTTGACAATGCAAAAATGGGGACTAATTTCATTTTGTGTCATAGGCCCCTACATCATACGCCGACCCTTGGGGTATAGTATCACCATAGAAGTCTGTCGGGCCCGGGTCTATACCAAATTGCGTTAAATTCAAGCCCGCATCAATGAGCGGAGAAGTGCTCCGCAATTGATAGGCGGTAAGTGTAGGAAGAAGGGTAGCATCACCAAAGGTGCCTCCTCCGCCCGGACTTACAATCTCAGGATCCACGTTAAATCCGATAATTACATTTCCTATTTTCTCCTGGCCAGTAGCGTTGCGCCAAGAATCTAGGCTGGTATAAGTAGTAGAGCCCCACTTGATGGCAAAGCTATCGTCACTTGACCAGTAATCATTACCCTGAAACAACATGCCGCTTTGTCCAGAAGAAACATTTACCAATTGTAAGCCCCCTGTAGTTATGAAAATATTGTTGCGTACATGGACATTCAGTGTAGGACCAAAGATGGATATCGCTTTTGGGCTGCCGCTGGTCGCCGGGCTCATATAGACCGTATTGTTATAAATCTCACTATTCTTAATTCCGCTTCCGTCATTCCACAACTTGATTCCTCCAAAGCCATTCTTGCGTCCGTCGTCCTGACTAATGTTGTAACGGATGATATTGCCATAAAAGGGTCGAGCACCTCTAAACTGCGCCAGTAAAAAACCAGCCCCATCGTTGTCATGGGAATAATTATACTGCATGATTGAATTGGTCACCCCCCCATCAAGGTCAAAACCCCCTCCATCGGCACTAGAGTCAGTACTGTTGTTATAAGACTCATTGTGCTGAATGATAATATTATTTGAGTTCCAAGCCCAAATACCCACCGGACCGCCCACCGCTGTACTAAGCCATCCATTGTTATAGGCCACAGACCATTCAATAATTCCCCCATTAACGTCTGAGATCACAATGCCATTCCCTGAATTATATGGTAATCCCGGTATTCCAGGGTTATTATAGGCCTCGGCATAGCCGATATAGATGTTTTCATGAGCATAATCGGTTGAAATTGGAGAAGAATCGCCCCAAATCGAAATACCGGCATCTGAGTTATCATGGGCCGATGTATTAGTAATACTAATATCTCTAAAACCACTTTTACCATTATCTCCTACAATAGAAATACCCACCCCTCCAAATCCGCTGACCTCAACGTTGTCTATATGCACATAATCTAATTTTATATCCCCCGGAAGATCATTGTAAAAAATTATTCCGTCGTCTGTATTGACCTCCCGACCGGCTCCAACGAAATTTATATTCCTCAGCATGTATCCAGCGGTATTGTAAGCGAGGAACCCGCTACCGGTACCCGCCTGAATGGTTGCACGACCCCGGCCATAAGAAGAAATAGTAATAGGAAGAGCACTTGTCCCCATTGAAGCAGAATCAAAGTAAAGACTACCGGTAAATGTGTTTCTGCCTTTAAATAAAACATTATCCCCCGCGGCAAATGTGGCGCTGTTTACTCGATTTATGGTTCTCCAGGCTTGCCTTCGCGAGGTTCCAGAATT
>PSLL01000010.1:27297-50895 GCA_040289575.1 Candidatus Dadabacteria bacterium | reverse complement strand
CCCCCGAAGAACTGACATAGTAGGTAGTAGAGTAAGCGTATGTGATTCCCCCCAAAAATATTGCTAAGGTAATTACGATCTCCCTTATCTCAAATCTCATAATGGGTCACCTCCTACTAGTTTTTGTTACTTCTAGATGGAGGCAAACCATTAGCTGAGATGATTAGAAGCTAAGGGGATAAAATAAGAAAGCTCCTTGCCCTACTTCGGTAACTCAGCCGCCATAGATTGCTCGCGCAATCTTTAGGCCGAAGGTTTTGCGCCTCATCCTTTCGGATGGTTTGCCTTTGTCGGTTAGAGATAACCATTTTGTAATTGTGTGATTCAGATACTTTTATGCACAAAGCTTTTCTATTTATTACACAAGAATAATCTATTGTCAAATAAGATTTCTAAATTTTGGATATATTCTGAATCATTGCCATTCTCTTAATGCACTATTTGGGTTAATCTATTTTTCACTAATCTGTCTTTTCAAATACCCTGTATTTGAAAGACAGCGGCTTCATTAATCCCTTCCACATCCCGTGGGTAACAAAAAGATAGCAATAGCCCCTGAGTAACCTATATCTACTTCTGGTCAGGGCTGCCAACATAATATTTCCTATCCCTCGAATGAGGAGTCTCTCAATAATCAGTCTGAGTATATACACATCTCCATAACGCAGGTGTTTAATCAATAGCGCACCCGCACCGATATTATAATCCTTCTCCACACGCAAGGCTTCCACATCTTTCCTCCACAGTCTGTGATATATAACGGCCTCGGGTGTATAGACAACTTTCAGTCCACAACGAAGCAGTCTATAGGCCATGTCGGCATCATCACAATTCCTCAATTCGGCCCCTGGTCCCAGCAATTCATCAAAATATCCTATCTCTTTAAAAACCCCTCTTCTAAGAGCCATATTATTGCCGGATTGAAACTCCCAGGGATTGACTAATCTTTTGTATTCCTGACGATTATCTTTCAAGCGAATAGCCAGCATCTTTCTGGTTCGGGCTCCATCAAAAACAGGGGGTACCTTCCCATAAACAGCCATAGTATCTTTATCCCTTTTGAATTCATGGATAATGGCTTCAGCCCAATCACTAGTTACAATACAGTCATCGTCAGTAAAGGCTACTATATCGCCAGTAGCAATCTTAATACCCACATTTCTTGCCTTAGATAGACCCCTAGTTTCCGTGGGTATGTACCTCAGGTTCCGTATAACAGGTAATAACTCTTCTATAACAGATATGGTAGCAGCAATATTTGAGCTCTGATCTACAACTATGATCTCATGGAATTCAACACTGCTCTTAGAGAGAGACTGAAGACAGCTCTTTAAGAGATCCGCTCTATCTCTGGTGCAGATTATTAAAGAAATTCTCATAGACAATCACCTAAATACAAAAATCTTTCATACTGTTGCCATATCCCGCAGCCTCAACATCCCCATACCTTACGAGCCGATACCCATAATGTCCCTTACTTTAGACCCACCCGTGTAAGATCTATTGTTTAAGTAAAACTTAATTCCCGACAAATAGCCCGAAATCTCTACCGGCAGCGTACCTCGCCTTTGCCCAAAACCTTTTAAAGTCCCAGTTAAAAAGGATTTAACATAGAAGGCAGGTAAAACAATAAACAGACGTAGCAGATTACCAAGGTGTCTGTACTTTTCAAACTGAATTAAAAGTGCGGCTACATGCCCCCGCATATAATAGTACACCTGCTGCTCTAAGCTATCTGTGTCCCGACGATGGTTGTGATAAACTACAGCAGCCGGTTCATAGACACAAGTCCAGCCCTCAGCAATCATCCGATACCATAATTCAGAATCCTCACTACATCCGGCAGCCCCTACACCCAACCGCTCGTCAAAACTTCCTACCAACTCAAAAACCTTGCGCCGAAATGCCATATTAGCTCCGGCACCAATGCGCCAAACGGGCACACCCCAAGTCTTATGATCCTCAAAGAAACGACTGTCGAAGGTCAAAGCTATATATCCTCGATTAAAGCCCCAGTATTTTTCAAAAATAAACTGGGCTTCCGTTTCCAATTCCATTGGCAGAACAAGCCCGGTAACAGCCATTACCTTCGGATCATTAAAGCCTTGTAATAATCGGGTGATCCAATCGGGGTGAACCATTACATCATCATCTATAAAGGCGACGATGTCGCCTGTGCTCTTGCGAATACCTGTATTTCTAGCTACACCCAAACCAGGTCGAGGTTCCAATATATATCTGATTCTTGGCATCTTCGCGACTAATTGGCGTGTGGAGTCTGATCTGGGTGCGTTATCAACAACCAATATCTCTTCGGGATGTTGAGATAAATCTTGAACCGATCGTAGGCACTTTGCCAATTGTTCTGACCTATCCCGTGTACATATAATAACAGAAACGGATTCATCCACAGGCCTTGACAAATACTCATGCACTTTAGAGAGAGATTGATCGAACATCATAAGACCTCGTTGCCCCGAGTTTATAATTCTTGAATTTTGATATAACTCGGCTGAATGGCCTCCCAAGCCTTGCTTCAATAGACGATCGCTGACTACCGGAGTAATGGTTTGAAGCGCTAGATTTGCAAGCTGCTCAGAAGTTATAGGCAATTGAGCAGATGGGATTTCCCGATGACCAAGCGGAATGCTATACCACCAAAAGACAATATATAGCCCCTGATAGCCCTCATCAATTTGCAGCGAAGGCAAGCCCTTACCTAAATCGATATTCAGAATTTTCCAGGGCTTAAAGGCATTCATAGAGATTAACTTATCTCCAAATATATTCCAATCGCTTCTTGATTCGGCTAAGTCGGTATAGAATGGGATGGTTATATGGCCAAAATCCCTTTTGAAGAGCCTGCCAGACCCTCTCGTCCCGAATTTCCTGTTTGGATAAATACTCCGTCACCCAGTTTAAAAAATTTAAGTGTTCCGAGTTTGGCTGCGAGAGTTGGAGTTGCCCGGTTCTCTCAGCAACCGAGCAGCATGAATCCGGGTGCTGACGATACCTATCCCAACACTCGCCGGATACATACACCGGCACTTTAAGATACACCTTAGCAAAAAATGCCCTGTCCTCAAATAACCCCCTAAAGACATCTTCAAATCCACCTACCTCATCAAACACCCTGCGCCTTATTAGAACACTACAAGTGGCAGGTGCATTCGCCCTGTTTTGCAATAAAAGCGTGAGCAATTGGGGCGGTTGGTAAAGCATATTGGGCAGAACCCCGATTTCCCGCACCGAGTCGCCTTGGCTATCTTCTGAATTACCGGTCCAGCTGTACCAATATTGAGTAGGTCCAAAAACCATACCGGCCATAGGATAAGAATCTAGAATCGCCACCTGCTGTTCCAGTTTGTACGGTAGCCAAACGTCATCGGCATCTAAGAAGGCGATGTATTCCCCCCCAGCATCACTGATGCCCAAATTGCGCGAAGCGCTCATGCCCCGATTTCGATGACCATTATGTTCAAGATAACGAACTCTCTTGGGATATTGCTTAGCATACCCTAACGCAATTTCAGTGCTACCGTCTGTAGAACCGTCATCTACAAGCAAAAGTTCCCACTTGCCATAGGTCTGGGCGAAGACGCTCTCGATAGCCTCCTGTATAAACTTCCCGGCGTTTAGAAATATGGTGATGACTGAGACCAGCGGCTGTCTAATAATCGCATCAACCATGAAACCACCTCAGTAACCGCTTCTCAAATTCATCTCCATTCCAACCCTCCACCTGAACACGAGGTAGCTGAAAACAGTCAGTATGTCGCCAGACGGTTTCTTCAACGGTAGTGCAGGCACATGCAAATCCCGCCTCTTGAACGAGGCCGATCGTCTCCGGTGTGTAATCCCCGTACGGATATGCAAAACTACTTACCGGACACCCCAGCAAATCCTCTAATTGGGCTTTATTCCGCTGGATTTCATCTTGCTGAAAAGCAACAGGATGTGCAGAAAGACAAGGATGAGTTATTGTATGTGCGCCAATCTCGATTAGCCCACACTTATGAAGTATTGACAGCTCCTCATCCATAAGGGGACGATGAGTCGGACGGGCTACAGGTTGAGTTCCAGCCCATACCGTTATTTCATCCAACACTTCTTGTTGCTCGTCCAGCCGTAAAGGCTGCAGCAGTTGCCAGAGTGCACAATAAAGAAAATGCCGAGAACCTTCCTTTCCCTCCCATGGTTTCAGGTCATGATGGCGCATGTAGTCATCTTCGCTGTAATAGGCCGATTCGCCCAACTCCCACCTATGGGCATTACCCCTAATAGTTAGACAAAGCGTTTGCGGTAGTGTGCCAGGTTGTAAGAGGAGTCTTTCCAATTCATCCCACCAGAATTCGCGGGCCCGCCCAATATACCCAGTTGTTATAAAAACCGTCGCGGGTATTCCGTAGCGTTCCAGTAATGGTTTTGCATTATGTAGGTTATCTGCGTAGCCATCATCAAACGTAACGGTCACTGCGCGGCGCGGGATCTTCCCGCCTCGACACTTTTGAACTAATTGATGCAACGGCATGGAGAAACAATACTTTTGTAACACCTCTAGTTGCTCAGCGAAGTATTCCGGCGTCACACATAAAGACCACGGGTCTGATCCCCAATTATTCACACTGTGGTACATCAGGATAAGTCCATCCAGCGCAAATCGTCTCTTAACCCGCCGTACGACTCTGCGAAAGCGGTTGACCCCTGGTATCTTCATATCATTAGTCTCCACAGTTCTAATATTGATTATGAATTGGCAGTTATAAGGTGTTGTTTAAGGTACCCTTCATAAAAGGGAACCTCAAAAAAGCAGTCGCGGTATCTCCTCATCAGATTTTATAGTCACTAGTTTTTGCTCACGTATAAGCCTCTGCCCCATATTTATAAGGAACTCTTTAAACCTCTTTCGACGCGACTCAGGGTCGGTTCTGATTATTTTAATCGCGATGTGCACAGGCCGCATTCTCAACGTAAGCCAAAGGAAACGCATTAGTAACAGCGGCTCGCGCAGCAGTCCATCCCGCAACTGCCAGCGTAGCAAGGGTGAGAGAAGACCAGCCAATTCTAAGAGAATACGCAAGGTTTGATTCTCTTGTGTCAATCGGCGAATTCGTATATGCAACAACGTGTTATCGCGCGGCAGCTTGATTCGGAAATAAACCAACATAAGTGGCAAGGCGAGATCATTCTCAATGGCCTCCGCAATAGCCTTTTTGGATACGACCCTTTGAAAGGCAGACAGACGAATCGAGCCTATATACTGCCCCATGGATTCAACCGGACAAATTAGCTGCTCAACACCCTCCTCTACCTTTACATCCTCGATGGGAAGGTCAATATTTATGCGGACCCCGTGTGTAGTTCCGATAGTAATTGGCTGTTTGAGATCCGCTATATTGACGATCAATCGCTCGAGGTGAAGGATAGTCTGTTTAGCTAGACCCACTGCCTGAGACTGGGCTTCAAGTGCCACCAGATAGGCATTGAGCCATACCACTAAGGTTGGCCATAGTATTGGCCAATCTTTAGATGTGCGATTGGCAGCGAGGGGTATGTATTGGAAAAGGCATGCGGCAACTTCGAGGGGATTGAGGTTTGGAGCACGCACCTCCTCAAGGAATTGTAGCAGTGGTCTGGCATCCTCGCCTCGGACGATTTTATGACTGACAGGCCACAAGGAGTGCCGGTAGAATTCCTCGGATAGACTATTAGAGGGCAGACCGTCGGCATAGTCAGGGTGCGGAAATTGAACCCTGGGATCTCGGTCATGTCCACGTCGGATAATAGTCAGTCCATCGACAAGAATGCGTTCGGCATTTGAAGAGGCGGAGCCCGGGCGCATTCGGTAGTATGCCAACACCTCAGGTATGTTACCGAATCGGGCGCCGGTGCGCGCAACACGTTGCCAAAAGTCCCAATCCGCACAGGTAACAAGACCCGTGTCGAATTCTCCAATTTCCTGTACCAGTGAGCGCCGCACTATGCAGTTAAGGAGAGCAAAAGGACAATCCTTAACAAACTCCGGAAAGAGATTACTTAGTAGTGATTGTGTATAGACCGATGCGGGACCGTACTGACCGGATGGGGTTACTCGAACGCAACCGCATACCACAGCGTCGAGCTTAGGGTCCGCTGTGATCTGTTTTGCCATACGTTCAAGGTACTCCGGAGCAAGCCAATCGTCTGAATCGAGGAAAACCAACCAGTCGTTTCTTGCAGCCCGAATGCCTGTATTTCGTGCGGCGCTCTCTCCGCCATTACTCTGACGAATCACGCAGAATCGGTTATCCCTTTGAGCCCAACTGTAAGCGATAGCTGCAGTGTCGTCTATTGAGCCGTCATCAACTATGATTGCTTCCCATCTCGGGAAGGTCTGAGCAATTAAGCTTGCAATGGTCTCATTCAGTGTATCTGAAGCATTGTAAGCAGGTACAATCACAGAAAAGCAAATGTTATCGATTTTTGCTTTGAATCTTGACATCGCTTGCATAAAACCTATTTATATATACCTTCTGTTTAGAAGCGTTCTTAGCTTTGGTACTCTCTAACTGCAACTGCTAGTTTCAGGCGCAACCGCTTTAGAAGTGAACGTATTCCAATTGAAGGGATAATCGACCGCCCGGCCAAGGCGACCTTACAAAGGAGCTTCCATCCAACGTCAGACCTCAGAATCTCGATTCTTGGAATCCGATAAGGGTTTTGAAATGGCATCACGCAATCGGCTGTTACTGTAAACGCAGCCTGTATACCAGCTTCCTGTACAGCTTTTTCCACCCTATCGTCACTTTTGCCATGGGGATAGGCGAAAAGCCGCGGTCGTGGTAGCCCAATTGCTTGTAGGTCTGCCAGTGAACCTCCCACTTCCTTGGCCAATTCCTCAGTCGGAACCTGGGCGAGGGGCCGGTGGGTCTTAGAATGAGAACCAATCTCGACCCCACCGGCTGCTAATTCCTTGAGGCCGTTTGCATCGAGTAATCGAATTTGCTTAGCCCCAATTATTTTATCCCAGTCATTCACTCCACCCAAACGTCCACTTACGGCGAAAGCAACCGCCGGTATACCCCGCTTCTTAAGTATAGGCAACGCGACCTTTAAGATATCCTCAAAACAATCATCGAATGTTAGCAATAGAGGTTTTCGCGGCAGGCCACCATTTCCATTTAAAAAACGTAAAAACTCATCTGTAGTTATAAATCTATAGCCGGAATTTTGAAGTGTATCTATCTGCCGG
Source organism: Candidatus Dadabacteria bacterium (assembly GCA_040289575.1). Taxonomy (GTDB): domain Bacteria; phylum Desulfobacterota_D; class UBA1144; order Nemesobacterales; family CSP1-2; genus PSLL01. The sequence continues at coordinate 43,664 of PSLL01000010.1, read as the reverse complement.
AGAAACAATCCTTCTGGCACTCCGTATTGCTCGAGTATGTGACATCCCGATAGATCTGATATTGAGTGGTAGGCTAAGATCCTTAGAGACTGAGGTTTTGGTATCCCTCCAGCCTCACGTACTCCACGCCAGTATTCCAAGTCCCGACCCCGGAAAAACAACCTCGTTGTGATAGCGTTTTGAATCCCCACATTTACTAGAGCAAGCAAGAGCCAAGATGTCAGACGCCACAAGACCCGCTCGATTAAGGACTCGGCAGGGTGAGCCGCAAAGATGTCATTGATGAGATCGGGGTGTTTTCGTACAAGAGCTACATCCGCACGCCCTGCCTGTCGCCACTGGCTCAGGTAATCACTCGGGGTAACTACGTACTTCTGCCAGCTAATGGCATTTGGGTTGAAGACGATATGATATCCTTTGAGTTTGAGACGGTAGCAAAAATCGAGGTCTTCGTTCCCAAACGAGCCATTGCGATTGAAATTTGTGTCGAACCCACCGAGCTTACGAAAGATCTCAAGTGATAGGGAAGCCTGTCCGGTAATCATATCGTGAATGTTCGGAGTCGCATTTGGAGACGACAACCGCTTAACCCTTTCCTCAGACCAAATGCCGACCGCGGCACCCAGGAAGTTTGAAGGCGATTCGGGATGCAAGGGAATGTGCCCAAGGACAATATCAGCGCCCTCTTGGTGAGACCGGTTGTGCTCGGCCAAGAGACGTGGATGGGCTTCCATGTCGTCGTCCAGAAAGAGTAAAATTTCTCCATGAGCAACATCAGCACCACGGTTCAGAGCCGTAGCCCTACCCTTGTTCTGTTGTTCAATCACCATCATGGGAAAGGGGACGCTGATTTCTCGGAGGGCTTGGGCTGTGCCATCTATTGAGCCGTCCACCACCACAATGACCTCGAAGTGGCCGTCAAATTCCTGTCTTACCAGAGAATGCACCAATGCCAATACAAGCTCTCGCCTTTGGTAAGTTGGAATAATTACACTAAATCTCACAGATTTGCCTCTACTAATGTCCTGCATCAATCGGAGATCATTCATAACCCTGGAATTTTATCAGTTACCTTCTTTGATCATAAATTAACAACGGCTTAACAGCCCTCACCGTGATTAAGACCTCATAAGCAGGGTCATGGAAATCGAGCTCTTCCTGACAAAATTCCCTAGCCGCAAGCCCCTGCAGAAACGCGATTGCCGACAGCACATTTCCGTAGGCTTCGACCTTAACATTGTCTGCTGGGAAAAATTCCTCAAACAGCCGTCGCGATGATAGGCTTGTGAAACTCCAACACTGATAATCACCCCACTCGTCGCTCGCAATCTGGCTGATGCCTGAAAATGTGGCTAGCACAACCCCCCCTGGTTTCAAAATACGGTGGACTGTCCCGATAGCGGCTCGCACATCGTATATAAATTGGAGCGTCTGCGTCAGTATTAAACAGTCGAATGTATCCGATGGTATATGGTAGGCTTTTGTCAGGTCACCGACGAATGTGGCAATCAGATTCCCTTTAGAAATATGCAGTACATCTCTGGTATTTACTCTGCCTCCGCCAAATCGTCTGGTATATGAATCGTCTCCAACCTCTAGCACACGTCCTCGAATATCATCGGCATATTGGGCAAGAAAATTCTCGATATAGTATCGGTCAACAGGCAAACCACGATCAAATCCAAACTCACGGCTGATCGGTGTTACCCGTCTTAGGCTACCAAAATTCACTGTTCCAATCGGGTAGCGATATGCCTGCCATCGACTTCTCAACCAGCGCCATTGATTTTCCAACCAGCGCTGTGTACGTGTTGCTAATTTGTGGTATCCCATCAGTCAAGATAGTCTCTATCCACAGAATAATTTCGCGATACCAACATCTAAGAGTCGGTGAGCAATGTCCTCCGCACTACTCGCTTCAGTGGTTTTTTTATCTGTTCAATGAGATTGCCGGGAAGTTTTGACAACCTGTACAAGTGCGGATGCTGGTATGGCCAGAAGGCCCTCCGCAGTGCCTTCCAGATATTGATGTCCCTAATCTCTCGTTCAGTCAGATACGCCTCCAGCCATTTTAGAAAAAACAGCCTAATCTCATCGTGGAATTGACTCGTCCGCGCCATACAGGAATATGGATGTATCCTATATCGATCCCAACACTCGCCAGCTGCAAACACAGGCGCATTGAGATACACCTTGATCAAAAATGCTTGATCTTCGTATAATTGGTACATACCCCGAAAGCCTTCTTCAAATCCTCCTATATCTTCCACAATCTCACGGCGCAACAGTATATTAGAGGGGCAAGGAGCGGTACCTTCTCCTAATGGGTAGCAGAGAATAGCCAACTTTGGCGGATTGAACACGGTATTGGTCTGAACACCAAGTTCTGGTACAAAGTCTCGTTTAGCATCTTCGGGTTTACCTGTCCAGCTGTTCCAATATTCACTGGCTCCATAGACCATAGCGACTTCGGGGTGTGAACCTAGGATTTCCACTTGTCGTTCCAGTTTATGTGATAGCCAGACATCATCGGCGTCCAAAATAGCGATATACTCACCTTTAGAATGGCGAATACCCAGATTGCGTGAAACACATACCCCGTGATTCTGATGACCCTCGTGTTCGAGATAGCGAATCTTTCCGGGATACCGTTCAGCATACCGCCGAGCAATTGATGTGCTTCTATCATCTGATCCATCATCCACTAGGAATAGTTCCCAGTATTCGTAAGTCTGGGCAAGCACACTCTCGATGGTTTCTTGTATGAACCTTTCGGCATTCAAGAAGCTAACAATAACAGAGACGAGGGGTTCTCTATAGCCTCTAGCAAACATGCACAATCTTCAGATCTTAAATACCCTTATGTAAATGCCTGCCATAGCGTTCGTAGCCAGCGCCTAAGAGAAATAGGTAACGTCTGCTTCGCTATAAAAATCATTAGCCAGTGCCACTGGATCGGGTTAAAAAAATGGCGGTAAATTTCTGACAAACGATTTAGAGTCGGATGACGATAGGGCCATTTGGCCTTTCGAAGAGATTTCCATACCTCGGGATCCTTTACCCCCTGTTTTGATAAATACTCCTCTACCCAGTTCAAATAAAATAAGCGATCAGCGTAAAATTGCCCCTTTTCCCATGAAATGTCAGTGTAAGAATCCCGATGACTCCTATATCTATACCAGCACTCACTAGACACAAACACTGCTGAAGTAAGGCATATCTTGACGAGAACAACAGTATCCTCATACATACCACGAAAAATCTCTTCATATCCACCTACACTTTCTAATACATTACGTCGTACCATTATACCACCAGGTATGAAAAATTCGTCCCGTAGGAAGAGGCTAAGCAACGCCGGTGGCTTAACCAGCGTATTACTGTACGGGTGCACACCATTACGATTTACACCCATGAGATGGTCATGCTTATTATACTCAGGGTTACCCGACCAACTGTACCACACCTGAAGAGGTCCATAAACCATGGCAGCTTCAGGTTGTGATTCCAGAATTGTCACCTGTTGTTCTAATTTGTGGGGTAACCAGACATCATCACCATCCAAGAAGGATATGTACTCGCCCTTGGCATTATAGACACCCAGATTGCGTGAAGCACTCATGCCAAGATTTCGATGGCCATCATGCTCCAGATAACGCACTTTTTCAGGGTATTTCTCCGCATAACGTCTAGCAACTGCAGTGCTACTGTCTGTTGAGCCATCATCTACAAGCAAAAGTTCCCAGTTGTCATAAGTCTGTGCGAATACACTCTCTATGGCTTCCTGTATGAACTTCTCCTCATTCAGAAAAATAATGATTGCAGATACCAGCGGCTTGATGCTCATCTTATTTCACCAAAGCTAAAATGGCATTCGAGACTCAGCTTCTATAACTAAAGATCGCCAACTTTGAATTCATTTAAGCGTGATTGGGTAGTCCATTTTAACATTGGTCTCACAATACCTCCCATATCTCCGGCATAATCAGCGCGTGCTGAATCTCCGTCAAAGTTATCGATAACCTGAAAAGCGACTGCGTCGCATTCATCAAATTGAGGGATAACAGGGTCAATCGTATCGAGACCAGCATGGACAAAAAACATCCCCTCAGAGAGTAGATTGCCGGGAATCCATACTGTGCTCACATATAAACCCTTCGGACGAGGTCGCCGCCGCCAAGCTGGGTCGAGATCGTGAGATACAAAGGCAAGCACACCTTCTTCATTGTAAAAGGCAAAATGCGGCATAAGCGCATAACCCGCCTTGAGAACTTCATATTCCATCTCAACTCTGAGAGGTTGTCTGATATCAACTGCGTCGATTATATGCCCCTCCTCCGACCTCACACGTACAGCATATAAACGAACGATTTCGCCTTGTGGCGACTTATTACGGTCGGGCCATATTCGCTCGGCAGTCGTACCGATTCCTGAACTTAAGTACAAGCTGACAACTCGATGAGATGGTCCGTCTTCTAAGATTCTGCCCTCTTTAATGAGAATTGCTCTTTCACAAAGACGAGTAATAGCAGCCATACTGTGTGATACGAACAACACCGTCCGTCCTTCCCTAGCAACATCACCCATTTTCCCCAGACACTTCTTCTGGAACGCGGCATCCCCCACTGCCAAGACTTCATCCACAATCAGAATCTCCGGCTCTAGGTGAGCCGCTACAGCAAAGGCCAGGCGTACATACATGCCGCTAGAATAGTGCTTTACCGGTGTATCCAGGAACCTCTCAACTTCAGAGAAGGCTACGATCTCATCGAACCTGCGGTCAATCTCTGCCTTCTTCATACCGAGTATGGCACCACTTAGATATATGTTTTCCTTTCCGGTTAGCTCAGAGTGGAAACCGATGCCGACTTCAAGGAGTGAACCTACTTTGCCATAAATGTCGGCGTAACCCTCCGTTGGCTCGGTGATACGAGCGAGGATTTTGAGTAATGTGCTCTTACCAGCGCCGTTGGGCCCGATGATGCCGACAACCTCACCACGCTTAACCTCGAATGAGACGTCTTTCAATGCCCAGATGATGCCATTGGATTGTTCATTACTGATTGCTGATTGACCATTTACGAATTGTGAAAGCCATCGGAAAGGGGTATACACCGCCTCAGATAATGCGTCGCGCAAGGCATTATAGCGCTTGCGCTGTCCGATGCGGTATTGCTTACCCAGATTTTCAACACAAATAGCAACGTCGCCCATAGCTTACACTATATCTGCAAATGTTCTCTCCATACGCCGAAAGTACAGAAGGCCCCCGAAAAGGAGTATAGTGACTGCCAGTACCGAAACAGTCATTAGCATCCCTACCCCGCCGGCTTTGCCCAACAAGGCCCAGCGGAACCCTTCCACCACCCCAGCCATAGGGTTTAACCCGTATAAAATACGCCATGCCTCCGGCACCAGGCTGCTGGGGTAGGCAACGGGTGTTACGAAGAGCCAGAACTGTGTTAGAAAAGGTATCGTGTAGTGCACGTCGCGGTACTTTACATTTAGGGCTGACAACCATAAGCCCACAGCCAGAGCCGTAGCAATAGCGAATAGTATGATAAATGGCAGCACCAGAACAGCCGTTGTTGGAACAATGCCGTAGTAGAACATCATACCAAGCAAAACCAAGAGTGATATACCAAAATCGACCAACCCAGCCAGTACCACCGATATGGGAATGACCAGGCGTGGAAAATAAACCTTTGTTATGAGTCCCTGGTTCGACACCAGACTGTTTCCAGATGCAGTTAATGCATTGGCAAAGAGCTGCCACGGGAGAAGCGCACAGTATACAAAAATCGGATACGGAATCCCGTCAGATGGTACCTTAGCCAACTTTCCAAAGAAGATGCTGAATACAACCATTGTCATAAAAGGCTGCAGAATCGCCCATGTAACACCGAGTACTGTTTGTTTGTAACGCACCTTCATATCGCGCCAGACTAGGAAATATAGAAGCTCACGGTATTCCCACAGGTCCTTGAGCCTGAGTGATACCCAACCACGCGATGGACGGATGGTCAAAGGCGGCAGCATTCCAAGCGTGACCGCTTCCTTAGAGTCCTTAGTATCAAAGAACCTTTCGTTATACAAAGGATGCATCTCCTTAATGAACGATTTTGAGTTAGAACTCCAGAAATACGACTTTCATTCTACTGAATATAAAATTTTATCAATATTCTCTTCGGGCTTTTCTTGCCCCCTATTTCTCTACTGTTGCCTAATTTGCCTGTTTTCTAAGTATCTTAGAAAAGTATACTAAATCGCTAAATATAGAAAACCAGACTTCGGTTGATTTTTAGAATGAAAAAGAATATTAATTTAACAGACATATAAGACTTTAGTCTACCCCCCCCTTGTATGCATTTCTATCATTCTAAATCCGTATGTCTTTCAATGATAAAATAGGGAGATAAAAAAGCAGGCTTGCAACTTCTAAAAGCTAATAACTCTAAAGCTCCGCCTTTACAGTTACATATAACGAAAAAATCAATATAAATCTACTATTCAAACACAGAGAAATCAATCGGACTTCCGACATATTTCTTCAGATAAATAAAGCACTAATGCGAAGAATATATAAAACTTTAGGCTTAACCCTCCATAAAACACCCGGGGCTTCCTAAAAGAATAGACTACGAATATTAGGATTAAGATTTCATTCAATCTTTCTCCAAATGATATAACAAGCCGAGGGTAAATCAAAGAATAATTCCTATGTAGCTTGTGATGGATTATTCTTTGTGTGACAATTTTTAAGGTTTATGCACAAGCAGATTGAATATCCCCATAATATTGGATCGAACAAACTTCCTAACCAGCTGAGAGTACATAACCATGGATAAATCTTAATAACAGGAGAGAGGATATGAAGAAACTATTTATTGCTTTGTGTATATTTGGCTTTGTATTAGGCTCTTTTTGCACACTAAGGGATACACCTTCCTCAGCTCAACCAACCGCCGATTTTTCTGCCATTGCTAAAGGCAAGAATAAAACTACGGGTATATATGCAGCAATTGGTGTATCAAAAAAATATAGCGGTACTGTATTTGTGGTGGGAAGGGGAACACTAAAAATAGGAGACAATATATTTATTTTAAACGTAACCGGTGCAACCCTCTCAACGGATTTGGGACAAGAACCCATACCGGTAACAAACCCCGTCCTACCGGGATTAATCAGTTGTAGCCCTGCATTTACACAATTGACCGTTGAGGTATCTCCTGGGGTCACAACAACAATACGACTTAATGAATGTGAATCGGATAATCCTACCTTATTCAGCACCATCAATCCGTGCACGGGAAAAACATTTAAGATCGATCCTATGGGGGCATGCAGAACCGAGTTCCCCGGGAAGGACACTATAGTAATTAATAGGTTCTCTATCAATGGTAATGTGTTCTGCGGCGATACCTCTCCATGTGTTGCTCCCGATGATGTGATAATTTCTGAGCCTAAACTTCCCGTTTGCAGGCGAGATCCCGCGAGCCTCACAAACGGTAAAATAACCTGTTTTGGAAGGTGGTAACCATACCCAAAGGTAAAACCAAAACAGCCTCGTGTAATAGAATTAACTTACTGTTTTTCGCTCCAATGCGGCCCTGTTCCAGTTTCCACAGTATGAGAGTATGCCTCGCGCGTTACGGAATCCGGCAGGTTCGGCACACCACCCGGATGCTCTGGCGCCGGACGACCTGAGAAGCGTGTGACTGCAAGATCAAAGCCGCTCCAGAAAAAATGCACAGGGCTGCACTTGCCTATGAATCGCGAGCGAAACTCCTTTGGAATTGGCTCTGTCACCTCATTCGGCCTTGTATGAATGCTCACACCGAGATCTAAATCCCGCAACGCCATCATGACCTCACCGTAAAAATCAGCAACGGAAATTGGTCGAAGCACAATTGTTTGCACCGCGCCATCGCTTGTCTGGATTATGAGCCGATAGTCAATGAAATCAAAGTCAATCTGGAATGTCCTCATGCCATACGGAATAAGCGTCACATGCCACGAGTGATTGACCCATGGCGTCTGTGCGAGCCGAATCTTTCCGACGATCTGAGTCCACATATGAAGCGTCGCATAGGTGTCTTTCCACCCTTCCAGGGGCAACACTGGCCATAACTCAGTAGTCATAGGTATCTCTCCTCAATTCATCTAGAGGCGCTCGAAAAAAATCCGGTCAATATAGCACCAGCCCCACTCCTCGCCTGGCTCAAAGGATTTAATGATCGGGTGATTGGTTTTATGAAAATGTTTGGTCGCATGCCTGTTCTTCGAGCTGTCGCAGCAGCCGACATGGCCACAGGTTTCACAGAGGCGCAGGTGTACCCACGTGTCGCCCATCTTGAGGCATTCCTCGCAACCATCGGCGCTTGGTGTGACTTCTCCTATCTGACTGAAGTGAGCACATCGCGTTGCCATGAAATCCTCCAGATACTTGCTGCCCGATTAGTGGCGTTCTATGAGAGAAGTAATACTTTTTGTTTTAACGCTCAAGCAGACCCAGCATGCGATTCTTTCGTCCCTAAGCTATGAAGCCCATGATCATGAGCACTATGATATTTTATCTCCATTATATCACAAAAGAATAATATCTCAATGAAATGTATTAATGGACTTTACCCAGAATTAGCAAAGACCTTAGCAATAGCCCTACCCAGATGATAGTAAATGAAACCTGGGTCATAATGGTCGAAAACTTCGATCAATTCAAGCAGTAAATTTTAAGAACCTCTTGGAACCCTTTCCCAGTAGGAAAAGAAAAGCAAATCCTAACATCGACAACTATCTGATCTGTCTTGTCTGTCTTTAAATTTGTCAAAAGAAGCATCTGTTCTTTCCCAAAACCCCTGACAACCACTAACGCAACAGGCTTTTTTAACCCCTCCTATCCAAATTGGAATTGCACCAAAGGGTTTTTGCTTCCATTTTTGTACAAGGCACAAACCTCAATTAACCAGTACCCTAGGCCAATCTTTTCCTCACTCCAATCATGTACTTGAGCCAAATATTGGAAAGCACGACCCCGTATTTTTTCTGTAAATCCCCTATGTCGCATCCTATCACAGTATCCTAATTTAACCTTTCCATAGAGGGCTAGATACTGCTTCTGTAGTTTCTGCTCATCCCATTTATCACTCTTTAAATTCCTACTTAACCTCTTTTTCCGATAGATTAATTTGCTTGATTTATCCTTGCAACTGAGCAATACCATTACATTAAATCTACGTTATGTTATCATAATGCAAACATGACTATAGCCCGTGCCATACTGGATAAGTTGATCTATTTTTTTACCTTTTCTCTCCTCTTTTTCTCACCTTTCCTTATAAGAAGCGGGAGTCCAAGCCCCTTAGCATTGTTCCTAGTCCAAATCCAATGCCTTCTACTCCTCTTCTTCTGGCTCTTGTATTCCCTCGCTGAGGAAAGGGAGATTAAACTGAACACAAAGAGCCTGCCGCTTCTCGTATTTTTATCTATATGTTTATTTCAGATCATCCCGCTTCCAGAGTCCATTCTAGGAATCGTGTCTGGAAAGAGTCTAGAGATCTGGGAAAAGAACCAATCGGTTCTCTCAATCATCGGATTCAACAGAGAAAATAGCGCATTCACAATAAGCCTTTATCCACACGGCACATGGAGAGAAACACTGCTTTTATTCTCGTATATCGCATTTGGATTTGTCGTATCAAGAAGGTTTAGGAAAGAGAACCAAATAAAGTTTCTCCTCATTCCGGTATTTACAGTATCTCTCATTGAAGCTGCTTATGGGATATACCAATATATAACTACAATCAATACCGCTGCAGCAGCGGGGCTGGGATCGGGCAGGGGAACATTTCTCAACCGAAATCATTTTGCGGGGTTTCTTGAAATGTCTCTTCCCCTTGTTCTAGGCTACGCGCTGTTTCTGGGCAGGCGACACGGAAGGCATAGGTCATTTTTTAAGAATCTGGTTTCATCGGATAGATTTCAAAAACAGATTTTGCTCCTCTTTCTTCTGGGTATATCGCTCCTTGCCTTGTTTCTTTCGCAATCAAGGATGGGTATATTCAGTGCTCTTCTATCCCTCCTTTTCTTCTACCTGACTTATCACAGCTTTAAAAGGGATAGGACAGAGAAGGCGATGATGATTCTTTTTGTCCTAGCCGTTGCTCTCATTTACGGGCTCTGGATAGGGCTTCATTCCGTATTTGAAAGATTCCTTCAAATTGAATCAGACGCTCCAGGAAGAACTCTTGTGTGGAAAGATTCGCTAGCGACCATAAGAGACTTTCCTATTTTTGGAACCGGCCTTGGAACATTCGGCTACGTCTATCCGCTATACAAAAGATACATGGAGCAGGCCCTTGTATACATACACGCACACAACGACTACCTTCAGCTTATAGTTGAGACTGGCCTCTTGGGATTTCTCTCAATTCTCATTGTGCTTTGTCTATTTATATTTTCCTTGCTGAAAACACTCGGCCAGCTATCTCATGAAGGAAAACACCTCAGATTCTTCCTGTCTCTTGGGACCCTGTCGGGAATCGTATCCCTGCTCATCCACAGCCTTGCCGACTTTAATCTGCACGTCCCATCAAATGCCCTGTATTTTGCGTTTCTCATAGGCTTTTCAAAAGCCGCCTCCAGAGGATCAGAGCAGGGTCAGGATTCATAATATGTCGAAGATATTAGCTCTTCTAATTTTCTCAGGATTTCTTATAATTATAAGCCCGCTTCTGGGTTAGTCTTTTCCCTCAAGACGAGTTAGACAAATATATATTTGGAGGTCAATTAAATTGGAAAGAACACTCTCAATCATAAAGCCCGACGGAGTCAGTAAAAATCTCATAGGAGAGGTAATAAGGAGATTTGAAAAGAGCAGGCTCAGGGTAATAGCCCTTAAAATGGTGAGACTATCAAAGGCGGAGGCACAGGGATTTTACGCCGTTCACAGAGAAAGGCCTTTTTTCTCAAGCCTCACAGATTTTATGTCTTCGGGTCCGTGCGTTGTAATGGTGCTCGAGGGCGAGGATGCAATCTCAAGGGTGCGTGAAATCATGGGGGCTACAGACCCAGCAAAAGCCGAAGCGGGAACCATTAGGAAGGAATTTGCATCAAATATCGAGAGAAATATAGTCCACGGCTCTGATTCGCCTGAATCGGCATTGTTTGAGATAGGGTATTTTTTCAATGCACTGGAAATCCACGAGCGTGTTGAATAGGGATTAATATTAATTATCAGCCGCGGGTTTTACAGAGAACAAGGAGAAGCACTAAAAAAACCCGTAATCTCTGCGTCCTCTGTGGCTAAAATCATATTTGTTTGAAACCTCTCTCCGAATTCCTCAGCGAAGGCTACAGCCACTTTTTCAAGCGGGATTTCCATACCCAAAATCTCCTTCATTGAAGTTACCCCCATGTTTGAGATTCCACATGGAATTATAAAGGAGAAGTATTTGAGGTCTGTATTTACATTCAATGCAAATCCATGCATCGTAATCCCGTTTTTTACATATACACCTATTGCCGCAATCTTTTCTTTACCGATCCAAACCCCCGTGTGGTCTTTAATCCTCTCCCCTCTTATGCCAAATCTATCAATAACCCCAATCAGGGTTTCCTCGAGAAGATGGATATAGGATTTAACCCCGAGCTTAAAATCCCTAAGATTGATTATAGGATAGCCGACAAGCTGGCCAGGGCCGTGAAACGTAACGTCGCCCCCACGCTCAATCCTCCAAATCTCGACCCCTCGTCTCTTCATATCCTCTTTAGAAATTAGAATGTTACTTTCATCTCCAAACCTCCCAATCGTAACAACTGGATTATGTTCAACGAGAAGAAGAAACCCTTTGTATTTACCCAAAGAAACCCTTTTATGAATCTCCATTTGATAAGAGAGCCCTTTAGAATAATCAACTCGTTCTAAGTAAATCCAATTAACTAAATTCTCTGAAGTTATGGACATAACTCAGTTGAGTATAACCTCTTCCAGAAACTACATCCAATCTGTGATAGACTAAAGAATTAAATGAAAACCTCCACAAATAAAATTAGCCATATTGACCTTCAAAAGAACCTCTCAGAAGGAGAGATTAGTCCGGTCTATGTATTTACGGGCAATCAAACCTACTTAATGGACGAAGCCGTATCGGATTTAAAGAGAATTGTCCTTGGCAACTCAACGGATTTTAACCTCTCTCTTTTTTATGGCGACTCTGCTTCGGCAAAAGAGATAATTGATACCGCCAAAACCTATCCCATGCTCTCACGGATGAGACTAGCAATAGTAAAAAACGTTGAAAAACTCCCCGACGGCGAATTCAAGCTAATGGAATCATATCCCCTCTCCCCCTCTCCATTTACATGCCTCGTTTTAATATTCGGTGCCCAAGATAACGCCCGGTTAAATGCCTTGGATAAGAAGGGTGTTATTTTCGTCCGTTTTGATATAAAGGACGTGTTTGAAGCAATCCATCGGGAGGTAAAAAAACTCGGATGCAGTATTACAAAAGAGGCAGTGCAGAGCCTCATCTCGCTTGTCGGAGACAATATGCAGGATATACACTCAGAACTCCAAAGGCTTGTCCTCTTTACAGGTAGGGGAAAAACCATCGAGGTTGAAGATGTAGAAAAACTCATTCAGAAGGCACAATCTGAAGATGTCTTTGGACTCATAAATGCCATAGCGGCAAGGGATAAGGAAAAGGCAATAAAGGCTCTTCTCGATCTTGAAACGACAGATGAGGAACCGCTTGCCATCCTGAGTAGAATAGGCTGGAGATTCAGACTAATCTGGAGGGCAAAAGAGCTGATTGATAAAAACGTCTCTCGTGATGCGATATCAAAGGAACTAAAGGTCTCTCCGGGCGCCCTTTACTACATTGGGCAGCAAGCAAAGAGCCTCTCCTATGAAGAGATAAAACGTATAATCGGCATCCTCTATGAAGGGGATAGAATGTTAAAGACAGCATATATTCCTAAAAGCGTGGCCCTCACAAACCTGATTTTAGAACTCTGCGGCTAATAAAAGGGGATCTCACACGACAGGCTGTGCCGTTTGTTTTGATAGATTATGCACCTTCTTTGAAAGCCTCGCGACATTTCTGGAAACGGTTCTTTTATTAATTACCCCTTTTGATGCAGCCCTGCTAAGCGCCGATACCGTAGATTTTAAAGCCTCTTGAGATTTTGTTATGTCTTTAGCCTCTATTGCAGCGTTTAACTCCTTTATAACCGTCTTGAGAAAAGAGCGTATATGCATATTCCTCGCCCTCCTCTTTAGGCTCTGACGGTGCTTTTTTACACCAGAACGAATTCTCTTAGCCATAACCTACTCCTTAAACCGTTTTAAGTTCAGCAAATAGTTTGCTGTCAGCAGAAGATTTGTCAAATCAAACACGATACAGAATACAGGATACATGATACTACGTGTAAATACTCTCTTTTATCCTGCATCGTGCATCTTGAATCATGCATCCCGATTATTTATCGACTAGATACACTTCATCTCTCCGCCAAGTTATGATATAGTTTAGTTTCAGAACCGGAGATTAAACAATGAAGTTCTTTCTCGATACCGCAAACATAGATGAAATAAGAGATGCCGCAAGCCTTGGTATTTTAGACGGGGTTACGACAAACCCGACACTCGTATCAAAAGAGAACTGGCAGAGGGGATTTAGGGAACTCATAAGAGAGATATGCGAGATAGTAAAGGGACCTGTAAGCGCAGAGGTAATAAATACAGATGTAGAGAGAATGATTGAGGAAGCAAGGGAACTCGCCCAAATCCACCACCACGTGGTGGTGAAAATGCCTCTTACAGAAGACGGCATTAGAGCGACAAAGAGGGTATCGGAAGAGGGAATTAAGGTTAACGTCACCTTGATCTTCTCACCCTCCCAGGCACTCGTTGCCGCAAAGGCCGGAGCCGCATATGTAAGCCCATTTATCGGAAGGCTTGATGACGTTTCAAATGTCGGTATGGACATAGTAAGAGACATCGTCGGGATTTATAAAAACTATGGCTATTCTACACAGGTTCTCGTCGCAAGCGTCCGCCATCCAATACATGTATTAGAAGCTGCAAGAGCCGGAGCCGATATTGCTACAATGCCTTACAAGGTGTTTAAGCAACTTCTAAAACACCCATTAACAGACATCGGACTTGAAAGGTTCCTCTCAGATTGGGGAAAGAAGTAATGCCGATTCCCTATTTTGGATCTAAACACAAATCCCAGCTACTAGAAATTCCTTATTTCCATCCGCGCCGAGTATTGGGGAAGGAATAACACCCAGGATTTTAAAATTTAATCCTTCGAGAAAATAAGTGATTTTATTGATTACCTCTCTATGCTTGCCATCATCCCCTACAATTCCACCTCTTCCTACTTCACCCTTTCCCACCTCGAACTGAGGCTTTATTAAAGCAATAAGAACTCCGTTTGGTTTAAGTGTTTGTGATACAGGTGGAATAATTTTCGTGAGGGAAATAAAAGAGACATCAATTGTGCAAATATCAATCGGTTCGCCAATATCCTCGGCTTTTAAATATCTGGCGTTTATTCTCTCTAAAACTCGCACCCTTGGGTCTTGTCTCAGTTTCCAATCCAGCTGACCGTATCCGACATCAACCGCGTAGACCCTCTTTGCCCCGTGTTTAAGAAGGCAATCCGTAAATCCGCCTGTAGAGGCTCCAACATCCAACGCGACTTTATCACGAACATTAATATCAAATTCCCTTAGAGCCGACTCGAGTTTAATTCCTCCTCGGCTTACGTATTTCAGAGAAGTGTCCCTGAGTTCTATGTCTGAATTTTCCTCTACTAAGGTTCCTGCTTTATCCACTCGCACGCCGTCAACAAACACAACACCAGACATAATAAGGGAACGGGCTCGCGCTCTTGTAGGAACAAGAGCCTTTTTTACTAGGAGCGTGTCGATTCTCTCTTTAATATTTCCTTCCCCCGATATAAAGAGCCAGTTCCCTAAGAGGATCAGCTCTATCGCCAAAGTCCTTTAAAGAGAGGACGGCTCTTTTAATAAGCTCAGTTGCCACTTCCTTAGCCCTCTCAACTCCAATTATGCCAGGGTAAGTCGCCTTCTTTTTGCGGGCGTCTGCCCCCGTATTCTTTCCTATTTCGGTTCCTCCCTCAATGTCAAGAACATCGTCTATGACCTGAAAGGCAAGCCCAATTGCCTTTGCATATTGTCTGAGATGATAAATTTGATTTTCATTCGCCCCACCTATCCTCCCGCCGGATATAATTGACGCTTCAATTAATGCCCCAGTCTTTAAGGAATCCATCTTCTCAATAACATCGAGTGTCACCTCTTTTCCCTCAAGGGCAAGGTCAAGAGCCTGACCACCTACCATTCCTTGAGACCCGGCGGCCCTTGAAATATCCTGTATAATCTCAATGATTACAAATGGATCAATATCGCCTGAGATGCCGTGATTGGCAATTAATGAAAATGCATCCGTAAGCAGGGCATCCCCGGCAAGGATAGCAATTGCCTCCCCAAAAACGCTGTGATTTGTCGGTATACCGCGCCTCAGAATATCATCATCCATTGAGGGAAGGTCATCATGTATTAGGGAGTATGTATGGATCATCTCAATTGCGCACGCTATAGGAATCACACTCTCAATCGTTCCTCCAACCGCTTCAGAGGCAGCTATGCAAAGGATAGGTCTTAGCCTTTTACCACCGGCAAGTATGCTGTAGCGCATGGCCTCCTCCAATCTGCTCATAGGCTCAGTGGGATTTGGGAGAAGCTCAACCAGCTTCTTATCCACCATACCTTTTCTTATAGAAAGATAGAGTTCTATATCGAATCCCATTAAGCTAATCTTCCAAGTCGAATCCCTTATTTAAAATCTCTCCATCTGCGCCTTCTATGAGAATTTCTACCCTTTTTTGAACCTCGCCAAGCTTCCTATGACAAAAGTTTATAAGCTCGATCCCCCTTTCAAAAACAATCAGTGATTCCTCCAGAGAGAGATTCCCCCCCTCTAGTTTTTCGATAATAGCCCTAATCTCACTGAGGGCACCTTCAAATGACTCCATACATATCTATTTTAGCCTTGGGATTAGAAACACACAAGGAGTTACTATCTAAGTGAATCTGTCACTGTTCCCTTCGGTAGCTTTAGCAATTGCCTAAAAACCAAAGAGACTACGCCCTTGGAACCCGACGCCCTTGAACACAAGTTCTATGCCTCTGGCATCGGCAATGTGCTGACTGTCGACGAGGTCACAGGGGAAAGGGTGAAACTCATACAGATTACAACACAGCAAATTTAAGATGAGTTTTTGAATAGTCACGGTAAAATCGCAAATACCCTTGCAGGAAAACCAGAATCC
>PSLL01000010.1:20743-27237 GCA_040289575.1 Candidatus Dadabacteria bacterium | reverse complement strand
TGCCTGTGGAACCTGATCCAGATTGGCGAGAAGTTCAATCTGATAGTGGTTTGTAGAAAGGACATAGCTCTCAAGAGAATATTCGTCTTTGGTTGTAGCAATGCCGGGATCGGTATCTGTAGTTTCATGCCCTATGGCGGTAACCTTCATTTTTTCAAAGAGGTATTTGAGCACATCCATA
This sequence comes from Candidatus Dadabacteria bacterium, assembly GCA_040289575.1. GTDB lineage: Bacteria > Desulfobacterota_D > UBA1144 > Nemesobacterales > CSP1-2 > PSLL01. The sequence goes on along the minus strand of PSLL01000010.1, from coordinate 27,056 downwards.
CTCCACCCAGGGTAGTGAGCGCCCCCATTTCTATCTCTGTTTTGCATTCTATCTTGATCAGGCCATCTCTTTGACCAATCCGTTCTCATTGCGACAAATGAGCCTTCGGGAATGAAACCATACTTTCTCTCCCATTCTCTTATGTCCTCCATAGTGATTTGATAATCCGGGTTCTTTTCTACCTTTTTATGAACATCAATAACTACAAGAGGCATTATCATCTCTTTTGGATCAATCTCATCAACGGTTCTCGAGCCTTTAATAAAGTGAGCTGGCGGATCAACATGAGTTCCCCATTGACCTACATGCTCAAAGGATTCAGCAAAAAATCCGGAGCCCAATTTACCCTTCCCCGGCTCATACCAGAAAAGCGTCTCTCTTTTCTCATCGGGAAATCCCTTCCAGTGCGGTATACCGGGATAAAAGGCATGTGTCAGGTCTACAAATTTTTTCGGCTTTATATATTGATTATAGACCTCCCAGAGCGTAAACCTCTCCTTACCCTCAACCTTAAACACAATTATCGCAAGCACCAACACAGAGATAAGGAGATAGATTTTTCTAAACATGGTCATTAGTCTCCCTTAAATTCTTCTGGTTTTACACTCATCATACCATATATTATTATTAGGGTATTCCAGATAAGAGAATAGTTGTAAGAGGATAAGGCTTATGCCATTTACCGCAGCGCCACACCACGATGTCCTTGTCTTAATTATTCGGATTGCCGCGCTACTCTTTACCGCCAGGGCACTGGGCGAGGTAGCTCAACGATTAGGACAGCCTTCTGTAGTTGGAGAGATCCTCGCAGGCATTGTGCTCGGTCCATCGCTTCTTAGCGGTTTTGTTCCAACCATCAACGATTTGTTGGTGCCTCAGACAAAGGTGCAGGGCTATCTACTCGAAGTAGTTAGTCTAATCGGTGCAATGTTTCTACTACTCATTACAGGTCTTGAAACTGATTTGACGCTCATCCGTCGGCACGCCAGAACCGCAATTGGAACTGCGGCTGGTGGTCTTATAGTTCCTTTTGCGACTGGTTTTCTTCTGGGTCTATACTTGCCTGATTCATTACTTGCAGATAAAGGTCAAAGGCTCGTCTTTGCCCTCTTCATCGCAGCATCTATGTCTATTTCAGCTATTCCCGTTATAGCCAAAGTTTTGATGGACCTTAACTTGATGAGACATGATATCGGACAGATAATCATTGCATCAGGAATGTGTGATGATACCTCTGCCTGGATTATACTCTCGATTATAGTGGGTCTGGCAAGTGGCGAGTCTGTCACTATAAGTAGTGTTTTGCGGGCAGCAGGCAGTGTGCTCGTCTTTATGGCTTTGAGCTTCACAATAGGCCGCTGGCTGGTTAAGAAAACCCTCGACTTCGTTCAAGATGAGGTTGTCAGCCAAGAGAAGCTACTTACACTTGTTATTGTAATGACATTTGCATGGGGAGCAATTACTCAGGCACTCAAGTTAGAAGCGGTGCTCGGGGCCTTTGTCATGGGAATCCTGTTCGGACAAATGCCCAGACTGCCAGATTCTGTGCACCACAATATCCGCAGTATCACACTCGGCATTTTTGCGCCTATATTCTTTGCAGTCGCTGGCCTCAAGGTAAATGTTACAAACCTGCTTAAGCCAATGCTTATAGCCATCGCACTCCTGGTCATTTTCATAGCTACTGTCGGAAAGGTTGTGGGCACATATATAGGGGCGCGTTTAATTGGGAAACGCAACCACTGGACAGCACTCAGCTTTGGAGCGGGACTTAATGCGCGCGGCGCAATGGAGATTATTATTGCAACAATCGGACTTTCGCTTGACATACTCAGTCAGGATATGTTCTCAATTATTGTATTGATGGCAATGACCACTTCGCTAATGGCTCCCCCTGCCCTGCGCTGGGTTCTTAAATACGTAGAGCCTGAAGAACAGGAGCTCGAGCGGCTGCGCCGTGAGGAATTGGCTAAAGGAAGCCTTGTTGCAAATATTCACCGTGTCCTCCTACCCATAAGACAGCGTAAAGATAGTGATAGCCCTATTCAAACCATTGAATCCCGTATTCTGGAAAAGATGGGAGCTAAAGCTGATCTTTCTTTAACCCTTCTCAATGTTACTGAGCCTGGCAATAAGGCTGAAGGTGCCAAATTTCTAGATAAATTAAGCCCACTATTTTCCCAAAAGGAGTTGATTAAGAAGGTCGTAGAGAGCTCATCTCCAGTAAATGCCATTTTGGATGAGGCACAAAAAGACTATGACCTTCTAGTCTTAGGAGCCTCAGGAAAAAATAGAGGCTCAAGCATTCTATTTACTCCGCTTGTAGATTACCTCGTCAGATCGTCCCCATGCACTACTATGGTGGTACAGAGCAAACGTTTGCAAGAAACCTGGTCGCCAAGGCGCATTTTAGTGCCAACTAACGGTACGGTTGCATCCAGACACGCCACTGAAATCGGCTTCTCGCTTGCATCATCAGGTGAGGAGGAGGTGATCATTCTCAATGTAGTGGCACAGGATAGAGGCAGCCGATACTATCAGTCACCCGATGAGGTTCTTGAGCATCAGCTTGGCATAGCCCATCAAATTGTTGAAGAGCTCCGTCAGCTAGGGGAGTCTCTGGGCGTACTTACAGCAACCGCCGTCCGCGTCGGCCCCGATCCCGAAACTGTTATTTTGGACGTCTCAAATAAAGAAAGGGTTGATTTGATTATCCTGGGAACAAGCCTTCGGCCCGGTTCCGACAGGCTTTTTTTAGGACCAAGGGTCGAGCGAATTCTGGATAACGCGCCCTGTCCTGTGATTGTGATCAATTCCTCTTAGAATGCTCATTACTACCAACTAAATCGAAGCGTAATGGTCCTTCCTATAAGGGTATTCCAGGCAATCTCGCCGTTTGGAATAAAGATTCTTGCCGGATTAACAATGTAACTAAGCCCTCTTATAAACTGGCTATCACTCTTTGCTAAAAGGTTTGAAGTCTCTTCAAGAGCCATACCTAGAGGGACACCAAGACCAGGGGTAAGAATCAAATCGGTGAGTGAAGGCGGCTGCATCCAACCCTCAACTGTGTACTCATAGAGTGCGCTAAGCTCAAAAGAGGCGAGGCTTGAAGCGGCTCTATCGTACCCCCTTGCTCTATAGTAGAGATAAGTCCCTGCCCCAAATATGGGGTGCTGTGCCAAATTCGTCTTGAGATAGTCACCATCCCAAAGCGGAAAAGCCGTAAATGGTTTTCTCACAGAACACTGACTGCGACTAGCTGCCTTACCATTACACCCCTGCCATCCGTTGATATTATTTGTCAACCACCTGCGAAAAGAAGAGGGTGTAAAAACTGCCCGAACGTTTTCAGGATCGTAGACCGTCCTTATTGACCACAGCATCATATAGGTATATAGATTCTCTTTGATAAATTCATGGAAGTCTTCCTTTAGAGTTTTCTCTCTCTCCCTATATTCTATCCCATTGGATTCCTTCTTGAATCTCAGGTCTATAGGGTTTGTCGGGAGCATTAAAACGCGGGGAGTATCACGATAAAGATCATCAATAATCCAATCCTGAGCCTCTCCATATCCAGAGACCCCAAAAGCCATTATGATCAATATGATAATCACCCTCATAAGATTGAACCATCTTCTGGAGATACGATTTTTCATTAAGCTCAATACTGGCAACACCGTTTAGTTAACCAGCCGATACCTATTTATATTTTAGCCACATTTACATTCGGATGGTAGAGGTTTCACAAACCTCTCGTATCTGTGAATCTTAGAATATGAGGCAGGACAGCTAATGGGGCTTGTGAGCCGTCCTGCCAAAGAGGGAGGTATTAGAGATAATAGACCTTAGTATCCGAAATAGTACATAAACTCTGCGGCGATTGTATCCTGAAACTTTCTCAGATCGCCATTGCTCTTTTCAAATACATCTTTATTAGCCTGATCATGACGGTACTCCAATCTGACAATAAAATTATCAAACGGTTTATATCTAGCAAAGGGTTTCAGCTGAAGGGTCGGAGTGAGCTCCCAGTACTTCTTTCCACCGGGTACTGTAGTGCCGGATATTGGGGTTGCTATTGAGGAGACGGTTCTTACTCCATTCCTGTCATCAAAGTACTCACCTCTTAATACAAGCCTGACCACATCGCTTAAGTCATAGACAATATAGCCCGCAATCCCCCACCAACTTACCCTCTTATCCACCAGACCTAAATCAGGATTAGTAACCTTTTGCTCGATTCCATAATCAAAGTTTGCCACTAGGTTTAGTTTTTTCGTCGGTGTAATTGAGGCGACGACATCAATGAGATTACGAAAGTGGCTATCTGAGTTGTCCTGCTCAGGACCAACATAGTCCACGACCCCTATAGAAAAAATTCCATAGGTCAGCCCGATTCTCGCTTCAACTGTTTTACCCTTGTTGTTATCCTTGACCACATCCCAACCGTTATTTACCCCAATTGTAAAATCAAGAGGAGCAGCGGCATAGTGGAGTCTTATGCCCGTATGCGTAAAAGGAATCGCAAACCCGAAAAGAAGGGAACGGGAGAAGTTGAAATTATCCTTGCTCTCTATAACCTCAGCGCCCGCAAGCGTAACAAACTTTCCTACATATATGTCTAGCCCTTTTCCAACAGGAGCAAGGACATGTATAAAAGCCTCCTGAAGGTCAAATTCATCCCCTCCAAGACCCCTTGCATGAAAGACATCCGTATCCTCCCCGAAATCGAGTTTAACCCTGAACCCAACCAGATTTGCGTAGCCTCCTTCGATTGTTGGAATCCTCTCAAGATAAATCTGGGCAAGATTAATATTAAAGGCGTTGTGCTCAGTATCGAATATCCTAAGTTGATTATTACTGGATTTGGGATTATTAAAATTAAACTCATAAGATGTATCAATATACAGACCCGGTTTTATACTCTTGAGGAAATTGGTCAAGTCGCTAACTGCACCCTTTTCTTCTTCCTTAGCTTTTAGCTCCTCAAGCTTCATCTTTTCTCCTGTTCTCTCCGACTCTAGTTGCTCGAGTCTTTTTTGAAGCTCTTGGTTCTGCCTCTGATTTTCTTCAATCATTTGTTTTAGCTCATCTATTTGTTCTTGCTGAGTTTTAGCCCCTGACCCTGCATTAGCGGCAGCTCTATTTTCATCGGCATAAGAGCCTCTCCATGAGAACACGAGTCCTAAAGCAATAAAAGTAACTAATGCTACACTCCTTTTCATCTCCTTCCTCCTTTTGCTATAACTGGCTGATTTATTTCGTACTCTTTAATTAATTCTCCTTCTTCTCCGCCTCCAAAAATGCCTTTCCTATAGCCTCCGCCTTCTCCTTAGACATAGGAACTAATGGATACCCTATGACAGATGAAGAAGAAACGGGCTGAGGATAATAGTCTCTATAGCCGGCATATCCCTCAGCACCCATCTCAGGTACATCGAGCCCCTGCATCTCTACCTCCTCCGATACCCTCATCCCCACCAATGCATCCAATACCCTGAAAAATACATAACAAAGCGTAAATACAACTACAAAGTTCGTCACTACTCCTATTGCCTCTGCAATCAACTGAGACGGAGCACCATAGAGCAAACCCCTTACCGTCCCAGGAACCCCATTCCACCCATCCCCATACACCCCATCTGCAAATATCCCTAAACTCAATACCCCCCATGCCCCACATGTCCCATGCACAGAGACCGCACCAACTGGGTCATCCACCTTAAGTGTCCTCTCCACAAAAAACACACTCCATATCACCAAAACCCCCGCAATCAGCCCTATGATTACCGCAGATACACTGTTTACAAATGCACAAGGTGCAGTAATCGCCACAAGCCCAGCCAACATACCATTTGCCATCATACTGGGGTCGGGCTTCCCATACCTCAACCACATATAGACCATTGCCGCAAATGCCCCTGCAGCAGAGGCAAGCATAGTATTGGTCGCGATCACCCCAATCCTCAGGTCTGTCCCTGACAATGTGCTCCCAGGGTTAAACCCAAACCAACCAAATGCCAAAATGAATGTCCCAATAATTGCCATTGGAATATTGTGACCTGGAATTGGATTCGGTGTCCCATCCTTCTTATACTTACCAATCCGTGGACCCAACACCATTGCCCCTGCCAATGCCGCTACTCCCCCAACCATGTGCACCACTGAAGACCCTGCAAAGTCCACATGACCATGACCTAGCCCAAAATTAACCCCTAACTGTGATAACCACCCTCCTCCCCATACCCAGTTCCCAAATAATGGATATACAACCATAGATATAAAAAACCCATATATAACAAATGGAAGA
>PSLL01000010.1:19536-20678 GCA_040289575.1 Candidatus Dadabacteria bacterium | reverse complement strand
GACTATCTGGAATAAAAACAATGTAAATATCCCTACATCGTATGCCGCCCCAGAGAGAAAAAATCCCTTAAGACCCAAGAGTCCAAATGTATGACCAAGTATGGTAATTGTCGCCTCATGATTCAGTGCCGTAGCCCCTCCGAGTGTTGACAGCAGTCCAACCCCTCCAAACATGAATGCAAATCCACATATCCAGAAACCCAGCATACCAATCCCGTATATCATAAAGTTCATAGCCATAGTGTGAGCCACATTCTTTGCACGTGTAAACCCGGTCTCAACCATTGCAAATCCGGCCTGCATGAACATCACCAGGTATCCGGTAATCAGAGTCCATACGATGTTTATGGCTATCTTATTGTGACCGACTGCATCGGCTATCTCCTCAAGTGCAGGCTTACCGGGTGTCTTTGCTGGAATATCGTTGATGGTTCCTGTGGCGGTGCCTGAGGGGTCTCCCGCCCAACTCAGTATAGGGAAGATAAGGGTTCCCATAATGAACAATACAACAAGGAGGTTGGTGAGTTTTCTCCCCCTCAGCCCTCTCATCTTACCTATCACAAATTTAGATATTACCCCTACTTCCCTTTCTCTTTTCATTTTCTTCCTCCTCTAATCGCATTCTTAATGTATTTCGATTTAGATAGATTGAAGACAGAATTGGCAAAAGGTGTGCCAAAGTGAAGAATATGGTGTTACAAGGCCTAATTACACCGTTATAGTATTGATTTGTAGTGCTACGGACTGCTTTATATAGGGCTTCTAGAGAGGCACTGATGGTAGATTGCCTAGTAATTAGGCATGCAAGATCGGTTTTCGGGCATTATTAACAAGATACTTCTATCAATGTTATCAGATCGGCTTCCTTCCATTAAAACCCGCATCCAACTCATGCTAGAATCTCACTCTGTCTTCTCCGAGCCTCCAGCACAGATACACTTCAGGAATCCGGGAGGTGATCTCTGCCTTCAGCACTCTTATTCTCTCAAGTATAAGGCTAAGCTTGGGTACGAGGGCATTTGCTTCTTCAACCGTGAAAAATCTCTTACTCATTCCCCAAAGTTACTCAATATCCAGCTTCTTTCCCTTTGTTTCAGGAAAAGTAAGAACCGTTATGGCGGCAAGGATTGCAAAAACAGAGG
>PSLL01000010.1:11389-19526 GCA_040289575.1 Candidatus Dadabacteria bacterium | reverse complement strand
CCGAGCCTGTGTCCTGCAAGCGTCATTCCCGCCACCCCAGCAAAGATAGCAGGCGCCAAAGCAGATGCCCCTCTTCCAAAATTGTAACAGAATCCCTGAGCCGTGCCGCGTGCCCTTGTAGGGAAAACCTCTGCAAATATAGCCCCAAATCCAGAATAGAATCCCGTACCAAAGAATCCGAGAGGAAACCCGCTGATTAATGCGAGGGCATCAATACTTATAAAGCCTTCTATCATCTTATGTATCTCAGCAATAGAACCGAAGACCGGAACGAGAAGCGCCATCATTATGAGAAATCCCACAAACGTAGGTCTTCTCCCAAACTTGTCACTTATAAGACCAAATGTATTACAACCGACAAGCGCGCCCAGGCTTATAATAATCGTCATCGCATAGCCCTTTACCAATCCAAGACCCGCTCCGCCTTTTTGAACTGGGCTTGCAAGGTATGTAGGAACCCATGTGTTTAGTCCCCAATAGGCAATCATACAGAAACTCGTAAGCAGTATAGCCCTGATTGTAAACCCTATAAGGTCTCCCCTCCAAAGTTGAGTAAACGTAAACGATTGACCCTTTTCGCTCAGCTTCTTCTGGCTTCTCATTTCCGCAGTGGTTTTCCAAATCTCAGGCTCTTCGCAGTGCTTGTATACGAAAAACACGAGAAAGGCGGGAAGGATTCCAACCAAGAAGAGAACCCTCCAACTGTGCACAAATGTATGTCCAATGAACGGAAGTGTAATGTCAAGATTCGCATGGGGAAGGATCAAAATGGCGAGGGTCGCAGCTAGAATATAGCCGATCCCCCATCCGCTTTGCACCATGCCTATGACCTTGCCTCTGTGTTCTGCGGGCCATGTTTCGGCTACAAGAATCTCTCCCGAGGCCCACTCGCCGCCCATACCGAGTCCCAAGAAGAATCGGCACACCAGAAAGAAATATACATTCGGAGCAAACGCGCTAAGTCCGGTAAAGATCGAGTAGAGAAGAATCGAATATGTAAGTCCTTTTATTCTTCCGATGTAATCCGTGATGATTCCAAAGAGCGCTCCGCCTATGGCAGAAGAGGCAAGTGTAATACCGAAAAGCCATGCGGCCTCTGTCTCTGTAAGTGCCCACGTATCGCGTATCTTAGGAAGGGCGTAGACATACAAGAGGAGGTCCATCGCATCCAGTGTCCAGCCAAGCAAAGCCACAACAAAGGTAAGCCATTGCTTTCTATTTATATCCTTATACCAGCTAAATACCCCAGGCTTTGATACGGCTGCACCTACCGTCTCGTTGTGCATGACTCGGTCCCCTTTTTTACCTCTTATTCTTTCTCCGCGTATCCCTTGCAATATTAGACCGCAGTGAAACGTAGCAATGAAAAATACTCTGAAAACCCCGCCTTCTAGGCTATGCTACTAAATTCGCACAATTATGTCAATCCCAAATTAATATTTAATGGTATCAATACGGCCAATATACAAAATTTTACACCATATTATATATATTTTTGTCAATTAGTTTCACATTGAATGTTTTCCTTGACTTAATCCTGATAAAGCGTTAGATTTCTAATCAAATTATGGAGAAGAAATATCTATACCTAGAAACATACGGTTGTCAGATGAATGAATACGACTCGAGTAGAATTCGAAATGCTCTGGGGATGGAGCTTACTGATGACCCGAAAAAAGCCGATGTCGTAATTGTAAACACGTGTGCGATAAGAGAGAAGGCAGATCAAAAGGCCCTGAGCAGCCTTGGCAGATTTAAATACCTAAAACTCAGAAAGCCCGATACAATAATCGGTGTCGGCGGCTGCATGGCTCAGCTTTATGGAGAAAGGCTCCTTGATCATATGCCCCATCTCGACATAGTATTTGGAACGAGAAATATTTCAATGCTTCCCGATCTTATATTACAGATCCAGATGGAAAAAAAGAGAAGGGTTGAAACCTCATTTGATGTTGAAGAGATTTTTGATGTCGAGCCTTATCACGAGGCAGGAAAGGTTACAGCATTTGTCTCTGTACAACAGGGATGTAATAAAACCTGTGCCTATTGTATTGTTCCGCACGTGAGAGGAAGAGAAGTGAATAGACCTGTCTCCGATATTCTTAGAGAAGTCGCTAATCTTGTAAAAAAAGGCATAAAAGAAGTAACCCTCATAGGACAGACAGTAAACTCATGGAAGTCAGACAGATACAGATTTGGGGATTTACTGAGAATCGTGTCAGATATTGAAGAACTCTTGCGGATTCGATTTACGACCTCATATCCTAGAGATGTGACAAAAAAACTAATTGATGCAATAAGAGACATTCCAAAGGTTTGTCGTCACATACATCTTCCAGTTCAGTCAGGTTCAAACAGGGTTTTAAAAATGATGGGAAGGACATATACAAGAGAGTGGTATATGGATACGATAAGTAGATTAAGAGATGTGATTCCAGATATAGCAATTACTACAGATATAATCATCGGATTTCCGGGAGAGTCAGAGGAGGATTTCAATGATACAATGAAACTGCTCAGAGATGTTGAGTTTGACGGTACGTTTTCATTTAAATTCTCATCTCGTCCCGGCACGCCCGCGGCAGAATTTATTGATACAGTACCCGATGAAGTTGCCAGTAGAAGATTATTTGAGTTACAGGAACTTCAAAGAGAGATTAGCATGAAAAAGAACCTAAGTAGGGTTGGGCAGATTGAAGAGGTTCTTGTTGAAGGGGAAAGTAAAAACAGTACAAATTGGGTTTCAGGAAGAACAACCCATAATAGAGTAGTCAACTTCCCCGGAACAGAAGGGCTTAAAGGTAAGCTCGTAAATGTAGAAATTACGGAGGGATTTCAAAATTCCCTTCGTGGAAGGCTAATAGAAAATCTAAATGATGGAGGTGAACTATGTTTCTTGAAATGAAAGTCTCAGGGATAGCACTAGATCCATTTACAAACACCCCGATTGTAATCTTAAAGGACATTACGGGTGAAAAGATACTGCCGATCTGGATTGGTTTTATGGAGGCGAGTGCTATTGCAATGGAGCTTGAAAAAACCCCGAGAGTTCGCCCGCTTACACATGATCTAATAAAGAACCTAATAGAGACCCTTAAATTCTCTGTGACTAGGGTTGAAGTTACTGATTTAAGGAATGACACCTTTTACGCGGAGATACGTCTAAAAAGAGGGAATGAAGAGCACATAATTGATTCACGGCCAAGCGACGCCATAGCAATTGCCCTGAGAACCGGCTCTTCGATTTTTGTAAATGACGAGGTGCTTGAGAAATCCAAGAAGCTGGAGATTGACGAAGAGAAAGAAAAGCTTACAGATATCCTTGATAAAATTCCTGTGGGAGATTTTGGAAAGTACAAAATGTAATACCAATTCAGCTTAATTGGTATCTGTATGTCATGCCGAAATAAGCAAACTATCTCTGATGGCAGTGTCCTTTGGGAAATCTATTTAAGTTCAGTGAATGGCAAAACATTTAACTATGTCTAATTACTTGTTAATATGAATTTACTTATTTTCTTCTTCAGCTATTCCTTCCGGAGTTTCATCAGAAAGTCCGTGTTTTGCCAGCCTATATCTGAGTGAGCGCAGTGTAATTCCAAGGATTTTTGCGGCTTCGGTTTTATTCCCCTCTGTTGATTTCAGCACTTTTTCTATCATCCTCTTTTCAATATTGTTAAGGAGTGCATCCAAGCTGGCGTTCGAAGCGAGACTGGACTCAATGTCAAGTGAATTTACCTCACCTACAGGCTGGGGAAGTGTTTCTCGTCGAATCACATTTGATGTCTCAAGCGCAACGCATCTTGCGATTATATTTTCAAGCTCCCTTACGTTTCCCGGATAGTGATAGCTCTCAAGAACCTCAAGAGCCTTTGGAGAAATCCCACGTATATCCTTTTCCATCTCGCGCGAGTATTTATCAATAAAGTGGAGGGCAAGAGGGGATATATCTTCTCTCCGTTCTCTCAATGACGGAAGAACTATTTTTATTACATTCAGGCGATAGAAAAGATCCTCACGGAATCTCCCTTTTGCAACCTCTTCCCCAAGGTTTTTATTCGTAGCCGCAATTACCCTAACATCAATAGGGACTGGCTCCGTACTTCCTAAGGGTCGGACAGTTTTGTCCTCGAGGACTCTAAGGAGTTTTACCTGAAGATGAATCGGTAGGTCCGCAATCTCATCTAGGAAAATTGTGCCGCTTTCTGCCTCCTCAAACAGCCCCTTTTTATCCCTCGTAGCTCCAGTAAAAGCACCACGCCTGTAGCCAAAAAGCTCACTCTCCATAAGGGTCTCTGGAATCGCTCCGCAGTTTACAGGAACAAATGGACCTTGCTGTCTTATCCCCGTATAGTGTATCGCACGGGCTACAAGCTCCTTGCCCGTTCCACTTTCTCCCGTGATAAGTATATTTACTTTAAGCTCTGCAACCCTTTTTATCAGATCAAAAATCTTGAGTATCGCCGGGCTCCTTCCGATTATACTTCCAAACCCGTACTTTGTTTCGAGTTCCTTTCTAAGTCTCGAATTCTCACGCTCAAGTCTCCTTTTTTCAAGGGCTTTTTTTATAACAAGCTTTATCTCATCAATCTTAAACGGCTTTGTAATATAATCATAAGCCCCGAGTTTCATAGCCTCGATCGCGGTTTCATGTGAAGCAAAAGCGGTTATCATTATTGCAGTTGTATCCGCCTTTTTTTCGCCAATCCTCTTTAGAACCTCAATCCCATTCATCACAGGCATCTGTATATCAATAATTGCCAGATCAAAAGTCTTGCTTTCTATCTTCTCGACGGCCTTTCGACCATCGGCCGCGGTCTCAACACTATACCCCTCTTTCTCGAGCATAATTTCCAGAAACTCTCTCATTCCTGGCTCATCGTCTACAATAAGAATCCTACTTTTTTCCTGTCCCATTAACTATTCCTTCACCAATTCCTCAGATTTTTCTGCCTTGGGCAGAGCTATAGTAAAAGTCGTTCCTTTATTCTCAGCACTCATAACACTTATTCTTCCATTATAACCTTCTATGATCTTCTGAACAATAGCAAGACCAAGCCCTGTTCCCACCTTCTTTGTAGTAAAAAACGGCTCGAATATTCTGGAGATGGTCTTCTCATCCATACCGCATCCCTCATCCGAGAACTTAACTATAATATCGCTCTCTTCTGCATGGGCTTCAACTATAATCTTTCCGCCATTTGGCATCGCTTCCCTTGCATTGATAAGGAGGTTCCAGAAGACCTGTTTTAGCTGCGGGAAATCGGCCCGCACATATAACCCTTTTTGAGTATTGACGATTACATCAAACCCGTTTCTACTTGCAGCGCCTAAGAAGGACTCTACGGTTTCATCAATTATTCGGCTTACATCCACCAATGTCTCTAATCTCTGAATCGGACTTGTAAGAAGAAGAAAATCTTCAACGAGTATATTTAGCCTCTCTACTTCCTGAATGGCAATCTTGAGGAGACGAACATTCTCATCGGACGGCTTAACATCTTGGCTAAGAATCTCAATTGACCCACTTATTACTGAAAGCGGATTCCTTATTTCATGAGCAAGCCCTGCAGCGAGCTGGCCTAAAAGAGCCTTCTTTTCAGAGAGCCTTAGACGCTCTTCGAGCTTCTTAATTTCTGTGAGGTCCTGAAAAATTATAATATACCCTCTCACCTCATTCTTACTGTCTCTAAGGGTGGAAGAAGAAAAACCCAATATGAGTTCTTTTCCATTAGTTGAATAGAGAATCTCCTCCCTTTTTTTTGATAAAAGTTCGCCAACTTCCAGCCCAGGGATTAAGTGACTCAGGTCCTCCCCTACTATTCTATTTACATCCGTAATTTCAAGAATTTCGAGTGCCGTTCTATTAATCGATATAATTCTTCCGTCAAGGTCAAGCGTAACAACACCGCTTGCAAGGCTTTGGACTATGTTTTCATATAGGTTTTTGAGAATCCTAAGGCTTTCGCTACTTTCTCTGAGCTCCTTCCCGGTTTTGCGTACTTTTTCAGATAAATAGCCTCCTAGCATGGCTATTAAGAGAAAGCCCGCGAGATTAAAGAAGGTATACACAAATCCCTTTTCTCCCCAAAGTACTGATAGAAGCCTAAAGCTTGAATGAAATTCGAGATGAGATTGATAGAGTACTATTAGTACATAGAGAATTCCCGATGCCAAAGCAGTAATATATCCTGTAATCTTCGTAAACATCGTGTCGGCAAATATTATTATAAGCGGGTAGAGAAAGATAAAAGGACTCGACTTTGCCCCCGTAACAGAGATCACGACAGAAGCAAACACAAGATCAAAGACAATCTGTAGTACACCGAACCACTTCGGATAATCCTCAAAAATGGGATAAAGCAATGAATAAATCAGACTCAGCAGATAAACAAGAACCGTAATGAAAGCCAAAAAAAAGGCTTCCCTTCTTGCACCGTTTTCGAAGTAGATAATCGCCCCGGTACCTAAAAGGACAGTCGCCACTATCACCCTCAAGACTACGGAGTTCTTGAGTCCAGTGTCAATTCCAACCGTCCCTTTTGTTGTACTTAACTGCAGAGCCAAAAGACCCTCTACTTGGAAAGTGTAGATATAAGTTTAAACATAGGCATATACATGGCAATTACTATAAATCCAACGGTTCCTCCTAAGAAGGCAATCATTACCGGCTCAAGAGCAGACATTAAAGAGGCAACCGCGGCGTCCACTTCTTCATCGTAAAAGTCAGCAATCTTGTTGAGCATATCATCCAGGGCTCCGGTCTGCTCGCCAACAGCTATCATCTGAACCACCATGGACGGGAATATCTTGGGTCTTGCAGAAAGCGGTTCAGCCAGTGTTTTTCCCTCACTTACTCCCTTTCTTACCTCAAGAATTGCCTCTTCCGTCACCTTGTTGCCAGATGCCTTTGCCGTAATTTCAAGTCCATCCAATATCGGTATACCGCCTGAGGTAAGCGTTGCAAGAGTCCGACAAAACCTGGAAAGAACAGTTTTGAGTATAAGATCCCCTACCAACCAGAGCTTGAGAAGAAAGGCATCTAAGATTTTTTTTGCCCTCTCAGACCGCCTGTATGAAAAGACTACGGCAAATGACAATATGCCAAGGGCAATTAGAATGTAAATTATGTTGTTTCTTAGAAATGCACTTACATCCACAACAAACTGAGTAATAGCGGGAAGCGTAGTACCCAGGTCCTTAAAAAGGGAGGCAAACGTAGGGACAACAAATATTAAAATTATAGAGACCACTATAATTGCCACCGTAATAACGACAGCGGGATAAACCATCGCGCCTTTAATCCTTCTCTTTATATTCTCGATCTTCTCTAGATAAGTGGCTAGTCTCTGAAGAACAGTATCAAGAACACCACCTGCCTCACCAGCCCTTACCAGATTTATATAAAGTGCGTTGAAAACACTCGGATGCTTAGCAATAGCGTCGGCAAAGGTTGAGCCGCTCTCTACGGACTCCTTTACCTGAGTGAGAACACTTTTGAATTTGACCTTCTGCTGTGCGGCTAATACATCAAGGGACTGAACAAGAGGAAGCCCCGCATCAATCATCGTAGAGAGTTGCCTTGTAAAAACGACCAGTTCCTTGGCAGAAACCCCTCTGGAAAAACTAAAACTGAATTTACCCTTTTCCTTAATCTTATCGGGAATTGGCTGAATCTGCATCTGTCTCAGACGCGCAATTACAGCCGATTTACTAGGAGCCTCCATTTGCCCCCTCTGGGTTTTCCCTCTCAATCTCCCTTTCCATACATATACGGCCATCTCCTACTCCTTATAGTCCCTTCTAATCCAATTTTTAGCCACAATTAAGAAGAATTCCAACCCGTCACTGAGATATGAAAATGGTCTTTGATAGTCATTCCATCAGAATTGTGTCTACTGTCTTCCTGCCCGCTCCATTCGTGTGTTTGGAGCAGAGAGTATTCTCTTTAATTCCTCCGGATCTGTGCTTCTTCCAATCGCATCTTCATATGTTATAAGCCTTCTTAAATATAGGTCGGCAAGGCTCTGATTGAGGGTCTGCATCCCCCATTTCTCCTGTCCTATCTGCTGCTGAGAGTAAATCTGATGTACTTTGTCCTCTCGAATTAGGTTTCTTATGGCAGGGTTGGGAACCA
>PSLL01000010.1:0-11379 GCA_040289575.1 Candidatus Dadabacteria bacterium | reverse complement strand
CCTCCATAGCGAGCACCCTTCCACCACCTATCTTAGGAATAAGCGTCTGACATAGTATCCCCTCTAAAACGAAAGAGAGTTGCGCCCTTACTTGAGACTGCTCATGTGGAGGGAAAACATCAATAATGCGGTTTATGGTTTGAACGGCCGTGTTTGTATGAAGTGTAGCAAGGGTTAAGTGACCTGTTTCAGAGAGAACGAGCGCTATTTTGATAGTTTCGAGGTCCCTCATCTCCCCGATTAGAATCACGTCTGGATCTTCCCTAAGGACGCTCCTTAAGGCATTATGAAAACTCTTCGTATCACTCCCCACCTCTCTTTGGTTTACAAGACAATTCTTATGGGTCATAAGGTATTCAATCGGGTCTTCGATAGTAACGATATGATCATGACGTTCCTGGTTTATCTGGTCTATTATTGCAGCAAGGGTAGTTGTTTTTCCAGATCCCGTGGGACCTGTAACGAGAATAAGCCCCCTTGGTCTTCTTGCAAGCTCAGAAACAATAGGCGGAACCCCGAGCTCCTGAAGCCCTCTGATCTTAAAAGGAATTAAACGGAACGCCCCTGCTACAGCACCCCTTTGCATATAAATATTTCCTCGAAACCGGCTTAGCCCCTGAACACCGAATGAGAAATCAAGCTCCCAGTTCTCCTCAAATTTTTGCTTCTGTGCATCTGTAAGAACGCTGTAGCATATATCCTTAGTCTCGGGTATAGAAAGGGGCGGGTGTTTAATCGGAACGAGTCTTCCATCAATCCTGAGCATAGGAGGAGAGCCGGCTGTAATGTGGAGGTCAGAGGCGTTACTCTCTACCATAATCTTTAGAAGTTGATGAAGGGTTACAGCCATATTACACCCCCTATTATACGGCTAATTATCCGGAGCCGTGTTCCTTACAACCTCTTCAACCGTGCTTATACCGTGCTTGAGCTTGAGAAGGGCACTCTGCCTAAGCGTTTTCATCCCCTGCTTTATAGCCTCACGCTTGAGTTCAAGCACAGATGCACCGCTTAGGATAAACTCCTTTAACTTCTCTGTGAGCACCATAACTTCGTATACCGCTACCCTTCCCTTGTATCCGGTGCCAAGGCACGTTTTACAATTATCACCCTTGCCCTTATAAATCTTATATTCGAATACCTCCTTTGGCGGCACCCCCAAGTCAATTAAAATCTGAGGAGAAACCTTTACCTCTTCTTTACAGACTGTACAAACCTTCCTCATAAGCCTCTGTGCAGCAACCGCATTTAGAGACGCAGTTACAAGAAAGGGTTCTATACCCATGTTCAGGAGTCGGGTAATAGATGAGGCAGCGTCATTTGTATGGAGAGTAGAGAGCACGAGGTGACCTGTGAGGGCAGCCTTAATCGCGATCTCAGCGGTCTCATAATCCCTGATCTCTCCCACGAGAATAATGTCAGGGTCCTGTCTTAGAAATGACCTCAGACACGCAGCAAAATTGAGCCCGATTTCCTCATGAATATTAACCTGATTCACTCCAGGAAGGCTGTACTCAACCGGATCTTCAGCAGTAGAAATATTGACATCAGGACGGTTGAGTTCCATAAGGGCTGAGTAAAGTGTAGTTGTCTTTCCACTTCCGGTAGGGCCTGTTATTAAAACCATTCCGTAGGGTTTGTAAATGGAGTCCTTGAATGCCTTTAGCTGGTCTTCTTCAAAACCCAATTTGGTTAGGTCGAGTTGAAGAGAAGACCTGTCAAGAAGCCTCATCACGACCTTTTCACCAAAGATTGTAGGAATTACAGAGACACGATATTCCATATTCCTTCCCCGGCCGAGTCTGAGCTTAATACGACCATCTTGAGGAAGCCTTCTTTCGGCAATGTCGAGGTT
The DNA here is from genome assembly GCA_040289575.1 of Candidatus Dadabacteria bacterium. Taxonomy (GTDB): domain Bacteria; phylum Desulfobacterota_D; class UBA1144; order Nemesobacterales; family CSP1-2; genus PSLL01. The sequence goes on along the minus strand of PSLL01000010.1, from coordinate 9,524 downwards.
TGCCATAATCTTTACCCTTGAAGATACAGCATTCTTCAATCTCATGGGCGGACGCATAATATCATATAGAATCCCGTCTATTCTATATCTGACCCTATAGTCCTTTTCATATGGCTCAATGTGAATATCACTCGCATTTCGCCCTATTGCATCAATAAGAATGTGGTTTACAAGCTTTACGACGGGGGCCTCTTCGGAGGCTCTTGCCAGGTCGTTTATCTCTATTTCTTCTTCTCCCCCAAGCTCCACTATAAAGTCCTGGAGTTCTCCCATTATCTGATCTATTGATACCCCTGTATCCTCAACATCTATCTTTGCATTCCCCTCTTTTTTAGGTCCGTAGTACTTGTCAATGGCATTTTTAATCGCCCTCTCAGAGGCAACTACGACTTCTATATTATGTCCGGTTGCAAATTTGAGATCATCAATTGCAAATATATTGGATGGGTCGGACATCGCCACAACTAGATTCGACCCCGAGCGGTTTATAGGAACAAGACCATGCTTTACGGCGGATTCTCTGGGTACAAGTTTTAGAACATCAGGCGCTATCTCGAATTCATCGAGATTAATGGCGGGAACCCTGTATTGCTTGCTGAGGAACGCAACCAGTTCGTATTCGTTTATATAACCTAACTTGAGGAGTGTTTCGCCAAGCCTCTTGCCAGTCTGCTTTTGCTCTTCGATTGCGGCTTTAAGCTGATCGAGGCTTATAACCTCTTCCTTAACAAGTATATCTCCAAAACGGCTGCTCATACCCTAATCCCTCCTTAAGGGCTTATTGTGGAACAGGAATTTTGAAACATAAAATGAGCCTAGTAGAAAATTTATAAACAAGCCGCTCTCACTTCTCATAATAGATTATGAATATTTATCCCCGCCGAGGCACAACATTTAGATGGTACTTATCACAAACAAACCAGCAAAGAATAACCAAGATTCAACCCTCCTGGGAAGCCCTGCTACCATGTTAGCCCTGTCTATGAGTCTCCAATTTCTCAACAAAAGACCAACGCCAATTTAGGTCAGAGGCTTTGCGGTCCCACCTTTTCAAGTAGTTTGCCCTTTTCCGTAGGGTTTAGAACTGTTCTTAAATGTAGAATTTACACCCATTTCATTTGAAAGTCAACGGGTTACAGCGGACTTGTTGGAACCAATTTCACCATCGGGTAGTATTTTTATCATGGCTAGAGAAAAAATAGTCATAATAATCGGCGGCGGTTTGGCCGGAGCCGAAGCAGCACATCAGGCAACGAGGTTGGGCGTTAAAGTCCGGCTCTTTGAGATGAGGCCTAATAATTCTACCCCTGCCCACAAGACCCAAAACCTAGGAGAGCTTGTATGCAGCAACTCCCTTAAATCCGACTCCTTGGACAACGCAGGCGGGATCCTCAAGGAGGAGATGAGAAGGCTGGGTTCAATTGTAATAGAGGCGGCAGACCGGACAAGGGTTCCTGCCGGAAAGGCACTTGCAGTTGATCGAGATGAGTTTTCCACATATTTAACCAAAAGGATTGAAGAAAACCCCCTTATTGAAACCATAAGAGAAGAGGTCAAGGAAATACCTAAAGACATAAATGGACCCGTAATAATCGCTACAGGCCCTTTGACATCTGATTCCCTATCAGAAGAGATCAGAAAAATGACAGGATCATCCAGCCTTTATTTTTACGATGCGATCTCCCCTATAGTAGATGCCGACACCATTGACTACTCAAAGGTCTTCCGGGCTTCGAGATACGGCAAAGGAGAGACAGATGAAGGGGACTACTTAAACTGCTCTCTTAGTGTGGATGAATATTACAGATTCATATCTGAAATCCTAAACGCACAAAGGGTTGAGGCAGAGAAATTTGAAAAGGCACTCTACTTTGAGAGCTGTCTCCCAATAGAGATAATGGCAGAAAGGGGAAAAGACACATTGAGATTTGGCCCCATGAAGTCCGTGGGCCTTATAGACCCACGCACAGGGAAGGAGCCTTTCGCCGTAGTTCAGCTAAGAACGGAAAATAGGGATGGCACTATGTACAATATGGTAGGGTTTCAGACAAAACTCAAGTATCCTGAGCAGAAAAGGGTCTTTAGGATGATACCCGGTCTTGAGAACGTGGAGTTTATGAGGTATGGAAGCATACACAGAAACACATATATAAACTCCCCTAAACTCCTCCATCCGACCCTTCAGTTGAAGTGTAATGGGCTTATTCTCTTTGCCGGTCAGATCGTAGGAGTCGAGGGCTACGTTGAGTCCGCTGCAATGGGAATTATTGCAGGAATAAATGCGTCAAGGATTTTAAAAGAATTAAACCCAATAGTCCCCCCGCCTGAGACCGCAATTGGGGCACTGATAAGGTACATAACAGACCAGAGCGTAAAGGATTTTCAGCCTATGAACATAAACTTTGGACTTTTTCCCCCACTCGAAAACGGCGCTCCAAAATCGCTGAAGAAGAAACTCATCGTAGAAAGGGCGCTTTCTAAGATATGCAAATTGAGCCGATTTTAATAATTCTTTTACTCGGTTGACAACTACAGTTCCCGATCTGTAAGGCATTTCAATATATCCCTGCTGAGTTCCATGTTGGAATCTTCAGAGATATTGAACACCGCAAGGCCAGTCTTGCACATAATTTTCTTTCCAAAAAATAATGGTATTATTTTATAATTCTTCGATTCAAAAATAGACATGACTTTTCAGGACTTAATCCTAGCACTTGAGGGATTCTGGGCAAATCAGGGGTGCATAATATTTCAGCCCTATGACTTGGAGAAAGGGGCGGGGACTTTTCATCCCGCTACGTTCCTAAGATGCCTTGGGCCTGAGCCCTGGCGTGCGGCTTATGTAGAGCCTTCAAGAAGACCTACTGATGGCAGATACGGAGAGAACCCAAATCGTCTTCAGCACTACTATCAGTTCCAGGTGATAATAAAACCGTCGCCTGAAAATATACAGGAGCTTTATCTCAAGAGTCTTCGCTCATTTGGAATAGACCTGCTTAGGCACGACATAAGGTTTGTAGAGGACGACTGGGAATCTCCTACACTTGGAGCCTGGGGACTGGGATGGGAGGTTTGGCTCGATGGAATGGAAATCACCCAATTTACCTACTTCCAACAGGCAGGCGGATTTGACTTGAAACCCGTCTCCGCTGAAATCACCTATGGAACGGAAAGGATTGCAATGTATCTTCAGGGGGTTGAGAATGTGTATGACCTTGAATGGACAAAGGGTGTGACATACGGCGAGATTCACCACCGGGATGAAGTCGAATTTTCTACATACAACTTTGATGAATCAGACCCAGAGATGCTAAGAGACCTCTTTAATAAATTCAAGGCCGAATGCGAGAGGCTGATTGATAAGAGACTCCCTCTTCCCGCATATGATTATTGTTTAAAATGTTCTCATACGTTTAACCTCCTTGATGCGCGTGGAGCAATCGGGGTTGCCGAGCGCGCAAGCTTCATTGGAAAGGTCCGAGCGCTTGCAAAGGGATGCGCCGAGGCATATCTAAGAGAAAGGGAAGAAATGGGATTTCCCCTTCTTCAAAATAATCCTTGGCGATTTTCCAATCACGGCACTGGGAGAAAGAGCGATAAAAATAGATATTTAGCCGATACAAAATAAAAATGGAAAAAGAGTTGATACTTGAAATAGGCACAGAAGAAATCCCCGCGGGATTTTTAGAAGGAGCTATAGAGAACCTACACAGTATCGCAGAGCGGGAATTTAAGGATAATCTCCTATCATACAGAGATATAAATACATTTGGAACTCCGAGAAGGCTCGTGCTGAGAGTTACTGACCTTTCCGACAAACAGAGCGATAAAATAGATGAGATCGTCGGTCCCCCCAAGCGAATTGCCTATGATGAGAGCGGGACGCCAACAAAGGCAGCAATCGGATTCGCTAAATCTCAAGGCGTAGATACAAAAGATTTGGTAGTCGTAAGTCGTGAAAAGGGTGAGTTTATTGCGGTAAAAAGAGAAATCAAAGGCCAGAAAACTAAGAATGTCTTAACTGAGCTTCTCCCAAGGATAATCGTCTCAATACCATTTAGAAAATCCATGAGATGGGGAGATAACGATACGACTTTTGTAAGACCTATAAGGTGGATTCTCTGCATCTACGGCAGAAAAATAGTTCCATTCGGACTAGGAGATATAAAAAGCGATTCAAAAACACGTGGGCACCGTTTTATGTCTCCCAAGCCGTTTCAGGTAAAAAACTGGGAGGAATACGTAACCGAGCTTGAGAGAAGATTTGTGATTCTGGATGGAAAAAAGAGAAAAGAAATCATAAAAAGGGACATTGAACAGATAGGGAAAGAGATTGACGGAATCCCACTATGGGATGAGGAACTACTTGAAACCGTAGCCAACTTAGTTGAATATCCGGTTGTGCTTAAAGGCAACTTCGACAGGGAATTTCTTGAGCTTCCTAAAGAGGTTCTAATAAGCGTAATGAAAAATCAACAAAAATATTTTCCTGTTTTTTCAAATTCCGGTAAATCCGGACGCAATAATAAAGAAGCAGAATCACCACTATTGAAACAACTTCTTCCTCACTTCATATTTGTTTGTGGGACTCCCGTAAAAGACAGTCAAGTAGTTATTCGAGGAAATGAAAGGGTCATCAAAGCGAGATTTACAGATGCCCAGTTTTTCTTTAAAGAAGACACAAAAACACCTCTTTCAGAAAAGTTAGAAAAACTCAGAAGCATGGTCTTTCTCTCTGAACTCGGCACTTACCGTGATAAAACAGAGAGAACAGAAGATTTATCGGAATTCATTGGGGTTAGGCTAGGCTTTCAACAATCATTAGAAGATATTAAACGGGCGGCAAAACTCTCAAAAGCAGACCTGGCAACCCAGATGGTATTTGAGTTCCCCGAACTTCAAGGCACCATGGGCAAATATTACGCTTTAATTTCAGGAGAAAAAGAAGAAGTTGCAAAGGCAATAGAAGAACAGCATATGCCCACATCACGCGAAGGGAAACTCCCGGAGACCAACCTTGGGGCAATACTCAGTATAGCAGATAAGATTGACACTATTTCAGCCTGTTTTATATCGGGACTTATCCCAACAGGAACATCCGATCCTTACGCACTTAGAAGACAGGCAATAGGGATTATTAATATCATCCTTGAAAAGGAATTCCATTTGTGTCTGAGAGATATATTTAACTTCAGTTTAAGGCAAATCGGGAATCAATTTCAAAAAGACTTCGTTCTTTTGCCACAGTCACTTTCTCCTCTTTTAGCAGAAGTGATGAATTTTATGGTTGAAAGGTTCAGAAATCTCATGATTTCTGAGGGATTTCCTCAAGATATTGTTGATTCTGTGATTTTCGCCGAATGCAATGATATACTTGAAGTAAAGAGAAAAATAGAAGCTCTGTCAGAGTTCCGCAAAGCTCCCGATTTTGATTCACTTGCGATTGCGTTTAAGCGCGTGGTCAATATTGTAAAAGGGCAGCCACGGGGTATGGTTAATCCAGAACTCTTTACCCAATCCGAAAAGCAGCTTTATCAATCATACTTGGATGTGAAGCGATATGTAGAGGAATCAGGAAGCAATTACAAAGAGGCGCTTTCCCAACTCAGGGGATTAAAAGAACCGGTAGATAAATACTTTACAGATGTGCTCGTTATGGATAAGGACGAAGATATTCGCTTAAACCGACTCTCAACACTATGGGAAATAAGAGACCTGTTCTTTAAGATCGCTGACTTCTCAAAAATAAATACATAGAGGGAGAATTCACGGTATGGCAAGAGTTAAACGGAAGCATTCAAGGGAATCAACCGCTAGAAATCAGAATGGGAAAAAGTACGTCTATTTCTTCGGTAGTGGAAAAGCAGACGGAAATGGAAGGATGAAAGACATCCTTGGCGGAAAAGGAGCAGGGCTTGCCGAGATGACAAGGATAGGAATTCCGGTGCCCCCTGGCTTTACAATCTCAACAGAGGTCTGCCGGATGTTCTATAAAAATAAAAAACGGATTCCAAGTAAAATTGTCAAGTCAATTGATAAAAACCTGAGAAAGCTTGAGAAAATAACTGGCAAAAGATTCGGCGACTTAGCTGACCCGCTTCTGGTCTCTGTGCGATCGGGGGCTAAGTTCTCAATGCCGGGTATGATGGATACGATTTTAAATTTGGGCCTTAACGATAAAAGCACAAAAGGGCTCGGAGAGAAAACCGGAAATCCAAGATTTGCATTGGATGCCTATAGAAGATTTATTCAGATGTTTAGCGATGTGGTTCTAAGGGTTGATAAAGAGGAATTCGAGAAAATCCTAGAAGATATAAAGCACAGTTATGGAGTTAGACAGGATGTTGATCTAGGAGTCGCGGCACTCAAAGAAATCGTCGTCAAATATAAAGAACTTGTCAAGGAGAAAACAAAAGATGATTTTCCTCAAGATCCAATAACTCAGCTCTACATGGCTATAGATGCAGTTTTTCTTTCCTGGAATAATCCAAGAGCCGTCTTCTACAGAAAGCAATATGGAATTCCCGATAACCTAGGCACTGCGGTAAATGTACAGGCTATGGTTTTTGGAAATAGGGGTGAAAATTCGGGCACCGGAGTGGGATTCACTAGAGATCCCGCGACAGGAGAAAAGATGTTCTATGCAGAATACCTTATGAACGCACAAGGGGAAGATGTCGTTGCAGGAACTAGAACACCCAAACAGATATACGCGCTTGAGTACGAAATGCCGAATGTGTATAGGGAATTAGTCCGCATAGCCCAAACGCTTGAGAAACATTTTAGAGACATGCAGGATTTTGAGTTTACCATTGAGGAGGGAAAGCTCTACCTGCTTCAGACAAGGTCTGGAAAAAGAACAGGTATTGCATCCGGTAAAATCGCATACGATATGGTCAAAGAAAGACTAATCACAAAAGAAGAGGCGCTCTTGCGTATAGAGCCCGGACATCTTGAACAGTTTCTGTTTCCTATATTTAACCCCGATGAGAAAAAGAATTTTAAACAGATTACAAAAGGGCTTGCCGCATCCCCCGGAGCCGCCGCAGGACGCGTGGCGCTAAGCGCAGAGGCGGCAGTTGATATGAGCAATAATGGGAATCGGGTAATTCTGGTTAGGAAGGAGACAAGCCCTGATGATATTCACGGCATGGCGGCTTCACAAGGGGTACTTACCGCGAGAGGAGGTCGCACGAGCCATGCAGCCGTTGTGGGAAGACAGATGGGAAAGGTGTGCATAGTGGGAGCGGAAGAGATAATTGTGGATGAAGAGAGTAGGAGTTTTCGCGTCGGAGAGATTGAAATAAAAGAAGGGGATTTTATCTCGATAGACGGGTTCGAGGGGAAGGTATATGCAGGGGATGTTCCCATTTTCCCATCTGAGGTCATTCAGGTCATTGAAGGAAGACTAAGGCCAGAAAAATCTGAGAAGTACGTGATCTTCTCTACGATTCTTAAATGGGCGGATAAGGTAAGAAAACTCGGCATTAGGACAAATGCAGACATTCCGAATGATGCAAAGGTGGCCGTGAAATTTGGAGCCGAGGGAATTGGACTCTGCCGTACGGAGCACATGTTTTTTGCCGAAGACAGGGTTCCGCTTATGCAGGGGATGATTCTCGCAAAGACGGTAAAAGAAAGAGAAGAGTTTCTCGACAAGCTTCTCCCTATGCAGAAAGAAGACTTTAAGGATCTTTTCCGCGAGATGAACGGATACCCGGTAACAATAAGGCTCCTCGATCCGCCACTTCATGAATTTCTTCCCAAACGCGAAGAACTAATGGTAGAAATTAGAGAACTTGAACTCACAGGAGGTGATCCACGACTAATAGAAGAGAAGCGAAGACTCCTTACGCGTGTAGAAGAGCTCCATGAATTCAACCCAATGCTTGGTTTCCGCGGGTGCAGACTCGGAATCCTTATGCCTGAGATCAGCCGCATGCAGGTGCAGGCTATAATGGAAGCCGCTTGCGAGGTTGCAGACGAAGGAGTAAAAGCGATCCCGGAGATTATGGTTCCCCTCGTTGGGATGCTTACAGAGATCAAAGCACAGAAGGACATAATAGTCGAAGAGGCCAAAAAAGTCATAAATAGATATGAGAGAAATATTAAATACTATGTTGGCACAATGATTGAGGTTCCGAGGGCAACCATAACGGCAGACGAAATAGCAAAAGAGGCAGAGTTCTTCTCTTTCGGAACAAATGACCTTACGCAGACTACATTTGCTTTCTCACGTGACGATGCTGGGAAGTTTATAAGGACATATATGGAAACCAAATTAACACTGAATGGAGAGCAGGTACACATCCTGGAGAAAGACCCGTTTTCGACACTTGATGTAAGAGGTGTCGGCGAGTTTATTAAGATCGCCATAGAAAGGGGGAGAAAAACAAGACCGAATCTCAAGGTGGGAATCTGCGGGGAGCACGGAGGTGACCCCGATTCAATAGAGTTCTGTCATAACATTGGAATGAACTATGTAAGCTGCTCTCCCTACAGAGTGCCGATTGCAAGGCTCTCTGCTGCAAGGGCAAGTTTAAAAGAAACTCAAGCGGGTTCATGAAACATCTATCTTTTCCATTTGAGTAAAGAGGAATCTAAGGAAGAGATTTCTTATCCACTGGAACGGCTATCCTCTTAATACCAAGGCTTCTGCCGCTTTCTATATCTAAATCTATCACCACTCCGTGGAGCCAAACATCATCCTTTGCAGGCTCAAACTTCTGAGGGATAAGAGTGAGGAACTTATTTATAGCCTTCTCTTTATCCACTCCAATTACGGAGTCCATAGGCCCAGTCATTCCAACGTCGGTTATATAAGCAGTTCCTTGTGGAAGGACCTTTTCATCCGCCGTCTGAACGTGTGTATGCGTACCTATTACGGCGCTTACTCTACCATCGAGATACCATCCCATAGCTACCTTCTCCGAGGTTGCCTCGGCATGAAAATCAACAATTATAAGCCGATTTTGCTTCCTTAATTCCTCCACCAAGGCTGAAGCATAGAGAAAAGGATGTTCATAACAATCCATAAAAAGCCTTCCGCAGAGATTTATGACACCCACTCTCTTACCCCTTCGGGTTTCAAATACGCCGTAGCCAACCCCAGGACTTGACTTGGGCAAATTCGCGGGGCGGAGGAGTCTCGATTGAGTTCCTATGTACGGAATAATCTCCTGCCTGTCCCAGATGTGGTTTCCAGATGTAAGAACATCAATCCCACAGCCAAGCAGATATTCAGTGATTTTTGGAGTGATTCCCTTCCCTCCTGCGGAATTCTCGCAATTTGCTATGATAAAATCGGCTCTATGTTCTTTAACCAAATCCCCAACCAGAACACCTATTGCATTTCTACCCGCCTCGCCGACAATGTCTCCAATAAATAGAACACGCAATCTCCTATCCATCATCTCACTATTATACACTCCTATAATTGCGACATTAAATTATACCAATTACCTAGAATCCATTTCAAAACCTCCTTGCAGAAGATGAGCAGATATGGATATTTGTGTGTATGG
>PSLL01000058.1:6326-7607 GCA_040289575.1 Candidatus Dadabacteria bacterium | reverse complement strand
ACGCGCGGCGGGGAGGACTACGAGCTGCTGTTCACCGTCGCGCCCGCGCTCTGGCCACACGTGCACGCTGCTGCCGCGGAGATTGGCGCCACGGTAATCGTGATCGGACAAGTTCTGCCGCATCGTCCGGGCGAGCCGCTCATCCGGCTGCGCGGCCTTGATGGCGTGGAGCGCGAGGTTTCACCGGGTGCGTACGATCATTTCGCATGAGGAGGGAACAGGAGGAAGCCCGTGACTCAGGATGGTGCGCCGCTTGATCCCGGCGTGCTTGGCTGGCTGCGGCAAGCGAGCACGGCAACGCTCACGACGCAGCTTTTCGCCCGTGGACTGCGCAATCAATTTCTCAACGGCGTTGTGCCGCTGAATCCAGCGCATGCCCGGTTCGTTGGCGAGGCCGTTACGCTGCGGAGTATCCCCGCCCGCGAGGACCTCGACCGGCTTGACGTGTTTCGTGATCCTAATCACCCGCAGCGCAAGGCGATCGAGACGGTTGGACCGGGCCAGGTGCTGGTGCTCGACTGCCGGGGCGATCTGCGAGCAGCGAATGGGGGCGCTATTCTCGTGACCCGCGCTCAGCAACGTGGCGCGGCGGCGATCGTCAGCGATGGGGCGTTCCGGGATTCCCCAGAGATCGCCCAGATGGCGTTCCCGGTGTTTGCCGCTGGCCGCTCCGCAACCATCAGCCTGGCTGTCCATCATGCGGTTGACATCAACGTCCCGATCGGCTGTGCCGGTGTCGCCGTTTACCCTGGCGACATCCTCGTTGGCGACGAAGAAGGCGTTGTCGTCATTCCGCGGTACCTGGCGGCGGAGATTGCCCGCCCGGCGGCTGAGCAGGAAGAGCTTGAGCGCTTCATCCTGGAGAAGGTGCAGCATGGAGCGGCGCTTCCCGGGACCTATCCGCCGAACGAGCAGACGCTAGCGGAGTACGAAACCTGGCGCCGGAACCGGAGCAGTCCCTCGTGATGTGAGTCAGGGCGGCGCCATCTGGTGCATCCCCATAACCGGCACGCGCCTTGCCGCTCCCGCGGGTCTTTAGGCCCGTGCTGAGTCTACAAAGCCGGCTAACGCCGGCTGTGCTCGTGGGGCGAGATTCCTCGATCCGCACCGCCGCGCTCTTGCGAACGGAATGACGGGGAGGGATGCTGGGCTGAACCGCCGTCCATTCAGCCCCTTTCGGGGGCTGAGCTGTGCAAGCCCTGCAAGGGGACGGGTCTTGAGCCTGCGGGACCTTGAGGCACTGTTGCTGGCAGGTTCCCCGGTCCATGATTGGCAAGGACG
>PSLL01000058.1:5949-6236 GCA_040289575.1 Candidatus Dadabacteria bacterium | reverse complement strand
GCAGCATGGCGGAACGCTTGCCCGGTCACGGAATCGGGGTGCGAGAGCACGACCGGTGCGCCAGTGTCGCCTCCTTCGCGAATAGTTGTGTCGATCGGGATCTGCCCCAGGAGTTCGACGCCGTGCTGCTCGGCGGTGCGCTTGCCCCCGCCAGTGCCGAAGATGTCATGAACGGTGTTGCAGTTGGGGCAAACGAACCCGCTCATGTTCTCAATAATGCCCAGGATCGGCGTCTTGACCTCCTGGAACATCTTGAGGCCCTTGACCGCATCGGCCAGCGCCACCTC
>PSLL01000058.1:4966-5939 GCA_040289575.1 Candidatus Dadabacteria bacterium | reverse complement strand
GGTGTGGTGACGATGACCGCGCCGGAGATCGGGATGCTCTGCACCAGCGTCAGTTGCACATCGCCCGTCCCAGGTGGCAGATCGATGACGAGGTAGTCAAGCTCGCCCCAGTCAACGTCGTTTAGGAACTGCCGGATAAGCTGCGCCACCAGTGGCCCGCGCCAGATGAGTGCCTTGTCAGGGTCGAGAATGAACCCAATGCTCATCACCTTGACGCCGTGCGCCTCCAGCGGCACGATCCGCTGATTGCGCATGAGCGGCCGAGCGCTCGTGCCCATCATCAAGGGAATGCTCGGACCGTAGACGTCGGCATCGAGCAAGCCGACCCTGGCTCCAGCCTGCGCCAGGGCGACGGCGAGATTGACAGCGACGGTGGATTTGCCGACGCCACCTTTTCCGGAGGCAACGGCGATCGTGTTCTTCACGCCGCTGATTGGCTGGGCATCGGTGCGACCGCCGCCTGACGCACGGACCCTTGCGCTCCACTTGAAGCTAACGTCCTCTACCTCTGGGAACGCGGCGGTGATTGCTGCCCGGACATCGTCTGCAATCTTGCCGCGCAACGGGCAGGCCGGGGTGGTCAGCTCGACATGGACGGTGACGTTGCGGCCAGCAACGTCCACCTCGGGAATCATGCCGAGTTCGACGAGGCTCCGGCCAATCTCTGGATCCTTCACCGGCCGGATCGCCTCGATGATCTGGTCTTTGGTAAGCGGTGTTTCGCCATTCGGTGAGAGCGACATGATCGTGTCCTTATGGGCGATCGCGCGGGAGGATGCAGCGGAGCCTCACCAAGCGCGAGGATGCTTCAGCACGTGGCTCGTGGACATCTTTGGCCACTCGCCAGATCAATTGTACTACCCGAGGGTATACCGAATGTGCCGGCAGAGCATGCCTGCCATGCTGCGACATGGCGGGAACATCAGCGTGCTTCACCACCGCTGGCTCCTGGCAGACCCATTCGTTGCGGCGG
>PSLL01000058.1:0-4956 GCA_040289575.1 Candidatus Dadabacteria bacterium | reverse complement strand
AGACCACATCGCTGTGCATCTTCGCATGCCTGACGGTGATGGTGCCTCCGGCAACCGGCCACATCGTTGCGTCGGCTGTGCTCCCCGATCCCTGCGACGCGGACGCATGTACGCGTCACTCCTCTCCTGACTCCCAAAGGCCGAACAAGCGGAGAAAGCTCGCGGGCTGCAGGATGTGGATCCCTTGGTAGGAGCCGAGCGCCAAAAAGTGTCTGTCGCCGGAAACGATCACGTTGGCGTTGCCTGCGACGGCGCACTCCAGAAACTTGTCGTCGTCAGGGTTATTACAGACCACTGCGAAACGGGTGATTGGGTCTACTTGGATCGAGAAGGCGCGAAAACCGCTCATGACGCGGGCGATCTTATCGTCGCTCATCTGATGCAGGGAGCACATCTCGGGTTCTCTGAGCACCCGCTCGTACCCGGAGAGGATGGGACAGGAGCGGGGATAGATATTGTGGCCCAGCCGCCGGGGAAGCGTTTGCAGAGCCTGGCACTCCTGTCCGGAGGGGAGCGGGCGCTGACCGCGGTGGCGCTGTTATTTGCCATACTGCGGGTGAACCCGGCGCCGTTCTGTCTCCTCGACGAGGTTGACGCGGCGCTGGACGAGGCAAATATCGTGCGGTTCCGGGAGCAGCTTCAGGCATTAGCGGAGCAGACGCAGGTGATCATTATCACGCACAACCGCGGCACGATCGAAGCGGCCACCACCCTGTACGGCGTCAGCATGCGGGACGACGGCGTCTCTCAGGTCCTGTCACTCCGCCTTACGGAGGCAGAGCAGGTGGCAACTAGATTGGGTTAACTCAGCAGAGGCACCTCGGGATTCCAAACGTTGCGTTCAAGATGTCTGGACACCATGCCCCGCAGCCTCAGACATCAACGGCAGCATGGTAAAGGCCCGCCTAGCTAACCAGTCGCATCCGTCCGCCGTCGGTGGTATCACCTCGATAGAACATTGCCCAAAAGATCAATAAAATGGGCTTTGTTCACCTCAGCCATCCGTACCACCGCTCCGGCCGAAGATCCTATCTGCCAGAACTACTCCGATACCATTGACCTCCTGAACACCATTTGATAGACTCACTACGCAATATTTCATGATTTGAGCTGGGGAGTGATCGAGTGACAAGAGTGCATGCATCCTCCCGGTTCGTGACAACGCTGACGAATCTGCTGCGAGCACGATTCCCCTACATCTATATCACGACGTGGGAGGAAGATCGCGCACAGAAGCTCATATACTCCGCAGCGAAGAACGAGTCACTCATCAAGACCCCTCGCGCGGTAATGGTTTGGAGCGTAACGACCGGACTTGTTGGTGAAGGTCAGCCTAGCAAGGAGGAGACAAAATCGCCCCTGAAGCTTCTCGAAGCAATCGAAAGATTCGCTGATCCAGCGATCTTCCTCCTAAAGGATTTTCACATATACTTCGGTGGTCAAGGACGACAACCGGATTTCCAGCTCATCCGCAAGATCCGTGACCTCGTTCCAACACTCAAGCAATCTCCTCGCCCCAAAAATGTCATCTTCCTATCACCCACGCTGATTCTTCCACTCGAACTTCAAAAAGACGTTACCGTCATTGATCTTGACTTGCCGGGATACCAAGAAATTAGCCATCTGCTCGACGAAATGATTGCGACAAATCAGCTTTCTGGGCGAATAGAGATTAATCTGCTGCCAGAGGAAAAAGAGCGGTTAGCCAAATCTGCACTCGGCCTGACGTTGCAGGAAGCTGAGAATGCTTTTGCTCGGGCTATGGTCGATGATGGCAAGCTTGATATCCGAGACGTAGATCTAATACTCGAAGAAAAACGGCAGATCATCAAGAAAACAGGGGTTCTGGAGTTTGTAAAAAGCGATTACACAATGGAGGATATTGGGGGTTTGGAGAATATCAAACGTTGGCTAAAGAAGCGTAGTAAGTCTTGGCTTGATTCAGCCCAGCGGTATTCTCTGCTTCCTCCCAAAGGCGTTTTGATAACTGGGGTGCCGGGTTGTGGCAAGAGTTTGGTAGCAAAGGCTATTAGTGACATGTGGCAGTTACCTCTCCTTCGCCTAGATGTCGGCAAGATCTTTGGCAGCCTGCTTGGCAGCAGCGAAGAGAACCTGCGTCAGGCAATCCAGACAGCAGAAACTATTGCGCCATCCATTCTTTGGATTGATGAGATAGAAAAGGGTTTTACCGCAACAGGTGCCGTGTCTGACGGTGGTACGTCCAGCCGCGTGTTTAGCACCTTTCTCACATGGATGCAAGAGAAGACATCCCCTGTGTTCGTAGTTGCAACCGCCAATAATATTCATCTCTTGCCACCTGAATTTCTTAGAAAGGGTCGCTTTGACGAAATATTCTTTGTAGATTTACCAACTCGCAAAGAAAGGGTCGATATTTTCCGTCTTCATCTTGCACGTCGCTTGAAAGATCCCCAGCTTGCTAGCGAGCTTCGAATGACCGAAGAGCATTTAGCTCACCTCGCCGATCTGACCGAAGGCTATATAGGTGCGGAGATCGAGCAGATCGTAGTCTCCGCGCTCTTTGATGCCTTTTCTGAGGACCGGCCGCTTCGCTTGCAGGATCTGGAGCGCGCCATTCGCCATACAGTGCCTCTGTCGGTAACCCAAGCAGAAGAGATTCGCGCTATTCGGGAATGGGCAAATGTTCGGGCAGTGTCAGCAACACTCCGAGAGGATCGAATTGAGTACCAAGCACAAACGACACCAAGTCACAATGGAAGCTCACCGGGAACGGGGGAGTTTGACGTAAGGTCTGCACGGGGCGGGAGAACCGTTGATTTCTAGGAGAACGGCGATGAGCATCGAGCTTGCGTTGATTCCAATCGCCATTGCAATTGCAGGTGCGGTAGGCAATCGCAAACGAGTCGTCCAAGATCCCCCAAATGCATTCCGGATGGAAACCCGCATCAAGGACGCCCGGCTGTTGTCTCGCGCCTTGGAGACTCTTGGTTGTCAATCCGTGGTTCTGGGTGAAGGTATTGGTTCGTCTTACCACCAAACGCAGATTGTGTTTGAGCCGACGCAGAGTGGGGCATTTGATGCCATCTTCATCGGCGACATAGGCGCCGAACACGCACACGCCTTCCTTTCCGACTTGCACGATGAGTATGCCCGACAAGTTCAGGAATATGTCTACACAAATCTCGTTACCCGAGCGCGAGAGCGCGGCTTGGTTTTGGAAAATGCCGAGGTTCAGCAGGACAACTCGATCGTCCTCACTTTTAGCCTTTAGATTAGAGAGGAGCTCCCATGACCCGGAGAGTGAACATCCGCATCTTTCCAGACGGTCACATCCAGGCTGAGATCCATGGTATCAAGGGGAAGAAGTGTGTTGAGTATATCCGCATCCTGGAAGAAATTCTCGAAGCTGAAACTGTTGATTCCGCGTACACCGCTGAATTTTATGAAAATGAGTCGATTTACGTAGAAGATATGCAGCACATCAGGCAATCAGGTGATTGCTAACATGTACACCATCGACGCAAACAAGAGACCGGCATGGCGCCGATCATTGTGGATTGGATGGACAATACTTTCTATTGGCCTTCTGAGCTGGATTGCCTTCTTTTGGATTGGTTATCGCGCAAGGCAGAGAAAATGGTTCTTGTGGGGGCTAGTCTATTCCCTGCCATTCGTAATGGCAATGAGTTCCGGAGTCGTCAATTACCCCTCCGAACTTTCCGGCTTAGTGTTGGTATCAATTTGGATCATGTCTTCAATTCACGCCTTCATCGCTCGGAAAGAGTATATAATTCGACTTGATGCTCTACAAGCGCTGAAAATACGCGAGGAAATGGACCTTCGAGTGCGAGCCCTCAGAGAATACGGACTTGTCAATCAACCTCAGTCCCCTGCCTCCGTGGCTCAGCTACGGATCACACCTGCTGTGCTGGAGCCAAAACCTGTCAGGCCGGCACAAACCACTCCAGCATCAGCGGTGGCGTTCTCACCATCATCCCCAACTTCTAAACAGCCTCTCATTTACGTCAACCGAGCCTCTGAGGCTGCAATAGCGTCGCTTCCGGGGGTCGGACCGATTCTCGCCAAGAAAGCGGTTGCTGAGCGCGAAATGCGCGGCGGCTTTCGATCCGTCGAAGAATTCGGCGAGGCATTAGGACTTAAGCCACACATTGTGGAGCGTCTACGACCCCTCGTCGTAATTACGCCCGGCGATGAGCAAAAGGCAGCGACGGGAGGGCGATTAGTGGATTTTTAGATGCGCTTACGCATTCACCGCTTCCTTCCATACACGAGAGTCGAGGGGCCAGGAGAGCGTGCGTGCATTTGGGTGCAGGGCTGTCCGATTCGTTGCTCTGGCTGCGCGGTACCATGGACATGGCCGGAGCACGGTGGCCAAGAGATCGACGTTGCTGAACTTGCTCACAAAATCCTCACCGGCCCGCCAATCGAAGGCGTGACATTTGTGGGCGGAGAGCCGTTCGCTCAGGCAGAAGCCCTCGCTGAACTTGGGCGCACTGTCAAGGCAGCAGGCCTTTCGGTTGTGACTTTCACTGGCTACGTCCTGGAAAAGATCCTTCGATCACCCCGTCCTGGATGGCATGACCTTCTTGCCGTCACCGATTTGCTCATCGATGGTCCGTTCAAGAGAGATTTGCTAGACACTAGCCGTCCTTGGGTTGGATCATCTAATCAGCGGTATCACTTCTTGACCGAGCGCTATCGCCATCTCAAAGATCACCTTGAGCAGATCCCGAATCGTATTGAGGTTCGAATTGGGCCAGACGGCTCTGTGCTTATCAATGGCCTCGCTCCTTCTGACGACATCTGGTACCTTGCAGGAAACATGCTCCAGAAGGCTGAATCAAGCACAACGCTCGGTGGGTCATGCTCTTCAACAAACGATGACCTGACCAACCGTGACGAGCAGCGATCCTGACTGATCTCTAAGCTCTCGCCCTCTTGAGGTTGTCCCATCCT
>PSLL01000057.1:0-7681 GCA_040289575.1 Candidatus Dadabacteria bacterium | reverse complement strand
TAGGATACTGATAAGGAGGGCCGGCTAAAAGTAAACTTACTCAACCTTTATGTGAGGCTCTATCGCATTTTAGCGTAGCCATGAGGTTCAGGGTTCTGCTTGAAAGGGATGAGGAGGGAGTCTATGTAGCCAAGGTACCGGAGCTTCCGGGCTGCCTATCACAGGCCCGGACTAGGAAGGAAGCCCTGGAGAACGTAAAGGAGGCCATAGAGGCATACCTCGAAAGCCTGAAGAAGCATGAAGAGCCGATCCCCCACCCACTGAGGAGGAACTCGTTGAGGTCAACGCCTAAATAACCGGCGGTTTCAGGCAAGGACGTTATCAAGACATTTTCAAAGACAGGCTACGAGGTCGATCATCAAAAAGGAAGCCATGTAGTCCTGAGACATAGGGAGTATCCCTATAGTATAGAAGGCTGACGGTGCCGATGCACAAGGAAATGGCGCGATACTCTCCTCTTCGTCGTGTGCCGGCTTCATAGGATCAGCCTGAAATCCGCGGTCTTTAGGCTCCTGGTGGCCAGCAGTAGGGTTGCCGCGAGGGCCTCCAGTGTAACTAAGCCTAAGACTCAGGATAGGGAGAATAGTTAAAGTATAAAGACACCTAATGTCTTTCCAGTCAAGAGGCTTTTTGAGTATGCGTCTATCTTTTAACTTAGCGTTTTTGGGTCTGAGTCCCTCCCAGCAAATAATTGTCAAGCATTAGAGGAGGAACCTTTCGATGACCTTTTAAATCATGATGCAGGATACGGATGACATGAAGAATAAATCATCTTGCGCGTTGTGTGGCTCAAGCGAGAATGTGCTAAAAGATCATTATGAAGCACATATCAAAAGACGGTTGGACATATGTGAAAGGTGTCATGGGTATTTGCATATAGCCATTTATTACCATCCATACAACGTGTTATGGGCTAAAGGAATGGGAAAGGCCTGGACTAAGGAAGCCTATAAAGAAATGCATGAGATCCTTGTAAGGAAGGGGGTTATCAAATGCAACGAATGCAGCCGTAGGTAATTTAAAGTTTCAATGATGACTTCATCACCCCGGTGCACTAGCCTTTTTATCCTTTCCGTGCACTACTAATGACCTTATTTCACAGCTTAACATTATTGCTTGTATGCATTTTGATGCTAAGACAAGGAGTAGGTATTCTCTTTCAGAGATTCTCGTGAATAATGGGATTTCCTTCTAAGGAGGAATTACCGATTGATGACTTTGATGGATTGATGAAGGAAAGCTGTATCCTAAAGGAGTTTGCGGAAACCGCGCGCTAGAAACGTTATCGATGAGTAAGGTAGGACATCAAGCAATGCTTGGCCAGTTTTTACAATTCTATGCAGAACTTCCATCGTTTTGCTGAAAATGTCTGGAAGGGTTAAACCCACGTATCCTGAGACAACGAGGATGAGCGCGAGGGCGACGATACCCAAGACCAATTTTATTGTTCGTTTGACTATGGCACCGACTAATAAACCGATGATGAATGGGATGATTATGGGAAAGTTAAGGAATTTGCTCATCCTAAGTACTTAGGCGCGCGCTGCGCGCGCCGCTAACTCAGTTTAGGATAAGGAACCACTAGCGCACCTAAGTACTTCAAGCCATTTGTTTGCTATTACTTTAACGTCAAATTTTAACGCTCTTTTTCTACATTCTATCCTCATCCATGAAGGAAATCCGTTCTCCCAAATTTTAATTGCAAGTTTGACTAACTCATCATTGTTAGCAAGCCAACCTGTGGCGTTATGAGCTACAGTTTCTTTTGGACCTTGTTTATTGTAAGTTAGGACTGGCGTTCCACACGCCATGCTCTCTATTGGAACATAGCCGAATGGCTCATGGGTGAAGGTAAATAGCGTGTACAGCGCGTTGGAGTATAGGGTTATGAGTTCTTCGTCTGAGACTCTGCTAAGAAATTCGATGTTTGGGTTTTTGAGAATGCAGTTCGGTAGATAGGAAACTTTAGATCCAAAGGCCCTTATCTTAACTCCTGCATCTGCTATTTCCTCAAGCGTTAAGTATTCCGTCTCTTTGCCGAAGTATGTCAGTACATAGTCTCCAGAAGGCTTAGAAGTTATTGGCTTAAAATGATTGCAGTCGAGTGGCGGATAAATAACATCATCAACCTTAATTCCCCAATCTCTGTACATACTTGCACAGAAATTGCTGTTCGCAACAAACACTTTGGACCTTTGTCTAAGCTCCTTGTTGAAAGCTTTATCACGCCTAAGTAAGTAGGGCTTAACAAGGTTGTAGATGAACTTATGAATATTTTTTAATTCACGGTGCATATCCTCAAGCGCTTTTGTAATTGGTCCTTGAGCATAGTATACGTGGGCATCAGCTATGAAGCATTGAGAGAAGTTGATTACTATGCCGCTTTCATTACGCTTAAGCCTAAAGGCTCTAAGCCAAGCTTCAAAAGTAAGCAAGGAGCCTGAAAAATTATAATGCTTGTTCAAGTCCTTCACTACGAAATCTTCCTGTTCAAGCATTTCAGCAATACTGATGTTAACCCTTGGACAAATCAATGTCACATTTGCGCCAAATTCTTCCCTCAATGTTTTAGCAAGTAGGAAAGGCGGTCTTATAGATCCATTAAGACTCTCGATTACATCGGTTAGGAAATAGATGTTCATTTTTTTTTAACGCCATGTAACCAGATATGTGTATTAAAAAAACCCAAATCAAGTGTGAGATATCTCTTAAACAGAACTAGTGCCAGTGGCAATATGAATACTGTTTTGTAGTTTATGTTAAAAAAAGTTGCAAACATATTTAACCATTCGCTGACTCTTAGCATTGTTACATGAGATTTCTCGCCACGTAAGAAGTCAGAGATAATATTTATTGGATGCTTGAGCGGTATGGTACACACGGAATGTCCCTTCTTTTTAAGAACCCTTCGAACTTCACCAGGGACCTTTTGTACATCTTTGATGTGTTCCAACACATCAAAGCATAAGATCATATCAGCAATTTCCGATCTGAAGGGAAGATACCTTATATCTCCTAGTACCACATCTATACCTTTGCATTCCCTCAACATTTCTTTTGATGCATCTAATCCTATGCAACACAACCCCAATTTAGCGAAAAATTTGACTATGTAGCCCCTTCCGCAACCAACATCAATTATGACTCCATGAGGGATTCTTACATTAAGTGACCTAAGAAGCTTGAGGTAATAATCAACGGTCAAATCGTAACTTTTATGCCTATATGCTATCCTAGGTTCTCTCCAACTCATGGCATACGCACAAGTTCTACTTTAGCAAAAGCAACTTCACAATCTTGAAGTACATGAACTCTGAACTCTATATTTTCAGCTGGTGAGTCCAGACTAAAGTTTAATTCATAGTAACGCCACTGCCCTACAACAATATCATCTTTGCCAATCATGAGTTCATTAATAATGGTAGTGCCAAAATCCTTTACCACATCTAGTAATATCCTTGGGTTTGTGCCAACATGCATTACTTTAAGCCAGAAGCGGACATTATACCTACCTGGATGGATCTTTACATAAGGGCCATAAACGATACAACCTTCATCTAGGACTATATTCCCGTTGACCAATTCTTTACATCTGAAGGGCATATTCATATAGTTAAAGCTGAGGTCTCCAGAGGTCTTATACGCTATGGGTGAGATTTGCTCAATATGGATGTAATCTAAGTATATCTTAGTTATGTTTGATGGAACCACACCGAGGAATTCTATCCCAGCTTGAGGCTCTCTCAGCGAAAACCTAAGTTTAATATCTGTCCACTCCCTCGGGCTTAGCTCGAATCCGTGAACTTGTTTTCTAGCAATAACATGCGTCCCGCCTTCCTTTGTTACAAGTAATGTTAGAAGGTATCCATCGACTTCATCTTCTATTTTCAACCTGAAAGTTACTATGTAATCTCCAGGTGGAAGAGAAACCCAAGGTCCATGCCACCAGAATGGGTGAAATGGACGTTTTGTATCTGAGGCAAGAACTACTCTGCCAGTTGATGGGTCCAAAACTAAACTTCCAGCTTCGAGCGGAAGGTCTTGATAACTGAAGTATGATGAGTAAGGTATGAATAGCTTAAGCTCTCCTTCCTTGTATTTAAAAAGCAGAATACCATCAGCAGACACTATAATCCTATATTCATCAAGGAGCTTTTTGGAAACGCTTAGAGAGCTATTAGGTCCTATATTAGTCAGAGGAGTTAACGACCACGGGGACCTCAGATCTAAAAGTATGAAATCGGGGGGCTGTGCAGGGGTTGAGACACTATACAAATTAAGGCGATGAGCCAAGTGAGGTAAGATATCGTTTTGAGTAAGCACACTTGCATTATGAGGGATCAATGCGATGACTTCACGCAATAACTCCTTATGTGCATTTGATTCTGGTATGCCTCCAACATACAGATTTCTTACTTCAGGTATTACTGATACTGGGTTTATCAGCATTATTAGGATAATTGAAGCAATGAAAATCTCTTTGGCACGTTTATGCAAAAACCACTCGCCTGCAAGCTTCGGAGCTTTATCAACTCCACACTTCAGCCCTTCAATTGTTGCTATGAATACCTGACCGATGACGAATCCAGTATATTGGAGTCTCAAATAATCAGTATAAGTGCTTAAGAATGTTATAACTGGCCAGGGCATTACCAGTAGCAAGAATTCTAAAGGAGCAAAAGAGGGTGTGAAAAGTAGCGGAACGAAAAGCCATAAGAGATAAAGGGCTTTCTCTAGCGGAGCATAAGTGAAGAAGTGCTGAAGTGCGTCTATGGGTCGAGTCAAAATGTTGTATGCAATTCCAGTTGGTGAATTACCAAATTTTGCCCAAGGATTTGCATAAATCTCCCATCTAGTTGGATTAAAAGCAGAATTCACTTTGTTTGAAGTTATCAACCATGCTATGCAAATTACCATGACAGAAAGAGCGTAAATAGCCCCGCGCCTGTCCCTTAACCTCTTTACTAAAGCGTAAAGTCCAAAGGGAAAGATCAGAACAGGCATGATTTCATACGTTGAGAGAGCGAGAACTATAAATAGCAAAGATTTAACGTAGGAAGATTTGGCGAAGTAGTAGTAAGCTGAAAGAAGAAGGAACGGTATGAATGGTTGAAGATGAAAATCATACCAATTCATTTCATGTAGTGGGGTGTATAGCAAATATGCCAAAGATAGGAGTAGGGCAGGTTTACTTCCAAGCTTAAGTTCCGCAAGTTTATAGACAACGATTGAGCCTAAAGCGATGAAGAAGCTCTGAAGAATGAGAAGAGTCTCGGCATAAGGCAACGCTCTGTAAACAGGCACTAGGAGAAAGAGGAAAGGCGCAAAGTGAACACCGAAAAACGAACAACTTGGATTTGAAGGGAACTCAACAGTGTAATGGAACAGCTTATTGTGGAAAGCTGTTGTGTAAAGTGCTTGCATAAATATCCCTAGGTCCCATCCGTATGTCTGGAAATTGTAATGCTTTAAGATGGTAACTGAGGAAAAGATGATAGTGTACGCTATGGTAGCAACTACGATAATTACAAAATAGGGACTTTGTGGACTTTTCAAGAGTCTACTTCTGGCGCATAGTCGAATTCCCTTCTTTAATCTGACCAGCACTCCCAGTTTCATGATTCTTTCTTCATTACCTCGAAGTACCTATTCAGCAACGCGCGCGCCGAATCTACATCTGAAGTAGCTTCTTTTGAAGAAGTACTCAGTTGAGAAGTTACCCTTCATTTTCCAGCAGAGTGTGTTGCTTTTGAATTCACTTTCCTAACTTCAGCTTAAGCAGAAATACAGCATAACTTATTACGTCCTTCAAGCTCAATTTGCTTTTCCCCCTCTTCCTAGGCTTAAAGACATATGGAATTTCGGTTACTCTTTCATATTTCCCTTTCACTAGAACCTCTGGTATGATCTTGTATCCTGTAGAATTGAGTTGAGTCCCGCTAATTACGCCTCTCTTAAGCAGGAAAAAGCCAGAAGCTACATCTTTTACTGCTCTCATCTTTGGAAACAAGATATGGGCAAGCAGAATAGCACTCTTTGATATAAATTTTCTGAAAGCACTCCATCCTTCTATTTTCCCTCCATCAATGTATCTTGATGCTATAACTACCTCATAGCCTTCTTTAGCCTTCTCTATCATTTTAGGCAGAAGTTCTGGAGGATGCTGAAGGTCGGCATCCTTGCATACAATTACATCGCCGTCCGCATTACTTATTCCGTCCCTAATAGCGCTTGCCAATCCTAGCTTTACAGGTCTTTCTATGACTTTGATGTTTCCATATATCTTGCTCAGCCCCCTAGCTACTCCAGCCGTTCCATCTGGGCTGTTGTCATCTACGATTATTACCTCAAAGTCGTAGCCTTTTAAAGCTTTGAAAATCCTATCAATAAGTTCTGGAAGATTATCCTTTTCCTTATAAGTCGGTACAATTACGGAAACCTTCATGTTCGCTTTATCATTGCTTCAGCTTCTTCTAAGTCTTTATGCGTATCCACTGATTTCCAGAACACTTCAGTATACTTTACTGCTTTAAGCCTACCTTTTGAAGCAAACATAGGAAATGAAGCCCTTTCAATATCGCCTTTATCAGGCAAATAATCGAATATATCTGGCTTGAAGCAGTAGACTCCTGCATTAACAAAGTAGTCTTTAAGCACAAGCTTCTCTTCAAACTTCTCAATACGTCCATTTGTATTTGTGTAAACGATTCCATAAGGTGATTTAAGCGGAACAATTGCTATGGACCCGATGCAATCATCATTATAATCTAGCTCATCAACCAGCCTTATCGGATTTAGATTAGTCAGAATGTCTCCATTTAATACTAAGAAAGAGCTATCATTGCTTAGGTAAAGGTTTAGCATTCTTTATAGCTCCTCCAGTACCTAAAGGTTCATCCTCAAATGAATAACGTACGCTTAGTCCAGGCTTGCCTCCATCTGCTAAGCATTCCTTAATCATTTCCTTAAGGTAGTAGGCACAAACTACGATTTCATCTGCTCCATATTCCTTAAGCCATTCAATTTGCCAAACAATAATAGGCTTTCCTGAAACCTTTAGAAGTGGCTTAGGAACTTCGTTTGTTAATGGACGAAGTCTTTTACCCAATCCACCAGCGAGTATAACGGCTTTCATTTCTTACCTTCCCAGAATGAACATCCCTGCCATAATCGGCCCTATTCCAATCCAATCTAATAGCCCGATCCTTTTGCCTAAAATGAAGTAGCAAGCTAGCATAGTGGCTACAGTTGATGTCGCTAGAAAGAACCCTCCTTTCAATAATGGAATATCTCAGCAAAGCAGCTAGAAAGGCTGAGGATAGTGCAAGTATAAAGTACTTGTTGAAGCATAGCTTAAGGACAAAGCTTGGTGTAAAGCTTGGATCTCTAACATCCTTTACGCATAATCCCCAGAATATAACGTTTAAAGCTGATAGAAAGGCTATCAAGCTGTTCAAAATCCACTGA
The DNA here is from genome assembly GCA_040289575.1 of Candidatus Dadabacteria bacterium. Classification (GTDB taxonomy): domain Bacteria; phylum Desulfobacterota_D; class UBA1144; order Nemesobacterales; family CSP1-2; genus PSLL01. The sequence goes on along the minus strand of PSLL01000057.1, from coordinate 214 downwards.
CCATCCAAAACTTCTTGTGCCTCTCCTTTAACCAACGGTGACCGGTGTACTCTATTCGCCAGCGGACGCTCATAATCCTCGGCTTAAGGCCAAACCCTGAAAGGCCATATCCATGACCGTAAGGTACCCTATGAAGCCCCGGTCCTCAGCCCACCTCTCAGCCTTATATCCCCGGCCAACCGCTCTTCTGCTCAGCTTCATCGCCAGGGGCTTT
>PSLL01000056.1:0-7713 GCA_040289575.1 Candidatus Dadabacteria bacterium | reverse complement strand
AGAGGCTTTTATCCTCCTTCCTCACTTGGCGTTACTGTCTAAAGGAACCTGGCGCCTCCGCCCCGGCGCCGGGTTCCCCTTTTTATTTGAATGGATCAATCTAATATGGTTCCAGATTTGAGATGAGGTTCTGGTTTTCATAAGAGGGGTATTAGACAAGAATGTCTAACCCACCATGGGTTAGGTAAAACAGACAGGAATATCTGTTTCTAGGTTTCTATTGTTATTTATGAGATAGCTTCTTAATCATTCTTGGAAAGGCTTCTGATCTCTATAATGCATGGAACAGAGTCCCTAAATTCTGATATAAAAATATACGAATTGATTTATTAATAATCGAAAGTGATTAACAATTAATCAGTTTAGATTAGTACCTTTCGGAAGTTTCCCGAAAATACAGAGATTTTTATTTGGCACTCTACTTGCTATCCTAATCCACCCTACAAGATGAATAGACTAAAAAGGAGAGGGAAGAATGAGAAATCTACTCTGGGTTTTGCTGGCAGGACTAATTCTAGGTCTCCTAGGCTGGAATTCGGAGGTAGTTGCAGGAGATTCCCAAATAACCATTCGCGCGGGTCATTTTCCCAATATAACCCATGCTCAGGCCGTAATCGGACAGGCAAATGGATGGTTTGAGAAGGCATTGGGAAAGGACGCAAAGGTTGAATGGAGGGTATTTAATGCGGGTCCATCGGCAATTGAAGCGTTATTTGCCGGGCAGCTTGATATTGCATACATAGGCCCCAATCCTACCATTAATGGTTACGTAAAATCTAAGGGAGAATCCCTTCGCATCGTTGCCGGGGCGGCAAGCGGTGGGGCGGGTCTTGTCGTTAGATCAGATTCAGGGATAAATACAGTAAAAGATTTTGATGGCAAAAAAATTGCTTCTCCACAATTGGGAAATACACAGGATGTGGCACTTCGTGGTTGGCTCAAAGACAATGGATATAAGGTGAAAGAAAAGGGGGGCACAGTGCAGGTTATACCTATTGAAAACCCGGATCAATTGACCCTATTTATCAAAAAGGAGATTGACGGAGCCTGGACAGTTGAGCCTTGGGTCTCAAGGTTGATACTCGAAGGCGATGGGAGGCTTTTCCTGGATGAAAGAAATATATGGCCCAATGGAAAGTTTGTTACTACTAACCTTGTTGTTAGCACAAAATTCTTAAAAGGGCATCCGGACTTGGTCAAAAAATGGATAGCGACCCATCTGGAGATTACGAACTGGATAAACAAAAATCCAGAAGAGGCAAAAAGGATACTTAACGATGAGATAAAGAAAGAGACAGGAAAAGCCCTGCCTCAAAACGTTCTCAACGAATCGCTAAAGAGAATTGACTTTACTTACGACCCTATACCAAACTCCCTTTTTCAATCGGCAAGATGGGCATTTGAGCAGGGATTCTTGGGCCGGGAACAGCCGGATTTATCAAACATTTATGATCTGACATTACTAAATGAGGTTCTGGTGGAAAAGGGGCTAAAGCCTATAAGGATCGAGATCAAAAAGCAAGAGGTAAAAACAGGTGATTATTAAAACTGGGCGTGAGCCATTGCAGACTGAAGATCTAAAAAATCTTGATGAACTAAAGTCGCACAAATCAATTGATGTGCGGGGGGCGGTTTGTCCCCATCCGCTTAATGTTATTAGAGACGCAATGAAGAGGCTTAATGACAGAGAGATTCTCCAGGCTGTATGTGATCATGAACCTACGGCGAAGGAAAATGTTCCGAGGTTTTGCACTCGAAGGGGTTATCCGTTCCGGGTTATTGAACAAAATGGGCTCTGGCAGGTCTTCATCCAAAAGATTGAGAAAACACAGCCAAGGCTTCTGTTGGTAAATGTGTCGAAGGTATTTAAGACAAATCACGGAAAGGTCACCGCCCTTGAGAATATTAACCTGGTAATTCACGCAGGGGAATTTATCTGCATTGTGGGTTCTTCGGGGTGTGGCAAGTCTACCCTTCTCAATCTAATTGCGGGGCTTGATAAGCCCACAGGGGGCGAGATTTGGTCGAATGGAAATCGCGTAACCGGCCCCGGCTCTGACCGTGTGGTTGTGTTTCAAGAAGGTGCGCTTTTCCCATGGCTTACAGTGATGCAGAACGTTGAATTTGGTCTGAAAATCCTCAAGGTAGATCCGAGGGTGCGCAGAACCCTTGCACTCGATTACCTGAATCTCGTAGGACTCGATGAGAAGTTTCATAATTCTTTTATCCATCAGTTATCAGGTGGGATGAAACAGCGCGTGGCAATAGCAAGGGCCTTGGCTATGGAGCCCGCTATTCTTCTTATGGATGAACCCTTTGCGGCACTCGATGTATACACAAGGGAAACACTACAGGAAGAGCTACAAAATATCTGGATCGAATCGCATAAAACCATAATTTTTGTTACACATAATGTTCAAGAGGCTGTTCTCCTTGGAGATAGGGTTATAGTGTTTGGAAAGAATCCTGGAAGAATCAAGTCGGAGTATGATATTGAAGTTCCAAGACCGAGAAGAGCAGATGACCCGGAGGTATTTTTAAACACAAAGTGGATTACTGATGACCTGAAAGGGGAAGAGGAGGAGCCAGAATACAGGGCCAATGGGAAGGGGGTGAGTTATTAGTGACTAAGCGCCTGACAAAATTATTTATCTTTTATCTTATCCTCATGGGGCTGTGGCAGGGGCTCTCTTCTCTTAAGGTTTGGCCTGAATATATATTCCCAACCCCCATTGGCGTGATAAGAACGCTCATTGCTGGGTTTGAGGACAGGACATTCATAATCGGCATATTAGTCAGTATGAAAAGGATCCTTATTGGATACGGACTATCAATAGTGATCGGACTATGCTTAGGGCTTCTTATAGGCAGGATAAAGACGCTCGATGAAACTTTGGGTACATTGGTTTTGGGATTTCAGGCACTCCCAAGTATATGCTGGCTTCCTTTAGCGCTTCTTTGGTTTGGATTAAGCGAGTCTGCTATGCAGACGGTTGTTATTCTAGGGTCACTCTTTTCAATTATAATCGGCACTGATACTGGAGTGAAGAATGTTCCGCCTATTTATATAAGGGCAGCAAGGACAATGGGAGCAAAGGGGCTTCATTTATATACAAAGGTCATCATACCGGCGGCGCTTCCATCTATTATAGGCGGTTTTAAGCAGGGATGGTCTTTTGCATGGCGATCCCTCATGGCGGCAGAACTCCTCTATGTGGGTTTGGGTCTTGGCCACCTGCTTATGATGGGCAGGGAGCTCAATGACATGAATCAGGTCATAGCTGTGATGATTGTTATAATCGTAATCGGAGTAGTGGTAGATAGATTAATATTTGGGAAGATAGAGAACAAAATCAGAGAGAGATGGGGATTGGTTTAATGTTTATACCAAGCAATCTATTAAGCCTTAATTTTCTTCTAAAATATTACCGCTCAAGAAGTACATTCTACTGTTGTAGCCCGATAAACTCGTAGTTCTACCCTAATAAACATGAATTCCTGTATTAAGTATAACTGGCAAAATGTATTAAGTTTGCTAGCGAAATCTAATCTTTATGGAGGAGACAATGGAAATAGAAAAGGAACTCAAAATAGCGGAAAGGGAATGGGCAAATATCAGGATTTCACTTGAAGGATATGGTGATATAGGAGAATTCGATCCCGAAATTAATATAAAAAATAGGCTCACACTAGTGGGTGCTGGGAATAGATTTCCAAATTATGAGCATCTCACTGAGGGTTCATTTCTCATAAGAAACCTTAGAGAGATGGAGAGGAAGTTCCCGTTTTATGGATACCTTACTCAAGAGGCCGGTCATGTTTTTATGTATCTCGCATCGAGAGCGGCGGAGAGGCTGGGACTTAAAGGCGCAATGGCTCAGACATTCGGTAGAGGATATAGTTGGGTTAGAACAGGATGGTTCGAACCATATGATGGAATAGAGGAGGAGCACGTTATAAAACAGCTCTTCTTCATGAAGATATTTTTTCCACTAGGGGGATATTTCAAATGGGAATTTAATTCACTAGAGGTGAAGGCGAAACTGAGAGCCATAGTCCATAAGTTTATCGCATGGCAGGATAATCCAAGGAGTTATGTTCAGGATTTTAGAGACTGCTATGCCGCGCTAGAGCCTCTTTGGCATGGTCTATCATCGGCTCTGGATCTACCTCTGTTCGGCAGTGGAAAAAGGTATCAGGAGGGTTTCTATTAAATAGGGGAATTTGTTGACGTAGTGCTTCCCGACTTTAGGGTAGGCATCTCGTATCTCCGAAGGGGTTCCCCGAATAGTACTAGAAATTAATTTTGGGGAACCCTCAAAGATCTCTAAAAAGGAGTTAAGGGAAATGAAGAAAATATCGGCTTTTATTATTGTCTTTGGTCTCAGCGCAATCATTACATTGGTTTTTATAGTAAACGATATCTTAAACCGCCTTTTAGGTTTAGAGATGACTTCACAAGATAGGTTTAGTGTGTTGGGCAAAGTACAGGCGATTGAAAGTGGCATTGTCACTCTTAAGGATCCCAAAGGTCAAGTCTTCAGGGTTGCACCGAGTGATAACCTCAAAGGTGTAAGAGTTGGCGATCGAGTTATCGAGAGGGATGTAGATGGCTGGTCTGTTTCTATCAAAAAGATAGAAGATACAAGCCCTGACTTATATGAAGTAAAAGTACCATTGAAATCAGAAGAAAACAGTTTAGTCAACTTAGGAAAGGGGGTATGAGACTATAAATTATGTCAAAGACTCGAGAATAAATGGGGCCTTGCAAGAACGGATAATCTATGTATTTCCAATTCTGGTTCTACTGCTCTTTGTAATGAATTCAGCCTTTGCAGAGGTCTGTCATTCCCCTTTTATCAGCTATCTCACAAGGCCTGAAAAGTATTTATACGTAGTGGCTGTGGATGCAGATGCAAAGGACAATGATTTTATTGCTGTAATTGACGTTGACCTTGCTTCGCCTAATTACGGGAAGATTATCAATACTGTTGATCTTGGCTCAAAAGGCAATGAAACCCATCACATGGGTTTTACCGATGATAGGACTAAGATCTGGGCAGGAGGACTTTTTTCAAGGCGCATCTGGATCATTGAGGTTGCCTCTGATCCCGTGCACCCGAGGGTTGTAAGGGTAATAGATGATGTTTCGAAGATTACCGGGTTTATGGGTCCCCATACCTTTTATGCTATCCCAGGGAGGATGCTCATTACATTTACATCTAGTGCAGACGGAAATGACCCTGGCGGGCTTGCAGAGTTTACAAACGACGGAAAATTCATAAGAACCATACCACTTCCTAAGGATGCTCCCTATATGTATGACATTGGGATTAAGCCTGAGATCAATCGAATGATCACATCGAGCTGGACGCCCTTTAAAAACTATTCGAGGCCCTTTAGTCAGAATAACCCGAATCAGTTTGGAAATACACTAGTTATTTGGGACTTCAAGGAGAGAAAACCTATTCAGGTTGCAAAGATTGATGAGAAACTACCCCTTGAGGTCCGCTGGGCAAGAAAATCCGGATCAAACTATGGATATACGAATGTTATTGCCGGAGATAGTATCTGGATGTGGAATCAGAAAGATAGCTCGTTCGAGTTCAAAAAGGTAGCCGATTTGGGAAAGGGGTGTTTACCTGCCGACCTCCGTCAGTCCGTAGATGATAAATATCTCTATGTCAGTTGTTTTGGCACAAATGAGATTCAGGAATGGGATATAACCGAACCTGCAAAACCTAAACTCCACGATACAGTCTATCCTGGGCTTCACCCGAATATGATGCATATCACATATGATGGGAAGAGAATGTATGTTACAAACTCGCTACTTAGCACATACGACTATGGGGCTGAGAATTTCTGGGTGCGTCTTATCAGAATCGGTCCAAATGGAAAGATGAGTATTGATCCGTTTTTTAACGTGGATTTTACAAAGTTTCCTACGGGTCCGGCTCGTGCACATGATATGTTGCTTTATTAAATTTAAACCAAAGGAGGAATACTGTTATGAGTGGACAAACTTTACAAGCAGTCGATATTACTTCTGATGATAAAGACCTTGCAGAGAAGCTAAACCGGATTATTGATAAGCTCAAAAAGGCACCCGAGGGTCCAGTCATTGCAAAATTTGAGGCCGACACCGAACTGGTTCAGGGATTTCTGACAAAGGCACGAATACGCCAGTTTACTCTGGATATAGATGAACTACCGCAGTTATGTGGAACAGATAAAGGACCCAATCCAGTGGAGTTGGTTCTCGCGGCTCTTGGAACCTGCCAGGAGATAGTATATGCGGCCTATGCAGCGGTATTAGGAATTCCCCTGGATTCAATAAGAATAACCGTTAGAGGACATCTTGATGCAAGGGGGCTTTTCAATATTGCTCCTGTGCCTTCGGGTTTTACGGATATTGATTATGAAGTGGATATAAAGAGCCCCGCCGATCGTATCAGAATAAAAGAGTTAGCAGATATAGTAAACGCCCATTGTCCTGTACTCGATACACTACAAAGGCCGATTAATGTGAACTTCAGCGTACGCCTTAACAATGAGCGGCTTTAGTAGCTTAGCTAAATTAAGGTGAAGTCTTTGTGTTTACTTATGCTCTGCTTTAGTGAATTTCTAGATCAGTAATAGAAAGAATTATGGAGGTAAATAGAGTTGGTTTTAAATCTTAGGGTTTTTATCAACCTGTTGATTCTGATAGTTGCGGTATTTCTCTTTCCTCTTCATGTCAATGCACATAAGAAGGAGCAAAACCACAACGAAGAGGGACAAGAAAGAATTAAATCAAGCGGCCGTCTCTATCAGCTTGCCGTAATTAAACCTGCACCCGATTTTGCGCTTGTTGACCTTAAAGGGGAAAGATTAGGTCTCAAAGATCTAAAGGATAAGATTAAAATCGTTAATTTTATTTATACCTCCTGTCCCTCTATGTGCCCAATCATTATACGAAGGCTTTCGAGCCTTCAACAGGTTCTAAAAAGAGAGAGATTAATTGGGGAGAAGGTCGAAATCATATCAATAACCCTCGATCCCGAGCGCGATACGGTTCAGAAACTAAAGAATTACGCGGATGGTTTTAGAGCGGGTGGCGATGGTTGGCTATTTCTTAGGGGAACAGTGGAACAAACGAAGAAGGTGCTCTTGGATTATGACATCTGGGTAAAGAAGCTAGAGGATGGAACGATTGACCATGTGATGAGGATTTACTTTATTGATGGGAAAAATCGTATAAGAGAGATTTACAATCTCGCTTTCCTCCAGCCAGAGCTAGTTGTAAGGGACATTGAGGTGGTTCTATCAGAGAATTAGTTAGTGGTGGGAGAGTCACTTAGAGTTATGGCGTGATAATCAGCAGGATGGGATTTTATTTCCTGCGATGAAATTGTAGTTGAATTTGGTAATTGTAACGAAAACAAAACAATTAAAGGAGGATTGAAAGATGAAGGGTTTTTTACGCGGTGCTTTAACGGTGGCTGTTATGGTGTTGTTTTCAATGCTTTTTGCTCTAGTTTCAAAGGCAGAAAGCCAGAGTGAAGCGGAGATAAGGACATTGAAAGAACAGATTGAGGAGATACAAAGACAGAACCAGCAACAGATTGAGGAGCTTAGGAAGAAGATCGAGGCCCTCGAATCCAAGAAAGAGACCAAAGCCTCTGAGAAAGGAAAATTCCCTGGTAACTTTGATGCTGGATACAAGGATGG
>PSLL01000055.1:7467-7761 GCA_040289575.1 Candidatus Dadabacteria bacterium | reverse complement strand
GGTGGTGCAAGAGGGGTGCCAGCGGTCTCCGGTCGGCCGTGCCGGGGTCGTGCGGGAGACCGGCGGGCGCGGCCTGTGCTACCATGGAGGGGCGAGAGGAGGGCGAGCGATGGAACGACAGGAAGCGGACCTTCTGGCCGCGGCGGTCGAGGAGATCACCGCCCTTTTGCGGTTGCACTACCCGGAGGTCCGGGTTGAGACTGTTCCGGGCGACCGGCCGGGGAGTCTGCAGCTGGTGGTGATCGCCGACGTCGAGGACCCGGAGGAGGTGCTGGCGGTGGTGAACGAGCGGCT
>PSLL01000055.1:612-7432 GCA_040289575.1 Candidatus Dadabacteria bacterium | reverse complement strand
GGGGGGTGGAGGTGAGCGTGGTGCCGGTGCGCCCGCCCGAGCGCATCCTGGAGTACTACCGGGCCCGGCGGGCCCGCCGGCCGCCGGTCAAGCGCCGCCGGCAGTAGGCCGGTATAGGACGGAGAGGATATCTAACTACGGTAAAATTTGAACCTTGATCCCCTCTCCTCGGCGAACTGTATCGAGAGCCTGAGGAAAATCGCCAAGAGAGAATGCATGTGTTAATATTAGATCCGTATTGATCACACCACTTTTCATGAGATCGATAGCTTGCGGGAAGGAGGAGAGGACTGCCATCGAACCGAGGATTGTTATTTCTTCGTTATAAATCCGGAAAGGCGAGACAGGAATTGTCGCGTCGCTTGGGGCGACTCCAAATACAAGGAATTTCCCTCCACGTTTTATCGCTTTTAGTGCTGATTCTATGGCCTGTACGACACCAGTTGCGTCAATAACACAGTCGAATCCTTGCTTTTCTTCTTGTAATATCTGATCGACAGCCTGTGCGACATACGTGGCGCCTAATTTTTTAGCCCGATCAAGGCGTTGAGGATGTAGATCAACCACTCCAACCCGCGAGGCTCCGCTCCGTAACGCGAGTTGGAGAAGAAGAAGGCCCATAGTTCCAGCCCCAACGATTAAGATTGTATCGCCAGCTCGTGGTGCAAGACGGTGTATCCCATGAACTGCGCAGGCGAGGGGCTCAACAAGAGCACCTTCTCGGTCCGAGAGATTATCGGGTAAGACATATACATTCTTTGCAGGCACTGAGACATACTCTGCAAACGCCCCATTTTGAGTATCACCAATTGCTCCCCAATTCGCACAGAGATTTCCTCGGCCTTTACGGCAGAATTCGCAATATCCACAGAAAAGCGATGGATCAACCGCAACACGCGTACCCTCTTTAAGTCTTTCAGAATCTCGCCCAAGGACTTCGCGGACACGTGAGCCTATGGCCACTATTTCGCCGGAGAATTCATGGCCTGGAATAATTGGGTAAGGAGTAGGTGGGAATTCTCCTTTGACAATATGAAGATCCGTGCCACAGATACCACAGGCTCGAACCCGGACAACAACATCAGTTGGTCCAGGTGCAGGATCGGGGACTGTTGTGATATTGATAACCCCAGGTTTCTCGATCACAACTGCTCTCATTACTGACCTCCAAGACTAAGGTTAAGGCTGTGGGAGAACTATGGCTTTAATTTTACTCGGATCTTCTCTCGCCATTTGTAAAGCCCTCTCTATCTCTTCTAGGGTATAACGAGCGGAGATTATAGTTTCTGGTCGTATCCTGCCCGCAGCGACCATAGCGACAGCATCAGCAAAGGTATTTGCGTAGCGAAATACTCCTGTTAAGATAATCTCTCGATTTTGTAACAATGCAAGCGGAATTGTCGCATCTTCATTTGGACTCATACCGACAATAATGGCTCTCCCTGCCGGTCGTAGTGCCCGCAAGCCGTCGATCAAAGCACTCTGCTGGCCTGAGCATTCAATAAACGCGTCAACCTCTATTCCTGCTTCAGTAAGAGGACTTTCCGCAACGTTCCATACCAGGGTTGCTCCCAATTGTTTGGCATGCTCCAAACGCGCTCGGTTAACATCGGTGACAATAGTTTTCGCCGCTCCCAGGGCCCGTGCCACCGCGAGCGTCAGAAGGCCGATTGGCCCGGCGCCGGTGATGAGGACGGTATCCCCTCCCCGGAGGCATGCTTTACGGCAGGCCCAGAGCCCAACCGACAGAGGCTCGATTAAGGCGGCGGTCTCATCGGAGATACCCTCAGGGATTGGGAAAGCGAAGTCTTCATGAATAAGAACGTAACGTTGAAATGCTCCATCAACCGGCGGGGTGCCAAAGAAGCGGACTTCTTTGCAAAGGTTATAATAGCCTGATCGACATTCTCGACAACGTCCGCATGGGACACCGGGTTCAATAGCCACACGTTCTCCGATCCGCCGCCTTGAAACCTTTTCTCCAACATCGACGATAATGCCAGAGCATTCGTGGCCTAAAACAAGAGGCTCACGCACTATGAAATGCCCTATTCGCCCGTGTTCGTAATAGTGCACGTCCGATCCGCAGACCCCGACCGCTTTGACTTCGACAAGCACATCGTAGGGGCCAGGCCGGGGTATTGGTCTTTCCTCCAGGCGTACCACACCTGGTGCATAAAGAACCGCGGCAGTATTTTTCATGGCATAACTCTCCCTCTACCCCCACTTAACGATCACTATGGTCAGGACAAGTGAAAGAGCGGTGGCCACTCCTAAAGGCACATATGTTTCAACAAAGCGCATCCAGAGAAGATGGATCGCGATGAAAAGAGCAATGCCGATAAATATTCGATCAAATATGTTGGCTTCAATCGGTAAAAAGCCGCCTTTGCGTGTAACTTCTTTTCTCTGAACCGCCCGAGTGAGTGATCGGTAGCGCGTGATCTTCGCCGTTATCTCTCTCACCGTCTACTCCCTTACTGCTCCAAAAGTTAAGCCGGTTATGATGTATCGCTGGACGAGAGCGACAAAGAGCAGCGCGGGCAGCAGGGCAACAACCGCCACTGCTGCCATCTCACCCCAGTTCGTTCCGGTTACTGTAACGAATTCGGCCAAGCCTGTGGTAATTGTTCGGGCGTGGACACTCGTTAATGTGGCCGCAAAGAGATACTCGTTCCAGGCAAATATCCAGCTTAGTATTGCAGTTATTGCAATACCTGGTGCTGCCAGAGGAACGATAATCTGTAAAAGGGTCATCCAGAGCCCTGCACCATCTACCATGGCCGCTTCGTCGATCTCAGTAGGTATGCTGTCTATGATACCTTTCAGGAGCCAGATGGCGAAAGGCAGATTGAACACACAGTACAACAGTATCAATCCGAAATGGGTGTCAAACATTTTTGCATCGCCAAGAGTAAAGACTCTCGTGTATAGTATGAATATTGGCAGGAGAAATGCAGCCGGAGGGGCCATGCGATTCGTGATAGTCCAGAAGAAGATATTCTCTTCACCGGCCAGCCGGCATCGTGAGAGAGCATAGGCGGAGGCGATGGCGAGAAGTACTACAAGAATCGTATTAGAAGTGGCAATTACAATGGAGTTCAAAAGATATCTCTGGTAGGCCTCAGAAAAGAAAGGTTTTGTGTAATTCTCGATATATACACTTGTCTGGATAAAAGACGGCGCCCCAAAAAGCTCAACACGGCTTCTTACCGACACAAGGAAGAGCCAGTATAAAGGTAGAATGGTAAAAAGAGTTATACCAGCGAGTAGAGTGTAGCGCAGAAGGTTGCGCAAGAATCTCCGTACACGCATATCTCGCCTACTGACTTTGCTTAAACTTCCCAGTCATTACGATAAAAAGCAGCCAGCACAGGACTATAGTGAAGTAGAGAACAAGTAGAGACATCGCTGCACCATACCCATAATCAGTTTTCGGGAAAACCACCCTCCAAATGTGAATACCAATGTAACGCGTCGCGCTGCCAGGTCCACCACCGGTTAGCATCCAGACCTCATCAACAGTGCGGAGAGCATCCATGATTCTAATAAAGAGTGTGGTCAGGATAATAGGCATAGTCATCGGAATTGTCAAATAGAAATGTATTTGCAGTGTACTTGCCCCATCAACCTGAGCCTGTTCAAACGGTTCCCTTGGTAAAGAGGAGAATGCTCCAAGAAACGTCAGTGTAACAAAGGGTGTCCAGTGCCAAATGTCCATAAGCACAGTTGTCCAGAAAGCATGTGTCGCTATTCTGCCAATATTATAATCAACCCCGAACCACTGCTGAAGATAGTGAGGGATCGGCCCAAATCCAGGGATTGTGAGAAGGCGCCAGATCGCGCCCACGACAATAGGAGCGACCATGAGAGGCAGCGTGTGGATGGTACGAAAGATTCCACGACCGACAAAGTTTTTCACAAGGGACTGGGCAAGAATAAATCCAAGAACAAGTTCGATAGTCACTGTCCAAAAGGTAAACTGTACCGTACGCCAGAGTGCTCCGAGGAAATCATCATCAAAGACCAACCGGCGGTAGTTGTTCTCACCCACGAAGAGAGGAACTCCTTGAGCTGCAAAAACATTCCAGTCGAAAAAGCTGATGTACAGAACATAAAGGAAAGGCAGGAGACCGGTGATGATAAGGATGCAAAGGGTGGGGGCGAGAAGCCCCCACCCGACGCGCGCCGGCCAGATCGGACGCTGGGCCATCTTACCGCCCGTACCCGAGACGAGGAAGTTCTTTATCGAGGGCAGCCGCCGCTTGGTCAAGGGCATCGCCGGGTTTGAGCTCGCCGGCGATGGCCTTGTAAATAAACGGAGCGACGATCTCACGGGCCTGGGCGTGGAATGGGAATGGAGGCGCGCCGGCAAAGAGGTTTCCGTAGGTCTTCATGAGCGTGAAGTAGCCACCGGTCTTCGCGTCCATCTCCCTGACAAGAGGATCATCAAAGGTCGCGGTATGGACAACTCGGCCCGCCGCAGCCGCCCATTTCGGCTGTACAGATGGTTGACCAATATACTGGAGCCACAGCAGCGCGGCCTCTTTATTCTTAGCCGTCCGTGGAATCCCGAATGCCCCTCCGTCATAGTATCCAATGTAGCCTTTCCCGGCGCGCGCCTCTTCCAGGACTCCTGGATAGGTCGGTGGCAGCCCAACACCAACTTTCCCAACTACCTTTGACCGGCTGCTATCCGTGGCGATCCAAACAACGTTTTCACCATAGATCCACCCCTGGGCAGCGCGCCCGGCCGCGAAGGAGGCAGCCACTTCATCCCACGTGCTGCTTGGGGCTTCCGGTGGAGCGTACTTGAGCATGTCCAGCCAGAAAGTGAGGGCCTCCTTCGCCCGAGCGCCATTGAGCTGGCCCCCGTTAGCGACGCTGGCCTTCCAGGTTTCCATGTTAATACCCCAGTTGTAGACCCCAAAACTGGGTAGAATGGTCTCGACAAACTCGTAGAACGAGGCCGGATGACCAGAAGCTGCCTGAACTGTGGTACCATAGAGTTCAATCTTGTTGTCCTTTCCCCATTTTGTGAAGAATTCGGCAACTCGCCGATACTGATCGGGAACTGTTGTCGGTGGAGTCAGCGGCTGACCATATTGTTTCTGGTACGCTTCCTTGATTTTTGGATCCTCGAAGAGATCTTTACGGTATACATAACATTTAATAAAGGCTTCCATCGGTACACCGTAAAGATCTCCCGTCTTCGGATCCTTGAAGTAATTAATGAACGAAGTGAATGCATCGATCCTGAAGTCAGGAGCGGCTAGCTTCGGCTTTTCTTTCAGAAGAGCTGTAAGATTGGTAAGAAAATTCCGTGAGAGGTAGGCATAAATGATATCTTGTTCGATGTAAACGAAGTCGTAGATACCCGTTCCTGCCTCCATATCCTTGATGGATTTATCGTACATCTGGTCCCATGAAGTCGTCTCCAGTTCGACTTTTATCCCAGTTGCTTGCTCGAACTCTTTGGCCAAGACACTGGCAGCATACTTTGAGGGTGGTGTACTCTCAGTGATTCCCCGAATTGTTGTACCACGCAACCCTGCCTCTGCTGCTGCCCGGCCCCAGAAGTCTGCAGCTGCCGGTGGTTGTTTGGGTGCTGGAGTCGCCGTGGGCGTCGGGGCTGTCACCGGGGTCGGTGTCGGCGCCGCCATCGGCGTTGGTGTCGGTGCCGCCGGGGCGGGCGTCGGTGTCGGCACAGCTTTGGGCGCTGGTGTGGGCGTGGGAGGCGGCGCTTAACATGCAGCGAACAAAACACTAACTGCTGCCACCGAGGCCCCGCTGATCAGTGCACGACGAGTTAACTTCCGATGTTCACGCGATTGCACCATTGCGACCCCCTCCTGTGTATATCAGTGCAAACCCGAATAAACATGCTGGTCCTAAACTAAGTCTTGTCCGATATCACCCTCCATTCTACTGAGCCTCGAGCTTCCACATGATTCCCGCACTATCAATTGACCGGACAATACAATGCGTTTTCGATAGCTATTGGGATCACCATTCAGGCGCTGCATAAGAAGCTGAGCAGCCTCTCGGCCCAGGTCGTATGTTGGCTGAGCGACGGTTGTTAACCGTGGGCGAAGCACATCAACCCAAGGAAAATCATCAAACCCGACGAGAGCAATATCATCCGGCACTCTCAGACCTCGCTGTGCCAGCGCAATGAGTGCCCCAATCGTCATCAAGTTATTTGCCGCGAAGAGTGCAGTAGGGGGTGGTGTATATTCAAGCAGGGCGTGTGTCGCTGCCACTCCTCCTTCTATGCGAGAATACCCGCTCACAATAAGCCGTTCATCAACTGGGAGCCCAGCCTCAGTTAAAGCCCGTCGGTACCCCGAGATCCTCAAGGTTGTTGTCGAAATCCGGGGGCGACCAGAGATAAGGCCAATCTGGCGGTGCCCAAGAGAAATTAAATGTTTGACTATCTGATACGCTGCCGTTTCGTTATCCAGAACCACTGCTGAGACTGGCACGTTATCCAGCTCACGGTCAATGAACACTATCGGGAAGTTGCTGTGCACAAGGGTTCGAAGATACTCGTGCAGGATTCCCGTTGGGGCAATAATCAATCCGTCTACTCTTTTCGACCTCAGTATGCGCAGATAATTTAGCTCCTTATCGGGGTTTTCATCGGTATTGCAGAGAATAACACTGTATCCATGCTGATTTGCGACATCCTCAACACCCCTGACAACAGCGGTGAAAAAGGGATTATTGATATCCGAGATAATCAGCCCAATCGTGTGCGATCGGTTGATTTTGAGCGAACGGGCCACCGCGTTCGGCTCATACCCTAACTCCTGGATAA
>PSLL01000055.1:0-605 GCA_040289575.1 Candidatus Dadabacteria bacterium | reverse complement strand
TAGCCGCCAGCACTCGCTGGCGGCGGACCTCGGAGACAAAGCGTGTCCCATTTAGAACATGGGACACGGTGCTGACCGAGACCCCAGCCCGTCGGGCTATATCCCGCAGCGTCGTCATTGGACCTCTGAGAGAAACGATTGCGCAATCGTTTCCCATACTACACGGATAGGAGTATTTGTCAAGAGACAAGCAGAGTAACCTACGCTATACTGTCTCTTAAATCCCCCAGCTCTGACAAAGGTTAGCCTCCGGCATAGCTGTAAAAATTCGCTAAAAGCCCCAGGCAAGCGATCGACAGGGCTTGACGACGCATCCCCGACGCACCTATACTTCCCAGTGAAAAGAGCCGCCGGGCGCAGGAGGTTCCCCGTATGGGGGCGCGGCTTCGGGAGAGACCCGTCGGGCACCAGGCGATGGGCTGCCTGGTGCCCTTTTTATTGCCCCCGCGGCTCAATCGGCGCCGAAAGCGCCAGAGGAGGGTGAGAGCGATGCACTCCAGCCTGATTGGCAAGATCGAGAAGGCCCGCCGCTACGCCCAGGAGCGCGACCGGGTGAGTTTCCAGGAGTTCACCGTCAGCTTCCGCGGCGAACACGACACCTACAC
>PSLL01000054.1:6394-7952 GCA_040289575.1 Candidatus Dadabacteria bacterium | reverse complement strand
GCTCAGTAAAGCTCGTAAGTTGAACAAATTACCGAAATAAAAAAATAGCCTCATACAGGCTATTTTTCATTGTGTATTACAATCATTCCCTCACAATCAATTTTTTGAAAAGCTCGGTTGAGTCCTTTTTGATACTTGAAAGTAAAATGTGAACTACTGGAACTTGCTGACTACGAGGAATCTCCATCACCTCACTTAATTTTCTGTCTGCTAAAGCTTGGTGAATATATCCCTTTTCGTCATACTTGGTAGTTACACTTACCTCTATTAAGTTGAACTTTGGATTGGTTCTCATTGCTGTAACGTAGATGTCCTCCTCATACAATTTCTCTACCTGTGCCAAGCAATTTGTAGCTTTCAAAAATCCGGTGTTCTTGACTAAGGCAAAGGTAACTGGGTGTTCAAGCTCAAGGGTATCCACTGACTCATAGAACGTTTTAACTGAGATGAATGACTTATCTGATGCTACAGGTATCGCAATAATCAAGTTTCTTTCATACATGTTGAACATGTTGTAGAAAGTTTCCTCATCCCCGAACATAGCAAGAGCTTTCTCCACCGCTCGTGCTGGAAAGTCAATCAACAATTTTTCAATGTCTGACCCCAATACATTTGCAATCTCCAAAGCCTCTGTTTCAAAATTGAATTTCTTACATCCTTTAACTGCATCTTGCTTTTCGTTTGGTAATGCAGTCCCATTTTTATCTCGTAATGCATATCTTTTAAATGTTGTGTTGTTCTGTCCATCTGCATCGTATTTTGCTAGTTCAACCCCGTTGCTCTCACATGCATAACAAATCATGTTTGAGATGGTAGATTTTGTTTCTGTTCCAAAGTGCGACAAGCATAGAATTGCATCTTTTGTGAATGGTAATGGTTTGCTCATGGTTAATCCCCTTTATTGTTGTTGTTAAATTTTTCACTGTCTTGTTCAAAAGCTCTATCAAGTGCATCTGATGTATATTTGTTTTGACTCACATTGTTGAGTTTTGCAAATCGTTCCAACTGCTCCTTACGGTTTCTTGTGGTTTTCATAGATAGGATTGCTACATCTTTGTTTGCTCTGTAGCTCCCCCTTGGTCTACCTACCTTTTTGTTTTCACCATTCATCACTCCTCCATATAGTTGTATTTCTTCACTATACGAAAAATTACTGCATTGTAAATAGCAATACTCCGTTAAGACGAAAAAAAAGCCTCATGTGAGGCTCTTTAATTTTATGTGTAGCGTCTGCCTCCACTTGAACAAACTGTAGAGTAGCTAACTGTTCTGGTTGTCGTTTTGAAATTTTGATAGAAAGAAAGTTCATCTGGTGTGATTACATCGTCGCCTACAAGCTCCTTGATTTCCTTAGCGGTGAATCCCTCATTTTTTAGCATTCTCTTAAAGCTGCTTGCATTCTTGTAAATTTCTTTAGTGTTCATGTTGTGTGTTGTGTTCATGGTAGTTCCTTTTTTTTAGTTTAGTTGTGTGTTTGATTATTTGTGTTACTAATTATGATTTATTCGTGGTTGGTGTGTTATTCGGAACGGAACTGTCATTTGTCGGAAATGCGCTT
>PSLL01000054.1:0-6384 GCA_040289575.1 Candidatus Dadabacteria bacterium | reverse complement strand
CAAAACAGCCATTTTTTGTAACTTTGCCGAGTTGGAACTACTGTTTTGTAATTGATTGCTTTCAATTTAAAGTTCTGAAAGAAAGTAAGCTCATCCGTTGTAATTATCTGGTCAGCCAAAAGTTCATTTATTTCTTTTTGAGTGAATCCCTCTTTCTTAAGCATTCGTGAAAGGCTGCTTGCATTTTTGTAGTTTTTTTTGACACTCATGTTTTCTGTTGGTTTCATTTTCACCTCTGTATATTATTATTGTTTTTTGATATTACTTGTTAGTGATAGCCTCGTAAGCGTCGTCTAATTTGACCCATACATAGCCGATTGCGCAAACTGCCATATCTTTGATTGAATCTGCAAAGATGAACATTCCGATTATTCCAATTAGTAAGGTTAAGATTGCGTAGAACATTTTGTAGCTCCTTTGTTGTTATGTAACAATCATAATATATTCAGAACGGAAATCAATAGCAAAATCAAAATAGTTTGAAATTGGATATCAGAGGCTGGCAAATTTTGAGTTCATAAAAAAAGGAAACCCCTTGAAAGGGGTTTTGTTGTTCCTGGTGGTTTTAGAACATGTGTTTTACTATGTTGTTAAAAGATTCGTCAGGTTTCATTCTGTTAATGGATTCTATAGCATCTTTGCATTCTTTTGTAGATACATCATGTGCTTTGCTCAACTTTTTTGCCAACTCATAGTGTAGGTTTGATTTCTGCCCATCAGAATATATGTATAGAATATCGGATGATACCGTGATTTTTCCGGTTTCTGAGCTTACTTTCTCAATTATTTCTTTGGCTAACTGTTCGTATGCCATAGATGTCTTGTCACAGTGTTGTGTTAATAATTCGGTTGATAAAACCTGTATTCTCCCAATTTCCGCAGTGTGTAAGATATTTTTAGTTGAGAGAAACATAGCTCCAAATGTCATTAATGCTACTGGAAAAGCGATAGCTGCAATTAAAGCGAATTTTTTTGTTATTGATAATTTTTGTTCCATAGTGATGCTCCTTTGGTTAGTTTGTGTATCTACCTATACTTTACAAAATTAATTACAGGAATCAATAGCAAATGCAAAAGAAAGCACAACTGGATATCTGTTGACGTGTCAAAAAAGTGGTTCTCAAAAAAAGATGGGTTTATCGCAGTTAGCTTGTTCGTCGTTTGTAAAGGTGGCGTTCAGCTTAAGGTGTGGGGTGTTTAGGTAAGTCAGATCTAAAATCCAGTATTCGTCACTGCGAGCTTTTACCTGGTGGAATGCCTGGGCAATGGATGCGTTGAGTTCAGATTCGCTCCAATTGTTCACCTGTTTCATGTGTGCTCTTACTCGTGACTCGTAGCCCTGTTTTTTTGCCAAGCCGTAGTGTTTGGCCTTGTGGCATAGAGGGCAGAGTGATACCAGGCCGGTGAGTTTCTGGATGTGGGTTTCGTCGTCGTAGTCCCATACCTCATGACACTCAACGGGATGCTTAAAGCCTTGGTCTTTTCCTGACTGGTGGCATATTTCGCACCTATAGGTTGTTCTAGGGCGGTTGGCTCTTTTGTGGGTGATTGATGCAGTTTGCTGCCACTGCTCAGGGCTGATTCTCGATCTTACGTTGTAGCCTTGCATGGCAAGGGGGACAAGCTCAATTCCAAGTTTGGGGGCCGCTGTAGGGGCCGTGGCGCTTGTGCTAGTCTTTCTATAACCTCGGATGCCAAAGTAGAGTAGTGCGCCTCCTAGTGCTGTTAATGCGACTCCAATTTCATTGACCATGTGCTTACCTCTTTAATGCATAAATCCTCTTTCTCGTAGTGGAAAAAAGTTGTGGTTGTGGGTGTTACTGTTTTTCGGTGATGGTTAAGATTTTTTAGATGGTCGTCCGTGTCTGCGTCTTGGATGACATTCAGGGCACCACTTATATTCGTTCTCTACTTGCCATGCTGTTTGTTGGAATGACTCATGATTTTTGATGCAGCATTTCCAAGTAAGTTTTGCTCGTGGTCCTTTCCATTCTTGGTCAAGTAGTTCACCTCCAAATCTCTTTGCGGTGGCTCTTGCAATCTCAAGTTTTTGTTCAAGTTTTGATTGCTCTACCAAATGGCTAAGTGGCTTATATTTTGTGTTCACTCGTTGTGTGGTCAATCCCTCTAGTTTTGCAATGTTCGGGTAGCTGATTGTAAGTTTAAGCTGTCTTAGTTCTGCAATTCTAAGTAATAATGTTTTTTGTAAGATTGAGAATACCTTTGCTGTATGCGCTCTTTCTTGTTCTAGTTTTTGCTCAAGTTGTGCATTTTCAACCATGTGAAAAAATGAACCGTATTCTTTGCTCATAGCCCTGGTTGAGATGTCAGCGATTTTTGCAAGATTACGAAAGTTGACCTTGTCGCCTTTTTCTATGCATTGTTCAATGTAGCCCTTTAATGATGTTTCTAACTGTGTAGTCATATGTTTACCCTGTTGTTCAGATAACTATACAAAAATCAAAACGGAAATCAAGCGATAAGACTAAATATATAGACGAAAAAAAAACCTCATGTAGAGGCTTGTGTTGGGTGAGTGAGCTATCATTTTTTGCTGATATGTTCGTAGATGCAGTATCCGATGAAAGCGATTACTAAGATTGCGCCAATTGCGTCACCTGATGCTGTGTGTTGAATGTTGTATAAGCTGTAGATGTCCATGATATTTTCCTTTATGTGTTAGTTTAATGTTGATTCAAATTGTGCTTTTGCGATTGTTCTTAATTGTTCAAGTGTTGTTCCAGGTGTCACCTCACCGAACTCTGAACAGCAACCATAATGGTCATAAATAATAGTTATACATTCGTTTGCAGTCATTGTTTCAAAGTTAAAATGTGTCATATATTTCCTCTTTTTCCATACTACTATTATAGCTAAATCGACAACAAAAATCAATAGCAAAGTGTAAATATATGTGTAAACATACGTAATTGGATATCATTATGTGCAAACAAAAAAAGCCCTTATTCAGAGCTTTATAATTTATCTTTCCAATGTTCTCAAAAGACGTGTCTAAGGTTTACCCTTTCACATTCTCAGAGAGAGTGGGTTTTGACTTTGGGTTTATTACAGTGATAAATCAAGACGCTTTTCTATCAACTGCAACGAAAGTGAACTGCTCGTCATAGACTTTAATGCTCGCACCAGGGAATAGGGCTAACAACATGTCTGTTTGCCCTCGTAGGGCTTGTCTGTTGCAGTCTGATACATTCATCACCTGGTTGCCAATCATAGTCACTAGGATTGTGTTCTTTTGACCTGTCACATATCCACAAAATGGAACTGATGCTGTGGCTTTCTCACGCTGAACTTTAGCGTTATGTTCCATTTCAAGTAGCTCTTGCTGGACGATAAGACGCTCAAATATTGCTGCCTCGTCCTGATGCTTTTTCCATGCTGCATAGTCGTCGGCCGCCTTAGTTTTGCTTGGTCCACGTTTGGTGTGCTTGCGAACGAATGGTTGCACTAAATCGTAATGGTAAAGGTTCTGAACTGTGATACCTGTAATTTTTGAAATTGCCGCTACAGTCACATCCTGCTTGTTTTCTTGTAATGTTATGATTGCCGATTGTATGTCTTTGATATTTTGTTCTTTATTCTGTGATTTTCCACTAACTGGGATAAGTCCCATGTTGATAAATAGGTTCATACGAACTCCTTTTTTTTATTGTTATAAGAGTATGCTACGAAACCATGAACCAAAGTCAACCATGAAAAGTAAATTGGATATTGGTCCTTATTTAGAAACTTAGAGATTTTGCTTGTATGTGGACGAAAAAAAACCTCACTGGTTAGGTGAGGTCTTTGGTTGGTTACTTGATGATTGTTAAGGTTATATTGACAGGTTTTCCCTTTTTCAATGGTGGACTCAACATTCTCTGAGAAAAGTGAGTCACAAAATCTCTCATAGTTGGAATAATCATCAAGATATACACACTGTCATTAGGTTGGTCGTAGTAGTGAAAAACCCTATTGTATTTTGTCAGTGATTCCCTTACCTCTGTTATGCCAATGGCTGCAAGTAGGGGGTGAACTTTGCCGTAAAGTGGGTTTTGAACAAGTGCTGCAACAATCGCTTTCACTGCATTGTTTTCAGCATCTCTTACTGCCCCCCCCCATTTCTTTTTGGCATATGCTTTGGCTTTTCTTAAGTCGTCCTTACCATCATCAGTGAAAAAGACTTGAGTCATGATTACTCGTCCTCTGCATCAAGTTCTGAGAAAACATCCTCTGCCGAACTGAACTTACCGTCTTGAATTTGCTGCTTACCCATTGCCAATAATTTAAGCAATGCAAAAGTCTGTTGGGTGTCCTCGTAGGAGCGGATGTCTTGAACTACGAAAGTAGCCTCTCCGTTCTGAGTAATAATCAACGGCTCCCCGCTGGCGGTAATCTGCTCGACAATCTTGGCGGTGTTGTCCTTGAAAAAACTGATTGGCTTAATCTGTTCCGAGTAGCGCATGTTGGTTCTCCTAGAGTTGAGCTTACATAGACAGAATACAGTCTTTATTCAGTCGCGTCTACCGATTTGCACGTGTTTCTTATGGGTTGACGCTCTAAAACGCTCTAGGAGACGCTGACACAATGGTTGGTGGAAACATACCAGGACGGTTGTGAAAGTTGCTTGTAGGCCTTTCTGATGGGTCAAATAATCGCTCACATGCCAAACAGAATTGCTTTTATGAAAATTTTCTGTCACCTGGCTCCGCTGGCATTGCTACCTGGTGCGAGTCACCAAGATGCAGTAAAAGGGCTAAGTTTTTAAATAAGGACAAGCCCCATAACGGAGCCTGAGAGTGGGGAGGTTATACGTTGTTGAGTTCGTGTTCGTTAGCGAATGCTGACAATGCCTTGACTATATGAACCTTAACATCACGCAGTTTTGTGTTCTGTTCAATTTCGTTGCTGGCTGTCTCTTTAATTTCGTTTAGCTCACATGCATAAAAATTCATTAAAAAATCTAAGCTGCTCGGCTCTATGATGTAGCTTGCAAACTCCCCTATTAAATTTGACGCAATGCTAAATGCGATTGATTGGCGGTCAAAACTATCCATGTTCATGAAATCCTCATACTCATCAGTCATGTCACGGTATTGGATGATGGTAGCTGCTAATGTAGTGAACTGCTCTAAGTCTATCTTTTTTGTTTCAACTGCCTTGATGATGGTTTCTGCTAATTTGTTCATGTAAATCTCCTGTTTTTGTTTTTGTTATATGGCTCCGTTGGGTGGTGGCATACCTTATGAAAATGATTAAGCTTTTATTGCTTACTTTGGTCGCTTTGCAATCCAAGCTTGCTGAGTTCTAAGCCATGCTTGTTCTGCTTTTTCACGTAGCTTTCTACCTTTCTCTAGAAAGATTTCTTTTTGACTGATTTTGTGTTTGTATGAGTCAGGTTTCATATCGTTCCTTTTATTGTTGATATAATTAGCTTACTAAACTAATAACGGAAATCAATAGAGAAATCAAAATAAGTTGAAATTGGATATCTGAGGTGAGTGACTATTTCCAGCTTTTAGCAATCATGGCAGGTTCTATGATTGATAGTGGTATGCTGTAGAAAGTTGCTCTACCATGCTTATCATTTTTGTTTAGCTTTCCTATCTTGTCCAAGCCTCCAAGTTTCATCACAATGAACTTGTATCCTGTTATGTCCATGAGAAACCACTTTTCAAAGACGTTCTCTGCGGCATTTGACCATCCATAAAAATAGTAGTTAGCATAGAGGTGAAACCATTCTCCCTGCTGCGGCTTGCCGTCCTGGTCCCCGTTCATGTATTCCTGGGTAAAGTCGTTGTATTGGAGTGCAGAATGCTTACGATACTTTTCCTGAACTGTGAAACTCGCGCCAGTCGTCTTGCATTGTAGGGTGATGTCTATGCCACATTCTTTGTCAAGAAATGGCAGAGATGGTTGTATTGCCATCTCACCATACTTGGGTCTAAACAATCCCAATATAGTGTCATGAGCAAATGGCTTAAGCTTGGTGTTGAACACTACCGTGTCAAGTTCGTTGAATGTAGACATAGCAAACCTCCTTTATTATTTTTATTAGTGTTGCTAGCTATCACTACTATACGATATTCAGAACGAGAATCAAGCTAAATTAGATGATTGGATATCTGTGAGTTTTAAATAATCAGATTGTCATTTACCGACCTTTTTTTTAAAATTAGTCCTTAAGAGAAAGAATTTTGATGTTGTAATAAGCTATTGTTCACATCATGCTGTATACCTGTATAGGTTTTACTTATTCGTGGAAAGGTCGGTAAGGTCGGTAAAATTTCTCAGTATGCCTAGAGCCTGTAGGGGTTTCACCTTTCCATATATGATATTTAGGTCGGTAACAGGCCGGTAAAATTTATTTTTTCTTGTGATGCGTGA
>PSLL01000053.1:3408-8024 GCA_040289575.1 Candidatus Dadabacteria bacterium | reverse complement strand
ATGGAGAGAGGGGGGATCATGGAGATGGTAGTGGGGGGGGATTAGCCATCAGGCAATTTGATACAGTGGCTAGGGCTTTTGGGATACACTATGGGCTTAGCAAGAGTAAGGCCCGATGGGGTTAAGAAGAGAACAAAGCGTATGCAGAATGGGCGAGAATTTCAAAGGAGGGGTTGACCTTTATTATGTCACAAGATAGAGAGAGGTTAAAGCAGATTCTTAAAGAAAACTCAATTCTCATTGGTAAGTTTAAGCTCTCATCGGGAAAAGAGAGCAATTATTACATAGATGCCAGGCTCACCACTCTAAATTCTGAAGGGGTTTATCTCGTGGGGAAAATATTTCTTGATGAAATTCTTAGTGATCCCGAAATTATAGCCGTGGGTGGACCCACAATTGGAGCAGACCCTATTGTTGGGGCGATTCTAACTCTAAGCCATCAGGGCGGCTACCCGATTCGCGGTTTTCTTGTGAGAAAAGAGGAAAAGCAGCACGGAACGGGAAAATTAATAGAGGGGAATTTAATGTCTGGAGATAAAGTGGCAATTGTTGAAGATGTTGCAACCACAGGTGGGTCAATTCTAAAGACAATTGACGCCGTAGAGAATGCAGGAGCGACCGTCGAAAAGGTTCTCGTTATAGTAGATAGAGAAGAAGGAGCCGGAAAGGTATTAGAAGATATAGGGTATGAGTTTTTCTCCATATTTAAAATCGGAGAGCTGATTTAACGCGGATCGTATAATTTATCAAAAGGCATTTTATTGTATATATTATATACACCAATTTATCACGCTCCTTTATAAATGAAACTCGCAACCCGCGAAATTATAAGAGAAATAGATAGGATTTCCATTGAAGAGTACGGAATCCCCGGACTCATCCTCATGGAAAACGCGGGACGCGCTGTATCAAAAGTCGTCCTTGAGGAGTTTCCATTATCGAGAAGAATCGCAATCTTTGCTGGGAGCGGAAATAACGGAGGAGACGGATTTGTAGTATCACGACATCTCATTTCAGAGGGATTGGATGTAACGACATATCTCACATCAGACCCTAAAAAATACAGGGGCGATGCGCTTACAAACCTTGAAGCCCTCCGTAAGATCGGGGGGAAATTAATAGATATTAGAAAAAACGGCCTCTCGTATTACCAAGGTGCAGACCTGATTATTGATGCGCTCTTTGGAACAGGACTTGACAGGGAAATCGAAGGATTCTATAGAGACGTAATTGACTTCATAAACTCTCAATCCGTCCCACGTATTGCAGTAGATATTCCATCAGGACTCAATGCGGATACCGGATTCCCGCTCGGGATCTCGGTGAAGGCCGACATCACCGTAACGTTTGCAGTTCCAAAAATTGGGATTGCCATCTATCCAGGAATAGAATATGCAGGAAAGGTCTATGTAGCAGATATTACAACCCCAAAACTCCTCGAAAAGGATATTACATCTGAGCTTATCACATATGATACAGTGCGAGGAATAATAAAACCGCGCCATAAAGACACGCACAAAGGCACATATGGACACCTTTTTATACTCGCCGGTTCACCTGGAAAGACGGGTGCGGCAACGCTTGCCGCGCAGGGCGCGTTGAGGACAGGAACAGGACTCGTTACGGTCGGGATTCCAAGGGGCTTAAATCCGATTATGGCACAAAAGTTAACCGAGGCGATGACAGAGCCTCTGCCTGAAACCGATAATGGCACCTTCGGAAAAGAATCAATTGAAATGGCATTAAGGGTCATATCATCGAGAAAAACCGCGCTCGCAGTAGGACCGGGAATCTCTACGACACAGGATACAGCAGAGTTTCTATATGAGATACTCAAGAATTCTCCTATCCCGATTGTGGCGGACGCAGATGGAATCACAATTATTGCCCAAAACTTGAAAATTTTAAAAGAACTGAAGGCTCCTATTGTTCTTACCCCCCACCCAGGCGAGATGTCCCGCCTAATCGGCAAAACAGGGGAGGATGTGCAGAAAAACCGCATCGGCGTTGCTAGGGATTTCTCGTCTATGTATAATGTCTACACCGTGCTAAAAGGCGCGAGAACTGTGATTTCAACCCCAGATGGCAGGGTGTTTATAAATCCGACAGGCAATCCAGGGATGGCTTCAGGCGGGATGGGGGATGTTCTTACGGGTATTATAGGCGGGTTTTTAGCTCAAGGATATAGCCCTGCAGATGCCTGCGTTTTAGGAGTTTTCTCCCACGGTTTATCCGGAGATTTCGTCGCCCATAAAATGGGAGAGGTCGGAATCATCGCAGGTGATGTCGCCAACTGTCTACCGGAGACGCTCAGGGAAATTCTTTATGGGGAAAAAAGAGAGTTTTTCTATAGAATTCATTAATAGAATACAGGATACAGAATAATAGGATACAGGAGAAAAACTTCTGAATTCTGTCCTTTGTATACTGCTACTGTATTCTTTCTTTGTAGATTATATGTTAGAGATCTTTAACGTTTATTTATTAAAAGAAGAGGATACAATAAAACTCGGAGAGGCCCTTGGAAGATTGCTTAAACCCGGCGATATTGTCGCTTTAAAAGGAGAACTCGGGGCAGGGAAAACGGTTCTGGTAAAGGGCATCGCGAAGGGTTTAGATGTAAAAGAAGAGCCCAATAGCCCGACGTTTGTCATTATGAACACATATGTAGGAAGGGTCCCGCTTTATCATTTCGACCTCTACAGGGTTTCAGGCAAAGAGGAGCTTGAAGGAATCGGATACGAGGACTATTTCTTTGGCGACGGGGTTACGGTTGTTGAATGGGCGGATAGAGCAGAGGAGATTTTTCCCGAAAGTACAATAGAGATAGAGATTAAAATTCCCTCAAAAAATACGAATTCAGAAACGGTACGCGAGATTAAATTCAAAGGAGAGAAAAAGTGGCTCTCATTGTTCAGAAGTACGGTGGAACGAGTCTTGCAAATATAGACAAGATAAGACAGGTCGCAAATCACATAATCAAGACGAAAAAAAGGGGGAACGACGTTTTGGTAGTCGCCTCCGCTATGGCTGGGGAGACCGACCGTCTGATAAAGCTTGCGTGCTCAATCATGGACCCGCCTGATGAAAGAGAGTTAGATGTAATTACATCGAGTGGAGAGCAGGTATCTTCAGGGCTTCTTGCCATGATGATTAAGTCTCTAGGGCACGATGCCGTGTCTTTTCAGGGGCATCAAGTGAGGATTATTACCGACAACGCGCATTCAAAAGCAAGGATAGTCAAGATAGACAATGAGAAGATAAAAAGGGCGCTTTTGGCGGGGAAAATCGTGGTCGTAGCAGGATTTCAGGGCGTGGATGAAGATGGAAATGTTACGACCCTGGGACGCGGCGGATCAGACCTTACGGCCGTTGCACTTGCCACTGCACTTCGGGCCGACGCCTGTGAACTTTATAAAGACGATGTAGACGGGATTTATACAACAGACCCGGGGATTTGTAGGAATGCCAGAAAGCTCAAGAGGATTTCGTATGATGAGATGCTTGAGATGGCAAGCCTTGGATCAAAGGTGCTACAGGCAAGGGCGGTCGGATTTGCAAAGAAATTTCGCGTTCCAATCCATGTGCTTTCCACTTCAAGACCGGATGATGAAGGAACATGGGTTGTAGAGGAGGCAGCGATGACAGAAATGGAAGACATTGTTATATCCGGTGTGACTTATGATAAGAATCAGGCGAAGATTACAATAATGCACGTTCCCGATCGTCCGGGAATTGCGGCAAAGCTCTTTACGTTCATTGGCAATGAAGGGATAGTCGTTGATATGATCGTACAAAACATTAGCACAGAAGGCTACACTGATATGACATTTACTGTGCCGAGGACGGATTTTAAAAAGGCACTGAGAATCACGGAAGAGGTGGCAAAGGAGCTCGGCGCAAAGGGCGTAAACTCAAATGACCGTATTGCTATGGTCTCGCTTGTTGGGGTAGGAATGAAAACGCATTCTGGGATTGCATCACGCATGTTCTCTGCACTTGCGCGCGAAGGAATAAACATTATGATGATAAGTACATCCGAGATAAAGGTCTCATGTGTAATAGACGAGAAATACACGGAGCTTGCAGTGCGTGCGCTTCACGATGCCTTTAATTTGGGAGAAGAGAAATGACGGAAAGAACAGTAAAAATCTATGACGTAACACTGAGGGATGGGACTCAGGGGGAGAATATCGCATTTTCAATTCAGGATAAAATCCGCATTGCACATAAGCTAGATGAGATGGGAGTACACTACATAGAGGGCGGATGGCCCGGCTCAAATGAGAGGGACGAGGGGTTTTTCAAAGAGGCAAAAAGGCTGAAGCTAAATAAATCCAAGATCGCGGCCTTCGGGAGTACAAGGAGAACAGATAAAAGTTGCGATATAGACGGGAATATTCAAGCCCTGCTTCACGCTGAAACCCCAGTCGTTACAATCGTGGGAAAAAGCTGGGATTTCCATGTAAAGGAAGCTCTTAAGATCTCACTTGAGGAGAACTTAGAGATAATTCATGACTCGGTTTCATATCTGAAAAAGAGAGTGGATGAGGTCTTTTTTGACGCCGAGCACTTCTTTGACGGATATAAAAGAAACCCGGAATACACCCTTGGAG
>PSLL01000053.1:0-3387 GCA_040289575.1 Candidatus Dadabacteria bacterium | reverse complement strand
CTCGACGCTGGGGCGGATTGCCTGGTTCTCTGCGATACAAACGGTGGAACCCTTCCGTGGGAAATCGAGTCTACTATAAAGGATGTGACTTCAAAACTGGAAAATCCCCCTCTCGGAATCCACACGCACAACGACGGCGAGTTGGGAGTTGCAAATACACTCTATGCCGTAAGGCTCGGAGTATGTCAGGTTCAGGGGACTATAAACGGATATGGTGAGAGGTGCGGGAACGCAAACCTCTGCTCAATTATTCCAAATCTCAAGATAAAACTGGGGATAAACTGTATCAGCTATGATGAGATTAAGAAACTGTATGAGGTTTCACACTTTATACATGAGCTTACAAACCTTCCTCCTATAAAGAAGCTTCCGTTTGTGGGGGAAAGCGCATTTGCGCATAAAGGCGGATTGCACGTAAGCGCGGTTATGAAGAAATCAGAGACCTACGAGCACATAAATCCGGAGGTTGTGGGAAATAGAAGGCGGGTTCTTGTCTCCGACCTCTCTGGAAAAAGCAATATTCTCTATAAAGCCAAGGAGTTTGGAATTGAGCTTGACCCAAATGATAAAAGCGTGCAAAGGATTCTTAACGAGCTTAAGAAGCTAGAGAATCAGGGATACGAATTTGAGGGCGCAGACGCTTCATTTGAACTTCTTATAAGAAAGATTCTCGGACAGTATAAGAAGCACTTTGAGCTTAAAGGGGCAAGAATAATTGTAGAAAAGCACAGAGACGAAGAGGAGCCAATTTCAGAAGCCACAGTCATTGTTCAGGTGGACGGTGTAACAGAACACACGGCGGCAATTGGAAATGGTCCGGTAAATGCACTTGATAATGCACTTCGCAAGGCTCTTGAGAAGTTCTATCCCGCGCTAAGAGAGATTAGGCTCAAAGACTATAGGGTTCGAGTCGTATCAACAGGAAAGGGAACAGACGCACTGGTAAGAGTCCTTATTGAATCAGGAGATGGCGAAAGCAACTGGGGCACAGTCGGCGTCTCAGAAAACATAGTGGAAGCAAGCTGGAAGGCACTTGTTGATAGTATTGATTATAAGTTGCTAAAAGACGAGGCGAAGAGAGCGGCGAAGGCTAGAGGGTAACTACAAAGTGGTGAAATATAGGTGGACACCTATACTCATTTCCGTAACTTCCATAGATCCCAAAATCGAGTAGTAGGACGAGTTATCGTTGGTCCCTTCCTGACTGATCCGTGTTTCAGTAGGAACCCACCATCCGATATAGATACCAATGATTCCTGTGATTCCTGACACTATCGTGATTATCAATCCAGCTAATTCCATCGAACTATTCTATACGGTATATAGTCGAATTATCAACAATCTAAAACAGGAATAATCTAACCTTCCGATTTATCCGTATCCTCCAACTCCAAATGAAATTTATGGAGAAAGCGGTGTACCAGCGGCGCAAAAAGAACGGCAGCCATTGTGAGAAATGCTACACCGCTATACAGGGCATAGAAAGTGGCAAATAACTTTCCCGAAGTCGTATTTATCTGGTTCACAGGTCCCATTCCGGTAAGGATCATTGCAGCATTGAGAACCGCATCTATCCAATGAAGCCCCACCGTTTCGTGATATCCGAACGCGCCTATTGCGAGCGACGCAACAACAAGCCCCAAGGCAATACAAACACTCCATATAACACGGACAATAAAGGCGTATCTGGGAAGCAGTTTGTCTCTACGATTCTCAAACATAAGAGTTTTATCCTAAGACATACCCATCAATCAAATGCAGGTATAGAGTATGGCTCCTTCCGGGCGGAGTCATACCATTCTTTCATTGACGCTAAATTCATAATTGTATTTGCGTAATCTTGGGCTACTCCATCAAGCGTGACGCCGTATGTTATAAAACGTGTCACCACAGGGGCATACATGGCATCGGCAATGCTAAATGCCCCAAAGAGAAAATCGCCTCTTGAGACAAATTGATTTCGGCACTCTGTCCAAATATCAACGATGCGTTCGATGTCACGGTCAACGTCCGGCGTTCTTCCATACCCGGGGCGGGAAAGGCGGCAATTCATTGGTATATTCTGTCTGAGGCTCTGAAACCCGGAATGCATCTCCGCGCTGATTGATCGGGCATATGCGCGCGCATGGAGGTCGTCGGGCCAGAGACGGCAGTCGGGGAAAATATCAGAAAGATACTCGCAAATGGCCAGCGAATCCCAAATAGTATATCCCCCGTGCTTTAATACCGGAACCTTACCGGAAGGCGAATAACTTAAGAGTGCATTGCGGTAATCCCCCTCGTAGAGAGGGATAACGACTTCATCAAAAGCCAAGCCAATGTGCTTCATCACAAGCCACGGCCTCATTGACCACGATGAATAGTTTTTATTGCCCATGATAAGTGTAAATTGAGACACGAATAATCTCCTCCTTTTTCTAATACAAATAAACAGTTTACAACTAAGAGAGAATGGTTCAAAATGATAGTAAGAATGATAAAGGTTGGGATTCTTGGAGCCACGGGTTATACCGGTGCAGAGCTAATTAGATTACTGTTAAGCCATACGGGAGTTGAAATCTCATGGCTCACATCGGAGAAATTTTCCGGGAGGAAAATATGCGAGGTTTTTCCTCAGTTTCGAAAGTTTTTAGATTTAGAGTGCACCAAAATAGCTCAAATTGGAAATCTCAGCAGGATTGATTTGGCCTTTTCATG
Source organism: Candidatus Dadabacteria bacterium (assembly GCA_040289575.1). GTDB lineage: Bacteria > Desulfobacterota_D > UBA1144 > Nemesobacterales > CSP1-2 > PSLL01. The sequence goes on along the minus strand of PSLL01000053.1, from coordinate 690 downwards.
CCTTCCTCATGGCGCGTCAATGCACTTTGTAATGAAACTCATCCAGTCTGGAGCGCGTGTGATTGATTTCAGCGCAGACTTTAGAATCAAGGACGCAGCCACATATGAAACCTGGTATAAATCCAAACACGCCCATAGGGATCTTCTCGAAGAAGCCGTCTACGGCCTTCCTGAGATCTACAGGGAAAAAATAAAGGACGCAAGACTCGTGGCAAATCCGGGCTGCTTCTCAACGGGTGTCATTCTCGGATTGGCTCCACTGGTCTCAAAGGGTCTTCTGAAAGATTCCGTAATTGTAGATTCAAAATCGGGTATTACGGGCGCAGGAAGAGCGCCGTCGCTCGATGTTCATTACCCTGAGGCCAGCGAATCCGCTTCGGCATGTGCAGCGGAAGGGCATCGTCAGAAACCAGAAATGGAGCAGGAGCTTTCAAATCTGGGGGGCACTTCAATCGGTGTTACATTTATTCCGCATACGATCCCTATGAGTCGAGGAATCTTAACAACGATGTATGCCAAACTTATAGAAAAAAAGAGTGAAGAAATCATTCTGAAACTGTATAATCAGTATTATAGCGGAAATTCATTTATCAGAATCTATGAGAAAGAGAGACTCCCTGTAACAAAAAACGTAAGGTTTTCAAATTTCTGCGATATATGGATTGGATTTCAGGAAGACACATTCGTATC
>PSLL01000025.1:33632-39115 GCA_040289575.1 Candidatus Dadabacteria bacterium | reverse complement strand
CTATGGCGGGCCGTGCAGCTTGGTGCATTGCACGAAAAGGGTTGCAGGTGATTCTAAACTTCTTTAAGTTGTAACAATGACCAAATAGCGTGGTATCATCATCCTCATCTTCAAAAGAGCAGCAGAGGCAGCAGGCCAGCATTGTTGAAAGCGCAGCGGCGCCGGACCTTGGCATAGGAGAGGAGAACCGCAGGGAGGTCATGAAGCTCCTGGGGACGCTACTGGCAGACGAGTATATTCTATATACAAAGACCAGAAAATACCACTGGAACGTTTACGGGTCTGATTTCAAGCAGCTCCACGAGCTGTTCGAGGAGCAGTACGAGGCTCTCGACGAGATAATCGACGAAATGGCAGAGCGCATAGCCACGCTCGGCGGCAAGGCGGCGACGCTGCAAGAGTTCAAGCAGACGGCCAGGCTGCAGGAGGACCCGGGTGAGTACCCGGCGCCCGCCCAGATGGTCGAGAACCTCTGGCACGACCACGAGTCTACGATAAAGGAGATCCGCGAAGACGCAGACGCATGCGAGGATGACTATAACGACACGGGCACAAACGACTTTCTCACCGGCATCCTTCAAAAGCACGAAAAGATGGCATGGATGCTGAGGTCGTTTTTAGAATGAAAGCTGATTTTAACTATGGAGAAGCACAACTTAAGGAGAGATTGATAGCTGATATTTTTCGATTTCTGAACAGTCCAAACATCATGTTAGTTGCCGTGCTGCAGCTGTAGTTCTCTCGTATTGCTTGCTGAGCTATTTGAGTTGTATGAAATCAAATTAATCCTACTTGATTTCATAGAAATAGGTAATATTGTTAAATATATAGGGAATATATTTGGAGGACTATATAGATGAAATGGGATAAACTCACAATCAAAGCCAGGGAGGCTATTGAAGAGGCTCAGTCTATTGCACAGGCAGAGAAACATCAGGTGATTGATATACCCCATGTTCTCCTTGCACTTCTTAATGAGAAGGGGATTGCATCTGAAATCATAGGGAAGATCGTTGTAAACCCCCAAGTTATACGTGATATTGCAAGGCGTGAGCTTCGACTTTTGCCCAAGGTAGAGGGGGTAACAGACCAGGTCTATCTGAGTCGTGAGATGAGTCAGGCACTAAATACAGCCGAGCAAGAGGCTAAATCCCTTGGAGATGAGTACATAAGCACAGAACATATACTCCTTGGAATCTCACAGCATGCAATAGGTAGTATCAAAACCGAGTTTAAACGTCTTGGAATAAACAGAGAAAACATCCTTAAGATTCTAAAAGAGGTAAGAGGCGGACAAAATGTAACGAGTCAAACCCCCGAGGAGACCTTTCAGGCTCTAAAGCAATATGGCAAAGACCTCACCGAGATTGCACGTCAGGGAAAGCTCGACCCTGTAATAGGCCGTGATGATGAGATAAGAAGGGTGATACAGGTTCTACTGAGAAGAACAAAGAATAACCCTGTGTTAATTGGCGATCCGGGAGTTGGAAAAACTGCAATCGTCGAGGGTCTAGCACAGAGGATTGTAAACGGAGACGTCCCTGAGGGGTTAAAGAATAAGCGGCTTGTCGCGCTCGATATGGGGGCGATTGTCGCGGGGGCCAAGTACCGGGGGCAATTTGAGGAGCGTCTTAAGGCGGTTCTAAAGGAGATTACGGAATCCCAGGGAGAGATAATCCTCTTTATAGATGAGATCCATACGGTTGTTGGGGCTGGGGCTGCCGAGGGAGCAATGGACGCATCCAATATGCTAAAGCCGGCCCTTGCGCGTGGAGAGCTTCACTGCATAGGTGCAACTACACTTGATGAATACAGAAAACACATAGAAAAGGATGCGGCATTAGAGAGGAGATTTCAGCCGGTTTTTGTAGGCGAGCCTTCAGTTGAAGAGACGATTTCAATCCTTCGGGGACTTAAGGAAAAGTATGAAGTCCATCACGGAGTGAAGATAAAAGACGATGCACTGATTGCGGCTGCGGTTCTCTCACATCGTTATATCACGGGAAGGTTCCTGCCGGATAAGGCTGTGGATTTGATAGATGAGGCCGCTGCAAGGCTCAAGATGGAGATAGATTCCATGCCCACTGAGATTGATGAAGCCCAGAGGCGCATTATGCAGCTTGAGATTGAGAGGGAGGCTCTAAAGAAGGAAAAAGACGAAGGCTCAAAGGAGAAATTGAGTGCAATCGAAAGGGAGATTTCCAATCTCAAGGAGCAACTCGATAGCCTAAAGGCACATTGGCAGAGGGAAAAGGAGTATATATCTGAGATCAGACGCATAAAAGAAGAGGTTGATAAACTGAAGATAGAGGCGGAAAGGGCACAGAGGCAGGGCGATCTATCAAAGGCATCAGAGATTCTCTATGGGAGGCTTCCCGACCTTAATAAGAAACTAGAGGAGGAGAGTAGGAAACTCGCTGAGATTCAAAAAACAAGGAAGATGCTCAAAGAAGAGGTGGATGCGGAAGATATTGCTGAGATTGTATCTAAGTGGACTGGGATTCCAGTCTCTAGGCTTATGGAGGGCGAGATTGAAAAACTCGTTCATATGGAAGAGAGATTATCAAAGAGGGTTATAGGACAGGAAGAAGCAATAAGAGCCGTCTCTAATGCGCTCAGGCGTTCCCGTGCTGGGCTTTCAGACCCTAAGAGGCCGATCGGTTCTTTTATATTCTTAGGCCCTACAGGAGTGGGGAAGACAGAGCTTGCAAGGGCACTTGCAGAATTCATGTTTGATGATGAAAACGCAATGGTGCGGATAGATATGAGCGAATATATGGAGAAGCATACCGTATCGAGGTTAATAGGCGCTCCTCCGGGTTATGTCGGATATGAAGAGGGCGGACAATTGACCGAGGCAGTAAGGAGACGCCCGTATTCTGTAGTATTGTTTGATGAAATTGAAAAGGCTCATAATGATGTCTTCAATATTCTACTACAAATACTCGACGACGGTCGTTTAACAGATGGTCACGGGCGGACAGTGGATTTTAGAAATACAATTATCATAATGACATCTAATCTGGGAAGCTCCCACCTACAGGGGGCAATAAAGGAAGAGGTATTGAGACAAAGAGTAATGGATACTCTAAGGGAGCATTTTAGACCGGAGTTTCTAAATAGAATTGACGAGATAATAATATTCCGCCCCCTCAATATGGAAGACTTGAAAAAGATAGTTGATATTCAGATTGAGTACCTGAAGAAGAGACTTGCAGAGAGGAAGATTGAAATTGAACTCACCGAAGGGGCAAAAGAGGTGCTTGCCGAAATCGGATATGACCCTGTCTACGGTGCAAGACCGCTTAAGAGGACAATCCAGAGAATGATAGAGAATCCCCTGGCTACAGAGATTCTAAAGGGGAACTTTAAAGATGGCGACACAATAGTTGTGGATGTGGATAAGAATAAAGAGTTTACTTTCACAAAAGGAAAAAAGAAAGCAGCCTAGTTGAAATGAATTATGCTCGAATCCTTGGCTAAGATATAGAAAGAACGATTTCATCAAGTGCCGCTTCTGGGTTTTTTGCTCCCGTTATAGCCTTTCCAATCACAAGATAGTCTGCCCCTAGTGAGATAGCCTCAGCGGGTGTTGATACCCTTGAATGATCATCAACGCCTGCTCCGGTACGTATTCCAGGAACGACTAATGTGAATCTATCTCCAAATTCCCTTCTTAAAATCTCAACCTCTTTTCCTGAGGCGACAAGCCCATCAACTCCGGCTCTATCGGCAAGTGAGGCAAGCCTGAGAACCGAATCCTGGGAAGAGCCACTCATGCCTATCTGTTTTAGGCTTTTTTCACCTTGACTTGTTAAGATAGTTACCGCAAGAACAATAGGCTTTGGTTTTGATAATCTCTCTGATTCTGAATGAACGGCCTCAACGGTTTTTTTCATCATCTCAAATCCACCGAGGGCGTGTACTGTAAACATCTTAATTCCATACCCAACGACATGTCGCGAAGCACTTTCAACGGTTGAGGGAATATCGTGGAATTTAAGGTCAAGGAAGATCTCAGCACCGATGTCAGTAAATTCTCTAAGACCAGCCTGGCCTGAGTTTAAAAAGAGAATCGGTCCTACCTTGAAAGTCTTAATTTTTCCATTGAGTCTTTGAACCCAGCTTCGAGCCTCTTCATGGAAGGGAAAATCTAGGGCTAAGATGATGCGTTCTTCAGGTTTGAGATTGAGTTTAGGCATGTTTTGATATTTAACCACAAATGTGCACAGATGAACACGAATAGAATCTATTTCAAAATTTCTTTTCATTCGTGTCTATTCGAGTAAGTTGTGGCTAAAGATATCCATTATGAGTTTAGAATTAACCTAATTTCTCTTTCAACATCTTCAACCTTTACCTTCTTAGAGACCCTGCCCTTTCTGAGTTTTATCTCCACAGTGCCTTCTTTGAGGACTTTCTGTCCGATTACGACATGAATGGGGATTCCAATCAAATCTGCATCCTTAAATTTAACCCCCGCACTCTCCTCCCTGTCGTCAATAATTACTTCAGCACCAATGGCGAGTAGCCTTTTATAAACATCCTCTGACACGCTTCTTACCTGCCCGTCTTTCATATTGAGTGGAAGAACTATAACCTCATAAGGGGCAAGAGAGGTTGGAAGCACAATTCCATTTTCATCGTAATTCTGTTCTATCGCGGCGGCAACAGTGCGTCCGATTCCTATTCCATAGCAACCCATTATGAAGAACCTCTCTTTCCCGTTTTGGTCAACAAAAGCCGCACCCATCGCCTCGCTGTACTTTGTGCCGAGTTTAAAGACATGACCTACCTCAATACCCCTGCTCGAGCGAAGAACACCATCTTTGCACCTCGGACATAAATCCCCATCCGAGGCTACTCGAATATCGACGAATTGGTCTACATGAAAATCCCTATCGGGATTGACATTGATCAGATGATAATCCCTTTTGTTTGCACCTGTCACTGCATTTCTGATATTTTTTAATGACCTATCAGCAATAATCTTAACCTTGATTCCGACGGGACCACTGAACCCGATGGGACCACCTGTCACATCCTCAATCGTTCTTTCTGAACCGAGCTGAACAATATCGGCACCGATTGCTCTCTTTAATTTGGTCAGACTCAATTCATGGTTGCCCCTTACAAGTGCGGCAACTGGTTTCCTATCGGCCTCAATTATCATAGTTTTTATCAGCCTATTGGGTTCAACCCTTAAAAAGGAGGCTACCTGCTCCACAGTTTTCATGTTCGGCGTGTGAATCTCCTGAGTAGTTTCTTCCTCCTCAAGGTTTCCGACTTTGCTATTTTCTCCTTCCCCTATCTCGGCAAGTTCTAGATTCGCTGTATAATGGCACCTATTGCAACTCATAATCACATCTTCCCCCGTAGGGGCAAGAACCATAAACTCGTGTGAGAAGTTTCCTCCGATATTGCCTGTATCTGCGAGTACCGCGCGGAACTCAAGCCCGCACCTTTCAAATATACGATTATAG
>PSLL01000025.1:11723-33622 GCA_040289575.1 Candidatus Dadabacteria bacterium | reverse complement strand
CGTTATACATTGTCCAGTAGGATTTATCCGCCCCCTCATCGTCAATATCAAAGCTGTAGGCATCCTTCATTATAAACTCCCTTGCGCGCATAACTCCAAAACGCGGGCGAATCTCGTCCCTGAATTTTGTCTGAATCTGGTAGAGGATAAGGGGGAGTTGTTTATATGACCTCACCTCTTTGCGGACTATATCTGTAATAATCTCTTCATGGGTAGGGCCAAGGCAGAATTCCCTCTCTGCTCTGTCTCTAAATCTGAGGAGTTCTTTTCCGTACTTATCCCATCTTCCGCTCTCTTTCCATAACTCGGCTGGGAGAACTAATGGCATAAGCAGTTCGATTGCCCCTGCGCGATTCATTTCTTCTCTTACGATGTTTTCAACCTTTTTTATTGATCGGAGTCCTAGAGGAAGGTAGGTGTAAATTCCTGCCGCAAGTTTTCTTATCATACCAGCCCGAACCATAAGCTTGTGGCTTATTACCTCTGCATCTGCAGGCTCCTCTTTTAGTGTTGGGAGGAAGAGTTTAGAGTATCTCAATGTTTTTACCTCGGAAGAATAAATTACCGATTTTCTCGTTAAAAGCAACATAGGGGATGTGTAAAACTCCTATTAGTCCTATCATATATATCTTGCTCCGTTGGCTTAAGGGGTTGCTAAGAAATTCGTCTATGATTGGTTTAGACTGGCTTTTGCCCCAACGTTATTAGAGGCATTACATCATGGAGACATTTGTAGTCAATTGAAAACGCCCATCCGATATGTTTGCATAGAAGGTGCATGGGTATACACTGCCAAAACCAACTGTGGCAATAGTGTCAACACTAAAGAAAAAGGAATCGGAAGAAGAGCCAGGGCGGGCGTTCTCAAGGCAATTCCCTCCGGCCAGATATGCCAGTGCAAACAACGCATTGACGGCTATGTAGATCAGGGCAATAAGCGCCAGGAACCTGGGCCATGATATGGTAAGAAATAGATGGTACAGGTCGCGCCAAAAATGCGATGTGCCCATAGCTCTTGCCAGCGCTGCGGAGATAGAGTAGCGGAAGTATCTCGACTCCATAGCTCCATTGTATCATATCTTAATGAATGTTTTTTGACTCGAATGCTACAGGTGACAGATTTTAGAACCACCAAGCCCACGTAAAACTGGTGGAAAGTAGGCTTGGGGAAGAGCCAGCTAATACAGATAAATTTGAGGGAATATTTCATTCGAGGAGTGGTTTTAAATACCGCCTACCATTTAACAGCTACTTTTTCAATCTCCTCAATGAGTGCGTCAACGAGTTCCTCTTCTTTTACAGACCTAATGAGTTTGCCTTCTTTATAAAGCATCCCTTTCCCACGTCCCCCGGCTATGCCCAGGTCAGCTTCTGCGGCTTCTCCGGGGCCGTTTACAACACATCCTAATATCGCAACCTTAAGTGGTTTGTCAAAATGAAATCTCCTCACCCTCTCTTCAACCTCACCTACCAGATTCATAAGGTCAATCTCAAGCCTTCCACACCCTGGGCAGGATATTATCTCTACCCCGCTTTTTCTAATTCCCAAAGCCCTTAGTATATCTATCCCCGCATAAACCTCCTGAATCGGATCGCCCGTCAGAGATACCCTTATTGTATCTCCAATCCCTTCGGCGAGGAGGATTCCTATTCCAATTGCCGACTTTATTGTTCCCATCCTTATTGTTCCCGCTTCTGTAACGCCGAGGTGCAGTGGGTAATCGGTTTTATCGGCAATAATGCGGTAGGCCTCTATCATGGTCATTACGTCTGTGGATTTCACGGATATTTTTATGTCTCTGAAATCCAAATCCTCAAGTATGCGTGCATGCTTAAATGCGCTCTCGGCAAGGGCTTCTGCATTAGGGCTTCCGTATTGCCTGAGTATCTCTTTTTCAAGAGAGCCGGAGTTCACGCCGATCCTTATTGGAATACGCCTCTCTTTAGCGGCATCAACGACTACTTTGATCCTGGTCTTTGATCCTATGTTCCCGGGATTGATCCTCAGCGCATCCACTCCCTGGTTTATCGCTTCGAGTGCCAGACGGTAATCAAAATGAATATCCGAAACTATAGGTATGTTTACCTGCTTCTTTATCTCACCCAGGGATTTTGCGGATTCCATATCCGGAACAGCGAGTCTTATTATGTCGCAGCCCGCTTTTTCTAGTTCATTTATCTGTGCTACCGTGGCGGGAATATCCCTTGTATCCGTTTTTGTCATAGACTGCACACTTATAGGCGCGCCGCCGCCGATCTTTATATTTCCTATTGTAATCTGCCTTGTTTGTCTCATACTGGATTTATTAGATTATTGTCTTTGCCTCTGGGTGTCAAGTAGGGCGAAGTTAACTACTGATCAGGGTGCGTGAGGTGTAAGTCGTAAGGTGTTAAGCGTCGGGAGTAAAGTAAATTCCCCTACTAGTAATTCCTGAGATATATGTTGTCAATACAAGGAGAAAATGTCACCTGTAAGTAGATTCTCAGGAAGTAGAATATTAGCTTTAATCTTTAGCTTTAGCAAAGGGGATTCTATGTTTATTAGGCAGTATCTGAAATATTCTGGTATTCTTCCATCTTATGACAAAAAAAATCACATATAAGAGCGCTGGGGTGAGCATTGATGCCGGAAATTGCTTTGTTGAGCTTATAAAACCACTTGCCAAGTCCACTTACAACAAATTTATAAAGGGAGGAATCGGAGGATTTGCTGGGCTTTATTCGATTCCACTCGATAAATACAAAAACCCCCTCCTTGTCGCCTCAACAGACGGCGTGGGGACAAAACTTAAAGTCGCATTCATGATGGGAAAGCTTGACACAATAGGAATTGACCTTGTGGCGATGAATGTCAATGACATAGTCACATGCGGTGCAAAGCCCCTGTTTTTTCTCGATTACATCGCTACATCAAAGCTAAAACCCAAAGAAGGATTAGAAATAATTAAAGGAATAGTCGAGGGGTGCAAAAGGGCGGGATGCGCTCTTTTGGGCGGCGAGACGGCGGAGATGCCGGGTTTCTACAAAGAGGGAGAATTTGATTTGGCGGGTTTTGTCGTAGGAATAGTTGATAGAGAAGAGGCAATAGACGGATCAAGAGTAAAGCCCGGCAATATGATAATAGGAATTGCATCGAGTGGACTTCATTCAAATGGATATTCCCTTGCAAGAAAGGTTTTCTTCGAAAAACTGAAACTTGATTTATCTGATATTCCAAATCCTCTTAGTCGTCCTCTTGGAGAAGAACTCTTAGAGCCGACGCGGATTTATGTAAATGCAGTTCTTTATCTAAAAATGGAATTTCAAATCCTCGCCATAGCGCATATAACGGGAGGAGGACTTTTAGAAAACATACCAAGAGTAATCCCGGAAGGCTGTACGGTATTTTTAGATTCGTCTCTATGGGAGGTCCCTCCAATCATAGAACTGGTCAAGGTGGAAAGCCGAATAGATAAAGAGGAAATGTTTAGGATATTTAACTGCGGCATCGGAATGGCTCTAGTTGTAAACGACGGAGAAGCGGACAGGGTTTTAAAGAAACTCAAAAGGCTTGGAGAAAAAGCATACATCATAGGGGAAGTAAGAAAAAGAGGAAAAAGAGACAGAAAAATTTTAATTAAATAGTGCCCGACCTAAATGCTCCAACAACAGACAAGAGCGGGCAACCCTTTTATTTCACAATCCATCCATATCTAATCTCATACCTGAATTCGGCTCTTATATTTAGCCTCTCCAACCCCCCCCAACTTTTGGGAAACGGACTGAATGGAGAAGCGACACGGATTGCGCGTATCGCTTCATCATCGAGTCGGGCGTACCCGGAGGGGCTTATCAACTTTATGTCCTCAAGAGAACCATCTCTTCTTATTGTAAATACCAGAAAGAGTGAACCCTGTTCCCCATTTAATCGTGATGCCTCAGGGTAGTTCCATACCTGCTCTATTTTCTCTTTGAGCTTTGCAAAGTATGAGAAGTACCTAAATTCAGCCGTATTTAAATCTACTGTGTCCTCTTTTTTGTTTACGCTCCCTGAGCCTTCAAATTCCCTCGGACCCCCTCCCCCATGTGAAAACGGGCTTGCGGAAGAGCTAAAGAGCCGCTCCTTTGTAATGTTAGGCAGTTTTGATTCCTCTTTTTCTCTAGGCCGCTCTAAATTCTCCTCTATCCCCTTTGGAAGGGAGGCTATCTTAGGGGATTTTTCAATAACCCTCTCTCTTTTGGGTTGCTCCTGTGCCTTTGCCATTTTCTCGGATTCTCTTCTCTCAGACCTCCGCGGCGGCTGCGGTTGGGGTTGCGGAAGTGAGCTCTGGTTCGTATTTCCCCTTCTTGTAAAATCATCTCTCGTCTTTTCCTCCAGAGCCTGATGAGACCTCTCGGCAAGGCCCTTTGCCTCCTTAGGCGGTTCAGTCTCCTTCTCCTTCGGTATGGGCAGGTCGGTTATCTCTATGGGGTTTAGCTTTTCCCCGGGTTTTACCTGCAGACCCATAGAAGGGAACAAACGAGGGAGTATTAGAAAAAATAGAACTAGGTGAAAAAGAATAGATGCCAGAAGGAATGAAATAAATCTACTTCTTTTTTTCTTATCCTTCGGAAAGCTATTCTCAATCAAACTCACAATCTAAGTATAATACCATAGTTAATCCAATCTCCAATCCTGCTTTTCTACTAAATCCACTTCCTTTTCCTAAAATAAACCAGCATTGAAACACCGATAAAGAACATAATGATCAAAGCCAAGGGATAACCCCAGTGCCACTTAAGTTCCGGCATATCCTCAAAATTCATCCCGTAGATACCGGCTATGAAAGTCAATGGGATAAATATCGTAGCAATAATAGTCAATATCTTCATGACTTCGTTCATCTTATTGCCGGTACTCGACAGATAAATATCGAGCATTCCTGAGAGCATATCCCGGAATGCCTCTATCGTGTCAATCACCTGAATGGTATGGTCACAGAGGTCTCTGAGATGTATGCGCGTAGATTCATGAACAAGCGTTGATTCCGCCCTCTCCAAGCTGCTTACTACCTCTCTTAAAGGCCAAACCGATTTACGTAAAAATACTATCTCCCTCTTTAGCTGGTGGATTTCCTGAAGATTTTTTGTGTAGGATTCAACAACCCTTCTTCCAGGTCTTCTATTTTTCCCCCGAACTTCTCCAGTATTGCGAAATAATTGTCAACTATGGTATCCACCAAAGCATAGGCGAGATAGTCAGCTCCTACTTTTCTAATGCGACCCTTTGCATTTTTAATCCTCTCTCTGACGGGATTAAAGACGTCTCCTTCGACCTCTTGGAAAGAAATGACAAAATTCAAGCCGAGAATCAAGCTGACCTGGTCCGCATATTATTTCATTCTCTTCTTCATCATAGTAGAGCATTTTTAAGACAATAAAGACATAATCTCTGTAGTCCTCCATTTTCGGGCGCTACCCTGTGTTGACGACATCTTCTAAAATAAGGGGATGTAAGTTAAAATGCTTTCCGATTTTTCTTATAATCTCTACCTGATGAATACCGCTAATATTTATCCATGTCACAGTCGGCTTATCCCTAAGAGGAAAACCGATCTTTTCCGAAGTCCGCTCAATTAGTCGGGGCATTAACCTACCTCACACTTCAGACTATTTTGTGCACCACTACTAACCTCATCAAATGGATAGAAGAAAAATTATGGTTATTTTTTTTAATAAAACAACACCGAAAGGCTAATCCCCGATTGTAGAAACCCACTGAGGCCAAGAGCCCTTGATCATAATCGCCCATCCTACAAACCCGACCTTCTTCTAGTAAATACCCTCCTTGTTCCCCTTGCGAGACTCGGAGCGTAGATCATAGAAATAATTCCGGCAATGGTCAAAAATAGTATGTAAAATCCGGAAAGCGTGTGAATTCCAAGCCCGTCTGGGGCGGCATATGCAAGAACTATAGAGAACTCTCCTCTTGCCACCATTGAATATCCGACTCTAAGAGAGGAAATGTCTCTAAGCCCAGAGAGTCTAGCCCCCAAATATCCAGATATGATTTTCCCTAGAGAGGTTACAAAAAAAAGTAGAATGAGGGTCAATATCAGTTTGTTAAAGTCGCCCGTAATTTCTATTGATACACCAAACGAAAAGAAGAAAATAGCAACGGCCATGTCTTTTAGCGGAAGAGCAATCCTCTCTACAGGTTCTAGCCGACCCGATTCAGCAAATATCAGCCCTATAAGGAAAGCTCCAAATGCTTCAGATACACCTAAGAATTTTACAAAGCCAGAAAAAAGAAACACGGAGCCAATAACAAAAAGGGAGAGAAACTCCTCCTCAGAAATTCTATCAATTATATCCCTCAAATTTGACGCGAAGATACTGGCTATAAGTAGCGATGCTCCTAGTAGAAGAGCAATCTTGGCAAGGATAAACAGAGCCGTAAAGACTGCCGGGCTACCTGTATCACTCCCCACTATTCCCGAGAGAATAGCAAGAAGGACTGATGCCACTATATCTTCAAATATCAATATGCCGAGAATTATTTCAGTCTCTACATTTGCGGATCTTTTTAAATCAACAAGAAGTTTCAAAATTACAGCAGAACTACTTACGTAGGTTATGGCTCCGAGAAAAACACATGATATGACATTGAAGTGAAGAAGATAACCAATAGAGAATCCCAGACCGAAATTGATAATAAGATCAATGATCCCCGCAGCCCAGATTCTCCTTGCAACCACGAGTATACGCTCAATTGAGAACTCCAATCCCAGAAAGAAAAAGAGAAGTATTAATCCTGCTTCGGAAAAGATATTGAGAACGCCTTCACTATGCCTGTTGACAAATGCCCCGAGTAAAAGACCGAGAATTATATAAATAAGTATGGAGGGAACCCTTAATCTCCTCACAACGTATGCAGAAATAAAAAGCGCTGAGAGGATGATTCCAAGGCCTAAAATTATATTGAATTCCAAAGTTCTGCCTTCTATTTATTTGATCTAGGGACAACTAGTTCTATAAGTCCGGATATTTGCTCCCTGGTTCCAACGGCAATAAGGGTATCACCGGCTTTAAGCACCTCCTCAGGAAAGGGATTCGGTATTATATCTTTCTCATTTCTTAAAATGGCGATAATCGAGGCCCCCGTTCTTGTTCGAATAGCTAACTCCCTAATACTCTTCCCCGAGGCCGGGGAGTTCTTTGAAAGTTCAATCCATTCAATAATAAGACCCTTTAGAAGAAGGTCTATCTTATCCTCGTCTACAATAACAGGGGTAAAAAACGCTCCCATTAGAAGTGTTCCCAACTGACGCGCCTCTTCATCAGACAGCTCAATCACACACAAAGCATCCCCCTCGTCTCCTGATGGAAAGAGATAAATCTCCCTTCTCCCCGTATTATGCACGACAAGAGAAATTGTAATTCCTTTGCCGGTATGAAGTGTAAATTTCTTCCCTATTCCGGGAAGGTCAGATTCACGCAGCTTCATAAGGGCAAATGATAAATAGAGAAGCGTTTGATGTCAAAAGAAGAGAATACAACAGGATACAGGGAAAAGACTTCTTAAATTATTGGGTATTGAGAAAGGGACGGCTTGGGGTAAATCGGAACCCTTTCTGCCATCTCTTCGGGATGCACAATATATTTATTTTCCTCCTGCCACTGAACGACTACTACTTTATGACCGATCTGATTGCCCGTAGCCGGGTCAATCTTAAAATTTCCATAGAATGTTTTAAACTCTAATCTATTTACCATCTCCCGAAGGCTCAGGTCATCGAGAGTTCCCGATTCTTGGATGCACCTTTGAATAATTAATCCTATGTTATATCCTTGAGCGGCAAGAAAGTTGGGTTCTTTATTATACAAATCCTTAAATCTCTTAAAAAATTCCTCAGGGGTCAGTCCAAAGTCGGGTTTTATTCTAATTCCCCTCTCCCATTGGCTTGGGCCCAAAAATCCTTCGGCACCTTTTCTAAGAACTTCTCGAAAATAATTTATACCGGCTACAACAAGCCCAATAGCCTTTGCGTTTATTCTATTTTCTATAATCTGATTGGCAAGAATTAAATCATCTTCGGCGCGTCCCACACCGAGAACTATATCGGGATTATTTTCTCGTACCCTTTTTAGAAAAAGAGAAAAGTCCTTTGTGCCAGATAGATACCTGAACTCAATTAGCCCCTTGTGCAACATTTGTTGAGAATCCGCTGTCTTCAGCTTGAAATATAGCGAGCTTCTTTGCTTCATCATCAAGCTTCATCACCATTTCAATAATTCCAATTAAATATCTGCTTGCGGGGGTAATTGTACTTATTATATACGTAAATCCCTTTTCAAAAATCTCATCCGATGCCCCGCCGTGATTCCAGAGTATCTTTTTATATTTTTCGGCAATCGGTGCTGCAGATAGTGTATGTCCGCTTGAATAGGGGCCTATGAGAATATCCACTTTGTCCTCAACAATGAGCCTCTCTACAATCCTCTGGCACTTATCCACTGAACTTTCATCGTCATAATGTATGAGCTCGACTGTGAACCTTTTGTCTTTGATATAGATTCCACCCAATTGATTTATGTCCTTAACCCAAAGGCAAAGCCCTTCGAGGCTCTCTTTGCCCTGAATTGAGTACTTTCCGCTTAGTGAAATCGAGGTGCCGAGCTTTATTCTTTGCATTTAGAGAATACTATTTAAACGTGCCCATTGCATGCATTTAAGTATTAGGGTTACGGAACATAACCAGAGTCATATTAAGGTTGGGACATGTATAAATTTCCGCTGAAGAAAGGAGACTATTTGAGTTTCTCTATGGCCTTTTCTATTCTATCCACACCCTTTTTGATCTCTTCCATTGAGGTCGCATATGAGATTCTTATGTAGTTGTCCGCTCCAAATTCTACTCCGGGAACAACCGCTACCTTTGCCTCTTCTAAGAGGAACTGTGTGAGATCCACAGAATTCCTAATCTCTACCCCCCCATACTTCTTTCCAAATAACCTTGAGACATTTGGAAATACGTAAAACGCACCCTGTGGGTTAAAGCAACTAATGCAGGAGATTTCATTTAATCTCTCAACTATGTAGTTTTTTCTCTTCTCGAACTCACGTCTCATCCTCTCTACTTCATCCTGAGGGCCACCAAGAGCCTCCACCGCCGCTCTTTGTGCGATTGATGTCGGATTTGATGTGGACTGCCCCTGAAGATTGCTCATTGCATCAATCACCCTTTTATTCCCCGCCGCAAATCCGATTCTCCACCCGGTCATTGAATATGTCTTAGAAACGCCGTTTACAAGAATAGTAGATTTCTTTACATCGTCTCCAAGTTTTGCAACCGGAGTATGAGTAAGTCCGTCGTATATAATCTTGTCATAAATCTCATCCGATATAATGAGAAGCCCGCTCTCCATCGCAACACCGACTATCGCCCTAAGATCGTCCTCAGTGTATGTAGCACCGGTGGGGTTTGATGGATAATTGAGTATGAGGGCCTTGGTTCTTTTCGTTATGAGCCTTTTGAGATCATCTGGGTTAATCTTAAAGCCGTCCTCCTCTTTGGTCTCGATAAATACAGGCGTGGCTCCGGCGAGGACTATCTGCTCAGGATACGAGACCCAGTAAGGGGAAGGAATTATAACCTCATCCCCATCTTCGAAGAGCGCTTGAGACAAATTATAAAGCGTGTGTTTTGCCCCACATGATACTAATATTTGAGACCTTTCATACCGAAGCCCGTAGTCCTCCTCTATTCTACGGACGATTGCGCCTTTAAGCTCATCGATTCCGCCTACCGCGGTGTATTTCGTAAACCCGCTTTTAATCGCCCTTATCGCTTCCTCTTTTATATTTTCGGGCGTATCAAAATCAGGCTCTCCCGCACCGAATCCAACAATGTCTATACCCTGGGCTTTTAGGGCTTTTGCCTTTGCCGTGATTGCAAGGGTCGCAGATGGTTTCAGCTTCTCCGCACGGGCAGCAAGCTTCATATAATTTTATACCTCCTGTTTTCTAAGCAACTTCTCTCTTAACTTCTTCTCCACAATCTCTGGAACCATCTCTTTAGCCGAACCGCCGAGGGTTATAATCTCCTTAATCAATGAGGAGCTTATATGCGAATATGCACCCTCTGTGACCATGAATATCGTTTCAATCTCCGGATAAAGGGTTTTATTCGAGAGCGCCATCTGAAGCTCATATTCAAAATCCGACACCGTTCTCATACCGCGAAGCACAATGTTTGTTCCCCTTTTTCTTGCGTACTCTACAAGGAGCCCCTGAAAATAGTCAACATCTACCTCGGGACGTTTACGGAATACCTCACGAATAATCTCAACCCTTTCCTCAACCGTAAAGGTCGTTCTTTTAGAGGCATTATGCGCGACAGCAACTATCACCTTATCAAATACCCTCACACCGCGCTCTATTATATTTATGTGGCCGTTTGTAAATGGGTCGAATGAGCCGGGATATATCGCAACCTTTTTCTTCATATATCACCCTTTATAAAGAAGCTAACCTGAGTGCCTCCGAAAGACTTTGTAATCCTTTTAAAACCATCCGGTGAATTCTCTATTTTATAATTATGCTCAATTACAACCACGCCGCCGTCTTTAAGGAGCTCCGCCGATTCGTTTATGAAATCGTCAACTCGTTTTCTCCCATAAGAGACATAAGGCGGATCAACAAATATGAGATCGAATCTTTTTCCGCCTTTCTTGAGCCTCTTGAGTGCCCCTTCATAATAGGCGCAGATTAAAGTCGCTCTGTCGAGAAACCCGCAGAGGGATATGTTTTCTCTAATCACCTTGTAGACCATCGGATTCTTTTCAATAAATGTAACATGAGCCGCCTTGCGGCTTAGGGCCTCTATTCCAAGCCCACCAGAGCCTGCAAAGAGATCGAGCACATTTAAGCCGCTTATATCGCCGAGTGTGTCGAATATTGCCTTTTTCACCCTGCTTGTAGTCGGGCGGACTCCCCTTCCCTTTGGAACCTTGAGCCTTCTTCCCTTTGCCATACCTGCTAGCACCTGCAACACGGACAGATATACTACCATGCTAACCGATTTTGGCAAAGGAATTGTAACACAGGGTTCACATAGAAAGAACTCCTTCTAAACAAAAGCTCTTCTCTTCCTGTGTTCTCGGCGGTTAAAAGGTTTTTAACTGACGATCTACTTATCTGATTTTAACTTCCTTATCAAAAAAGCAAGTGTTTTATTCCACGAATCCTTTGCAGCCTTTGCGTTATATGAAGACCTTTGCTCATTAGCAAATGCGTGTCCCGATATATATACGTGCTCACGTCTTTTCCCATTGACCTCATGTCCTTCTCAAATGTCTTAACACTGGCCGGAGGAATTCCCTTATCCTCTTCTCCAAAGAAGCCAATAACTGAGGCTTTGATTCTTCTGAGCTGGTCTTTATCCGTCAAGAGCCTTCCATAATATATCACACATGCCAAAATGTCCGGGCTATTTACCGCAAGCGACAGTGAATATCCACCTCCCATGCACCAGCCGACAGAGCCTATCTTATCCTTCTTTCACTTGGCAGTGTTTTCATATATGAGACGGCTGTGAGCATATCCCTTACCGCTCTATCCTCCGGAAGCCCTCGCATAAGCTCATGCGCCTCTTCTGGATTGCTTGTCACCTTTCCACGATACAAATCAACCGCAAGCGTAATATACCCCTCTTTTGCCAGCATTTTTGCCTCGTCCTTTATCTGATTATTGAGTCCCCACCATTCATGAATCAATTTCTTTTCTCCCTAGTTTGTATCCGGTAGTGAATAAGTATATATTGGAGAACAGCGGAGTTGCTACTAAGATTTTCCCATTCTGTGGCTGTAATACATCCAGTGTAAACAACAGCCTATTAAGATGATGGCATTATGAGGCTTGGTTTTGAATCAATTGCACGAATTCCTGCAATTCGCTAATATTAAGATCGGATACCGCCCAATATGTCATGCCTGATTTTGTCCAGTGAATCAGATTATAGCCCTGGTGTGCTAAAGTCTTCTCCCCTACATCCGAGCCATGCACCGATGGCCATATAAATAGATTAATAAAATGCTGCCGGTGTCTGTAAACCAAAGCCGCTACGGGTCTATTTTCCAGGTAATCGAGCCGCCCGCCGATGAGAGGAAACCCCTGGTCGGATAAATCCTTTACAGGAGGCGAGAAATCCAGCCTGCCATTAAACCAAGGCTTTACCGTATGCTGATCTGAAGACGATACATCCGCTAGATGCTCTGCCATAAGCGAGCGCATGTGGGCGGATATAATTTCCTGGGTCAAGAGATGATCCCTAGAAGAAGTGGTTAGGATAGGCCCAAAAGTCCAAATCATTACAGCGATAAACGCGAGTGAAATAGGAATGCTGAGCCAGCGCCATTGCATGGCACGCAGACTAACTTCAGATTTACCCGCTCCGCGCAGGGCAGAGTGAATGCGCCTCTCCAGATTCACAGGAGGTGTAAAATAGAGAGAGTCGGCGCCTATTGCAGACCGAAGTGTTTGAAGGTTTTTGTAAGTTATCGAGCACGTCACGCAATTTTGTATGTGTTTTTCGACTTCGAGGCTTCTGACCAAGTCCAATTCGCCATCCACATACGCGTGTATAAGGTCTTGTGTTTCGCACCCCATTTTAGACCTCCTTTTTCATGCGACCGGCAAGGCCCTGCTCAAGCCTCTTGCGCGCGCGTGACAGGCGTGACATAACGGTGCCCATTGGGATATCGGCAACCAAAGCGATCTCTTTGTAAGATAATCCCTCAATCTCATGCAGTACCAATACCTCACGAGATTCCACAGGCAATTCTTCGAGAGCCTGTCTCACCAGCTAATCATCCACATCTTGAAGAAGTAACGTTTCTGCATTAGACATATCATTACCCACGCTATGTACCTCTTTATCGAAGGCCGCTGCAACCTCGTGCGTCCGGTTTTGCCGGAGCCATGTGTAACATGTATTTCGCACAATAGTGAGCAGCCATGAGCGGCTGTCCCCGCCGCGAAAGCCGTCAAAGAACCTGAAGGCGCGCATATATGCCTCCTGCACAATGTCTTCTGCATCATGGTCGCTACGCACAAGCCAGCGCGCCAGATTGTATGCGGCGCCAAGATGCGGTAGGACAATCTGTTCAAAATGCCTCTTTTTATTTTGCTCTTGCAACCTTTCTCTGTCGGTTTTTACTATACCGTTTTAAATAAGACCGATTTCCTAACTATTTTATTCCCATATCTAAATTAATACCCTATTCGAGAATATTAACATAGATAAAGCGGTATGGATAGCTAAAAGGCAATTCACAAATAAATCTAAATTGCCTAAAAAGGAGACACACAATGGCAAAATATATCATTCACGATCACAACGACGACGGCATTGACCGTCGCGGGTTCCTCAAATGTATGGCATGGGCGGGCACAGGGGTCCTCTGGGCTATAAGCGGTGGAGTCCCGGAGTCTTTTGGCTTCACCCAACTCGCCAAACAGGGAACAAACGCAATCAAAGGAGATTTATTTTTTGTTCAAATCAGCGACAGCCACATGGGGTTCAATAAACCGGCGAATCCCGATGTGACTGCAACGTTTCAATCAACCATTGATAAAATCAACTCCCTGCCAAATCAACCGGCGTTTATTATACATACAGGTGACATCAGCCACCTATCGAAACCTGGAGAATTCGACACCGTAGACCAGATTCTCAAAGGCGCGAGAGCAAAACAGGTGTTCTACGTCCCCGGAGAGCATGATGTCCTTGGTGATGATGGAAAGCAGTATCTTGAGCGATACGGCAAGGGCACTAATGGCGAGGGATGGTATAGCTTCAATCATAATGGGGTGCATTTCATCGGTCTTGTCAATGTATTGAATCTCAAGGCTGGGGGTCTTGGCAACCTGGGTCAGGAGCAGCTTGAGTGGCTTGAGAAGGATGTAAAAGGGCTTTCAGGCAGCACCCCTATTGTGGTGTTTGCACATATCCCCCTCTGGACAGTATATCCTGATTGGGGATGGGGCACAGACGATAGCGAGCAGGCGCTCTCATACCTCAAGCGTTTTGGCTCTGTCACTGTGCTCAACGGTCACATTCATCAGGTGATGCAGAAGGTTGAAGGAAAAATGTCACATTCCACACTGCTATGTCCACTGCATTTCTTCAGCCCCAGCCTGGCACCGCGCCATCACCCGGGCCACTCAAAGTGCCGGCTGAAAAATTGCGCGGCTTTCTTGGCTTAACGAGCGTAAATTACATTCAGGGCAAACACTCCCTAGCAATTGTTGACTCGTCTTTGGAGGCATAGAACCGATTACTGTAGAGGGAAATCTTACATTCGCTCCTACAAACACAGAACAATATCAAATGAAAACTAAGGAGATAAAAATGAAGAAAATACTTTTAATTGAGCTATCCTTAATGACTTTAGTCTTTATCCTTGCAGTCTCATTAACTACCCTTGGCTTTACAGGAAAGGAAGAAGAAATGAAGCAAACTATTAGTTCAGAGAGCAATCAGATTGACAAATACCAGGTTAATATTGACAATTTTAGTTTTACGCCCGTAACTTTAACGATTCCGGTCGGCACCAAAGTAACATGGATTAACCACGACGACGTGCCTCACATAGTCATGAACACAGACAAGCACTTCGTCTCGCCAGTCCTGGACACGGATGAGAAGTTTTCATACACCTTTACCACCCCGGGCACTTATGCCTATTACTGTTCTATCCACCCCAAAATGACGGCTAAGATCATCGTGCGCGGGGGCATGGTGAGGGGTATGGGGAATTTTTATGGGAAAAGCCAATCGAGAGAAAATCTTCCTTGACAGGAATCTATTCTCTATGAAAGAATGGAAATAAGAAAGATTCGTGCATTACAAGGGCTAGCCCATTGAACCATATAAAACACAATCGAGATAGAGTAATGGCCTAAGTGGGCAATTGAATATACAATGTAAAATGAAAATGAAACGGAATATAGATTGGTATTCTATGAAATAATGCACTGACATCTCAAGATGAAAGAGCGGATAAGCCTTCTACAGTCAGGAATCATCATTGTCCTTACATTTCTCTGCTATATCCCCGCAATGCGAAGTGGCTTTATTTGGGATGACAGCGTATTCATAACAGAGAATCCCCTGATCCACTCACGCAACGGGTTATCCCATATCTGGTGGGGTAGAGAAACCCTGATTACATACCCCTAACCTCAACATCCTTCTGGATTGAATGGAGGCTGTGGAAGAATAACCCGGCCGGGTATCACATAATAAATGTCCTACTACACGCCATTGCCTCTGTGATGATATGGCAGGTACTCAAACGTTTGAGGTTCGAGGGGCAATGGTTGGCTGGACTAATCTTTGCGATTCACCCTGTGTGTGGAATCTGTTGCATGGATTTCAGAGAGGAAGAACACACTCTCTATGGTCTTATATGTATTGTCGCTTATGATATATCTGAGGTTTGAGGATAATCCACGGGTGATTTGGTATTGTCTTTCATTGGGTGTATTTGTATTAGCATTATTGAGCAAGGCATCGGTAGTGATGCTACCAGTGGTCATAGTTCTATGTGTATTATGGCAGAGGGGTGAGATTAGACTCAGAGACCTGGTACGTACCATACCGTTTTTTATCCTATCTGCCATATTCAGTGCGGTAACCCTGCTTTACTACCATACAAAAGAGGCTCATAGACTCGAAACAACCGGTACATTGTCAACACTAGGTGGCGGTTTTTTAGAGAGGCTGGCTAGGGCAGGGAAGGTTGTGTGGTTTTATATATACAAGGTGCTGATTCCTGTGAATCTGATGATGCCATACCCTCAGTGGAATATGAAAGGGTCTCAATTAGTCTCATTCTTACCGGACATTGCCCTTATTGTGTGTTTCTTGGTTCTTTGGCACTATCGCAGGACATGGGGGAGGGGGATACTATTTGGACTTGGGTATTTTGTGATAACACTATTTCCTGTGATGGGATTTTTTGGTATGGCATACATGGTGTATTCACCTGTAGCTGATCATCTTCAGTATATCTCTATAATAGGGGTTATTGCAGTGGTGGTTGGGGGAGGTGCATATATTTATGATAGGTTGCACATTAATGGGATACAGCTAGCAACCGGAATGATTATGGTGGTTGTAGGGGTCCTTGGTGTATTGAGTTAGCATCAACAGCATATATACAAAGATGATGAAACGCTCTGGAGTGACAATCTATCGAGAAATCCCAATTCTTGGACCGCATACAATAATCGTGGGCTTGTCTATTTTAAAGAGGGCTTGTATGACCAAGCCATTTCTGATTTCAATAAGGCATTGGAGATAAACCCAGGATTTACCGAGGCATACTTTAATAAGGCTGTTGCCTGTGAGAGGGTTGGTCGTATCCGGGAGGCGGTAGAGGCATATAAGGGGTTTATACAGTATGCCCCACCGCAATACGCCTTGTATATCGAAAGAGTGAGGCAGAGAATAAAGGAGTTAGAGAAATAAATATGGATTAACTTACCTCTGAGATTCAAAAAAATTCCTTGGATTTGAAATTACATGTAATAAGATATAATTTTTAAACAAAACCCTCTTAACAAAGAATCTAAAGTAAATCTTGATTCTTTTCGGATTGATTTTAAAATAAAACGTCCGACAAATAATGTGCCTCTTAGAACACGGTATCAATAACATAGAACAAAATTTAAAAGGAGGATGCTAGATATGGAGATCATCAGAACCAGGATTTATAGGCTATCAATAATAGCAGTCATATTGGCAAGCTTTACTCCTGTGTCCTTAATTTCCAAAAGTGCCGAGTGTGCCATGATTGGATCACAGTTAATACCGCTGGACGGTAAGACATCGGTAAGGGAAATTGATATAGAGAAGATCCGCAGGGCACTTGAGAACAAAATAGTAGCCGAGAAGCTGAAGGGCTATGGGCTTTCTAAAGAAGAGGTCATGGCAAAGATAGACAAGATGAGCGATGGGCAGATTCACCAGATTGCCACCCTATCGGATAAAATACCTACGGGCGGCGATGCCGCATTAGGGGTTCTAATAACAATTCTCGTGTTTGTTGTATTGATACTCCTAATCCTCTTCTTGCTAAAGGTGCTAAGGATTTGATCTCTAATGGAGGCTAATAGAGTTCTATTATTCGTGGGGATGAGTGACACTGATGGGCCTATCGGGATTCGTCCCCACAGGATAGATAATTGTAAGGACAGAGAAAGCCCGTCCCCAATCATTAGGACGCCGGCCTCTTTATGATCTAATTCTAATTGATCATTATGATTAAAAAGAGAATCTCTCTATTATGAAACCTTATCACTACATGGCAGGTTTATAGATGACGGGATAAATTCTAAGCTCCAAGGAGAATGAGATATGAATTTCGTCAAAGCTTACAGACTACTAATAATAACTGCAGTCCTCGCGAGTTTTACTCTCGCGTCCTTGATCTCTGAAACCGCCGAGTGTGCCATGATTGGATCACAGTTAATACTGCTGGACGGTAAGACATCGGTAAGGGAAATTGATATAGAGAAGATCCGCAGGGCACTTGAGAACAAAATAGTAGCCGAGAAGCTGAAGGGCTATGGGCTTTCTAAAGAAGAGGTCATGGCAAAGATAGACAAGATGAGCGATGGGCAGATTCACCAGATTGCCACCCTATCGGATAAAATACCTACGGGCGGCGATGCAGGCTTAGCAGTAGCCCTATTGATAATTATATTAGTCTTCCTGATGTTAATGCTTATTATTATATCTACCAGACCTTGGAGACCCAGGCGGCGCGTTATATATTGAAGAAATTCCTCGTTTTTACTCTAATCCCAATCTTTCTTGTGTCCTGTGCCGAAAGAGGTTCTACATATAAAAACGCCTCAGGCTCAGGGAATGAGAGGATTATAGAGAACGTGCCATTTGTAAAGCAGAAAGGGTTTTTCTGCGGTCCAGCGGCTATGGCATCGGTTATGAGATTCTATGGCCGCGATATAAGTCAGGAGGAGATTGCCAAGGCGGTATACACACCGAAACTAAAGGGAGCCCTCATATCCGATATGGAAAACTACGCGCGGGAGATGGGATATAAGGCGGAGACAAAAAACGGGGATCTAAACATGCTCATGTCTATTATAGACGAGGGCGTCCCTGCCATAACACTCGTTGACATAGGAAAGTGGATTATAACTCAGCCTCATTACTATGTGGTCTATGGCTATGATAAGAGTAGAAGGGTATTTTTCCTCCACACAGGGTTCGCGGGAGATCAAGAAATAAATTTCTCGAGTTTGGACAAGGAGTGGAAAAAAATGGACAGGCTCGTACTGATAATTAGAAAATGAGAAAATACTGCGTAAGGTTCGGTTTCTTCTTAATTCTTATAATTTCCCTTTCCGAATGCAGCTATCTCCCGAAGATTGTGCTTCTGAAAGACCCTTTAACCGCCGAGGAACACAATAATCTGGGTGTGGCTTACGAAAGCGAGGGCAAATATGACCTTGCCATAAAAGAATATAAAAAGGCCCTCGACAAGGACGGCAGTTTAGTCGTTCCTTTAGTAAATATTGGAAACGTATATTTTAAACAGAAAAAGTACAAAGACGCGGAAAAGTATTACCTGAAGGCGCTCAAGAAGGATGAAAAGAATGTAGAGGCAGCCAATAACCTGGCGTCTCTCTACATCGCGCTCGGGGAAAACTACGAAAAGGGATTAGAATACCTAACCAGGGCTACCTCTGAGGAAAGTGCCCCCGCATACGTCCTAGATACTTTCGGAGTTTTATACTCTAGATTAGGCGATAAAGAGAGGGCAAAGGATATTCTATTAAAAGCCTGCGAGAGGGCAGGAGACGACAAAGCCTTATTGGAAGAGATTGAGGCCCATCTTAAAGATATGGGAGAGACAGGTTGCTCAAATAAGCCCCGTATACAACCCGGCTCCAGATTGTGATACCCAATTTGTGTAGAAGTGGATGCAAGTGCCGTTCTATTCTCCCATTTTTGGATAGCTGTTTATTTCCGCTTCTTTCAATAGTTTCCCTATTTTTTTATTACCATCACCTCATTGCCACCCCTTTGAAGCTCATAACCAGACCGATTAATCTCAACAGCAAAGCCCTCTCGTGATAAATCACGTTGAACCGGTTCGATATAGGGTGACTTCTCAAGCATCAGGATGACTAAAGGGAATATTCTGATCTCGCGGGCTACGCGAAGCATTTCTCTAATTGATGCCAAATGAAAACCGTAGGTGAAATGAGCAGAGTATAGAAACAAAAAATGGGAACAGATAGCCAGATCAAATTGATCGTTTTTGAAAGGCAAGTGGGGAAGTTCTCCGACAACATATCTCTTTGATTTTCTTGATTCTGTGAAGTCACGCACGAATATTCCCATAGCGCGAATTCTGTTGGCGCGGAGATCTTCAGGTGATCGGTGATAAGACCATACCCAATCGTCTGAGGTGGATTTTACTTGATCAATGATTCTGTTGAGAACTTCATCAAACTTCTTTTGAATTTCGCTTGCCTCGAATGCATAGATTGGATCAATTGAAGTAACGTGACTACCTTTAGCTGTGAGCTCTGCGTTGAAGCTAGCCGGACCATCAGCAACCCCGAGGATATTCAATCGAAGATCGTTCTCACTCAGATTAAACATCCTTTTGTATTCGTCCAGCAAACGTCCAAAAGGCACTACGTTCTCAACCTTCATTGCTATTGTTTATTTCCTATTTATACGGCTATCTAGATATTGACTCCCTCCGCCAGGGATACGGCTTCATTAACCATATCTCTGAGCAAATCCAGTCCACCCTGCCAGAAATTTGGGTCTGTAATATCTATGCCGACGCGGGCTAAGAGCCTCTCCGGCGCATCTGAGCCGCCGGATGAGAGAAGCTCAATATATCGGGGGACAAAGGCATCGCCCTCCTGAAGATACTTACTATAGAGTGCAAAAACAAGAAGCTCCCCAAATGAATAGGCGTAACAGTAAAAGGGCGAGTGGATAAAATGAGGAATGTACATCCACCACCAACCGTAGTTCTGCGTCAGTTCAACAGAGTCGCCAAACATGGGTTTATTGGCCTCAATCCAGATTTCATTTATGCGTTTCTGTGTGAGTTCGCCTTCGCTTCTCCTTGCATGATGAAGCTTCTCCTCGAATCTGGTGAGCACAACTTGACGGAATACAGTTGCAAAAATATCATCCAGCTTGCTGCAAAGAAGCGCAAGACGGGCTTTTGGGTCCTTCTCGAATTCTTTTAACTTATGAAATACCAGCATCTCGCCGAAAACGCTTGCTGTCTCGGCTGTGGTAAGGGGCGTATGACACCCAAAATATCCCCGATTCCTTGAGAGATATTGATGAATCCCGTGGCCGAGTTCATGCGCTATGGTCATAACGTCGCGGAGTTTTCCCGTATAGTTTACAAACACATAAGGATGAGCACTCGGTACGGTGCTGTGACTGAATGCTCCGCCGCGCTTGCCCACCCTTAGCTCCGCATCAATCCACCTCTTCTCGAAAAATTCCCTTGCAATCTCAGCCATTCTGGGCGAAAAGTTGCCGAAGGCTTCTAAAACAATCTCTTTTGCTAACTCATAGTTTATAGTTTTCTTATCGGGAAATATAGGTGCATACCGATCATAATCGCGGAATTTGGTGATTCCAAGTAGCCTCTTTTTGAGTTTATAGTACTCCTCTACCATATCATAGTTCCTTTCGCATGACTCCATCAGAGCCTCTACAGTGGCTCTATCAATCTCATTTTCGAGATGACGCGACGCCATAGGATATGGAAATGAGCGAAGTCGGTCGTTCGATGCATGGTCTTGAACAAGCACATTGAATATATATGTAAGTATATGGGCATTTTCTCTTAGCCCCTTTGTAAGCCCCTTTGCCGCAGCCCTGCGCTTATCCCGGTCTGGATCATAGAGAAGGGCAAGCGTTTCGGGTTCGGTCAGATGTTTTATCTTTCCACCGAGTTTAACCTTAAACCGTATGTTGTTTATCACCTCATCAAAAAGACGCCTGAATGCGCGCGAACCCGTATTGGCCTTTTCATCGAGAATCTTCTCTTCCGGCTCGCTTAGTCTATGGGGTTTGTAACGCCTCTCATTCTCTAGGAAATGCCGATAGCGTGAAAGCGCTTCATCCGCCAGTAGGCGGTTTGCTATTTCGTCTGGAAGGGCAATCCACTCAAGCTCAAAAAATATCAGGTGCTTGCGTATCTCTGTTGTTTTTTCCTGAACCGATTGCAAAAAAGCCCCGTGCCTTGGGTTGCTTGTGTCTGCGGCAAACACAAGGTAGGCATAAGAGATCAACCTGCCCAACCCCTCGCTTATGGATTCGAGTTCTTTTATCGCCTCGAGAAGAAACGAAGGGGTGATTGTTTCTGAATTTATCCTTCCCCTGTATTTCTCCTCAAACGACTTTGCCCTTGAAAGTGAGTCTTTAATATCATTTTCAATCCGAGGGTCATCAAGGCTCTGATACAAATCAGAAAGATCCCAAGTGACCCCCTCGGCGCCGGTTAAATTAGTCTCCGTTGCTAATACTTCAGCCATTAAATCTTTCTCCTTGCTGTTTAGAAAAAATATAATAGATAGACACCCTTAGGTTAACAAATGTTATCAAGCCTAAGTGGTTAAGTAGAACTATCCTTAATAAAATCCAGAACCTCTTTTGGATTCTTGTTGGGACTTACCTTTCTATATACCTTGGCTATCTTCCCCGTAGGGTCAACAACTACAGTATCCCTTGAAGCAAACCCAAGAAAAACTCTGACGCCATATAATGACATTATGTTGTGTTTTTCATCAGGGATTAGGGGAACCTTCAGCTTGTATTTATCCCTGAAATCACAGTGGCTCTCCTTTGTATCGGTGC
>PSLL01000025.1:1202-11713 GCA_040289575.1 Candidatus Dadabacteria bacterium | reverse complement strand
TATGCCATAAACCAGGGCATTAGCATTTAAAAAGTCCTCATACAACCTTGTAAACTGCTTAGCCTCAATTGTGCATCCGGGCGTATCGTCTTTGGGATAAAAATAAAGCACTACCCATTTGCCTCTCAAGCTGTTTAAATCTACAGTCTTACCGTCAAGGTCTGTTGCCTTAAATTCAGGAGCGGTATCGCCTATCTTAAGCTCCGCCTTGGATTTGGAAAAAGGGTAGAGAATAAAAAATATCAAGCCTAATGCCGTAATTATCTTTTTCATCTCTCCCCTCCGATTATGAATTTAGCATCTTTTCCAATTCCTCTTTTACAATCCTATTGACCAAAGCCCCATCGGCTTTCCCCTTCATACGCGGCATAAGGATTTTCATCACTCTTCCCATATCCTGTGGGATTTTTGCCCCGGCCTCTTCAATCGCCTTTTTCGCCTCTTTTCGAATCTCCGCCTCTCCCATCTGACTTGGCATATAATTCATAAGAACCTCTAGCTCTGCCTTTTCTTTATCCACCAAGTCCTGTCTTTGACCCTTCATATACCCTTCTATTGCCTCTTTCCGTTTTTTAATCTCACTTGTTACTACCTCAATAACCTCTTCATCCGTAAGCCCGGCATCGCCCTTCTTTTTCTCAATCTCCCTATTTCTGATTGCAGACTGGAGCATCCGAAGCACAGAAAGATCAATTATTCTTCTGCCTCTCAGCGCGTTTTTTAAGTCCAATGATATTCTTTCTCTGAGATTCATATTTAAAGCTTTCCTTTTATTCCTATTTCTCGCGGTACTGCGTTCGAAATAATACAATATAAAAATTACCACAGAATACGGTTGGAATAAACTTTTTCTGTAGATGGCTAGTTTGAAACCTGCACCCACTTCAAGTCCAATAGAACCTTTGATAGGAAACCCCATCCATTATATGCTAAGATTATAGATAAAACGGACTCATCAGGAGGAATGGCGTTATGAAATACAAATTCAACTTTTTAATTATCTCATTTATTCTTGCATTTTTGTCTGTACTTTTAGCCTTTGGAGCCAGCAAAGAATCTGAGCCTGTTGTAGTTCAACCCTCATCCGACGGAGTTCAGAGATTAGAAGTTAAGGTAGACAGCTACTCTTTTAGCCCCAACCATATAATAGTAAGTGTAAATAAACCCGTAGAGATCACATTAAAGAGCGTCTCAAAGATTGTTCCCCACAATTTCACGCTCAAGGGCACAGAAGCAAGATTGAATGTGGATGAGAACATATCTCCAGGGAAAGAGGTTAAGGTCAGCTTTACTCCCACAAAGACCGGGGTATATCAATTCTACTGTGATAAAAAGAGCATATTTGCAAATCACAGAAAAAAGGGAATGGAAGGCACACTTGAGGTTAGACAATAAATAGCAACAATGGGTATCAAATCCATTTAATGGAAAATATCAGGAGGTTTTTATATGAGACAGATTATGCCGGGGATTTTTACTTGGTCTTGGCTTTCTCCAAGGCACAACTACAACTTCAATGGGTATGCATTCAAGAGCAAAGACGGCCTGATTGTGATTGATCCGGCTATTATGGACGCCTCCAACATGGAACTGCTCCAGAAGCTCGGAACGCCTGCCCATATTCTTCTTACCAACAAAGACCATGAGCGAATGGCCTACGAGATGAGAGAGCAGTTCGGGTCAAAGATCCATATTCATAAAAACGATGCCCCTCTACTAAAACAGCCTCCAGATCAGACATTCGATGACGGCGACATACTGCCGGGCAATCTGAGGGCGATTAATATATCCAACAACAAATCTCCCGGAGAGACGGCGCTTCTACTCTCTCAAGGAAAGGGAATCCTCTTTATAGGAGATGCCATAATCGGATGGCCTAAAGGGGAATTTTCTCTCCTGCCGACCACAATCTACAAGGACCCTCAAAAGGCAAAAGAGGGAATCAATGTATTGCTCGGATATGATTATGACGCCGTATTGGTTGGAGATGGAGAGTCCGTTCTGGAGAATGGCAAAGAGGCAATTAGGAGATTCTTAGACCGCAGGGACGTGCACCTGACACTGCCTGTAAAGTAGGTTGAAAATAATTAACCACGAATTGACACATAATTAGCCACGAATGAAAAAGGAAGGATACAGTATACAGAACACAGAATACAGGGAAAAATCTCAAGTCCATGTATCCTGTACCCTGTTTTCTGTATTCTTCTATTCATCTAAATTCGTGTTCATTCGTGGCTAATTAGTCTTTATTAGGAACGATTCTCGGCAAAATCTCCCCTGATTTCCCTAGAAGGACAATGTCGTAGTGCTGAGATTTAACCGTCCCCTCCAGGTTTATCTCAATTACGGTTTTTCCTGTATGCTTGGCTACCAAGCCCATAGATGCGGCGGGTTCAACCAAACCGGAAGTTCCAACAATAAGCATCACATCGGAATACTCTATGGAAATAAGACAGGCATCTATTATCGGAAGCGGAATATTATCATCAAACCACACAACATCGGGTCTAAGAAGTGCACCGCAGACCCTGCATCTTGGCGGTATTTCACCCAAAGGGACATCGCGGTTTTCCTCGACATAAGGGCACTGTATACATCTCGCCCGCCATATATTGCCGTGCAGTTCGATTATATTCGTATTTCCCGCAGCCCTATGGAGGTCGTCTATATTCTGGGTTATGACAGTGAAATTGGGCTTTAGTTTCTCAATCTCGGCAAGAGCGTAATGTCCGAGATTCGGCTTTGTCTTTGAAATGAGCGCCCTAAGATCATCATACCACTGCCACACGTATGTCGGATTACGCATGAAGGCATCGGTAGTATCAATATCCTCAGGACGGTATTTCTTCCAAAGACCGTCATCCCCACGAAATGTCGGGATTCCGCTTTCTGCCGAAATCCCCGCGCCGGTAAGGACGGTTATGCCCTGTGCTTTAGTTAGAATCTCTTTTACTCTCTGAATTTTCTCCTCCATTCTCTAAAATAGTTTAACTGCGACGTGTAAAAAAAATAAAACCCGAAACCTTGACACATACTTAAATACAAAATACAATTGCCGAAGTATGAAGGTAGTAAAACTGATAGCGATTTGGATAATTGCTGGGGCAATATGCCTTGTTATATACACCTCTGGATTGACCGAGAAATGGAACTATAAAGGAAGTAGTGCAGTATACCTACATATCCCTAAATATTCGGGGGAGAAATTCTATCTCGCGGAGAAAGACCCAAATTTTAAGCCCAAAATTAAGGAATTCGACAAACATCCCAAGTTAAGGATATTGGGAATGTTAGGAATAGCAGGCACCGCTTTAGTCATAACCTTATATATACTCCGAAAACCCTCGTAATAAATCCAAAACCGAAATACAAACATATATATATGTAAGTAAAAAAGGAGGTTAAAAAAGGATGAGAACCATTAAGCTCCTTAGGCTTAGTTTGGTATTTGTGTCGGCGCTTCTTTTTAGCGTAGACAGAATACCACACCAGAACATCGCATATGCAGCTAACCATCGTGAGGCACCAATCACGGCTTTAGATCGTACAGCCGACATAACTGACTGGTTTACTTTTGTCAGCTACGATCCCGCCGCTCCAAATACTGTAACAATGATTCTCAATACTGATCCACTGCTTGAGCCTTCTAATGGCCCCAACTACTTTCCATTCGATCCTGAGATAGAATACAGAATGAATGTTGACAACAACCTAGACGGAGTAGAAGACATCAGATTCGTCTTTAGGTTTGTGACTGAAATTCGAATACCCAATCTTTTCACCGGTTTTGCCGGAGCCGGCAACGGTATTAACGCTCCTTCAAATGCCCCTACGGATATTAATGGAAATTCTACCGTAGGCGCCGCAATTATACCGCCGGCTATCACTGCACTCGATGGTCCTGGTTCTGAAGGATTGAGTTTACGTCAGCACTATACTGTGACTATGACAGATGGAAGCGGGAATGTTCTATGTACAACATCAACTGATGTGAATGGACATACCCTCTTTGCTGTTCCATCAAACGTTGGCCCAAGGACTATGCCCAACTATGCAGCACTGGCTCAACAAGGTATTTACACCCTAGGCGGTTGCTTTAATGGCGCTCGTGTGTTTGCTGGAACCGTTGACGATCCATTCTATATTGACCTTGGAGCGGCATTTGACACATTTAACCTACGCGTAGCAGTGCTAAGCCCTCAACAGGATGCAAATGATACGAAGAATGTTGGCAAAGCCAGGGATGACGTATCAGGGTTCAATGTAAACTCGATTGCACTTGAAGTGCCTATAGCTATGCTCACCAGCGACCACCAATTACACCCGGCTACCGACACCCAAGCCGTGATAGGCACATATGGGTCAACACTCCGTCCAACAACAAGGACATTCGGTCAGCCAATTCCAAAGGATGCCACACTGGTACAGATTCAGCGTATGGGCAACCCTTTGATCAACGAATTGATTATAGGCACAGGGTTCAAGGATAAATTCAGTATGAGTGAGCCTAAGGATGATGCACAGTTTGCGAATTTCTTTCTTGATCCTGTCTTAGCACATGCACTCAACGCAGCATTTGGAATCAATGTCCCAAATCCGCCTCGCCTGGATTTAGCGCCGCTTGTTACATACGCACCGCCTATCTGCCCCGCCTGTCCTGTAACAAATGGACTTGGGTTAGGACCTGTATCCGATCTTTTACGCCTCAACACCGGCATTTCCGCGACACCGCCCGGACAACAAAAACGAATCGGCTTTCTCGCCGGAGACAATGCCGGTTTCCCCAATGGTCGGCGTGTGTTTGATGATGTGACGGATATATCCCTGCGAGCAGTGGCTGGCGTCTTAGCTGGAGCTCCTTTCAATCAAGCCCCTAATACCCTCCTTGGTGATGGTGTTAACCATAATGATAGAGGCGAAAACACTAAAAACGATCCCGGTGGCGGTAATCTCAATGCTATGGGGTATCAGGATGTATTCCCATACGAGGCATTTGCCCATAGCGGACGCGATAGCCGACACATTGATGCTAATGAGCCTGAGAACCTCAGCAGTGGCAATAATAGTGGCGGATGCGCCATTGCTTCAGCCGGAACCGATATAGGTATGGGCAGTCTAGCCAGCATAACTGCCATTCTTCTTGCCCCCACACTCTTTGTATTTGGAAGAAGGCTGGCAAGAAAAGCCAGCAAGGGCTGATTAGATCAAATACTTATCCGGGGCGGTATTGCACCGCCCCTACTATTTATAAAGAAGGGGTTTGGGCATATTGAAGAGGTTAATCTTACTAATCATTGCTTTTCATCTTATTTTTATCTCCGCCTGCTCCGATTCAAAGAAAGAGAAAGCCCAAAATGAAAACCAGTATTCAGAGCAGTTACATGTGAATAAAACGGATATTACAATTAGGTCATATCAGGAACAGATAAAAAGAGACCCAAATAACTACTCCGGGTATATGAGGCTCGGTGAATCCTATATACAAAAAGCAAGAGAGACAGGAGATATAGCCTACTACAACAAGGCCGAAGAGGTACTTAAGAAGGCCCTTGAGCTAAATCCAGATGACTACCCGACGGTTGTGTATCTGGGACAGGTGAGCGCATCCAAGCACGAATTTCGGGCCGCCCTACCCTATGCACAAAAAGCCATACAGATGAAACCCGAGCAGAGCTATGCATATGGTATTCTTGGTGATGCCTATGCTGAACTGGGGGAATATGATAAAGCCGAAAGGGCATACGAGGCGATGCTGACCATTAGGCCCAGCTTCTATTCATACAGCCGCATATCATACATAAAAGAGCTAAGGGGCGATATAAGAGGGGCCATAGAAGCGATGGAGAATGCGATTCACCAGGGCAGGATATACTCCATAAGATACGGCCAATCTGCTGAAAATGTTGCTTGGGCTCAGTTTATGCTTGGGGAATTATATTTTAAAACCGGGGATATGAAGAAGGCTGAGGAGCAGTATAGGGCATCGCTTAAAACCTATGACAACTATTATTATGCACTTGCCGGATTGGCTAAGGTAAAGGCAGTGGAGAAGAATTATGGAGAGGCAATAGAGCTATATAAAAAAGCCATAGGCGTTATTCCTCTACCGCTCTTTGTATCTTCACTGGGAGACGTATATAAAAAGACAGGGAAGATACAAGAGGCGAAAAAGCAGTATGATCTTGTAGAGTATATAGGACTGCTGAGCAAGATTAACAGGATCATATACAATAGAGACCTTGCCCTTTTTTATGCCGACCATGATATGAAATTAGACGAGGCTCTTGATTTAGCAAAGAGAGAGTTGGAGGTTAGAAGGGACATCTATACTTATGACACCCTTGCGTGGGCCTTGTATAAAAATAATAAATTTAAGGAAGCCTTAGAAGCCTCAAAGGAATCCCTTAAGCTAGGGACAAAGGATGCGATTCTTTTTTTCCATGCGGGGATGATTTATTATAAACTCGGAGATATGGATAAGGCTAGGGAATACTTAAGCCGGGCGATCTCTACAAATCCCTATTTCCACGTAATCTACTCGGATGTTGCTAAGAGCACTTTGAAGGAAATAGAGAGTAAATTCTCGGTGAAGAGGGCAGAAAACGGCTTATAGTGGCGTTGGTAAGGCTAATTTTAGAGCTAATATGTCAAACGCATCTTTGAAACATAAAGCCAAAGGCAAATTAAACTTTGTGTTTTATATAGGCAATGTACTTACTTTGATCTCTTTACTATACCTGTCTACATTATCACCCACTAAGGCCCTTGCCCATCCTATGGGGAATTTCAGTATCAATCATTACTCCAAGATTGAAGTGGAAGAGAACATAATCAGGCTGAGATACATAATTGATATGGCAGAGATTCCCTCATTCGGGGAAAGGACTGATATGGACACAAATGGAGACAAAGAAATATCCCCCGATGAGCAGAGGATATATCTATCTAGAAAGGTATTGGAATTAAAGAAAGGACTCACTCTAGAGTTGAACGATAAACCTCTGGAGCTTAAGGTAGAATCAAAGAATATGGTCTTTCCGCCCGGTGCGGGAGGGCTTCCTACAACTAAAATAACCGTTGAGTATGTGGCGAATATTGAAAAGGGTGATTTACTGGGAATAAACAAGGTATTCTACAAGGACAGCAACTACTTAGGAAGAACCGGGTGGAAAGAGATAATCGTTTTAGGGAAAAAGGGAGAGACTTATATAGCAGACTCCTCGGCTCCTTCCGAAGATATAAGCAATGAATTATCGAGCTATCCACAGGACGCCATATCAAGCCCGCCTCAAGACCTAGAGGCGAGTTTTTCATTCTCTCTAGGCGTTGGAAAAGGGATTGCTTCTACAAAGGCTCAAGAGAAATACTCCAAATCTCCACGTGTAAAAACTCCCAGAAACTCTTTCACAGAGATTCTGACAAAGAAAGACCTCACATTCCCGATAATTCTCTTCTCCCTTGCCATAGCATTCGGTTTCGGTGCCTTTCATGCGCTCTCTCCCGGTCATGGCAAAACCATAGTAGCTGCATACCTTGTAGGCTCGCGCGGAACGGCAGGACATGCGCTTCTGCTCGGCACTATAGTTACCCTCACACACACAATCGGCGTATTTGCGCTTGGGCTTGTAACTCTCTATGCCTCCCGATACATACTCCCCGAAAAGCTCTATCCATGGCTTGGGTTTGCCTCGGGACTTATGATCGTGATAATCGGCATATCCCTGTTCTTTAAACGTCTTGTCAGTCTCCGAAGAGAGGGATTTGCTGATCATGGGCATTCCCACCACCCTCATTCCCATGCTCATACACACCATCACGGCTCACATTCTCATACACATCATGACCATTTACATGACCATAAACATAATCACGGACACCATCATCATGAAATCCCTGAGAAGGTAACATTTGGAAGCCTTCTCGCTCTGGGTGTAAGCGGCGGGATAGTACCATGCCCTGAGGCACTCATTGTACTTATAAGTGCCATATCTCTCCACAGAATCGGATTTGGACTCATACTTATTGTGGCATTCAGCACAGGGCTTGCGCTTATTCTCATGGGAATCGGGTTAGCAATGGTATATGCCAAGCGGTTTATGGAAAGATTTAGCGGAGAAGGAAGAATAATCCAGACCCTTCCTCTGCTCTCATCCGTTGTTATAACCATTCTTGGGTTTGGAATTGCGATTCAATCGCTTATAAGCGGAGGGATCTTACAAATGGATTCCGTGTCAAAGATAATATGAGTGTATAGAAACCTCGTATATATAAGATTTATCAGAATTGACAATTTTTAACTCCTCTTGATTTTCATTCCCTAGCAGTAGCAATCTTATAGGTGATTTGATAAACTTTATTTTAGAATGGTTTTTAGAGCATGCTGCAACACGCTCCGTGGTTTTTTAACTCTATTCGGTAGGAATTTAGCATGACAGATATAAAAGATAAAAGCGGCTCATCCGAGATTCTAGCTATTCTTGTGGGGGGTGGCCCTGCTCCGGGAATCAATGGTGTCATCAGCGCGGCTACTATTGAATCCATAAATCGTGGGAAAATCGTAATAGGCATCATTGACGGATTTAAGTGGCTCTGCCGTGGCGATAAAACCCATATAAGAAGCCTAACAATTGGAGATACATCACGCATCCATCTTACAGGAGGTTCAATCTTAGGGACATCTAGAGAAAACCCAACGTCAAGCCCCGATAAAATGAACAATGTCCTAAGGGTTCTAAAAGAGCTGAATGTTAAATACCTCTTGACCATAGGCGGAGACGATACGATGTTCTCGGCAAGCCGCGTCAGTGAAGAGGCAAGAGGACAGATTAAAGTAGCCCACGTTCCAAAAACGATTGATAATGATCTGCCCCTTCCCGGTTATACCCCGACATTTGGTTTTGAGACTGCAAGGCACGTCGGAACGAGAATTGTTCAGTATCTTATGGAGGACGCAAAAACAACAGGCAGATGGTATTTCATTGTAACTATGGGAAGAAAAACCGGACATCTTGCTCTTGGGATTGGGAAGGCATCGGGGGCAACGCTTACAATCATTCCGGAGGAATTTAATGAGCGAAAGATTAGGTTAACTCAACTCATCAGCATACTTGAAGGGGCAATTATAAAGAGACTCAGTATGGG
Source organism: Candidatus Dadabacteria bacterium (assembly GCA_040289575.1). Lineage (GTDB taxonomy): Bacteria > Desulfobacterota_D > UBA1144 > Nemesobacterales > CSP1-2 > PSLL01. The sequence goes on along the minus strand of PSLL01000025.1, from coordinate 2,569 downwards.
TAGGGAAGATGGAGTCGCAATCCTTACAGAAGGACTCGCAGATAAACTTTATGAGAAGGAGCTTAAAGACCTCAAGGATGTAGAAAGAGATGAACATGGAAATATAAGGTTCTCCGAGATTGACCTTGGAAAGATAGTTAAGAACGAAACGAGAAAGCGCCTTTTGGATAAGGGAATAAAAATCACAATAGTTGATAAAAACATAGGGTATGAGCTTAGATGCGCTCCTCCGATTCCGTTTGATGCGAAATACACGCGCGATCTCGGCTACGGAGCCGTCAAGTTCCTACTCTCAGGCGGCTCAGGCGCGCTAATCAGTGTCCAGGCGGGGAAAATGGTTCCCATATATTTCAACGACATCTTAGACCCAAAAACTGGAAGAACAAGAATCCGTCCCGTAGATATTTACACAGAATCATACGAGGTTGCAGAAGAGTACATGATAAAACTCAAGAAAGAAGACCTAGAAAACAGAGAGCATCTGGAGAAACTTGCCCGCACTGCAAACATGACGTCCGAAGAATTTGTGAGTTATTTCTCCAAGGCGGTAAGGAGTAGTTAATCCGGATAAAGAGAAGTTGTGCTTATTAGCTATGCAGTTAGCTCACAAGTGAGAGCACAGGACAATATATAGACGACAGCGCTATCACTACAAAGGTAAAAGTTGATCTTGTAGCCGACGAGGGACTAAAGGGCTTGACATCAAAGTAGTAGTCCGATTTAAGCGGATTTGTGGACAACGAGAGCCAAATTACCAAGGCGATTGAGATTGCACAGAGTGTTAAGGGTGCCAAGAGGGTTGAAAATAAGCTTGTAGTAAAAGGAACACAAAGAGATTAGGCTGTTTAAAAGCTAATACCTGCATATCCTACTGAAAATAATGTCTTATAAGTGGTTGATTTGCTCAGTGTGCATGCATCGGCACCGAAATCGAGGCCAACAGCGCGCTAGCTCCATTCCATACAATCTGCACACCGATGCAGACCAGCAGAAACGATGACAGCCGCGTGATCACGCTCATTGCCGTCGCTCCCAGGATTTGCGCCAGCCGGTCCGCAAACCCATAGCATAGGAAAATGCTGAATGCAATCACTGCTGATCCGATAAGCGCAGCCATAATGGCCAAGAGATCGGTTCCATAGTGGTGCGAGGCATTCGCGCCCAGGGTGATCGCCACCGAAATTGATCCTGGACCTACTGTCAGCGGTAGCGTTAATGGGTAAAAAGCTTGGTGGAGTGCATCCTGTGGTTGTACATTTCTGTGCACTTCGCTGCGTTCTTCCTCCTCTCGCCGCTTCAGCATCGCCCATCCCGTAGAGATTACGATCAGTCCTCCGCCGACTTGTACCACTGGTAGCGAAATCCCA
>PSLL01000025.1:0-1164 GCA_040289575.1 Candidatus Dadabacteria bacterium | reverse complement strand
CCAACAGGAAAAAGCTGTTTATCGCAATCCGCCACGACAGTGCCTTTCGCTCTGCCGGCGAGTATTCCCCCGTCAGTGCAAGAAAGATCGGGCTTCCCCCCAGTGGGTTCACAATAGGAAAAAGCGCGCTGAGAATCAGGAGTAGGTTCTTTGCCGCTGCTAACACAATGTTTCTCCGAGCCCTGCATTGTTGGGTCTGGGAGTAAACTTACCTGCCGTTCGGCCTTAATACAACCTCGGTATATCACTCTGCGCGCCGGTCGAGCTTCTTGTATGCAGCGGCGACCCATTGAATACTACTAGAGATGTCTTATAAGGTTCTACAATTGCTCTGTTGCAAAGACAATATATAACACGATAGATGGGGTTTTCTAATCCCTTTAGATTCTATACCAAAATGTAGGGCTCTTTCACCGAACGATAACTATGACTGATGAGGGCATCAGTCCCTACAATACAACGATGCCTATCTATGAATTAATATTGAGCAAGCAACCCATAAGAAACGTAGAAGAGCTACGATGGCAGCCATCAAGGGAGGAATAAATATAGGCACAGCGATTCCTAATCCTGAAACAGGTTTAGCCATACAGTAAACGATAGCTGCTACAATAGCTGTCCCTATGAGGGCTCGGCTATAAATTCTGTTCTTCACTAAAAGGTAAATGGAGAGAAGGATCGGTATGACTACTCCCCCCCCACATTGATAGCAATGATTGCCCGCGACCACTCCTGAACCTAAGGAGCAACATATACTGCATGACAAAAAAGTAATCTCTTGATTCGAGATTATCTGCCTTGCTGGTAGTTCTGCGATGGGAATACTAATGTAGCTCCCTAGAAGCGAGAGAACCAGCAGTGTGAATATGTATCGCCGGTTAACCCCCATCTTTTCGTAGGCATACTTAAGGATACCGAATCTCAATGAAGACGATCAAAAGAACAACAAGAAAAGAGCAAGGGAAAAAGGTAGCGCAAGTGGGAAAAAATGGAGGCTCGAGAATCGCATTGCTTTTACCTCCTTAATTGTAGGACGATGTATTCATTACCAGAAGAAGAAAACTTTTCATCGTGTAGCCTCTTTCTCCAATATCCTTTTAGCAATCCTATAGCCCTCTTTTTTATGCTCTTCAATGGATTTTCGCGAAAAATCATAATCCCTCG
>PSLL01000024.1:37320-39956 GCA_040289575.1 Candidatus Dadabacteria bacterium | reverse complement strand
AAGGACTTAGTTCTAATGAACCAAAAAATATTAAAGCTAATACTCTACCCCCCCCCTGAGAATCTACTTACAGGTGACATTTTCCCCTTGTATTGACAGCCCCTTCTTAAAAATGCTTCTTCTGTCTACTAAATTTAGGCATCCATCTTACTTATGTCAAGTCTATATACCTAGTCCTTACTGACATAGAGAGCGATAACACAATATGAGGATTGAAAATATATGCTAAAATATAGAAAAGCTCACATCAGCTTTTACACATAAGGCCACAATTACTCATAGCAGCAAAGCTATCCGATTTCAGAGGTGCAGTTGCCGTAAATCATGAATCATTCTACTAGTGTAAAATCATGTTTTATAGTTAACTGATTACAATGTTAAGGAATCTCTTCATCGTAGACGGACACGAAGACATTGCTTATCACATGAGTTACTTCAATAGAAGCTTCATAAATCCCTCCTCTCCTTGCATGATTACACTGCCCTGGTTAAAACAGGGAAATATCAGATTGGTTCTTAACACAATATTCGTTCCTCCAGAATTCAAGCCCCATAACACAGTAGAATTTGCTCTCAACCAGCTAGCAATTTACGACAGGATTTATGAGGAGCATAAAAACGATATTATTCAGATAAAAAATTACAATGATCTAGTTAGACTGGAAGAAGATTCAAGAATTGGGTTCCTTACACTGATGGAAGGAGCCGATCCAATTGAGAAACCAAAAAGATTAAATAGTTTCTATGAAAGGGGCGTTCGAATTATAGGGCCTGCATGGAATGACAAAAATCAATATGCATCGGGGAATGATACAGACTCCGGGTTAACAAAAGATGGATTTGAGCTAATCAAAAGAATGAATGATCTGCATATCACCCTCGACCTATCACATCTGAATGAAAGATGCTTTTGGGAAGCAATAGAGACCTGTACGACTATTCCAATCGCCTCTCATTCAAATGCCAGAAGCCTCACAAACAATCCAAGGAACTTAAAAGACGACCAACTCCGCGCAATCTCAGAAAGAGGCGGAGTGGTTGGACTTGTACTCTACAGTCAATTTCTAAAAACGGGCGGTGAAAATCCCACACTCGAAGATATATTTGCTCATGCGGATTACATGATTAATCTGTGTGGCGAAGACCATGTCGGAATCGGGAGCGATTTAGATGGAGCGGGAATTGACGATTTTCCACAAGAGATCCGCACCGTAGCCGACCTGCCAAAGATTGGGGAATTCTTTCTTAAAAAAGGTTACTCGCAAGAGCATGTAAGGAAAATTATGGGCGGCAATTTCCTCAGAGTGTTGAAGGAGAATCTATAAAGAAGAGGTCCGAAGCCATTCCTACTTAACCTCTATCCAGAATGGCATAATGGCAAAAATCATATCCCGCTTTAATGCTTGTAGAAAATCCCCCAGAGAGCCAATCTGGGTTACTGAGGCAAAACTCCTGTTAAATGGCATCAAGTGGATTCCTTTTGGCTTTGAAAAAAACTTTATAATGGGAGATACATCCTCCGGTATACCAGATTCTTCTTTTGCAATCCGTATTGCCTCTTTTATTCCGCCAATCTCATCGATTAGGCCAATCTCTCTTGCCTGTTTTCCAGTCCAAACCCTTCCTCTGGCCAATTGCTCTGCGCTTTTAAAATCCATCCCCCTTGCATCAGCAACCTTTTTTACAAAGTCCTCATAGAGCACACCCATAATCTCACCGAGTTTTTCCTCTTCATCCTTTGTAAACTCCTTGTAACTGGAAAACATTAAAGCCCTATTGCCACGCACAATCGTATCTCTTGTCACGCCCAGTTTCGTAAAGAAATCTTTCAGATTAAATTTCCCGGATATAATTCCGATTGAACCCGTAAGCGTCATGTGTTCCGCAATGATCTTTTTTGCTCCTAGCGCAATCAGGTATCCGCCCGAAGCCACCACATCAGACATCGAGATAACAACTGGTTTCTTCTCCGAAATGGCTTTTAACCGATGCCAGATTAAATCAGATGCAACGCCTGAGCCACCAGGGCTAGATATTCTTAGAACCAGGGCTTTTATGTTCTTATCCCTGCCTATTTTCTCAAGCATCCTTATAAGCGTTTGAGAACCTAGTGTTTTTGTTCTTCCACTTCCCCTGCTTTCACCGAGCATTATCATCCCGGAGTCCGATACCAAAGCAATTACCCCAGGTTTTCCCTCAATCTTTTGTATAATCTGATGAAAGGCCTCTTTTACATTCAGAATTCTCAAAAAACTCTCAGCACGGATTTTCCATATTCGAAGGCTTAAAATCTCCCCAATCCTTTCTTCTAAATTATCTTCATATTCAATCTCATCGATAAGCCCCTTTTCCAAAGCCTCTTTGGGCAGGAATGGACCAGAATCAATCAGGCTTCTTATCCTATCTTTGGAAGTCCCTCTCGACTGAGAGATATACCCTACGAACTGGCCATAAAGATCATCCATTATTGAATCCATCATATCCCTATGGGGCTCGGACATCATCTTTCTTGTAAATATCTCGGAGGCGCTTTTATATTCACCCAGTCCCTTGATCTGAGCCTCAATCCCCAGTTTGTCCAATACCTCTTTGAAAAAGGTAACCTCGGCCTTTAGTCCAATGAGATTTAACATAGA
>PSLL01000024.1:30682-37221 GCA_040289575.1 Candidatus Dadabacteria bacterium | reverse complement strand
ATACTCCTCTTCTTATCGCCTCTGCCCTTCCCATTCCGATATTTAGGTCTCTAATTTTTATTAAAACGCCCCTCACATTAGGGCTGCTTGATGCGTGCTCAAAAATCCTCTCTAAATCCCAAACGGTCAATTTCCTCTTTTTTGGGAAAAAGGGAATAATAGACCTTTCCTCTTCTTCCAATATTTCGCCCTGAATCTCAATCTCAATGAAATTGTACCGCCTAACCAAGTCAATATTTATTAAAGACCATCGCATAATTAGTCTCCATAATATTGCAGTGTGGATAAAATGAGGCAACCTACAAAGTTATTGATTCATTCGTCAGTCGCTCACAGCGACAAACAGTATCAGTTTATAATAGACACCTATTTTTGGAGAAGATATTTGATTACTGTCCTTACGCCAAAACCCGTGCCGCCTTTTGGATACCAATCTCCGCCTTTCTCAAGAAATGCGGGACCCGCAATATCGAGGTGTACCCAAGGGGTGTCTGCAACAAACTTCTCAAGAAACATTGCCGCAGTAATCGCCCCGCCCCAGCGGCTTCCAACGTTTTTTACATCCGCAACATCACTTTCTATCTCCTTTCTGAGTTCATCGTCCATAGGAAGCTGCCAAACCTTCTCGCCCGCGAGCTTTGCGGCTTGCATAATTTTGTTTATCAGCCTTTCGTTGTTTCCCATCACACCTGCTGTATATTCTCCTAAAGCCACAATACACGAACCAGTAAGGGTTGCGAGATCAACTATCTCATCTACTTTTAATTCTACAGCATAAGAGAGCGCATCCGAAAGAACAATCCTTCCCTCAGCATCTGTATCAATCACCTCGATTGTTTTTCCATTAAGCGCGCGGATTATGTCGTCGGGCTTATACGCCCTTGCCCCAGGCATATTTTCAGTCGCGGATATAAGGCCGTGAACCCTGACCGACGGATTTAACTTGGGAACCGCCTTCATAACCCCTAGAACGCATGCCGCTCCGGACATATCCCCTTTCATTGTGCGCATGTTGTCTCTGGGTTTTATGCAAAGCCCGCCGCTATCAAATGTAATCCCCTTTCCAACAATAGCAACGGTTTTCCTAACGCTGCCCTTCGGCTCATAACATAGATGTATGAATTTCGGAGGCTCTTCGCTCCCGCGCGATACCGCAAGAAGACCACCCATTCCCTTTTTTTCCATTTCGCTTCTATCAAATATTCTGCATTCGAGTTTTTCAACCCTTGCAATCTCTTTAGCAACCTCGGCAAGCCTTGTCGGAGTCATGTTCACTGGAGGCTCGTTTATCAAATCGCGAGCAAGATTTGTAGACCCGGAAATGATCTTTGCAAACTCCGCCTCTTCTCTAAATTCCCTTTCTCTAATTCTGGTCGAAAGAATTTGAACACTTTTTATCCCCTGGCTCTTTTTGCCGTTCGTTTTGTATTTGCTAAATTCATAACTTCCAAGCAATGCGCCCTCAACAACGGCAGATACGCTTCCTTTCTTTCTGTCAATCGGAATATCAAAGGCTATAGTATCGGAGAAAGACCTGGCTTTTTTTGCCGTAATTATCCCAACCTTTCTTAAAACGTCCTGAGAGAATTTGGATTTCTTCCCTAATCCCAAGAGCAAGACCCTTTGGGCACCGATTCTGCCAAGTGTGTTTACCATTATGCTCTTTCCCATCTCGCCATTGAACCTCTCTTCATCACAGGTACGGCTAAGAGCCCCTCCTAAGGCATCGTCAATCCTTTTAACTGCCCCTCTGATCGCCTCTCCCTCAAATCCTCCAACCGCTAAAAGACTGCACTTTACACTCAATAAATCCTCTCCACTGAGTTTAAAATCCACGTTTTAACCCTCCTGTTTCTTGGTACGTACTATATATCTGTGAATCAAAAGGGTAATAGAGACTTTTATAAATGGCAACTATCCCAGACTCTGAACCAAGGTACGAGAAATGAATAGAAGCTATCTCAAAAATCCTTTGGACTTTTCCAAGGAGCGTAAATACTAGCTTAAAGTGCTATTATGACCATTTTGAGATGACTTCTAGACAATTTATGAGCCGCGCTATAGCTCCCCAAGGCCTATAGCGATACTGTAGTAAGATAGTTGAATTAGTTCACCTATGATATAAGAGAACACACTGTATTGACAATAGATTATCCATTGTGAGATAATGGTCATTACCTAGGTAAGGAGTTGAAACACCTTAGAACTGACCTCAGGAGAGGATAGAACAGGGGAATCCCTATGATTAGTCAAATCAAAGAGAAAAAATGAGGTTTGTTGGCTTCTTGGTCGCCTTTATTGGGATCCCTGCTATAGTGTTTATTCCACTTAGAGAGCGGTTATATGCACAATCCGTTTTGGAGAACACTAATCCGTCTAAATCTGCTTCTGAACCGTTCGCTACGGTTGGAGAAAAAAAGATCATAATAATAGTCATAAACAAGAGAGGAGAAATACTTATAAATAAGAAGAGGTACTCACTTTCAGGGATTAAAGCCGAGATGTCCAAGCTTATGAAAAGCCATTCGGAAAACATAAATGATGTAGACGTATTTGTTAGGGCCGATGCTAACACGTCTTATATTACTCTGGTCAATTTGATATCCGAGATAAAAGAGACAGGTGTGAAGAGGGTCTGGCTTGTCACATAGCCTTTAGTGGCCTCTAAACCGAAAAAGCCGTTCAGAAGAGAAATTGCCAGGAAAGGAAAAATAAAAACCTACCAACCTAAAGAAGTAGAACCCAAAGATGAGGAGAGTCTAAGAACCGAGGAAGAAAAAGTCGAAGAATCTGTGTCATTAAATAAGGAAGCAACCTCGACCGAACCGTCTGCAATTACAACACATGAGATCGAGAAAAGCCAAGAACCTAATCAAGAACAGGTCTCTGATTCTACAACAAAAGAAGAAATAAAACCCCCATCCGAGGAAGTAAAGGTTCCAGAGGTAGTTAAACAGCCCGAAGTAAAGAAGGCTGTAGGTAATGTCAACTACTTGGACGGAATTAGGATTACAAATTGGTCCCTTTATGTAGCATGGGGTTTCCCTACAATCCATCACGTTACGATTGAAAATACCAATGATATAGCCTATAGAGACATTAAGATACAGGCAATCTATTATTACTCTTATTCTACTACTACCGGAATAACAGAACTGGGTAGAGCAACGAGAACACTGCCTATAACCTTATCCCCTCACAGCAAGGAAACCTATCTAGAAAACGGAACTCATCTAGAGCAAAGTTCTGCCTGTAGCATGTATATTCCATCCGGAGATATAGAGGTTTTAGGAGCTACTCCCATAGAGAAAACTAACATACAGGGCTCAAGAGAGGATGGGCTTTTGCTGGAGCTTACAGATAATGGATTGTTTCTAGTAAGATAATGGTTGCTTGGAACCTTCCCTGAATAAATAGGGGCAAGTGGTTGTCTGCTCCTATAGAATGCACTCTAAACATACTTTTCTTTCTTTTTGTTTTTGCCCCTGTTAAAATTACTAATTGTGTTTGCCTAATTGGAATATTAATAGCCCCTAGTTTGTCTTATATATTGAGGCTCTTTTTATATCTTCGCGGTAAAGAGCAAAAGCCATGGCAAAGGTAATTTCAGTAGGCACAGCCGATCCTCCTTACAAATTTCCTCAGAATGAGGTCAAGGATTTCGTACATAGGCTATTTTCTGGTTCATATGAATATATAGAAAGGACGATAAACGTCTTTGACAATTCCATGATTGAAATACGCCACTTCACCCAACCTAAAGAATGGGCTGTCGAAACACACGGCTTTAGGGAGAGAAATGAGCTATATGTTAAGGACGCATGCATCCTCTCATCTGAGGCTGTACGCAACTGCATAAAAGAAATAAATGCAGATTTCTCAGACTTTGATCATATCATATTCGTATCGAGTACCGGGATCTCTACTCCCAGCATAGATGCCCTACTGATTAATGAACTCAAACTCAACTGTCACATAAGACGTACTCCAATATGGGGACTCGGATGCGTGGGAGGGGCAGTTGGTCTTAGCCGTGCATTTGAGTATACAAGTACATATCCAAATGGTGCTGCTCTCCTTATTGCCGTAGAGATATGCAGTTTGGCATTCCAGAGGGATGATTATTCAAAGAGTAATATTATTGCCACATCCCTTTTTTCAGACGGGGCGGCAGCAGCAGTTGTAGTAGGTAAAGAACACAAACTCTTTGAGAGTACAGGGATAAGCTTTATTGATTCACTCTCAACTACATTTTCTAATTCAGTGGATGTTATGGGCTGGAAGGTAGTAGACACTGGCTTTAAGGTCATATTCAGCAAGGACATTCCGACAATAGTAAAAAAACATATAAGACCAAATATTACAGAACTCCTGCAAAAACATAAATTGACCCTGGATGATATAAAGCACTTCGTCACTCATCCTGGAGGACCAAAGGTCATAAGTGCATACGAAGAATCGCTTGGTCTGCCAGGTGGTACCCTTAAATTTTCAAGGAAAGTCCTTCGCGAGCACGGCAATATGTCATCGCCGAGTGTGCTTTATGTCTTAGATGAATTTCTTCGGAGTAGGGAGTATAATTCAGAGGATTATGGTTTAATCTCAGCACTCGGTCCGGGATTTAGTTCTGAAATCATCCTGTTTCAAGTTTGCTCATAATGGCATCCTAATTTTGACCCTAAATAATGGTTGCATAACACCTATAATATGACTGTCTTTCTCGCGTTTATCCTCTTTATAATCACACAGCGCGTGTCGGAACTCATGCTTGCAAGAAGAAATGAGAAGACCCTTAGGTCTCAAGGGGCAATTGAGTTCGATAAGTATGGATACAGAGTCATTGCGGCAATGCACGTGGCTTTTTTAATCTCGCTTATATGTGAGAAGATATTTCTCCATAAAACCCTAAATACATACTGGCCTCTTTTTGCCACCCTTTTTGTCGGAGCACAAATTCTACGATACTGGACAATCAGAAGTCTCGGCGTGTATTGGAACACAAAGGTCCTAGTCATACCGGGCAAAAGATTGATTACCGGAGGCCCCTATAAATACATCCGTCATCCAAACTACGCCGCGGTTATAACAGAGATCGCTACAATACCCCTGATTTTTTCATGCTATATAACCGCAGCCGTATTTAGCTTAATCAATTTAATTTTACTCAGAAAAAGGATAAGGATTGAGGAAAGCGCACTTAAAAATTAATAATCGTAGAACAAAATGAAGAGTAATTAATCAAACTATCCCTCAGATTTGAGTCGAAGAACCAAATCCCCCGCCTCGACACTCTCTCCCATAGAGACAAAGATTTTCTCTACAATACCCTCTTGAGGGGATTTAATATTTGTCTGCATCTTCATTGCTTCAATCACGACCAACGGCTGCTCACGGTTTACCCTATCACCCTCTTTAACATAGAATTTCACCACCTTACCGCTGAGTGGTGCCCCTACCTCCTGTGGGTTGGATGTATCGGCTTTTGGTCTTACCTGAGAGGCAAGTGGAGCGGATTTGTCGGGGATTCTTACAGGGCGTGGCTGTCCATTGAGTTCAAAAAGTAACGGTCGGCGGCCATCGGATTCAATGTCTCCAACGGCAAAGAGCTTTATAAGGAGTGTTTTACCCTCTTCAATTTCAACCGTTATTTCATCGCCCGGTTGCATACCATAGAAGAATGCAGGAGTAGGCACGAGAGAGGTATCGCCATAGATGGTGCGGTGGCGATCAAATTCCTCAAATACACCCGGATAGAGAAGAGCAGATATTACATCCTGTTTGGTTACCGAATGACCAACCTGATTCTCTAACTGCCTTGCCTTAGACTCAAAATCCACTGGAGGGATGAGTTCGCCGGGGCGCACCCTGATAGGCTCTCCGCCCTTAAGTATAGCCCTCTCTAACTCAGGAGGAAAGCCGCCCGAGGGTTGTCCCAAGTTGCCGCGTATCATATCAACCACAGACTCCGGAAAATTCAACTGGTCCCCCCTTTTTATCACATCCTCGGCACTAAAATTATTCTGTACAAGAAACAGAGCCATATCGCCCACTACCTTGGATGACGGTGTGACCTTTATAATATCCCCAAATAGCCGATTTACATCGGCATACATCCGCTTTATCTCCTCCCACCTATCTCCAAGCCCAAGCCCTCGTGCCTGATCGCGCAGGTTTGTGTACTGCCCCCCGGGAATCTCATTTATATAAACGTCGGCGTTTGTAGCTCTCATATCGCCCTCAAATGGCGCATAATATCCCCTTACTGCCTCCCAATATGCCGAGAGATTATGGAGTCTCCTCACATCAAGCCCCGTGTCGCGTTCCCTTCCTTCCAGAGCCGCGACAATGGCATTTAGGCTTGGCTGGGCGGTAAGCCCGGACATTGCGCTTATTGCAAGGTCAACTATGTCGGCCCCCGCCTCTGCCGCCTTTAGAACCGTAGCCTCCCCGTTTCCGCTTGTAGCGTGTGTGTGGAAGTGAACGGGCAGACCCGTCTCCTCCTTAATCGCGCGCACGAGCTTTTCAGCCGCATATGGCTT
>PSLL01000024.1:27651-30663 GCA_040289575.1 Candidatus Dadabacteria bacterium | reverse complement strand
CCCCCGCCATATCTTTTATGCCTATAAAGTGCGCTCCCATACTTGAGAGCTCCCTTGCCAGGTCAAGGTAGTACTTAAGCCTATATTTATCGCGCTTGGGATCAGTAATATCCCCCGTATAACAGATAGCCGTTTCAACTACCTTGCCCGTATCAAGCGTAGCCTCGATTGCAACCTTCATATTAGAAATCCAGTTAAAGCAGTCGAATATCCGGAATATGTCAATCCCCGAAGAGGCCGCCTCTTTTATAAACTCACGCACTAGATTGTCCGGATAATTTGTATATCCCACTGTGTTTGCACCTCTTATGAGCATCTGAAACATGGCGTGTGGCATCGCCTTCCTGAGCCGCGAAAGACGCCTCCAGGGGTCCTCCTTTAGAAAGCGCATACATACATCAAATGTCGCCCCGCCCCACATCTCAAAAGAGAATATGTCTCTGCCAATCTGAGCAGTAGCCTCGGCTATGCGAATCATATCATATGTTCTCATACGCGTTGTGAGAAGCGACTGATGTGCATCTCGAAATGTAGTATCGGTTATGAGGAGCCGTTTCTGTTTAAGAACCCACTGGGCTAAAACCAAAGGACCCTTTTCATCAAAAACACGCCTGTGTTCTGGGATCTGTCTGAAGTTATCTTCTATCTCAGGCACACGAGGCGTAAGAGGCGGACGTTCAGTCCATTGAGGAGGCCTTGGTAGGGCGCAATTCACACTTACCTCCCCTATAAAATTTAGGAGCCTTGTTGCCCTGTCACGCGGCTCCTGAACCTCAAAAAGCTCCGGATGCTCATCAAGGAAAAATGTATCGCACTCGCCCTTACGGAAGATAGGGTGCCTAATAACATTTAATAGGAATGGAATGTTATTCTTCACACCCCTTATGCGAAACTCCTGAAGGGCGCGGTCCATCTTGCTTATGCACTGGTCAAACGTAAGCCCCCAGGATGTAATCTTAACCAGCATTGAGTCATAGTACGGCGTAATTACAGCGCCGACATAGGCGCTTGCCGCATCGAGCCTTATACCGAACCCGCCGGGGGAGCGGTATGCAATTAGGCGTCCAATATCGGGTCGAAAATTGCGCGTAGGGTCTTCTGTCGTGATACGGCACTGGAGGGCATATCCGCGGCGTCTTATCGCAGATTGCCTAGGGATTCCAATCTGAGGATCCGACAGGCGATAGCCTTCAGCAATGCGAATCTGAGACTGCACCAGGTCTATTCCCGTAATGAGTTCTGTAACTGTATGCTCCACCTGTATGCGCGTATTCATCTCCAGAAAGTATAGGTTTCCTTGTCTATCAACAAGAAACTCTGCTGTGCCCGCGCTTGTGTAGTTTACCGCCCGCGCCACACGGAGAGCAGCCTCATAAATCCTCTCTTTTAATTCCTCATCAATAGCAATGGCGGGAGCAAATTCGGTAATCTTCTGATGCCTCCTTTGAACAGAGCAGTCGCGCTCAAATAGGTGAACTATGTTACCGTATCGGTCACCGAGGATCTGCACCTCGATGTGTTTAGGATGCTGAATGTATTTCTCAAGTATTAAGGCGTCGCTTCCGAATGCGGCTTTTGCCTCAGATCGCGCCTGCACGAGATTCTCAATGAGGGATTTGCTGTCGTGTGCGACGCGAATGCCCCGTCCTCCACCGCCGTGCGCCGCCTTTATAAGCACCGGATAGCCGTGTGTCTCGGCAAATTCAATTGCTGACTCATCATCGGATACAAAACCCTCTGTTCCCGGCACAATAGGGACGCCTATGCTAGAGGCAAGCCGCCTTGCCTCTGCCTTGTCCCCCATAAGGGCAATAACATCTGGCGTGGGGCCTATAAAGGCAATCCCCGCCTCAATGCAGGCACGGGCAAATTTAGGATTCTCAGATAAAAACCCATATCCCGGATGTATGGCATCCACGTTTTTATCAAGAGCCAGCCGAATGATACCCTCAATATCGAGATAGGCCTCAACAGGCCCCTTTCTTTTTCCTATGAGATATGCCTCATCGGCCTTATTTCGGTGTAGAGAAAAGGCGTCTTCCTCTGAATAGATGGCAATCGTGGCGATACCGAGCTCCGTGCAGGCGCGAAAAACACGTATGGCAATCTCTCCGCGGTTTGCCACCATAACCCTTCGAAACGATCGGATGATTCTTCTTTTCCTTGTACCTTGTCGGCCCATTTTTTATTCCTTGTATATAGAATAATCTAGCCACATATAAAAAGCTTATTATAACACAATCCCTGTTTATATTTTGAATTTTAGTCTTAATACAGTGAGAAAAGTCCTTTGACGTAGTATAATATGCCAAACAAGTTTATAAGGGAAATAAACATGGAAACTCAGAAGTTCTCTATGGGTAAAGCAATTGAGTTCGGCTGGAATATCACGAAAAATAATCTCGGTTTCTTTATAGTGCTCCTGATAATCGCGGGATTGATACTCATCATTCCGGAAACCCTCAGCCAGTTAACAAGACAAAATGCCCCGGGCCTATCCATCATACTCAGAATTGCTTTCTTTGTTTTACAGATGGTAATAGGAATGGGATTAATCAAAATCACCCTGAGGTTCTGTGATAATGAGAAGGCTGAGTTTTCTGATCTCTTCTGCTGCCTCCATCTATTTTTTAAGTACCTGCTCGGTTCGATTCTCTATGGACTGATCGTTTCGGCCGGGACAATATTACTCATTATTCCTGGCATCATATGGGCCATCAAATTCTATTTCTTCGGCTACCTCATTGTTGATAAGGGGTTAGGACCAATCGAAGCCTTAAAGAGAAGCTCCGCGATCACAGACGGCTCTAAGTGGGATTTGTTTCTCCTAGGATTATTACTTTTCGGTATCAATCTAATCGGCGCAATCCCTTTTCTCCTCGGATGGTTCATCACCATTCCCATAACAATGGTTACTATGGCCTTTGTCTATCGCAGATTGCTCCATGAGACAGAGGTTCCTAAAACGGATACTACTCAAATAAGCGGAGCACCCATTAATCCTTAGTGACC
>PSLL01000024.1:25252-27627 GCA_040289575.1 Candidatus Dadabacteria bacterium | reverse complement strand
AAACAGCAGCCGATTCCATTGAACTGATATTGACTGTGTGGCACTAAAACAATTAAACTTTACACAAATGCCCTTTCCTGTCTATCGCCCAAGGAGACTGAGAAGAACCGAGAACATACGTAGGATGGTTCAAGAAACCGAACTCTCCGTAAACGACTTTATATATCCCATGTTTGTCATACCGGGGAAAGGAATAAGAGAAGAGATAGACTCTATGCCTGGGATCTTCAGGCAGTCAATTGATAATGTGATTGAAGAGATAAAGGAAATAATAGACCTTGGAATCCGAGCGGTGCTCCTATTTGGCATTCCTGAGAGGAAGGATGAAGTCGGCTCAGAAGGTTATGATGAAAATGGAATTATACAGAGGACTTTAAGGGAAATAAAAAAAGAGATAAAAGATATTCTCTTAATCACAGACGTTTGCATGTGCGAATATACAAGCCACGGACACTGCGGAATTATAAAAATGTCATCTCCGCTCGCAAATGAGGAAAAGGGCGATGTCTCAAATGATGAGACGCTTCAGTACCTGGCAAGGATCGCGCTCTCCCATGCAAAATCGGGAGCCGACATTGTAGCGCCATCAGATATGATGGACGGGCGCGTAGGCGCAATAAGGGAGGCACTTGATGAAAACGGATTCAATGATATAGGGATATTGTCCTATTCCGCAAAATACGCCTCCGCATTCTACGGACCATTTAGAGAAGCAGCAGGGTCAGCACCACAATTCGGCGACAGGCGCGGGTATCAGATGGATCCGCCGAATCTGAGGGAGGCACTTCGCGAGATCTCGCTCGACATTGAAGAGGGGGCAGACATAGTGATGATAAAGCCCGCTCTTTCATATCTCGATGTAATAAGAGCGGCTAGAGAGAGATTCGATTACCCAATTGCCGCATATAATGTGAGCGGCGAGTATTCGATGGTAAAAGCCGCTGGAAGGCTCGGATGGATCGATGAGACTAGAGTAATGATGGAGATTCTTACAAGTATAAAACGCGCAGGTGCGGATATAATACTCACATACTTTGCAAAAGACGCCGCAAGAATCTTAAACCTACATGCGAAGTGACCCATGGGAAATACCCTATATAAAGTCGTTGAGGTTACAACCGTCACAGATGAGGAGCTGGAGATGGTAATAAATTAATGGGTCGGAAAAGGATGGGGTTTTGATACGATTCAGTTCGCAATGAGGGAATCGTCAAAAAGACCATCTATGGCATTTGTGATCTTTATAAAAAGCGAAAATATAGATAGAACCTAGCCGACTCTATTCCAATTTACACAGATTAGTCCAATTACTATGAGAAAGATTCCTATGATTCTTAAAGCGGATAGGCTTTCATTGAGAAAAATGAATGCATAGAGGGCGGTAAAAAGCGGATATGTGGCAATTATTGGAACCACCTGTGAAGTAAGGTTCTGTTTGAGCACAAAGAAATATAGGGAGAGTCCAACAACCCCTCCTAAGAACCCCGCAAGAAATATCCAGAGAAGGGTCTTTCCATCAACGCTCATAAAATCCCTATATTTGCCCGTTACAAACGACACCATAAGGAGGCATGAGGC
Source organism: Candidatus Dadabacteria bacterium (assembly GCA_040289575.1). Classification (GTDB taxonomy): domain Bacteria; phylum Desulfobacterota_D; class UBA1144; order Nemesobacterales; family CSP1-2; genus PSLL01. The sequence goes on along the minus strand of PSLL01000024.1, from coordinate 26,049 downwards.
CATAAACGTAAAACGCAATGTAACAACCGTAAATGGAGAAGCCTTTACCAAACTCAATTTCTCAAATATAGGATTAAGACCCCATATTAATGCCACAAGCAAAGATAAAGCCGCCACTTTCATGATATACCCCCGCAAAGACTTTATCTATTATCAAAAAGAGACATCTCAATTTAACAAAACAGTTCAGGAAAGTAAAGATCGATGATTACGAATACCACGAGAATCTGTTTCAATGAACTACATCGGAATCCGGCGGCTTTGGCAGACCTGCGAAAAACCAGATGACGAGGAGGACTAACCCAAGGATCAATGGGAAGATCTGGCTTGAGTGGTAGAGAAAACCGGTAATCATGCCGCCCAGGGATGAACCCAAAAAGCCAGCGAGATTATAGACGCCCGTAGCGGCACCTCGGCTCTCGGATGGAACCTGCTGTGTTAAAAAAGCAGGAAGCAATGACTGAAAAAGTGTATATCCCAGAAAGAAAACCCCGCCGGTTGTGTATAAAATCCATCTCTGAGACCCGCCGATTAGAGGAGCCAGAAAACCGAGAATCATAAAGACCCATCCGCCCTTTATAGGCATTTGAAATCTGCCCTCCCTTTCAGCGCGGCGGACATAGGGAAAAGCAAATAAGATACTGGGAAGAAAAATTATCAAATAAACCTTCCACAGCTGTGCCTGACTGAATCCGGTATGAACCCAGTCCAAGGGGTAGATAAAAAAGAAGAGGTTTAAAACAAACGAGAGTACTAAAGCGGCAAGATAAAGCCGCCGTATTTTAAAACCATTCATA
>PSLL01000024.1:0-25242 GCA_040289575.1 Candidatus Dadabacteria bacterium | reverse complement strand
CCGAGCCGTAAGCCCCCATGCACCAATGACTCCATTCTCTCTATCCTGACCTGAGGGAGGAAGAGCCCGGCAACCAAAACGGCAAGAAAGCTCAGTGCGGCAAGCAGATAGAATAGCCCATTAAAACCGAATCGGGCGGCGAGAAACGGTCCTCCAGGAACGCCAATCGCAAAAGCGGCGCCAACGGCGATTCCCGCAATTGTAAAGGCCTGCGCCCTTACTTGAGGGCGGGTTAAATCACCCAAGGTCGCCATTGCAACGGCACTCACCGCGCCGCTCCCCTGAAGAACACGTGCAAGTATCAACTGATTTATATTCCCGGCAAAACCGCAGATCAAACTCCCTAATGAGAATAGAAAGAGCCCTATGAGAAGCAGAGGCTTGCGACCGAAACGGTCGCTCGCCCATCCAAAGGGAATTTGAAGCACGCATTGAGCGAGGGCGTATATGCCAAAGGCGACCCCAACCAGAGGAAGTGTTGCGCCTGGGTATTTAATCGCATAAACGCTGAAAATAGGGAGGAGTAGAAAAATCCCCAGAAGGCGGAGCGCAATTATAAAACTCATAATAATGACGGCTTGTTTCTCTTGGTTGGTCAATGTGTTGTTTTAAGTTTGCATAAATCTATAGAAACTAATTTAGTCTACCACATCAGAATGGGAATTAAAAATGTCATTCCCGAATGTCTCAATCGGGAAGCGGTTTTATCCGATTTATTTACCGATGCGCTTAAGGGAAATATAAGGCTGTCATTTCCGTCGTTTTTTCCATAACTTTTGTAGATATTTTTTCAGATTTGATTCTCTCCCTATTTCAGTCGGCTCATAGTAGATTCTGTCCTTAATCTCATCGGGCAGATAATACTGCTCAATAAAGTGATTGTCGAAATCGTGGGCATATTTGTAATCCTTGCCGTAGCCGATGTCCTTCATCAGGTTGGTTGGGGCGTTTCTTAAATGGAGAGGAATCGAAAGGTTTGGTTTTTCGCGCACATCAAAAAGTGCTTTTTCAATTGCGAGGTATGATGCGTTGCTTTTAGGGCAGCTTGCAAGGTAGGTTGCAGTCTGAGCAAGAATTATCCTTGCCTCCGGCATCCCCACATAGTGGACAGATGTAAAGCACGCAGTCGCCAGGGTTAATGCGTAGGGTTCGGCATTGCCGATGTCCTCCGATGCAAGTATAATCAAACGGCGCGCAATAAATTTCGGGTCTTCTCCGGCTTCGATCATACGAGCCAGATAGTAAACTGCTGCATCGGGGTCGCTTCCCCTCACGCTCTTTATAAATGCCGAAATCGTATTATAATGCTCCTCACCACTCCTGTCGTACTTATAATGGTATGTCTGATATGCCTCTCGGATTTTCTCTTTATCAATCCTTATCGGCCCCTGCCCGCCGATTAGAGAAACAGCCAATTCAAGCGCATTTAGCATAACCCTCGCATCGCTTCCGGACAGGCTTATAAGCTCTTTTCGAGCTTCTTGAGTTATCTCAATACTCTTCATAAATTCATCTTCAGATAAAGCCCTGCTCAGAATAGCCTCAAGGTCGGCGTCTATTAATGGATCTAGGACATAAACCTGACATCTTGAGAGCAGAGGGGATATAACCTCAAATGATGGATTCTCGGTTGTGGCGCCGATAAGAATCAGCGTGCCGTTCTCGACGCTTTCAAGAAGGGCATCCTGCTGGGCCTTATTGAATCTGTGGATTTCATCAATGAATAATATAGTTCGTCTCCCGATTTCGAGTGATTCTTTGGCATGGGATATAATCTCACGCATCTCTTTAACGCCCGATGAGATTGCATTTACCTGAAAAAAGTCCGCATCCATCTCATTTGCAATGAGCCGTGTAAGCGTCGTCTTCCCGGTTCCTGGCGGTCCCCATAGAATCATTGAACGCAGATTAGCGCTTTGAACCATCTTACGAATCGTTCCATCAGCACCCACGAGGTGCTCTTGACCCATAAACTCCGAAAAATCCCTTGGTCGAATTCTTTCAGCAAGAGGAACCGCGGACTTTGGCGGTGTAAAAAGCGAAGTATTTGGGCCTGACTTTGAAAATTTACTGGTTTTCATTCTTCATTATATTTTCAATCTGTGTTTTCAGTGAGTTTCCTAACAGCTTCACCAATTATCTCTAAACTGCGAATAAAAGCCCTTTTTAAAACTTCATCTTTCAGAAAAGCCTCTTTACTTGATGTTTATGATTTGTCGAGAAGAAATCTTATCTCCTCAAGGAAAAACACGAGATTAATAAAGTTGTCATAATTCTTTTTGCCCGAGGAAAATTCAACCAGAATATCTATATCGCTATTTTCATTTTGATCTCCTCTCACGAATGAGCCAAAAAGACCTAGCCTTTCCACACCAAATTTGCGTATCTTATCTTTATTTTCTTCTAGAAGTCTTGAAATTATCTCCTTAGTCTCAGCTTTTGCGCTCATATTTTAACTCTAATTCAGCAGCAAATCGCCACTTTAGTCTGATTTCGAAGGTTCTCTTGACATTTAAAAAGGTTAGAATGATATGAGAAGGAAATCAATTACTTCAAAGGGCGATTTCATCAACAAGTGGCAATGGGAGATTTTTAGAAACTCGAAACAATAAACGCCGTTCCAGAACATCTTCCAATTACTCCCGACAGGCTTCGAGTGTATTAGCGTTGACAATGAAGTGTAAAACAATTCCCATTACATTGGCAAATCTGTGCCCATTAGTTATAATTCAAATCCTATTATGGAAATTAAACTTCTAAAACAGCTATGCGAGGCTCCGGGGTTGCCGGGGGCGGAAGAACCGATCAAAGATATTGTCATTTCAGCACTGAAGGAATTCACCGAAGAGATTACAGAAGATGCCCTTGGCAATGTTGTTGCACACATTCCGGGGGATGGACCGAGGATTCTACTCGATGCACACATGGACGAAGTGGGGTTTATGGTCAGGTACATAAACGATAGGGGTTTTTTGCGTGTGATACCCCTCGGCGGCATTGACCCCAAGGTTTTTTATGGACAAAGGCTGGTCGTGTGGGGCAAAAGGCCACTTGTGGGAATGGTAGCCGCTTCGCCACCACATATAAGAAAGGAGGGTGAAAAGGAGGCGCCGGAGGTTGAGGATTGTTTTATTGACCTCGGACTCCCGTATGAAAAGGTTTCGAGCCTGGTAAAGGTCGGAGATGTGGTTTCGTATTTCTCCCCATTTGTAGAGACGGAGGATGCGGTTATTTCCAAAGCCATAGACGACAGGGTTGGCCTTTTTGTCATTCTTGAAGCGCTAAGACAAAAACCAAGAATCAGTTGCGACCTTTATATCTCGGCTACGGCTCAAGAGGAGGTAGGACTGAGAGGCGCAAATGTCATCGTTCCACAATATGAGCCTGAGATTGTAATTGCCCTTGAAGGCACTGTTGCCAATGACATCCCAGGTGTTCCAGAACACAAGACATTAGCCAAAGTTGGAAAGGGCCCGGAGATAAGGCTTTCGGATAAGTATCTTGTTGCCAACCGGGCACTGAGCTTCTTTATAATTGAACTGGCCGATAGGCGCAAGATACCATACCAGGTAACGGTTAAGAAGGCAGGCAGCACAAATGCCACCGCCATGCAGGTGACAGGAAAAGGAAGTAGAGTCAGTGCTGTTTCTGTTCCGGTTCGATATCTACACAGCCCTGGATGTTTGGCTTATAAGAGCGATATTGAGGAGACAATAAGGCTTATTTACTCTGTTTTAGAAGAGATTGGACATTTTAATCCAAAGAGTTAAAAACCTACTACGGACAAGATGCAACATTTAAAGATTATGACTTATAACATCCATTACGGTATTGGGCGGGATAATCGCTACAGTCTTGATAGAATTATAGACATTATAAGAAATGAAAACCCGGATGTAGTTGCCCTGCAAGAGGTTGATAAAAATCTATCCCGCACCAATTTCGATGACCAACCCAGGATTATTGCCGATGCCCTTGGGATGCACTTCCATCATTGTGTGAACCGTCGTATAGGAGGCGGTGAGTTTGGAATTGCCACCTTGAGCCGATTCCCAATATTGGGAAACCGGAGGCATGACCTTTCTTTCCGTCCCCGTTTTAGGCTTCGCTATGTTGAACCTAGGGGCACACTACACAGCAATATTATCCTTGGTTCGGCACATCTGCATGTGTTCAATGTGCATCTGGGGCTTGGCATTCGAGAGAGGATTTATCAATGCCGCAAGCTGCTCAGCGAATCGATCCTGCTCAACGGAACGCTCCAAAACCCTACGGTCATTCTGGGGGATTTCAATGATAAACCAATATCGGTTGTGAATTCACCTCTACAGAACTATTTTTACGATGCCTTTAAGGTATCCGGCTATAGAGATGGAGCCACATTTCGCTGGGGACCTATAAAGCTTAGGCTCGATCATATATATGTCAGCAATCAACTAAACCCCGTTAGAGCTTATGTCTCCGATACTCCCTTATCCCGGCTTGCATCCGATCACATGCCTTTGATTATAGCTGCCGAAATAAAAGGTTAATATTTAGCCATAGTTTAAGAGATACCACATGCGGAAGTACCCGATAAATCACACTAGGTTTGTTTTGCTCTTCTTAACGTTAATCGCCGTATTCTCTTTGACATTTATACAAGATGCCGAATCCAATGAAAAATCAATATCGGAGACAAGGGAGGAATTAGCAACCGAAATTGAAACGGCAAAGAGAATATACCTTGACTATTATAAGGACTCTATGAATCTGGATAGGTCTATAGAAATCCTCGAAGGCATTCTCGATAGAGACCCCGATAACGTAGATGCGTTGATCCTCCTCTCAAGGGTCTGGCTCACTTATGGATATGCAAAGGCCCCGAACGATGAAGAAAAGCTCAGGGTGTTTAAGAACGGAATAAAGGTGGCAAAAAGGGCTATAGAACTCGCGCTGAATAACCCCGATGCACATTTCTTCTATGTAGCAAATCTAGGTTCATGGGGCGAGGCACGCGGGGTTTTAAAGTCCCTATTCTTACTTCCACAAATAAAAAGAGAGTTAAGACTAATACTTAAGTTGGACCCGAATCATGTCTACGCCTTAGGTATGAACGGCCTTTTATACTATACCCTTCCTGATTTTATTGGAGGCGATCTTCACATATCCGAAATATACCTGAGAAGAGCCATAAGACTCGACCCCCATCTTACGGTCTTGAAAATCTACCTTGCAAAGAACCTAATAAAACAAAAGAGATATAGTGAGGCAAAGGAGGTGCTGGAGGAGGTAATAGAAGAGAAAAATCCTACTATATATCCAGATTGGTACTTCAATAGGGAAACGGCAAAGAATCTGATTGCGGAGATAGAGGAGAAAAGTCGTAGAACGCCCCCTCCAAATCTCGCGCTTCCAAGATGGTAAAATCCCACCTTTTCAGATGTCCTAAGATTCTATAGATGTGATGAAAGCCGGTGGTGACGGATGATATGTTATGCTGCAATCCCTTCCAAGAGTTGATTCCGCCTCGGCGATTGCCTCTTCAACTGTCCTAAACGGCTCAAAACCTATGCGCCTTGCGGCTTCAAAGTCCTTTGCCCCCGCTAGAAAAACCCTGCCGAGATGGCGCAGAGGAAACGCCCCCTGACCCCACAGTATAAGCGGGTGAACCCCGTGGAATCCATACGCATACCGATACCTATAGACGTATTTGGGGCGGTGTGCAAAATCCTCAGCGTAGAAGTCCCATATATATATATAAGATGGGTGGTTCATCTCATGAAACTCTGTCAGACAGGGGTTTACAAATATGGCAATTCCACCCTCCCGAATGAGGGGTCTGTTATGGTAGAGTCCAAATGCATAAGAAAGGGCCTGGTTCCTCACTAAAATGGGATTGATTTTAGAGAGATTGGCATAGTATGACTGATTTGGAATGCCGTATACGGCACCGTCTGTTTATAGAGCGAGACTACCTGCTGTTTATATATCAGATCGAGTGTTTTTTCATGCACATCGGTAATATTGCCAGCAAATACGGCTATGGGTTCCTGCGGTTGAGCGGTGTTGAGAACGGATTCGATTGTAAAAATGCGTCTACCGTGCCTCGCTAGTTCCCCTTCAATAACGGTCCCCATTTCCCATATAAGCTTCTGAAAAGACGATCTCTTGGCATCCATTACAGACTTTCCGCTCGCTCCCCGAAATGGCCTATGGTGCTGACGTATACTGCGGTAGCTGCTGAGTCCGACAACAATGGATTTCCATCCACCGTGAAAAGGGAGGCTTGTAATGTTCACATAGAAGAGCTGGTCCGATTCCATAACCGCCCTACTTACCTCAACCTCAAATCCCCTCTTCGTCTCCCCTACAAGAACTAGATTTTTCTCTGTCTTCTGCGTCATGGCAGTAGAGACGATTGGGACCAAATGACATGGGAATTTTAGAGCCTAAAATCGTTGATAATTCACCGTTTGTAAACTTGCGGTGAAGCGCATTTGCACAGATTAGTCTGATATTGCTCTTTTTTACCCCTGCTTTGTCCATCTCTTCAAGGAGAACGGTAATGGCTACCTCTCTAAAGTTCGGCTTCTTCATGGGCATTTGAGGAATCACGGGGTCATCAAAGGCAATGGTAACATTCGATTTCGGTCCCACCAATCTAGAGATTGGCTCATGGGCTATAGGAGAATAAACCGCACTTCGAATGGCTTCCTCTAGGTTCTCTAGAGGCGCAAATGGAGGGGGCGGCTCTAAAACTTGAGTCCTATCCGGAAGTGTAACGGTTATAAGATCGTCTCCATAAACAATCTTTGAGCTTGCCATAATCTGTCTCATCGGGATTTGTACTCAACGATTTTTATATAGAGATAGTAGTCAATAAAGGATGCACCAGTTATTTTTGTGTATATTATACCGTCTTACACGAGTCCGCTGAAATAGATCAAGAGGAAAAGCAAAAATGGACATTGACGAGATATTAAACGCCTTTGAGAAGATACTCGGCAAATACCCCGATTGGCCTGTTGGAGAGATAAGAGAATTGCTCTGTCAGAATTTACCAAAATTCGATATTCAGGATGAGGCAATAATTGAAGCGCTTCTTAGGGATAAAGATAATATCCTTGATAAATCATTTACGGAGAACATTGAAAACTACTTAGAGAACACAGTATTAGAGGGCAACCGGCGGGATTTTCTAAAGAGCGAAGAAGGAAAAAGGAAGATCGTAGAGATTTTTGTTTCCGTTCTCCAAAATCTCATAGATTATTTCTATCACGTTATTATTACTAAGCAATTCGGCGGGTAATATCATTATGTAGAGACGCAAATTTTTTGCATCTCTACATAGTATATCTTCAACCCCTTTGTTCAATCGGTACATAGTCGCGCTTTTCAGGTCCTAGATATATCTGCCTTGGACGGGCTATCTTTGTTTCCTCATCAAGCAGCATCTCTTCCCATTGCGCGAGCCACCCCGAGGTTCGAGGTATGGCAAAAAGGACGGGGAACATATCAACCGGAAGCCCCATGCTCTGGTATATCAAACCAGTATAGAAATCCACATTCGGATAAAGCCTCCGCTTAATAAAGTACTCGTCTTCGAGTGCAATCCTCTCAAGCTCAAGCGCAATGTCAAGCAGAGGGTTTTTGCCAGTGACCTCAAAAACCTGATATGCAATCTCTTTAACAATCTTCGCCCTTGGATCATAGGATTTGTAAACCCGGTGTCCAAACCCCATGAGCAGACCCTCTCCGGCTTTTACCCTCTTTATGAACCCAGGAACCTTATCCTTTGATCCAATCTCAACGAGCATACGAAGCACCGCCTCATTTGCTCCACCGTGAAGCGGCCCGTAGAGAGCCGCAATGGCGGCGGCAGTGGCTGAGAATGGGTCTACCTGAGAACTCCCAACGCTTCTCATTGCATTGGTGCTACAGTTCTGTTCATGGTCTGCGTGAAGTATAAAAAGAACATCAAGTGCCTTTTCTATTATGGGATACCCCCTATACCTTTCCTCGGACATCTTAAACAACATACTCAGGAAATTCGCCGTATAACTTAAATCATTATTTGGATACACATAAGGCAGTCCGCGACTGAAGCGGTACGAAAATGCCGCCAGTGTCGGCATCTTGGCAATCAGTCGGTGAATCTGTATCATCCTTGATCTTGGGTTGAATATGTCCTTAGCATCGGGATAGAAGGTCGAGAGTGCCCCCAAAGTTCCAAGAAGCATACCCATAGGATGGGCATCATGACGAAATCCGTCCATGAATTTCTTAATCTTTTCATGTATGAATGTGTGATGTGTTATATCGTGAACCCATTGGTTGTATTCAGATTTAGTCGGCAGCTCCCCGTGCAGAATTAGGTATGCGGTCTCTAAATAATTGCTCTTTTCTGCCAACTGCTCTATAGGGTAGCCACGATACATAAGGATACCTTTGTCTCCGTCAATAAAGGTTATTCTACTTTTACACGACGCGGTGTTGGTAAATGCAGGATCATAGCTCATGAGTCCAAAGTCGTCGTCTGAGACCTTAATTTGACGCAGATCAATTGCCCGAATTGTTCCATTACTTATGGGGATTTCATAGCTCTTCCCAGTCCTGTTATCAATAATTGTCAAAGTTTCTTTAGCCATGTATTATCTCCTTGAGTAAATTAGCCATAACCAAAATACTTATACCTGAATTCCAGAGTTCTTCAAATTTCATAAATCATATCCCCCATCCGCCACTTAGATGAATATTGGCTCCATTGATGTATCTTGCCTCTTCTGAAATAAGGAAGCAGGTAACCGATACAGCATCATCTGTGGTTCCCACATATCCAGCGGGAATTCTGGCCATCATTTTTGATAACTCCTCTTCTGAAGCACTTCCAGAGTTAATAAAACCCGGGGAAATAGAATTGACGGTTATTCCATAAGGAGCGAGAATTCTGGCAAGCGATCGAGTGAGAATCAGTACCCCGGCCTTGGCAATATAGTGAGCGGTTATTTCAGTTTGGGCAACAAGCTGATCCGCATTTGCCATACTGAAATTTATAATCCTTCCCCATCTGCGCTCTTTCATCCCAGGCGATACGAGTCGGCTTAGGTAAAAGACCGGATGGAGGTTATTATCAAACATCGAGTGCCATCCCTCTATAGTCTCCTCGAGGAGGTTGATTCGGTGATAAGGCCCCGCGCAGTTTATCAGGGCATCAATCCGCCTCCACTGGGTCGGAAACATCGCACCGCATTTCAATTCCGCGAGAGCCTTTCTTCCGTATTGCCTCAACGGTATCTTTCGCCTCGTTCCCGCTTTGACGATAGCATATGGCAACAGACCAACCCCGCTCAGCCAATTCAATGGCAATTGCGCGTCCGATGCCGCGAGCACCACCTGTTATCAATGCAACCCTTTCATTCATAAATGCCCCCTCTCTAAAAATCCGTTAAATCTTTATAGGCAGAGGAGTAAAACAACCGACAAAGACAAGAAGTGCAATGGCACCTAAAAATTTCCTCTTTCCATCAAGCGGAATCTCATCATCTATTGTAGGCGGATGTCTGGTGCCCATAATTGAAAGGAGCATCGCCCACATAATCCATCCAAGCCATCCGTCAAATACAAGACCCTTATAAGAGCCGAGAGGAGCTCCGCTCCAGATTGATTGGATTAGATGGATTATCGGCTGAGTGCCTATACCGAGAATCAATAGTATGAAAATCATAAGGGTCGAAACCCGACGGTGCCATTTCCTCGGAAGGAGGGCATACATAATGTGACCGCCATCGAGCTGGCCCGCCGGAATTAGATTAAGCGCCGTTACAAAAAGCCCGATCCATCCCGCAAATGCAACAGGATGAAGGAGAATATCCTTCCCCTCGGGAACCTTTCCAAAAAATGTATCGGACAGGAATGAAAATATCAGGGGTGATCCAAGGGTCATTCCACGAGATTCGAGACCAGAAGTTCCAACAATCCTTGAGAGTTTAATGCCTACTATGATTATGGGAATTGCGGCGATAATCCCTAGAAGCGGTCCCGCTATCCCGATGTCGAAAAGCGCCCTTTTGGTCGAAATCGGGGATTTAATCTTAATAAAGGCACCAAACGTCCCTATAGGAGAGATAATAGGGGGAGCGGGTATGAAATATGGAGGCGTGATGTCAACACCGTATTTTTTCCCATACATATAGTGCCCCATCTCATGTGCACCGAGAATAAAGAGAAGCGCCGCTGAAAACGCAATTCCATTTGTGATACTCCCTCCCTGAAGAAAACCAGCTAAAAAGGTAGTAACAAGGGTTATAAGAAAAAGAACAACTTGGGTTTTTTTATCTCTCATTTGGCTAGTTTGTAAATCAATCTCTATAGAATCTACAGGATTACAACATAAATAATACCTAAAGGGTTGGAAATTGAAAGAAAGGGGAATAGGCGTTTACGATTTTATCTCCTTCATATCGGCTAAAATAACGATCACAAACCTATTGGGACGGAGATATTCTTGAGCCACTCTCAAGATGTCTTTCTCACCTACGGCCTTTATGTACACTGGATATTTATCGAAATAATCAAGCCCAAGGCCGTAGAACTCCAATAATGCCATATTTCTAGCCACCTCTTTATCGGTTTCAATCCTCAGAGGGAGACTCTCTATGAGATGTGCTTTGGCGTCTTCCAGCTCCTTCTCTGAAACTGTATTTTGACGAATCTTCTTTATATTCTCCACAACCAACCGAATGGCATCCGTTGCGCTGGGATTCTTAGTCTGGAGTTCAACCCGAAAATAGCCAGAGTACTTCATAGACACATAGGCGCTATCCACATTATAAACAAGCCCCCTTTTATCTCTGATCTCATTTACAAGACGCGATGAGAACCCGCCGCCCCCAAGTATGTAGTTCATAACCTGAATGGCATAATAGTCGGGATTATCACGCCTGATACCCAAATGACCAAGTATGATATTTGACTGAGCGATCTTACGGTCTAGTTTAATTGAAACGGTTTCTTTGGGTCCCTGAGGAAGGGGAATCTGATTCTCCTGTATATGCTTAGGATGCCAGTTTCCAAAATTCTTTTGGATTAAGTCCTTTGCTTCATGAAGGGTTATATCCCCCGCAATTGCAATAATCGTTCTATTTGGAACATAGTAGTTTGAGTGAAAATCCACTATATCGGCTCTGCTGATCCTCTTTATGCCCTCCTCATTCCCCTCTACAGCACGACCATAAGGGTGGTTCTCAAAAAGGGATTTAAGAAACCGCCGCTCCACCACCCATCTGGGATCCTCCTCATTCTTTCTAAGCTCCCCCTGAACCTCCCTTACCTTCTTTTCAATCTCCTCATTGGCGAAAACAGGGTTCATCAAAATATCTGCAAGGATCTCAAGACCCTTATTGGAGTGCCTCTTTAGAATCACAAGCTCGGCTTCCATATAGTCATAATCCGCGCTGGTGGAGAGGGAGGCTCCCATAAAATCAATCTCCTGTGCGATCCCCATTGCCGACCTCTTTGTCGTTCCCCGTGTGAGAAGCCCCGCAGTGAGGTTGGCCAAGCCTGCTTTCTGATCGGGTTCAAACACAGAGCCTGCCTTAACTAGAACGTCCACTACTATCATAGGAACACCGGGTCTTTCCGATACAAGAAGTGTAATCCCATTGCCCAGAACGACCCGCTTTCCTAGAGGTTCTGCCAACGCTGCCTCAATATAGAAAGTAAGTAGCATTGATAGAATTAAAACTGATACACATAAAATCTGTGTTTTCTCAGTTTTCATTTGACACCCTTTTACCTTACTTAGCGATGCTACGCATATTTTATATCATGCCAGAATGTTCCCGACTAAAAGCATGTGGGGACAGGCTTAACCCCCGAAGTTAATTATCATGACTGCGGCTTCTCAGGGATAAGCACACCCACAGTTCTGTTATCTTGAGTTAGATACTTCTTTACAACATTCATAACGTCCTCTGCTGTGACAGCCCTGATGCCGGGTAAATAGTCCTTCACCATCCTCCAGTTTCCAAGGATTTCGTATTGACCCAGAATAAAACCTCTTCCAAATAAAGAGTCCTGACTAAAAACAAATGAGGATTCTAACTGATTCTTGACCTTCTCCAGATCATATTGGGAGATTGGCTCCTTTTTTATTCTTTCTATTTCATTATATATCGCATCTTCTACATCCGCGGGATTCTTTCCCGGAAGAACCTGGGCATAAAAATAGATAAGGCCTGGGTCAATACTGATACGCGAATAATCCCCACCTATAGATAGCGCAATCTGTTTATCATAAACCAGGCTTTTATAAAGCCTTGAACTGTTCCCCCTCGCAAGGATTGTAGAAAGAACCTCAAGGGCAAAGCTATCATGGCTTGTGAGATTCGGCGTATGATATGCTACCGCAACAAATGGAAGCTCCGCTGTTCTCCTCAGTGTCACACGGATTTCCCCCCTCTGGGGCGGCTCTATACTCCTCACCTTAGGCGGAGATACATTGGATTTTATCTGACCGAAACTCTTCTCTATCTTGACAAGTAGCTCCTCAGACTTAAAATCTCCGACCACCACAAGAACCGCATTATTCGGGGCATAATATGTTTTATAGTACTTATATACGTCGTCCCTTGTAAGCTGCTCTATATCCGACATCCAGCCTATAACGGGAGAATGATAGGGGTGGGCTTTAAAGGCAGCGGCATCTATCTGCTCTAAAAGGTCTGATACAGGATTATCTTCTGTACGAAGGCGTCTTTCCTCAATAACCACATTCCTCTCCAGAAGGAAGAGCTTTGGGTCTAAAAGCACATCGGCCATGCGATCGGACTCAAGGTCAAGGAGTATATCAATCTTTCGGGAGGCTATATTTTCAAAATACACCGTGTAGTCCTCCGTTGTAAAGGCATTATCGTTGCCCCCGTTTTTCTCCACTGTTTCGGAAAACGCATCGGGGCCATACTTTTTAGCACCTCTAAACATCATGTGCTCAAGCATGTGTGAGATTCCTGTCATCCCGAGGTGCTCATTTCTCGAACCAACCCTGTACCAAACCTGCAATGTAACCGTTGGAGTTCTATGATCCTCAAGAAGAAGAACCCGAAGGCCATTTGTGAGCGTAGCCTCTTGGACCTGCCAAATATCCCGAGACTCAACTTTGGTGTATGAGGATAGGACTAAAAGAAGGGAAAATAAGATTATTATGATTTCTCTCAGTCTATGACTTAGGATTAATTTCATTTTTCCAGATCCCTATTATTTAATCACAGAAATAGACCTCTCACAATAGAGACTTTCTCTTATGTTACCTATTCATCTCCTAATATTTTGAGTGGGCCCTCTCATCGCTCCCTACACAATCCTCAGGCACAGCTCCAGTAAGGCCCCATGTAGACTTGAGAACATTTTTGTATGTCTCCTTACAAAAAGGTAACCCACTAATGTTTTTTCCAACTATCTAGTGGAACCCATTTTACGGTTTTTTCCTTTAAATATAAGGTCCCTAGCTATCTTACTATCCATTTATCAGCTTTGGCATACGAATTGCCTTATAAGTCCAAGAAAAGAGATAAGTAAGAAGGAGGTTAATAATCATGCCTAAGGTTATTTTCAGTATTGACCTTACCAAACCTATGGATAAACAAGATGTACCCGGGCACAACAGATGGCATCCTGATATTCCGGCGGTAGTCTCCGTAAATCCAGGTGAAGTCTTTCGTGTTGAATGTAAAGACTGGACTGATGGGCAAATTCAGAACAACGATAGTCCTAATGATGTCCGTGATGTAGATCTATCGATTGTCCACGTTCTAAGCGGACCGATTTGGGTCAACGGTGCTAAGCCTGGTGATATCTTGGTTGTGGATTTACTGGACATTGGAGCCATTCCAACCTCAGAGTGGGGTTTTACAGGTATCTTTGCCAGAGAAAATGGAGGCGGCTTTCTTACCGATCACTTTCCTAATGCAGCTAAGGCAATCTGGGACTTTGAAGGCATCTATTGTAAATCTCGACATATTCCAGACGTTAAATTCGCAGGACTCACACATCCAGGGTTAATTGGCTGTGCTCCATCACATGAGTTGCTCGCCAAGTGGAATAAGCGAGAGGCAGAACTCATCACAACAAACCCAAACAGGATTCCTCCACTAGCAGCCCCGCCAAATCCACAAAATGCGATCCTTGGAAAGGTGAAAAAGGGTACTTCTGAGTTTGATAGAATCGCCAAAGAAGCTGCGCGTACAGTTCCTCCGCGTGAGCATGGTGGCAACTGCGATATTAAAAATCTCTCTCGTGGTTCTCGCATTTATTTCCCGGTATATGTTGAAGGCGCAAAACTCTCCATGGGTGACATCCACTTCTCACAGGGCGACGGTGAGATCTCATTTTGCGGGGCTATAGAGATGGCAGGGTGGATAGACCTCCATGTAGACATTATTAAGGGTGGAATGGCAAAATACGGAATTATAAATCCTATATTCAAGCCGGGGCCAGTCGAACCCCGGTATTCTGAGTATCTGGTTTTTGAAGGTATCTCAGTTGATGAGCAAGATAAGCAGTATTATCTGGATGCTTACATCGCCTACCGACGTGCATGCCTGAATGCCATAGAGTATCTGAAGATGTTTGATTATACAGGCGAACAGGCATATATACTTCTTAGCTGCGCTCCCTGTGAGGGACGGATTAGCGGTATAGTAGACATACCCAATGCCTGCTGCACACTTGCAATTCCAACAGAGATCTTCCAACGGAATATTTTACCATCATAGATGGACATTTAAGGTAAGTAAAAACGGAGGTCAACGGCAGTGCCCATTTATGAGTTCATATGTGAAAACTGCGGTCCCTTTGAGATACGGCGTGAAATGAAAGACGCAAGTAAGCCAATAGTTTGTTCAAATTGCAAGGTTATTGCTGAACGTATCTTTTCGCTACCAGGTTTAATTACAACCCAGAACACCTTACGACCATGCATCGAGCAAAGTATAGAACCGAAAATAATTAGACGTTTCCCGAGCGGGAAACCCACCTCAAAACGAAAACACCCTCACCGAGGTAGTGGACGACCTTGGATGATAGGTCATTGAGGCTCAGATAAGGGGAAGCTAATATGAAGGTCGGGGCAGAGATCGTGATTAACGTTTTGCTCGTCGCTATTGGCGGGGCACTTGGGGCTGGTAGTAGATATTTATTAGGAGGTTGGATTCAAAGCCGCGCTAGTTCTACATTTCCATGGAGTACCTTTATCATCAATGTCTCAGGGGCATTTCTGATCGGGATCGTATACGGTTTCGTTGAGAGGGGTATTCTTTCAGCTAATACACGCTTACTACTTGCAACTGGTGTTCTCGGTGGTTACACCACCTTTTCTACCTTTAGCTTTGAGACGATGTCACTTATCGTATCTGGCAGTAAAGGAATGGCTCTATTGAACACAATTGGTCAGACCGTTATTGGACTTATTGCGGTATTCTCAGGTCTTATTCTCGTCCGATCGGCAATGGCATAGCCGAGTAAATACCGTTCCCGAATCTTTTTTGACAACGCCTCCTATTCTTTTCTCATTTTTAGCTACCTACTTAGGTGTAGGAACGGTTATAACAAACTGTTAACTATTGGCATAAAATTTGCCTCTATTCATTATAAAAAACAAGAGAAGGCTAAGGAGGAGAAAATGGATACACAGATGGCAATTCAGATAGCAAGAAGGGAATGGGAAAACATAAGGGTTTCGCTTGAGAGATGCGGTGATATAGGAGAATTCTCCGTCAAAGATTATATAAATATGAACGGTAGGTTTGCGCTTCCATCCCTGGATATAGTTTTAGTAAGAAACCTTATAGGGATGGACAATAAGTTTCCAATCTATGGATATTTCACACAAGAGGCTGCCTATGTTTTCTCCACACTTGCCTCAAGAGCGGGCAAAAGGATTGGCCTTATAGGTAGAGTGGCTAGAACATTTGGTATCGGATACAGTCTGGTTCGAACTGGTTGTCTTGCCTCAAATAGCAACGAAAAACAACGTAATGAGCAGATGTCATTCTTTAGGTTTTTCTTTCGTCCTGGATGGGGATCTAAATGGGATTTCTATTCACCATCAATAAAAATGAGAATGAAGCTTGTATTTGACAAATTCAGTGCGTGGCAGCGCGCAAAAGAGGAAATGGAAGAGGCCGCTCAAATAGATAGGTGGAGAGCGGCATAAGAAAAGATTCAGATCAAGGAGAACAGTATGAAAAAAATCAGGAGGATAAATCACATGGAAGAAGCAAGGAAAGAACTATTAAAGATCGAAGAGATAAAAGTCCAAGACTATACAGATACAGTTAGAGAACTTACAGGGTTCATAAGGGACTCGATCACACTACTATTTCCGACAACCATTCTTTTGCCTCTTTAATCTCTTGAGCGATTAGAGCATGCTCTTCATTCTGCCACCGCAATGTGACATCTGCTCTGCAGTCTTGAAGCAGGGTTACTAATCTTTTGGTCTGTTCTTTCGGAACAAGGGGGTCAATCCTCCCGGCTGAGATGAAGACATGAATACCTGGGAGGTCTGGTGGCATATCAGGAACCAGAGGCGCCATGGGACGAAATAAAACCGCTCCTTCAAGCAGTCTCGGACGGAGTAAGAGCATGCTGGCTGTGATATTAGCACCGTTTGAATACCCGACTGCTATGACTTTACGAGAGTCGAAGCCGTAAACAGCAGATGCGGCCTCCACAAAGTCGGCAATCTCATGTGTGCGGAACTCCAAGTCCTCCATATCAAACACACCCTCAGAAAAACGGTGGAAAAATCTTGGCATGCCGTTTTCCAGTATCTTACCACGGAGGCTGAGTAGGGCTGCACCAGGGGACAGTGAACGTCCTAAAGGGATCATGTCTCTTTCATTCCCCCCTGTTCCATGGAGAAGAAGTAAAGTAAATGATGGGCCCGACTCTTGGGTCGGAACAAAGAGATGTATGAATCCGAGTTACTTTGCGGGCATCTTCATATCCCCTTCCTAACCGACTTAGGCAGTCGTAGTGGAGGCAAGACCTGCTCAATCTTGGCCCTGCTGGGTTCAAGCCAAGGCGGCAGTTGCAGTTTCGTCCCCAGTTGCTCCGGGGGCTCATCCACCCCAAACCCCGGCGGATCGGTTGCGATCTCGAAAAGCACCCTGCCAGGCTCACGGAAGTAGATCGAGTGGAAGTACTTGCGGTCTATAACAGGCGTAACATTGAGTCCGAACCTTACAATGTCTTGACGCAAGGCCTTCTGATTATCTTCGTCAGCCACACGCCACGCAACATGATGCACAGTGCCAACGGCCACCTTGCCCATTGTTCCATATGGAAGGCACTGAATGTCAATGAGAGCACCTGCCCCTTCTGCACCCGCTTCATACCTGAAACGGCCCCCAGACTCTCGGACATAACGAAAACCCATCACCTCGGTTAGAAGCGATGCCGTGCGCTCATATCCTTCTACCGTTATTGTTATGCCGTAAAAACCCCGTATGGCATAGTCATAAGGAATCGGACCGTTCTTCCATGGACTGCGCGCATCGGAGCAACCAACAAGCTCAAGAGCCATTCCATCCGGGTCAAAGAAGGTGAGCACATCTTCATTAAAACGACTTATGGGTTCATCGAAGACAACGCCTTGGCTTTTGAAACGTTCCATCCAGTATCCCAATGACCTTTTGGGTACGGAGAACGATGTGACAGTCACCTGTCCTATGCCACGGCGACCCCTCCGTGCCCCGGGCCAGGGAAAGAATGTTAGTATCGTGCCCGGATGCCCTATATCATCTCCATAGTAAAGGTGATATGTGCCTGGGTCATCGAAATTGACTGTTAGCTTTACCAGACGCAATCCCAGGAGTTCTGTATAAAAATCCAGATTCCTTTGCGGATCTCCAGCTATTGCTGTGACATGATGAATGCCGAGAATATTGTTTGCCATTTCGTTTCTCCTCCCTCTCTTATCCTATCCCACTTGCTTATTATATCAGCTTTAATGAAAAAACCTTCGCCTCCGGCGTCTTTAACCAATCGAGTTGTTTCAGCTCCTTCTTTTTCCCGGCGGCCCATGACAACCACTTTGGCACCTTCTTCTGCAAACGCAAGTGCCGTAGTCCGTCCTATACCGGAAGTTCCACCAGTGATGATAGCTACTTTACCTTGGAATGATTTCATGTTTTTTCTCTTTAAGTTATAGTTATTTTTGTTTATTCCATCGCAGACCTGCTCAAATTCGCTAATCCCATTGATGCACTATTTAGGGTTATTTGTCTATTTGGATGTAGATTCACGTAAGACAGATGCAAATTATTTTCTCCATTCATAGAAATAATCTGAGAGCTTATCTCTTAAGAAAAGTCTTGCCCTGTGAATCTTGGACTTAACATTTGTGGGAGAAAGAACCAATATTTTTGATATCTCAGGATTTGTGAACCCTTCCACTTTCGGCCGTTGCGTCAACCAGTTCTTGATTTTTCACCAGTCCGAGTGCCCCGGGACCGATCAGCACGCCAGCCAGCAGAAACCCCACGATGGGCACCAGCCCCAGGCGCTGGCACAGATAGGTGATAACTGAGCTTACCGCAATCAACGCAACGATCTCAACTAAAAACGTAGGAACGGTTCCGGCAAGTACGACTTCGGTATCCATTTACTTTTAATACTCGATGAAAGCCTCATCTTCATAATACCACTTACCTTTCGTCCCGCTCCGCAGAGATGACTACGGGATGCCTGGTTTCCCAATAATGCTTAGTCGCATGTTTATTCTTTGATGAATCGCAGCAGTCGACTTCGCCACAGGTCTGACAGATTCTTAAATGTGTCCATCTATCTCACATTTAATGCACTTATCGCATTGTCGTTATAAATAACCGATCAAAGTTCAGAAAGGTATTCGTGCACAAATTTAATAGCCATAGCGCCCTCTCCAACTGCCGAGGCTATTCGGTTCATTGCACCTGCTCTTACATCCCCCGCGGCAAAAATACCCGGACAGCAGGTCTCCAGCAGAAACGGTTCACGCCCTAACTTCCATACCTTTTTAAAATTCTTGTAATTATAAAGGTCTCTGCCGGTCTCTATGAATCCTTTGGAGTTCTTAATGACATCCAATTTGATCCAATCCGTATATGGCTTGGCTCCAATAAAAATAGATAAGAATCGGGCATTCACCGCTCTCCTTTCCTTGGTATCAACATCCTCGAGAACGAGTTCTTCCAATTTCCCCTCACCCTTTGCTTCCGCAACAACCGTTTTGCTCAAAACATGGATATTTTCAGTGTTATTAATCTGGCCAACCAAATAATGAGACATTGTTGATGAGAGTGAATCCTTGCGTATTAGTATATAAACCTGACAGGCGAACTTTGATAAATACATGGCGGCCTGACCAGCTGAATTGCCGCCGCCAACAACGTATACATCCGAGTCTTTGCAGGCCTGCGCTTCTGTGGTAGCGGATCCATAGTATATACCCGCGCCAGTAAAATTATCGGTGCCTTTAGCCCCCAATTGCCTGTAATCAACCCCTGTTGCAATGATGATGCTCAACGTATTAATCTCGGTGCCATCGGAAAGGACAAGTGCCTTGTAATTGTCTTCTAGCCTGATGTCTGCTACCTCCCGAGGAGAAAGAAACTCTGCACCAAAGCGGATTGCCTGGGATATAGCTCTTCTGGTAAGCTCTGAGCCACTGAGACCAGAAGGAAAACCCAGGTAATTTTCAATTCTTGAACTGGTTCCTGCCTGCCCGCCCGGTGCCCTTCTTTCAATTAAAAGCGTTTTTAATCCTTCAGAAGCCCCATAAACAGCCGCCGCCAAACCAGCGGGACCCGCTCCTATGATTACCACGTCGTACATTTTTTCCGAGGCTTGGGCTTTTAATCCAACCTTTCCGGCTAGAGACAACAAGTCAGGGTTTACTAAATATGAGCCGTCATCAAAGAACACAGCCGGAAGGTCATTGCTATCAATACTGCCCAGCGTCAAAAGTTCTCTTGCTTTATTGCTCGTCTCAACATCAAGCCATAAATAGGGGATGAGATTTCCGGCAAGAAATTCCTTGATGGTATGAGAACGGGGAGACCATTGATAGCCTACAATTTTAATTCCCTCAAATTCAGGTTTGAAGTTGCCTTGCTAATCATCCAGGAGGTCGTTCAAAACGGGATATAGCTTCTCTTCCGGTGGATCCCAGGGTTTCATTAAATAATAATCGAGTTTAACGTCATTTATCGCCCTTATAGCGGCACTGGTATCCGAATACGCAGTTAACAAAGCCCTTTTAGCGTCCGGATAATACTCTTTTGTCGCCGTAAGGAAATCAACCCCCTCCATCTCGGGCATTCGCTGGTCGGATATGAACATTGCGACTGTCTCAGCCTTTAATTTCAATTCCTTCAGCGCTTCAAGAGCCTCCCTCGGGGAATCGGTGCTCAGTATTCTGTAGTCTTTCCTATAAGCGTTTCTCAGGTCTCTTTCAATGGCCCTTATAACTTGATGATCGTCATCTACCGCAAATATTATTGGCTTTTTCATGTTTCAATCCCTAACCGATGATATATGATTTGTCTTATATCACGCATCTTGCACTTTCTACAAATCAACCGGCAAAGAAACTCTAAACTTTGTAAATCCTGGCTCAGAAAATAGATCAATAGATCCGTGATGCTGATTGACCACAATTCTGTGAGAAATCTCCAATCCTAATCCTGTTCCTTCTCCTACCCTTTTTGTAGTAAAGAAGGGTTCAAAAACCCTGTGCTGAATCTCTTTTGGGATACCGGTACCGTTGTCAATGATTTCAACCGCAACCGTATTATGATCGTCTCCGTCGAGATACGTTTTGATCCTTATATTGCCCTCATCGGCCAGAGCATCAATTGCGTTATCTATCAAATTCGTCCATACCTGGTTTAACTCGCTTCCGTACGCAGATACTTCAGGAATACCTTCACCATACTCCTTGGTCACCTTAATCTTTTTCTTTTTCAATTTGTGATTCAATATAATAAGCGTATTATCAATGCCTTCATGGAGATTAATTTTTGACTTTTCAATCGCCTGATCCATATATGTATAAGACCTCATGGCGCTGATTACCTCAGAAATCCTTGTTGTGCTTTGCTTAAGCTCATTAGCCAATAGACGCATCTCCACATCTTTTTGCAGCCAGTTTAAAAAGTTGGTGATGTGTTCAGATACTAACTTCTTTACAAACTTGGACAGATTATCCTTTGTAAAACCTACCGAAACCAATGTAGATGCAATATTCCACGGGTCTTCTACTCCCTGTTCCTTCATCCAATCCGCCAATTCATCTTCCAATTCACTTCTTTTCAATGGGTCCATCTTTACACCCTCGATTTGAATTATGTCGGCAATAGGCTGAAAAGGAAATCCCTCTTTGTTAACTTCTTCCTTGAACATCACCCATTTGAGCATCTCTGTTGAATGTATATCGAACTCATGTAATGTCTTGGAGAGATTTTCAGCCGTTCTTTTTGCTGCGGAAGCAGGATTGTTGAGTTCATGTGCTAGGCCAGCCGCTATAGTACCCAATGAAATCAGTTTTTCCCTCTGAAAAGATAATAGCTGGAGTTGTTGCATTCTTTCAGCCATATTTGCAAGTATTTTCGTTCTCACGGTTTCACAGTTCCCGATCATCGTCCAAAAACTCTTTTCATCTAACCTTAATAATTTTGCATCCGTCAGCGCTACACAATTTGCCAGATGATGGGTTCCTAACAATAATGGGACCTCTCCTCCGGTCATTCCCTTAGTAAAGTTAGTAAGTCTCTGCCCGTTAATTATCCGGTAAGCCTGTATAGTTCCTTCCAATACGACATAAAAATGGCGGGCTTCATCGCCTTCATTAAATAAAATCTCTCCCTGTTTGAGTTCAATCAGGTCACCGTTAATTTCGCAACTCATTTCTTTTTCGCTGAGCTCGGAAAAAAGGTCAACGTTTTTAATTTGATTTATTAATTCGGGAAAAAGCTCCATATTTTTGAGTTCGTTTACTATCATGGCTTATACCCCATATCAGAAATAGTTTGAAATGCCAGCAATTACTTTTAGATGTCCTCAAGACCGCAGTCGTTTCAAAAAATCGAAGGTGCGAATTTTTAATCTCATTTCCCAGATATACGCATGACTTTCATATCTTCAATCTCTCCAGATAAAGTCAATATCTGGCATACTCCGGGTCTAGATATATGTAGAGACGCTGGATCTTACCGCCTCTGATTTCAAATACATCGCACCATTTACTATCAGTCCACCTCTCCCCAGTCCTTAATCTTCCCTCGCTCGACCCTTCAGCTACCACAAAATCACCTTGAATTACCCATTTGATCCTATCATGGTGATGCTTGAACCTCTCGACCTTAGCTCCTAAATCTGAAAAGAGCTTTTTGTACTGTTCTCTCCCTTTCACAACACCCGACCTAGGGAAGAACACCTCGGCATCCTCAGCAAAAAGATGAAAGAAATCATTACCCGTATCCAGACTATGGAGATATTCTGAAGCGATTGCTTTCTTTTCTTCATCGGTCATATTCAATCCCCCTGTGTTAATTTATTGTTTAAAAGTTACAGGGTTTCTTTAACAGCCGCAAGTACTATAAACCGCCGACCCAGTTTATATTAACCCTGTCTATTTTAAAGCTTCTTCTTTTTATTCATAATTTTTTATGTAAAGCTCTATTAGGATATTACAATTGTTTAGGTCGGAGAGATTATGGCCCGAGGATTTCTGGCGAAAAAGTCTATCACTGAACTACTAGAACAGGCAGAGGACAAAAGGTACAGCCTGAGGCGCGTGCTGGGCCCATTGAATCTGATAAGTCTTGGCATCGGCATCATTGTCGGTGCCGGTATTTTCGTGCTGACGGGCCAGGCTGCTGCTCAGTATGCTGGACCAGCCATTGTACTGTCCTTCGTTATATCGGGCATTGGCTGTGCATTGACCGGTTTGTGTTATGCGGAAATGGCCTCTATGATCCCCCTTGCCGGCAGCGCATATACCTATGCATATGCAACGCTGGGTGAGTTTTTTGCATGGATTATCGGATGGGACCTTCTTCTGGAATACCTATTTGGCACATCTACGGTGGCCGTTGGCTGGTCCGGATATATGGTGAGCTTTCTAAGGGACTTTGACATTATGATTCCCGAGCAGCTTTCAAAGTCTCCACTAGTATTCGATGCAAAGATGGGCTGGATACACACAGGTGCGATTATCAACCTGCCCGCCGTCTTAATTATCGCGGTGATGACCTTTCTACTAGTGCTGGGCATTCGGGAATCCGCCGTTGCAAACAACATAATGGTATTTATCAAGATCTCTGTATTGCTGCTCTTTATCGGTGTGGGCCTATTTTTCATTAACACAGATAATTGGAAACCCTTCATACCACCAAATGAGGGAACATTTGGATACTTTGGGTGGAGCGGTATCCTACGCGGTGCCGGTGTTATATTCTTTGCTTACATCGGTTTTGATGCCGTTTCCACAGCGGCTCAGGAAGTGCGAAACCCACAGCGTGATATGCCGGTTGGCATTCTAGGCTCACTTGGCGTTTGTACACTGCTCTATATCGCCGTGGCACTGGTGTTGACCGCTATTGTGAAATACGACCAGCTATTGGTGCCGGACCCTATTGCTGTGGCTGTAAACTCCATGGGCTCAAAGCTCTTTTGGTTACGCCCCTTCATTAAAATCGGGGCAATTGCCGGACTCAGTTCTGTCATTCTCGTCTTTATGATGGGACAGCCTCGAATCTTTTATTCAATGGCACGGGACGGTCTATTGCCAAAACAGTTTGCAGCGGTTCATCCCAAGTTCCGAACGCCGTATATTACAACGATACTTACAGGCATATTAGCGGCTTTCTTTGCGGGTCTATTCCCAATAGGCATTCTGGGCGAACTTGTATCCATTGGGACACTGTTTGCCTTCATTATTGTCAGTATGAGTGTGCTTGTGCTTCGTTATACCCGTCCGGAACTGCCAAGGTCATTCAAAACGCCGCTGGTTCCGCTGGTACCTATACTGGGTGCTGCCATAAGCCTAATACAGATGTTGTCGCTGCCGCACGATACATGGCTGCGGCTGATTATCTGGATGGCAATTGGGCTTGTAATTTACTTCTCCTATGGTTATCGTCATAGCTTGGCCCGATCAAAGCTTCAACATACGGATTAAGATAGATTTTAGAGAGGCCTAATAAGCCAGGGAGCTTTTCAAATCACTAGCTGAATCTTGACAGCGAAATAATAAAATGGTCTCGGAACCTCTTTGAACCAGTGGGGCATATTCCTGGGAATGATAATCACATCGCCCCTGTTGAGCCTGTATACCTTGCCGCCTATAATTTCCTTTCCCCTAATCTCATTGGGTGAAATAGGGTGTCCACCTACAACGGTTCCACCTGTAACCAATGTAGCGGAACCTTCTATAACATAAAAAACATCGGTGTCCTTTATGTGAACCTCCGGCACCCCGGGAGTTTCCCGATGACACACAAGGACATTATAACTGCCGAATTTGATTAACGACGTCGTCCCTTTCTTAAAAGCCGCTGATACCTCAGCACTATTAAAATAAATAACCCGATCATCATTAGACACAACTGAATTCGTTGCAGCAACGGCTATTGACAAAAATAGCAGAACAAAAGCGACAAATTTAGGATAGATTATGGCTTTATCCCCTCCGTTTATATATAAATTTGCTAGTTTAAGTATACTTCTATCTGCTCTCCGGCTTAGGGAAGCTTTATTAAACCAGTTTATTAACCCCCGACTCTGCTCCCCATACCTCACCTCTTCGCCTCAGAAGCTGACGCACATTGGCCGGAGAACTAGGAAGTGGAAATGTCGGGAAGGCCCCCTTGCGGCTATGGTCTCTTTAAGAATCGTCTTTCTGTACTTTGGTATCCATACAAAATGATATTTAAGGTCTTATACCACATGAGAGATTCTCTGTGGGCTCATACCCGTATTCTATATTCTTTCATGCCCAAAGGGCAATCTGTTTTCATCCCCGTAGTAGAACTATCGGGGTATTCAACAGGTTCTTTAATAAAGAAACCTAATGTATTTATTTTGGCTCTAGATAAGATTAGAGCATATTCCCTCTTAGAAGTCATTTCAAAACCCTCTTGAGAGTTAAGTAAAGCACAAGCAATATGAAAGAATCCAGTGTAAGTCTCAATCAATCACTCATGTCGTACTATCAAT
>PSLL01000009.1:100525-104702 GCA_040289575.1 Candidatus Dadabacteria bacterium | reverse complement strand
AAAATTGAGAAATGACAATATTTCGTCAGCCGAGGTTTGAGCCATCAAATAAAAAAATTGATTTGTTTGTAACTTAGATTTTTACCTCTTCAAACTCGATTTCATCTCTGAGATTTTTTAGGATTCTTCTCGTTTCATCAATCAAATCATTCGTAGAAGTAATTTTGATTATTCCTTCTTTAGCATTTTCAGTTCTTATCCATGCAAGATGGGGGTATGTGCCGAGAATTGACTGAAAATAAACAGTGTCGCTTGGGTCTTTAAGCCTTATGTATATCGCAGCCATTTATCCGATTTAGAGAATAAAAATTATATGAATTTTTGTCAACCTACATTTTGATTCGTCTTTACTTGAATGAGTCGATTATGCTTGTGTTTTGGGCATTATTTGGCAGCGATCAAGTCATACCAATATATGCCAAAAAACCTCTCCTAATCACAAGAAACTGGTGTTCAGATACCACATACAGGCTTGACTGTCCATATAATTGATCATTCATAGCTTAACTGAGCCGACAATTACTATATTCAAACCCCTATCTCAAAGTTTTTTAATATCTTCTAAGTCGAGATTAATAGATTCAAGCCTGAGTTTATTGCCCATACTTTAGTATTTTACTATATATATGCGGTAGCTTAGAAACTATTTTTAAAGTAATTTATAGATAAAACTCGTATCTACTTGCTAATATTATTATAATGTTTTAAAGGATACTTGGAAATCCTGTGGTTATGAAAAAAAATTAAAAATTTCAGAAACTTACTTGACAAGGTTAACGCCTTGAGTATATAGTGGTTTAAAGTGGCATAAAGTGGCTTGTTAACAATACTGCTCTTCCGATGGGGGGCAAGTAGAAATAGGATGTTTCGGGGCAAATACGAGCATACAATGACAGACAAGGGAAGGATAAGCGTACCGGCAAAGTTCAGAGAGGTGCTGAGAGATAAGTATGGTGATGAAACCCTTATAATTACGAACTTTGATAGGTGTCTCATTGTTTACCCCATAAAGGAATGGAATGAGATTGAAAGAAAAGCCGCCGAACTCCCCCAGTTTAAGCAGGAGGTAATATCCTTCCTCAGGCACCTTATAGGAAGCGCGGATGACTGCCCAATTGATGGGCAGGGAAGGATTCTCATTCCCCAATCATTGAGAAACCATGCTCAGATTAAGCGCGATGTGGTACTGATTGGGATGCTCACAAAGTTTGAGATCTGGGCAAAGGAGGTTTGGGACGAAGAGGAATCAAAGAAGGCGTATGAGGAATTTAAGAGAAGTAGAGAAATCCTAGCCGGGCAGGGTTTATAGATGAGAGGAGCGGCATTGGAAATGAAAAATCCGGTTCATAAACCGGTTATGGTAAATGAGGTAATTAATCTCTTGTGTCCTCGTCCCGATGGGATTTATGTGGATGCTACTCTGGGATTCGGAGGACACACCGAAGCTATATTGGAATGTTCCCCCCGCGCGAAGGTGATTGGGTTTGATATAGACCATGAGACCCTCTCTTTTGCGAAGGATCGCCTTTCAAGATTTGGATCGCGGGTTGCATTTGTAGATGAAAATTTTTCTCAGATTGACAGGGTGCTTAAAGAACTAGGCATAGATGGAATAGATGGAGTTGTTGCCGACCTTGGGATGTCGTCTTTTCAGATTGAGAGGAGTGGAAGAGGGTTTAGTTTCTTAAGGGATGAGCCGCTTGATATGAGGATGGATCCAAGGCTCAGGTTTACCGCGCGCAGTCTGGTAAATGAAATGGACGAAGATGAGATTTCAAAAATCCTGAGGGTTTACGGTGAAGAGAGATGGGCGAAAAGGATTTCAAAAGAGATTGTAAAATCACGGCGCGAAAAGCCCATAGAGACGACCCTTCAACTTGCTGGCATTGTCTCAGACGCAATTCCAAAAAAATTCCATCCTTTGGGAATCCACCCTGCTACTCGAACCTTTCAGGCACTCCGTATATACGTGAATGACGAGCTTAAGAGTTTGGAGATTTTTTTAAAAAAGGCAATTCCAATTCTCAGTGTCGGTGGAAGAATTGTCGTGATTTCTTTTCACTCTCTCGAAGACAGATTGGTTAAGAACGCATTTCGGGAATTTGCGTTGCCCTGTATTTGTCCGCCCGAAATGCCGAGGTGTGGATGCGGAAAAAGAAGCATTCTTAAAATTCTTACGCGCTCTTCCCTTAGGCCGAACTTAGAAGAGGTTCATCAAAATCCTAGGGCAAGAAGCGCGAAATTGAGAGGAGGAGAGAGGATACAACATGGCTCAGGTGGCAGCTTTTAGAAGAAAGTCGAATTTAGATAAGGCCTTTTTTTCAGCGGGATTTTTAATCCCCGTTGTTTTAGTTCTTTGCCTTGCCCTTCTGTACGTGCGTATTAAGGTTGAGGCGATAAAACTCGGCTATGACATTTCGGTGAATAAAAAGCAAGAAGAAGAGGCTCTAAGTAAGAACCTTGCCCTTCAAGCGGAGTTTATGGAATTAAAATCTCCTACGAGAATCGAGTATCTAGCACGCAGTCTTGGTTTTAAATTCCCTACGCAAGAAGATGTGATATATATCAAAGAGAAGACCGTTATTGGTGAAAGGAGATGAAGAGGAAGAAGAATTCAAAGAGAATCTCTCTTGCAAGGGATTTAGAAAAGCCCGTATGGAAGGTTAGATTAATCTGTGTATTAATCCTCATTCTCTTTCTCGGAATATCCATTAAGGCCCTTGAACTCCAAGTGTTAAATAGAGATCCGGCGCTCAGCATCGCAAGGAAACAACATCAGGGATTGTTTACTCTTCTTCCACGGCGTGGCAGAATTCTTGACGCACGAAAGAAGGAACTCGCCGTAAACGTGGATGCCGAGTCCATATATGTGCGCACAAAGGACGTGCAAAATCCCGTGGAGTTTTCGAAGGAACTCTCTAAGTACGTGGGTGTTTCTCAAAGAGAGATTTTAAATATGGTTCTCTCCAGAAAACCGTTCTTTTGGGTTAAAAGGCTTGCCGAGCCGGAACTCGTTGCCAAACTCAAAGAAGCAAATCTAAGCGGAGTGAATTTCATAGAGGAGCCAAAGCGGGTTTACCCAAACGAGTACCTTGCGGGACAGGTTCTCGGATTTACAGACATTGATTCAAAGGGAATTGAAGGAGTTGAGTACTATCTCGATAGCTCGCTCGCCGGAAAGCCGGGGAAAATCATCGTAAAAAAAGACGCGCGGGGAAAAGAGATAGTAAGTGCACCCATCGATATTGAGCAGAGCACATCGGGATATGATGCGATCCTTACCATAGACTCTCGGATTCAGTACATAGTTGAAAAGGAGCTCAAAGAGGGGGTGGAGGAAGCCGGAGCCCAGAGGGGAATTGCAATTCTTATGAACTCGGAAACCGGTGCCGTAATGGCTATGGCTTCTTATCCATTTTTCAATCCGAACAAGGCCGATAAATACCCTGGAGAGATTAAGAGGAATCTTCCCATTTGGTATTCATTTGAGCCTGGCTCTACAATGAAGACTTTTCTCGTTGCTGCCGCTCTAGAGGAAAAAAGGATAACCCCGGATTCCCAGTTTGATTGTGAAAATGGTAGAAGGAAGTTGGGTCCTACAGTAATAAGGGATGTTCATCCATATGGCATTCTCACGGTGTCTCAGGTTGTGAAGGTATCGAGCAATATTTGTGCCTCAAGGATAGGTGAGGTTCTGGGCAGGGATAAGCTCTATAATTACCTCAAGCGCTTTGGCTTTGGGGAAAAAACCGGTATCGATCTTCCCGGAGAGTCAAGTGGAAAGCTCAGAGATTCGAGAGACTGGAGACCAATTGAACTTGCAACAATCTCTTTCGGTCAGGGAATCTCGGTTACTGCCATTCAACTTGCCTCTGCGCTCTCTGCAATTGCAAACGGCGGATACCTTGTAAAGCCCTATTTGGTTGATAAGATAATTGACCAAGATGGAAGGGTTATTCAGGAGAGAAAACCGGAGGTTGTAAGGAGGGTTATATCTTATGATACTACCAAGGAAGTTATAAGGATTTTAGAGGGCGTTGTAACTAAAGGTGGCACGGGGGAGAGCGCGGCGGTTCAGGGATACAGAATTGCGGGAAAGACCGGAACGGCTCAAATCCCGGATCCTCAAACCGGAGGCTACTACACTGATCGACATATGGCGTCCTTTATCGGATTT
>PSLL01000009.1:40891-100515 GCA_040289575.1 Candidatus Dadabacteria bacterium | reverse complement strand
CCCCAGCCGATGATCCGAAGATAACACTCGTAGTGGTTGTTGAAAGCCCTAAAACAAGCCCTTACGGTGGGGTTGTAGCCGCGCCCATATTCAAAGGGATTATGGAGAAGGTCCTTTTCTATCTTGGTATTTCCCCGGAGAGGATGTTTGCCGAATCAAGGGTAATGCCCAACCTTCTAGGCATGAGCGCAAGGGATGTGCTCAGGTGGGCGGAAAAAGAGGGAGTTGAAGTAAAACTAAAAGGAAGTGGCAGTGTGGCCAATCAAAAACCTCAGGCTGGAGAGATAATAAAAGAAGACACGGTTTGTTCTGTAGAGCTGAAGCAAACAATGTAGTTTTATAAATATTATCAGATGATTTTAAGGGACTTAATAAAAGGGGTAAGAACTAAACGCGTCCTGGGCTCTGATGATATAGAGATTACGGGGGTCTGTTACGACTCAAAGGAGGTTCGTGATGGATCCCTCTTTGTTGCTATAAGAGGAGAGAAAACAGACGGGCATAAGTACGTGGAGTCAGCCATAAGGAGTGGAGCAAGTGCGCTTCTTGTAGAAGAAATCCCCCAGAACCATTTCAGAGATGTTTCTATCATTCAGGTAGAGGACACAAAATCGGCGCTTGCTGAGGTATCGGCAAATTTCTTCGGCCATCCCACAAAGGAACTCACGCTTGCCGGTGTTACGGGAACAAATGGAAAGACGACGGTCACTTATCTTCTTGAATCAATCTGGCAGGAGTGGGGAAAGAATGTAGGCGTAATAGGAACCGTTGATTACCGGTTCTCCGGAAAGAGAATCCCGGCTGTAAGAACGACTCCCGAATCGCTGGATTTGATGAATCTGTTTAGAAATATGCGTGACTCTGCGGTTTGGTATGTCGTTATGGAGGTTTCTTCACATGCGTTAGATAGGAAAAGGGTTTTCGGATGTCATTTTGATGCGGCTGTGTTTACGAATCTCTCTCAAGACCATCTTGACTATCATGGGACTATGGAGAATTATTTTGAGGCAAAGAAAAGATTATTCTCAGAGGTTCTCAGGAAGAGTGAAAAGAGGGAAAAATTCTCTATAATAAACATTGACGACTCCTACGGGAAGAAAATCGCGAAAGAGGCAGCCGGGCAGATTATTCCATATTCCATTCTCAACTCGGAGGGGGTCTATACCGAAAAGGCGGATATTACGTCTGAGGGAATACATGCCATTTTGAATACGCCTTGGGGAAGGGTCGAGATAAGTTCAAAACTCTTTGGAAAGCACAATCTATACAACATTCTTGCCGCAGTATCCACAGCGCTTTCTCTCGGCGTCGGGATTGAGTTTGTAGAAAGAGGGGTCTCAAAAATCCCAGGGGTGCCGGGGAGACTCGATAGGGTGGAGAACCCATTTGGAATCACAATTCTTATAGATTATGCGCATACGCCTGATGCGCTAAGGAATGTTCTTGCGGCTATAAGACCTTTTACACGGAGAAGACTAATACTCCTTTTTGGCTGTGGCGGCGATAGAGACCCAATAAAAAGACCTATTATGGGAAGTATTGGAAGAGAGATGTCGGATGTTCTTATTGTAACCTCAGACAATCCACGCACTGAGAATCCTGAAAGGATAATAGATCAAATAGAGAAAGGCGTTCTTGGCAGCGGCTCACAAGAAAAGTTGTATTTTAGAATTACTGATAGACGTGATGCGATAAGGAAGGCAATTGAGATTGCACAGAAAGGCGACACAGTGCTTCTTGCGGGAAAGGGGCATGAGAACTATCAGATTTTAGGAACGGAAAAAATCCCATTTGATGATAAGGGAGTGGCGGAAGAAATTATAAGAGAAAAAATGAATGCTTGAGCTGGAATGGATTTTAAATTCAATAAATGGAAGGCTTATAGAGGCGCAAAATCCCGCCTCTTTGCCTGAATCGAGATGTGTAAAATTCTCCGGGGTCTCTACAGATTCGCGGAGAATAAGAGAGGGTGAGCTATTTTTTGCTCTTTGTGGGAATAATTTTGATGGGCATGATTTTGTTTTAGAGGCGCTCCAGAAGGGTGCAAAGGGGGCTGTTGTTGAAAAAGATGTCTCTTCTGTTCCAATCGGAAAAATCCTCATCCGTGTTTCGTCAACCCTTCAAGCCCTGGGAGACATTGCCTCGGCATGGAGGAGGGGTTTTCGGAATCTAAAGCTCGCTGCGATTACCGGCTCCAATGGGAAGACGACAACGAAAGAGATGGCCTCAGCCATTGTCTCACTCAGATTCTCAGTGCTCAAGAATTCGGGGAATCTCAATAACCTAATAGGTCTTCCCCTTACACTTTTGAAACTCAGGAAGGGTCAGAATGCGGCGGTAGTGGAGCTCGGAATGAATGACTTTGGGGAGATAAAGAGACTCGCCGAGATTGCGCTCCCTGATATTGGAGCAATCACTAATATTGGAAGAGCACATCTCGAAAAGTTGGGGAGTCTTGAAGGTGTAGCAAAGGCAAAGGGGGAGCTTATTGAAGGATTTAATGAGAATAACACGTTTGTTGTAAATATGGACGATCCCTGGATTCAAAGAATTGCGGAAGGCGCAAGATGCTGGAAGGTCACGTTTGGGATTAATTCTCATGGAGCCCAAATCTCTGCTAAGGAGATTGAGTCTGTAGAGTTTTCCGCAATCAGATTTAAGATGGTAGTAGATGGAAAGGAATTTCCAATAAGGATAAGAGGAATAGGTTTTCATAACGTTATGAATGCTCTGTGCGCGGGCGGGATTGCCCTTTCATTTGGGTGCGGTGTGGATGAGATTCAGGCAGGGCTTGAGCGGTTTACCCCGACTTATATGAGACTTGAGGTTATGGAGACGCCTTTTGGTTTTAAGATTATAAATGATGCGTATAATGCCAATCCCGACTCAATGAGAAAGGGGATAGAAGAGCTTGTAAGATTAAAGGGCGGCGGCAGGGCAATAGCCGTGATTGGGGATATGCTTGAGCTTGGAAGTGCAACTGAAAATGAGCATAGAAGCTTAGGCGAATTCATATGCAAATCTAATGTGGATTTTGTTATAACCTATGGAAGATATGCCTCTCTTATATTAGAGGCGGGCCATGGAAGGATTAAAGGCGTATCCGCGGCGACACATGCCGAAGCGGCGGAGATTCTAATCGGGATTGCTAAGCCCGGAGACTTGGTGTTAATAAAGGGTTCTCGCGGGATGAGGATGGAAAACGTAATTCAGAGCCTTTTTAAGGAGTAGATTTCTTGATGTTTTATTTTCTCTACCTGCTCAAGAGCGACTTTGCGCCTTTCAATGTCTTTAAATATATAACGTTCCGTTCATTTGGGGCAGGGGTTACGGCTTTTCTTATATCCATTATTTTGGGAGGGGCTTTTATAAAGCTTCTCATTAAGATGCAGTTTAGAGAAAATATTCGTGCGGATGGCCCTATTGGGCATCAATCCAAGGTTGGCACCCCTACAATGGGCGGGGTATTTATTGTTACGTCCATGTTTATCTCAACCCTCCTCTGGGCAAATTTAATGAGTAGCCCCGTCTGGATCGCTCTTCTTTTTACCCTGGGCTATGGGCTTATTGGGCTTGCGGATGATTTGACGAAGCTATCGCATCGTAAGGGAATGCGCGCAAGAGTTAAATTTTCGCTTCAGGTTATTCTGAGTATGGTTTTTATTCTATTTCTTTTGCATGAAATAGACTCATTTAGAATGTCTCTAAGGGTAGACCGTGTGCTGAGTTATCCTTTTACGTCCGTGATATTTCCGTTTTTTAAAAAGGCCGTTTTTGATCTGGGTTGGCTCTATGTGCTATTTGCAATTCTTGTAGTCGTTGGCTCGTCGAATGCAGTGAACCTCACAGATGGGCTGGATGGGCTCGCCATCGGTTCTATGGCCGTTGCGGCTGCGACATACATAATATTTGCGTATCTCTCAGGAAATGCGGAGTTTTCAAGGTATCTTCAGATTCCATATATTTCAGGAAGCGGAGAGTTGTCCGTTTTTCTTGCCGCCGTAGGAGGTGCGTGTCTTGGATTTCTCTGGTACAATTCCCATCCCGCTCAGGTGTTTATGGGAGATGTTGGTTCTCTTGCCCTTGGAGCTGCCATAGGCTCTGTTGCGCTGATGATCAAGCAGGAAGTTCTTCTCGTTCTCGTAGGTGGCCTTTTTGTAGCCGAAGCGGTTTCGGTGATAATTCAGGTGGTCTCGTTTAAGCTTACCGGAAAAAGGGTGTTTCGTATGGCCCCGCTTCATCATCACTTCGAACTCAATGGCTGGCCTGAATCGAAGGTGGTGACCAGGTTTTGGATAATTTCCCTTGTGCTTTCTCTTGCCGCGCTCTCGACGTTGAAGCTCAGATAGGAAATAATTAATTGTATTAGGGATTTGACTAATCAAACCCCTATGAGGTTAGGAATACAAATGGAGTTCAGCGGAAAGAAAATACTCGTTGTGGGGATGGGGAGAACCGGGATTCAGGTAGTGAGGTTTCTTCTCAAAAAGGGAGCGGATATAAGAGCGACAGACATTACCCCAATTGATAAGCTTCCAAAAGAGGTGAGGGAATTTGAACACATGGGAGTAGAAATAGAATCGGGAGAACACAAAATCGAGACATTTCTCTGGCCGGATATGGTTGTTTTGAGTCCGGGCGTCCCCTTTGGACTCCTCCCCATCAAAGAATCCATACGCAGGGGAATAGAAGTAATAAGTGAGGTTGAGATTGCGTGGAGATTCATTAAAAGACCGATAATCGGCATTACAGGCTCAAATGGAAAAACCACGACCTCAACTCTCATCGCCCGAATTTTAGAGGCTTCTGGAAAAAGGGTTTTCTTGGGTGCGAACATAGGTACTCCCCTTATTCAGATTGCCGAAAGAGACGATGAATATGACTTTCTTGTGCTGGAACTGAGCAGTTTTCAGCTTCAGGGCATATCCACCTTCCGGCCTCATATCGGAGTCATTCTCAATGTTTCCCCCAACCACCTGGATCACCACGAAAGCCTAGATGAATACATAGAGTCCAAGATGAAGCTATTCTTAAATCAGACCCAGGATGATTGGGCTGTGTATAATGCCGATGATTCCGTGATAAAAAAGTGCTCTTCAGAGATCAAATCCAAGAAAATTCCATTTGGAAAAAGCCCAATAGAGGGCGGTATATTCTTTGATGGAACTTATGTGAGATTTAGAGACGAATCCTATGATTTGAGATGTATGAACCTCATCGGAAATCACAACATAGAAAATGCAATGGCCGCGATTGTCTCGACGAGAGTCATTGGATGCGAGCCGAAGCAAATAGAGAAAGAGATAGTTAAGTTTCCCCCGCTCCCGCATAGGATTGAATTTGTCCGTGAGGTTAAAGGAGCGAGGTTCTACAACGATTCAAAATCAACAAGCCCTGGAGCGACACTAAGAGCCTTAGAGAGCTTTTCGGCTCCTATAATCCTTATAGCTGGGGGAAAGGACAAGGGCGTAGGCTATGAGGTTTTAAATGATGAAATCAGAAGAAAGGTCAAGCTCCTCATTCTCTTTGGCGAGTCGAGATTTAGGATGCAAAGGGAACTTGGCAAAAAGGTCGAGACGGTTTTAGCCCTCTCCCTTGAGGAAGCGATCTCAAAGGCATATATGGACTTAGAAGAGGGCGATATAGTTCTCTTCTCTCCTGCCTGCTCAAGCTTCGATATGTTTGCCTCTTATGAAGAAAGAGGAAGGAGATTTAAAGAGATTGTTCAAAATCTCTCGATCTGAAAAAGACGGTTCTCCAAAAATCCCTGCCGGATACCGGGGATATGACTGGGGAATAATCGTATCCGTGATACTTCTTCCCGCCATAGGGACGCTTATGGTCTACAGCACAAGCTCGGTTTATGCCCTTGAAAAGTTTGGGGATGCGGATTATTTCCTCAAACGCCACATCATATACCTTTCTATAGGTTTTTTATCTATGATTGTCCTGATGAGACTTGACTATCATGTTCTAAAGAAACTTGTCTATCCTGCTTACGTAATCGGTCTCATTATGCTCGTTCTAGTGCTCATTCCGGGACTCGGCAAGCAAATCGGTGGAGCAAAGAGATGGATAAACTTGGGTGCCGGGAGCTTTCAGCCCGCCGAGGTTGCAAAATTTCTTCTTGTGTTTTACCTTGCGTATTCGCTTATGAAGAAAAGAGATAAAATGGATACGTTCCTTATAGGGTTTGTCTCTCATGTTTTAATAGGTGGGGCTTATATATTCCTCATTCTTCTTGAACCGGATTTCGGAATGTCTGTAGTAATCCTTGCCGTGCTTTTAGGGATGCTTTTTATCGGAGGCGTAAACACTAAATACATAGCCATCTCAGGATTTCTTTCAATTTTATTTATCATATGGGCTGTGATGAGCCACGGATACAGGATGAACCGGATAATGGCGTTTTTACATCCATGGAAAGACCCGCTAGGGACCGGCTATCAGGCCGTCCAATCCTTTGTGGCTTTTAGTCTCGGCGGAGCTACAGGGGCCGGCCTTGGAAACAGTTCTCAGAAGCTTCTTTTTCTTCCTGAGGCACATACGGACTTTATATTCTCTATAATTGGAGAAGAGTTGGGTCTCATTGGTGTAGTCCTGATAATTGCCGGATTTGGGTTTCTATTGATAAGGGGTCTTAGAATAGCTCTAAGGGCGCCAGACCTCTTTGGTTGTTATCTTGTTTTTGGCTGTATTATGCTCATTGCGCTCCAGGCGGGAATTAATATGGCCGTTGCCGTAGGCTTATTCCCTACAAAGGGTCTGACGCTTCCTTTTATCAGCTATGGCGGCACGTCTCTTATAAGCAGCCTTGCGGCTATGGGCATAGTGCTCAGTGTTTCAAGGGCGAGTACGAAATGAAAAAAGGGATTGGGAATTTAAATACCGTGAGCGGGGAGGTTGTAAAAATCAATCAATCTCCTTGAGTCTCTATTAATCTCGACGAGTTGTAACTCCGATGAGAATTATAATTGCTGGTGGAGGAACCGGAGGACATATATTTCCGGCAATCTCAATTGCAGAGGAGATTCTGATGAGGGATTCGGAAAACAAGGTGCTTTTTGTGGGCACAAAAAGGGGAATGGAATCAAGGGTGATAAAAAACCATGCGATCGAATATATAAGCTCAGGAGGGGTGGTCGGAAAGGGATTTATAGGAAGCCTCAAAGGGATCGCCTTTGCCATAAAGGGCTTTTTTGATTCTCTAAGGATTATAAGGGAGTTTAAACCAGATTTGATTCTCGGCGTCGGCGGCTACGCTTCGGGTCCCATGGTTTTTGCCTCTTGGCTTTTCATGATTCCAACTGCTGTATGTGAACAGAATTCAATCCCCGGTATTACGAATCGAATCCTTGGAAAATTTGTAAAAAGGGTTTTTGCTTCATTCGAAGAGAGCATTGTATTTTTCCCAAGAAAAAAAACAATCCTTGTGGGAAATCCTGTAAGGAGATATATTCTAATGGAGAAGGACTCGAGCCGGAGACAAAATGTTTTCACCATTCTTGTCTTTGGTGGAAGCCAGGGATCACACAGGCTTAATATCTCGGTTCCAAGGGCCTTTGGAATCCTCGGCAGAAAAGATATTTCTCTAATTCATCAGACTGGATATGATGACCTCAATGATGTAAGGAAGGCTTATGAGTGGTATGGGATTAGAGCAGAGGTCTTCTCATTTATAGAAGACATTGGTAGTGTGTATAGGCATTCAGACCTTGTGATAGGAAGAGCAGGAGCAGGAACCATAGCAGAGATTACGGCATTGGGCATGCCTTCGATTCTTGTTCCTTATCCATTTTCTGCATATAATCACCAGTTTGAAAATGCAAAGTCGCTTGAGAGAGCAGGAGCCGCGGTTGTTATTGAGGACAAAGATGCCGTTCCTGAGAGATTCGCTGAGGTTTTAAGCGATTTGTTAAGAAGAGAAAAACTCAAAGAAATGGGTGAAAGGGCAAGGAGGCTCGGCAGACCTGATGCGGCAAAGAGGATTGTTGATGAGATATATAAGCTTGTAGGAATACAGGATGTAGGATGCAAGGCGCAGGCAAAAACACTATCATGAATCGTGCATCTGGAGTTAATTAATGTACGGACGAATTAAGAGAATTCATTTTGTGGGAATCGGCGGAATAGGGATGAGCGGTATAGCCGAGGTGCTCATCAATATGGGATACGGCGTTACAGGTTCTGATCTAAAGAGGACCGAGATAATAGAGAGGCTTGAGCACCTTGGGGCGAAGATATTTATAAACCATGGTGCAGAAAATATTGGTGATGCCGATGTAGTAGTAATATCTTCTGCCGTAAAGGGAAACAACCCCGAGGTGATTGCAGCAAAATCCCGGAGGATTCCAGTAGTCCCTAGAGCCGAGATGCTTGCGGAACTCATGAGGCTTAAGTACGGAATAGCCATTGCGGGAAGCCACGGAAAGACAACCACGACCTCTATGATCTCAACTGTGCTGGAGTTTGGGGGGTTTGATCCGACTATAGTTGTAGGCGGTAAAGTAAAAACCCTCGGTACAAACGCGCATCTTGGAAAGGGAAGTTTTATGGTTGCCGAAGCTGATGAAAGCGATGGCTCTTTTCTCATACTGTCTCCGGTGATAGCCGTGGTGACAAACATTGATAGAGAGCATCTTGATCATTATGAAAACATGATGAATCTGGAGAGGGCGTTTTTAGAGTTTTTAAATAAGATTCCATTCTACGGGCTTGCCGTTTTGTGCTTTGATTGTCCGCGCACAAAATCAATTGCCCGAAACTTCAAGAAGAGGTTTATCACCTATGGCTTTTGTCATGAGGCTGAGATTAGGGCAGAGGACGTGCAGGTTTCTGGTCTCCAGACCAGTTTTAAGGTTCTGTTTAATCATATTCCTTTGGGGAACGTAACCATCAATGTTCCTGGAAGGCATAATGCGCAAAATGCACTTGCCTCTTTTGGGATTGGAATGGAACTCGGAATGAGCTTTGAGCATATAAGAGACGGACTTTATGAATTCAGGGGTATTGATAGAAGGCTTCAGGTAAAGGGTGAGGCTCAAGGCGTTCTTGTTATGGATGATTATGGCCATCATCCTCAAGAGATTCGGGCGACACTAAGGGCGCTGAGGGAGTCTTTTTCAAGGAGACTCATAGTGATTTTTCAGCCGCATAGATATACGAGAACCCATATTCTGTTCGGTGATTTTGTCTCGGTTCTGGATGAGCCCGATGTGCTCTTTATTCTTGATATATATCCAGCCGGTGAGACGCCTATTGATGGAGTGAATTCAGAGAGGCTCGTAGAGTTTCTAAGAACCAGGGGACATGGAAATGTATTTTATGTAAAGGATCAGGATGAGGCGACTCATGGAGTTTTAAAAATACTAAGGCCCGGGGATTTGGTTCTTACGCTCGGGGCCGGAGACGTATGGAGGATAGGCGAGGGTATAGTGAAGGAGATTTCGTGAATAGGGTTATAGAGAGACTCGAGGGAATTGGATGTGAGTATAGACGCGATTTTCCCATGAATCGCTACACATCAATGCGTGTAGGAGGTATAACAAACCTAATTGTCTATCCGAAGAACTATTTGGAGCTCATCAAGGTGCTTAATCTACTTTCCTCTCTCGATCTTCATTGGATTCCCCTTGGAGGGGGATCAAACACCATTGTGTGTGACGGAGGGATAAAGGGGGCAGTAGTAAGCATGGAGAGGATGCGCGGCATTGAGGTTCTGGAGGGTGGAAGGGTAATAGCTGAAGCCGGTGCCGTAATGGGTTCGATTTTAAATTTGAGTCTCCGTGCAGGGCTTTCTGGATTTGAGTTTGCAGCCGGAATTCCAGGAACCGTAGGCGGAGGAATAGTTATGAATGCGGGTGCAAACGGCGGTGAGATAAGGGACGTCATAGAGGACGTATGGATATGGCTAGATGGTAGGGAAATAGTCTTATCAAAAGATGAGATCGAGTTTGAGTATAGAAAGAGCCATCTTCCACAAGGGAGTGTTGTTACAAGAGCCGTGTTTGGTCTTAGGGCTGGGAACAGAAAAGAGAGTGAAAAGATGGTTAAGGATTACATTAATAAGAGAAGTAAAACACAGCCTGTAAAGACATCGAATTGCGGGTCTGTATTTAAAAACCCTCCTGGGATTCCTGCAGGGAAGCTTCTCGATGAACTGGGATTTAAGGGGTTTCAAATAGGAAAAGCCAGGTTCTCAGAGATTCATGCGAACTTTATCGTAAATTCGGGAGGGGCAAGCGCTGAGGATGTGTTAAGACTCATAGAGATAGCAAAAGAAGAGGCTTTTTTAAAAAGGGCTGTATTCCTAGAGACGGAGGTTAGAATCATAGGGGAGAGGATGTGAGAGGAAAGAAGCAGATATTTCTTATCTCTGTTTTTCTCGTCTGTGTCTTTAGTGCTCTTCTTTTTGCCGTTTTGGGTCTTGACTTTTTTAAGATAAGTCAGATAGAGGTAGTGGGAATAAAAAGGGTCTCTGAAAAAGAGGTCATTAAAAGGTCGGGGCTTATAGTGGGGAGAAACATGGTTTTCTTTTCTGATTCGGATGTGACAAGGGATATACTGAAAAATCCTTGGATAACCGATGTCCATATCAAAAGAGAATTTCCAGGTAGGATCATAATTGAGATAAAAGAGGCTGAGCCGTTTTGTATTGTTTCTGGGGAAGATGGTGAACTTTACTATATGAGTGAGTTGGGTAAGAGACTCGGCAAAGTGAATTTTAGCATAGGACTTGATTTTCCTCTTCTTACAGGTGAAGGTATAGGGAATCCGAAGCTTTTGGGGGAGGCACTTGAGATTCTAAGATTCTCTTTGAGGAGTACTGTTCTTACATGGAGAGAGATCTCAGAAATCAATACGAATCCAATTTATGGGATTACAGTTTTCTCTACGGATGGAAGGCGAGTTGATTTTGGACAAGAGAATATTGAGAAAAAATGGTACAGGGTAGAAAGGATTATAAGCCATGCAAGAGGAATAAATCTGACTGAGAAATATATAAATATAAGTTCTGGAAATATGGGTATTGTGGACTTTAAATTGTAGCCGGGGCGGCACACGAGAGATGGAGGTAAAGAAATGTGTCGCTGGGATTCAGTTACAGAGTGCACAGAGAAATTACTTAAAAAGCATCTTATCTCCTTTTCTCATTAAGGAAGAGCAACAAAGATTTGATATTAGGGTATCAGATGTCAGAAGATAAGGGGACAGATTATGTGTTATCCCATTTATTTTGTGATATGTAATGTAAATTTCGGGACATGAAAAATTGATTTTCATGTCTTTGCAACGGAGCCACTTAATCCCTGTGGCTAAAATGGAATTAAGGAGACAAAAGGGTGAGTAGAGAATCCAGCTTGATTGTAGGCCTAGACATTGGAACCACAAAGGTCTGTTCCATCGTAGGGGAATTTAACCATCAGGATGGATTGGACATTATAGGGGTTGGAACTTATCCCTCATTTGGTCTTAAAAGGGGGGTCGTGGTAAATATTGAAA
The DNA here is from genome assembly GCA_040289575.1 of Candidatus Dadabacteria bacterium. Taxonomy (GTDB): domain Bacteria; phylum Desulfobacterota_D; class UBA1144; order Nemesobacterales; family CSP1-2; genus PSLL01. Next base: position 89,013 of record PSLL01000009.1, on the reverse strand, counting down.
ATACGGTTCAATCCGTAAAACACGCAATTGAAGAAGCCGAGCGTATGGCGGGGTGCGAGATCAGAACAGTTTTTGTAGGAATTGCAGGAGGGCACGTAAAGGGAATGGGCGGACACGGCATGATTACAATCAGGAACCGCGAGGTTTCAAAGCGCGACGTTGATCGTGTGATTGAATCTGCAAGTGCGTTTTCGATTCCGGCGGATAGAGAAATCCTCCATGTCATTCCCCAAGAATTTATTGTAGATGGTCAGGGAGGAATTAAAGACCCTGTGGGAATCTATGGAATCAAGCTTGAGACAAGGGTTCATATCGTCACCGGGCAGGTTACGGCGGCACAGAACCTTGTAAAGTGCATACATCGTGCAGGAATGGATGTTGCAGATATTATACTGGAACAGCTTGCATCAAGCGAGGCGGTGCTTACGCCGGATGAAAAGGAAATAGGGGTCGTCCTTATTGACTGTGGAGGTGGAACAACTGACATCGCCATATTTGTCGGTGGGAGTATTAGGTATACAGAAAATCTCACACTCGGAGGTGATCATATAGATAGGGATATTGCCCTTGGACTTTCTACTTCTCTTGCAGAAGCAAGGAGACTCAAAGAGAAATACGGCTCGGCTTTTGTAGACCTTATTTCGCCTGATGAAACAATAGAAGTGGTAAGCGTCGGTGGAAGGCGTCCAAGGAGTATTTCTAGGAGAGAACTTGGAATGATAATTGAACCGAGAATAGAAGAGATTTTTAGCCTTGTAAGAAGAGAAATAATAAAATCCGGTTATCAGGAACTTCTTCCTGCGGGTGCTGTAATTACTGGGGGAACGGTTATAATGGATGGCACAGTTGAGCTTGCGGAGAAAATCTTAGGGATGCCGGCAAGAAGAGGCATTCCAACCGAAGTTGGCGGACTCAAGGACATTATAGCGAATCCTATCTATTCTACGGGAGTTGGGCTTGTTCTCTATGGCGCGAGATATAAGGGGGATAAGAAACTCCGCATACGCGATGAGAACGTTTTCAAAAAGGTGCTCGATAGTATGAAGCATTGGTTTAGAGAATTTTTTTAGGTTAGAATACGGATCTTACAAGGGGGCAAGTTTTTTTTAATAGTTGGATGGATTGGTAATTCATTATCACTAAAGCATCAAGGGAGGAAAGCCTATGGCAAACTTTGAATTAGAAGACACAACAATAGACCAAAGAGCAAAAATAAAAGTAATGGGGATCGGTGGGGCAGGAGGAAACGCAGTAAATACTATGATAGAGAGAAACCTCAACGGCGTTGAATTTATCGTTGCAAACACGGACTCTCAGGATTTAAGGAAATCGCGCGCATCGGTGAAGCTTCAAATTGGCTCTAGAATCACAAAAGGACTCGGCGTCGGCGGAAATCCGATAATTGGAAAAGAAGCCGCCCTTGAGGATCAAACAAAAATTATAGAGGCACTAGAGGGTGCGGATATGGTTTTCATTACGGCGGGGATGGGAGGCGGCACGGGAACAGGGGGCTCTCCGGTTGTAGCGCGTGCGGCAAAAGAACTCGGCGCCCTTACAGTTGGAGTTGTGACCAAGCCCTTTAGCTTTGAGGGGCCAAAGAGAAACAGACAGGCCTTAGAGGGAATAGAGAGCCTTGAGAAAGAGGTAGACACACTTATTGTAATTCCAAACGATCGGTTGGCTTCGGTGCAAAAATGCGGAATCGTTGAAGCGTTCAAAAAAGCCGATGAGATTCTCTATCAGGCTGTCCGGGGCATCTCTGATATAATTACAGGGACCGGATATATTAACGTTGATTTCGCGGATGTAAAAAGCATAATGGGCGAAAATGGCGGAAAGGCACTTATGGGAACGGGTTATGCTGAAGGAAGCGGTAGGGCACGGGAAGCAGCTGAAGCTGCAATTACAAGTCCTTTGCTTGAAGATGTATCAATTGATGGAGCAAGAGGAATTCTCATAAATGTGACCGCTTCGCCCGACTTCAGAATCGAAGAGCTAAATGAGGCGTGCAGTTATATAAGGGAGCGTGCAGATGAAGATGTAAATCTCATCTTTGGACTCGTGCTTGACGAGGGCTTAAAGGATGCTGTGCGGATTACAGTAATTGCTACGGGGATACAGAGCGTAAAATTTAAATCTGAAAACAAGGTGTTAATAGAAGAAGGGACATCCAAGGAGGGGATTGCCAAGCTCCATACAGCGACAGTTGAGGCGACAAACGATGAATTCGAAATCCCCGCCTTTATAAGAAGGCGAAGCATTAGAGAAGGGAAATGACCTTCCCTCTTATGGAGTTGTGAGGAATACACAACTGTATTTAAGAGCTTGATCGTATGGGCATAGGATTATTGACCGAAATATGCCTGCGTTTGTAGAGACGACTTGTCTTTTAACCCGATACAATCGGATAAATCAGAGACTTCTGGTTTGTAATAAAGTCAGTTAAAATAGTGATGTGGGTTGAGCAAAGCTAGATTTATCTATCTAGCCAAGTCAATATAATAATAATTAGTATTGAATATCTTTATATGATATGGAAACTTAAGGAAAAAGCCAGAGAAATTCTGTTAAATGAAACTGGAACCATATTCAAAGAGGGAACGCTCAAAGTTGCGCTTGCATATCCCAATACATACCAAATAGGAACATCAAACTTAGGGTTTCAATTAATCTATAGGATTCTAAATTCAATTTCTCATATCTCGGCAGAAAGGGTTTATCTTCCCGACCACGAAGATATGAAGTTTTATGAGTTGGGCGAAGAACTTTTTTCAATTGAGACTCAGAGGCCGATTGGAGAATTTGATGTAATTGCCTTTTCTATTCCGTTTGAAGGCGATTATATAAATGTGCTGAAAATCCTGGAATTATCAAATATTCCTCTTCGTAGCGCAGACCGGCAAGAAGGTTTTCCGCTCGTCATAGCAGGGGGAATGGCAACTCTCCTAAACCCGGAGCCCCTCTCTCCGTTTATTGACGCCTTTGTCATAGGTGAAGGCGAGTATATAGCGAGAGAAATATTTGAGATTATATCGCGCAAAGAGCCAAAATGGAGAACCATTGAGCGACTTTCAGAGGTTGAGGGAGTTTATGTTCCTTCTTTTTTTGAACCCACATATAATGAGGACGGAACCTTTGCGGGACATATTCCCTCTCTTCGTGTAAAGAAGAGATTTATAGATAACTTAGACCTACACCCTGGCGGCTCTGCGATTCTCACTAAAAACACGACATTCTCTGATATGTACTTAATTGAAATGAGCAGAGGGTGCGGAGGCGCATGCAGGTTCTGTGCGGAAGGGTTTGTATACAGATACCCGAGACATAGGGATAAATCCTCAATTATCTCTGAAATACAGAAGGCAAAAGAGATGAGGAGAAGGGTAGGGCTTATAAGCCCTATGCTCCTTGACCATCCCGATTTAAAGGAAATAATAGCCAAGGCTAAGAAAGAGGGAATTCAGGCTTCGCTTTCGTCCCTTAGGGCTGATGCCCTAGATGCAGATATGCTTGAAGCCATTCGTATAAGTGGGCAGAAGACACTTACAATTGCGCCTGAGGCAGGAAGCGATTTTCTGAGGCGTTCTGTTAATAAACACTTTACCAATGAAGATATTGTCAGAAGTGCCGAGCTTTCACTAAGATTTGGAATCACAAACCTGAAACTGTATTTTATGATAGGGCTTCCTAATGAAAAAGACGAGGATATAAAAGCTATAGGAGAGCTTGGACGAGCTGTAAGAGAGGTCTTCTCAAGAGGCAAGGTAACTATAGGTGTAAACCCCCTTGTCCCTAAGCCCTGGACGCCTTTTCAGTGGGCCTCTTTTCCAAAACTGGAGGATATTGAGAGAAAGTATAGGATTATAAAGAATGAGGTTAAGGGAGTAAACGGGATAGAACTCGCTCTAAGTTCTCCGAGGCTTTTCTACATACAAGCACTCCTCTCACGCGGCTCACGCCGTGTTTCTCATTTTCTTGAACTTACCCTTCAGGAGAGAGGAAGCTATGCAAGAGCGTTGAGAAGATGGGAATTAAACCCCGACTTCTATACATATCGTGAGCGCCGTGCCAATGAGGTCTTTCCATGGGATTTTATTGACCACGGAATATCAAAAGAATTCCTGAGAAAGGAATACGAAAAATCATTTGAGGGCAGAAAAACCCCTGAGTGCATAACCCCCATCTGCAAGCTCTGCGGCGTATGCTAGAAACTTAAGTCTTGCGTAGATTTGTGTAAAGATAAAGGGTTATGCTAAGTTATGAGCAATCGCAATTAAGGGAAAGAGGTAATATGGGGAAAAAGAATATATTTATGAACTCTTATCAACAATCGGTTATCTTACACTTGTGTGAGAAAAAAGAGAGCAAAAACACAAATGAATATACTTAACTACTTACAAAGATAAATTAATTGAAATCTGTAAGTGGAATGACATTGTGTTTCTGAGCGTGTTCGGTTCATTTGCTTGAGGGGAATCCACTGCTCAAAGCGATGTTGATTTTTGATTCGATTCTCTAAAAGAAAAGGTTTATTAGACTTCGTGCTGTAATAAAATCAACTTGCCTTTGGTATAAATCTTGCTATGATCATCTACAACTCAGTATCACCCAATGAGCCGTGGTTAGGAAGCCATTTTTCTTTATGTTTCCTAACCACAAATTCGATATAACTGCAAAAATTAAAAAACGGCAACGGAGGCATAAAAAAGTATGGGTGTCATTGATGAGGTTCTAAGGGGTAATGAAGAGTACGCAAAGAATTTTAATTTGAGTCATCTTCCAGCACTACCCGCTCGTAAACTGGCGGTTGTTGCCTGTATGGATGCACGACTTACAGTATCTCAACTGCTCGGTCTTAAAACCGGCGATGCTCACCTTATCCGAAATGCCGGAGGGGTTATCACCGAGGATGTCATGCGCTCACTTATTATTTCTCACTACCTGCTAGGTACGCAAGAGTGGATGATCATTAATCACACCGACTGCGGGATGTTGACCTTTAAGGATGAGGAACTGCACCTAAAGCTCCGTAAGGCGACCGGTGCCTCAGCCATATCCCCCCTTCATTTCCATGCCTTCGAAGACTTAGAAGAGAATATCCGCCATCAGATTGATAAGGTAAAACACCATCCCTGGTTTCCTAAACACATTCCGGTCAGGGGTTTTATTTATGATGTTAAAACGGGTAGGCTGAATGAAGTTTTCCCTAAATAATTTAAATTGTCATTGCAATTGTGATGGTATGATGTACCATACCCGTAACTACCTTTTGTTGCTCCCCAATAATAAGAGGTTTTGTTCTTTATGATGTATTCGTCCCTAAGTTTTGGTTTTTCCATTTTTAGGAAAAAGAACAAATCTCCAACATAAATATGGTTCATGAGAGTTGCTATTACAGCGACTATATTCAGAGCGTCACTGCGTTCTTGAATTACCCTTTTATAGAGGGTTAAATTTTTTTGGAGGTGATGGTTCTTGAAAATTGCGCAGGTTGCACCGCTCTATGAAAGCGTCCCGCCCAAATACTATGGGGGTACAGAGCGTATTGTGTCATACCTTACTGAGGAGCTGGTACGTCAAGGGTATGAGGTAACCCTTTTTGCAAGCGGTGATTCGGCCACGAAGGCCCGCCTCATTGCTCCTTGTCGGCGAGCCTTGCGCCTTGATAAGACTTGTGTTGATCAGATGGCTCACCATATACTGATGTTAGAACAGGTGTTTCGGTATACGCCCCAGTTTGATATTATCCATTTTCATATTGACTACTTGCATTTTCCTCTTTCAAGGCGGCAAAGAACGCCTCATGTCACTACGCTTCATGGGCGACTGGATATTCCAGACCTGATTCCACTTTATAAGGAGTTTCATGATATGCCTGTAGTCTCTGTGTCAAATTCTCAGAGAGAACCTTTGCCTTGGATCAACTGGCAATGTACGGTTTATCACGGGTTACCTAAGGACCTCTACACATTCCGAGCGGAGCCTGGAAAATACCTTGCCTTTTTGGGGCGTATCTCGCCTGAAAAGCGTGTAGACCGAGCGATTCGGATTGCCAAAAGAGTGGGTATGGAAATCAAGATTGCTGCAAAAGTAGATGCTGTAGACCGGAAATACTTTGAGGATGTTATAAAACCTCTTCTCGATGATCCATTGACCGATTACATGGGCGAGATCGGGGAGGGTGAAAAAGACGAATTTTTAGGAAATGCCTATGCACTTCTATTTCCGATCAATTGGCCAGAGCCATTCGGAATAGTAATGATTGAGGCAATGGCTTGTGGGACTCCGGTCATTGCCTATCGTCGTGGGTCTGTTCCGGAGGTGATGGAGGAAGGCGTTACTGGATTTATTGTCGAAAACCTAGAAGAGGCAGTAAGGGCTGTGGAGATGGTTCCGAATTTGAGTCGGCATCGGTGTAGGCAGGTCTTTGAAGAAAGGTTCTCTGCATCTCGCATGGCAAACGACTATTTATTGATTTATAATCGGCTTATCGAAAGAAAGACCGAATCTAGATCAATGTAATAATAAGGGGGCTGTAACTATGGATGAGATTATACGCGTAAGGGATCAGTTCTATATACTGGCAACCTCTCCTTTAGCTGATGACCGTACGTGGGTACTCAAACACGACGATATGTTTGCTGTATTTGACCGATATGGAGACATTCAACCTATCGGGTTGGGCGAGCAGGGTATTTATTATGAAGGAACGAGGTTTCTCTCTCGTTTGGAGCTAGGGTTAGGTGAGAGCCATCCCCTCCTTCTCGGCTCGACCGTAAATGATGACAATAGCCTTCTGGCTGTAGACCTTACGAATCCCGATATTTATATTGGTGGAAATGTGATTATTCCGCGAGGCACTTTGCATATATTCCGCTCTAAGTTCCTCTGGCATGGGGTTTGTTATGAACGTTTAAGGATCATTAATCACGGTCTTTCTCCTGTTGAGATTGTGTTTTCATTGAGTTTTGAGGCTGACTTTAGGGATATATTTGAGGTGCGGGGAATAAAGCGGGAGTATAGGGGACAGAAACTCAAAGACACGGTAGAGGAGAAAGGTGTTGTTCTTCAATATAGGGGCTTGGATAATGTGATTCGGCGGACGAGACTGGAATTTTCGCCGTTACTCAAGGAGATATCTGCATCCCAGATACGGTTTGATGTGTGTCTCGGTCCAAAGGAAGAGACGATGTTTTTTTTACCGTATCCTGTGAAATCGAACATAAAATTTCTCGTTGCTTCTCTTATGACTGTGCCTTTGGAGAACTGAAAAATAAACTAAAAATCGCTAGGGCTCAACAGGATTGTGAGATTTATACATCTAATGAACAATTCAACAATTGGTTGAACCGTTCTTTATCCGACCTCTATATGATGGTTACTGATACTCCCGAGGGTCCTTATCCTTATGCTGGAGTCCCCTGGTTCAGTACGCCTTTTGGCCGAGATGGAATCATTACTGCGCTTGAGTTTCTCCTGATTAATTCCAATATTGCTAGGGGGATACTCACATATCTTGCATCTACACAGGCTAGAGAAACTATTCCTGAGCGTGATGCAGAACCGGGAAAGATTCTTCACGAAGCGCGCAGCGGAGAAATGGCGGCTTTGGGTGAAGTCCCATTTAGCCGCTATTATGGTAGTGTGGATGCCACTCCGCTCTTTATTATACTTGCCGGAGCCTATTATGAGCGTACCGGAGATAGAAGATTTATTGAATCTATCTGGCCTAATATTGAACTTGCCTTAAATTGGATTGATTCATATGGAGACATAGACGGCGATGGATTTGTAGAATATTTTCGACGCTCCTCAGGGGGGCTTATTCATCAAGGCTGGAAGGACTCCCAGGATTCTATATTCCATGCAGATGGAATCCTAGCAGAGGGGCCAATTGCTCTTTGCGAGGTTCAGGGATATGTCTATGATGCCAAGCTCAAGGCTTCAGAACTGGCATCGGTTCTAGGATATGTGGAGAGGGCCGATGAGCTACTAGATCAGGCAAATAAAATCAAGGAGCGGTTTGAAGAGGCCTTTTGGTGTGATGAGATTTCTACCTATGCTCTTGCCCTCGATGGCGAAAAGCGCCCCTGTCGGGTTCGCACATCCAATGCCGGACATTGTCTGTTTAGCGGGATTGCCTCTCAGGACCGTGCAGAACGTATGGCACAGGCGCTCTTGGGGGAGGATTTCTTCTCCGGATGGGGAATTCGCACTGTGGCTGCCTTGGAGATCCGGTATAACCCCATGTCTTACCATAATGGCTCTGTATGGCCATTTGACAATGCCATTATTACAGCTGGGCTTTCGAGATATGGATTCAATGACCTGGCTATTAAGGTTTTAACCGGACTTTTTGATGCCGTACTTTTTTTTGACCTCTACAGGCTGCCTGAACTTTTCTGTGGATTCCCTAGGCGTCCCGGCAGTGGTCCGACACTCTATCCGCTCTCATGTGCTCCGCAATCCTGGTCTACGGCATCTGTGTTTTTCCTCATTCAGTCCTGCCTGGGATTATCTATTGATGCTCCTCGTATGCGGATACGCTTTGCTCGTCCGCTTTTACCCGATTTTCTTAGTAGGGTTTGGATCAAGGGCCTTAAAGTGGGAGGTGCATCTATAGAGCTTTTGATTGAGCGTCATCACCAGGATGTGGATATTAATATTACATGCGGAGAAGGCCCAGGCGTTGATATTGTAGTGGTACGGTGAAATTAGAGAGGTATCTACACTAACAAAAAATTTACTACTATGTGACGTTTTTTGCTGTTTGGATACTCCTGCTGACTGAAAGTCCACTGGGGATTAATTATACAGATGGGTGGATGGATTTTTAGATTCTGAATTTTTGATTCAAAGGGGTTCAGGTTTTAACAATAGTTGCAGTGAGTTATCGTTTTTCATTTAGCAGGCCGAGAAATCTTTAAGATTTTGCATAGGATCTAGGTTGTGATAAATTCAGTAGCTTGAAGTAAGTATCAAAAATAAATGGCACAATCTTTGCAAACTAAAAAGTTAATTTGCCTTTAGCCTGTTCTAATAGTAAGGGCAAGCTATAATGAGGATGCTCTGTATATTCTAAAAGGAGGTATGGAATTGGAAATCCAGAAGAGTTGGTTAGTACAAAGAGCCGTCGTTTCTCTTTTAGTTTTATCTATTCTCTTCATTCCGAGTTTATCCAAACCACAGACATTTGAATTAGAGGATATTATCTTAGGCCATTCTCCGGTCTGTCGCGGGGAAGTGCACGGCAGTGCTCGATGCCATGCCAGAGTAAGGATTAATACTAAAGGAAGTCCGATGGTAACAACCAGCCCGAGCGGCTATGGCCCGAATCAATTCCTCACGGCATACGGACTGACTGGAATAGCCCCATCTGACCAAATCATCGCAATAGTAGATGCATATGATCATCCCAATATCCAGTCTGACCTAAATACATACAGCGATACATTCGGAATACCCAGGTTGCCTGCTTGTGTAGGTTCAATTACCGACTCAAGTGTGCCCTGCTTTCAGAAGGTAGATCAGAATGGAGGGCAATCGTATCCAAAGGTGAATTCTGGTTGGGCATTAGAGATTGCGCTTGGTGTTGAGATTGCCCATGCTATTTGTCAAAACTGTAAAATCTTGCTTGTAGAGGCATACAGCAACTCCTATTCAGATTTGATGGCGGCGGTAGATAGAGCGGTTCTTATGGGTGCAACAGTCGTCTCTAATTCATACGGGTCAAGCGAGTTTTCTAGTGAAACTGCTTATGACAGTCACTTTAATCATCCTGGGATTGCATTTACATTTAGCTCCGGGGATAGCGGTTATGGTACTACTTATCCTGCGGCTTCTCCATATGTTACTGCAGTAGGAGGAACATCTCTGTATTTCTCTACTACATCCATCACTGAATCTGCCTGGAATAAAGCGGGAAGTGGGTGCAGCACTTATGAGCCTAAACCATCTTGGCAGAAGGACAACCTATGTCCTAGGAGAACGATTGCAGATGTCTCTGCCGATGCTAATCCCAAGACGGGAGCGGCGGTTTTTGATAGTGTGCCTTATGGAGGCAATATAGGATGGTTTGTGGTTGGGGGGACCAGTTTATCTTCCCCAATAATAGCGGGTGTGTATGCTTTAGCAGGGGGAGTAGGGGCGGGAATATGGGGTAACTCACTCCCCTACTTGCAAGGTTCATCAACCAATCTCAATGATATAATCGGTGGAAAAAACGGCAGATGCGGCGGCATATATCTTTGCAAAGCTGTGCCCGGATATGATGGGCCAACGGGTTTGGGGACACCAAATGGAGTAGGCGGGTTTTAAGAGATCGAGAAAAGGAAGAAATGGCCGATCGGCCTTCTACTTAGCCATAGTCCTTTTCTAACCTTTTAGATTGATTTGAAAATTGGCCTTCAAATGGGAGCTTGATGCGCGGGGCGTCAATCCAGAGGCCCTCGATGTCGTAGAATCTTCTTACAGGTTCATAGAACACATGGACTACAACGTCTACCGCATCAATCAGAACCCATTTCCCTTCGGTATACCCTTCAACACCAATGGCTCTTTCTCCTATTTCTTTGAGTTTTTGTTCAATGTTATCTACGATTGTTTTTACCCCTCTATCCGAATCGGCGCTACATACGAGAAAGTAATCGGCAATGTCGCTTAGTGCCTTTATCTCAATTACTTCAGTATCCTGAGCCTTTTTTTCCCAGGCGGCATGGGCAAGGGCTATGGCCTTTTCCTTGGATTTTATCAAATTGCCTCCTTTGTATAGATTTTATTCTTCAATATATATGCCTCTACTTCTTTAGGAACCAGGTATTTGATAGAGCTATTCCTATTTATTAACTCCCTTATTCGGGTTGATGACACTTGAATCCCCTCGATTTCCACAAGGGCCAGCGTTTTATTAGAGCCTTTGTGTATATAGAATATCACGCTTTCTTCATTCTTATAATATCGAAAATCATCTCTTAGTGCAAGTGGAATTGAGTTAGAGTGTGGGAAACCAGGTCTTGTAATTACGGCAAAATTCGCGAGATCAAATAGTCTCTTGTAGTCCTTCCAGGTATGTATCTGGGAAAAGAGTTCGGCACCCAGAATGAAGTGGATTTCAAACTCTGAGAATTTAGAAGAAAAATACTCAAGCGTATGAACAGTATATGAAGGCCCCCCGCGTTTAACTTCTATGTCGCAGACATCAAAAAAAGGGTTTTCTCTGATTGCGAACTCCACCATCTTTAGACGATCGGCGGCAGATGCCACATCCGATGAATCTTTATGTGGAGGCATAGACGAGGGGATAAAGTAAATCCTATTGAGTGCAAGGATCTCTCTTATCTCTTCGGCTCCTCTTAGATGGCCAAGGTGTATGGGATTAAATGTTCCGCCTAAAAGTCCGATCTTCATTTCGGGCCCTTTCTTCTCTATGTTATCACATTTTATCCGTTATTGTGAGTGACGGTCTATTGCACATAGCTATTGGCGGTATTTGAAGATTTGTAAGATCAATATTGTATCCGTTCTCACAAGAGATAACCATCAATGAAAGAAGGCTCTTGTTTTACGGTTGTTGCTCAATATACCCTTCAAATATGAACTCTTCTCCTATGGTTTTTACCCGAATCTTCTTTATAGGAATCGCGTTCTTGACATCGGATATACTGAGTTTCCCCACCATGCTGATGCCCTCGCTCCCTATAATCTTGGGCGCGTAGAAAAAGACCACTTTATCCACGATACTGCTTTTGAGAAATGATGCTGCGGTTTCGCTCCCGCCTTCGATAAGAATGCTTGTAATCTCCATATCGCCCAGTTTTTTGATCAGATTTAAGACATCAACGCGGCCATTTTTTTCTTGGTCTACAAATAGAATCCTAGCTCCTACTTTCTCTAAGTCTTCGGTTCTTCTGGGGTTGGCCGACCGGGTTGTGGCTATAATAGGGGACTTATGAACACTGAAGAGCCTTGCGTCAATCGGGATTCTCAGATTACTGTCTAGAACCACCGGGGTTGGTTGATGGACTGATTTCTTGCCTAACCTTGCGGTAAGCTGAGGATTGTCCCGAATCACGGTTTCAATCCCGACAACGATGGCATCCACCTGGTTTCTCAACTTATGGGCGTATCTTCTTTGAGTTTCGCTTCCTATCCATTTTGAGTCGCCACTGAAAGTGGCAATCTTTCCGTCAAGGGTTGCAGCAAGTTTTAGGATTATAAAAGGCATTTCTGTCGTTATGTACTTGAAAAAAGCCTCATTGATCTTTCTACACCTGTCCTCAAGAACGCCGACCTTTACCTCTATGCCTTTTTCTCTCAGGATTCTTATTCCTCTTCCGCTTACATTTGGATTTAAATCCCGTGTTCCTACTACCAGTTTTGATATTCCTTTTTCGATTATGACATCAACGCATGGGGGGGTTCTTTTTCCTGTGTGGCAGCACGGCTCAAGTGTAACGTAGAGGGTAGAGCCCTTCAGACTATGCCCTTTCCTCTCTGCGTCTAAAAACGCCTCAATCTCCGCATGGGGAAGCCCGGCTTTTCTATGGTATCCCTTTCCAATGATTTTTCCCCTTTTTACGACGACTGCGCCCACCAGTGGATTTGGACTTGTCATTCCTTCAGCTTTTCTCGCAAGCCGAAGCGCAAGAGACATATATTTTGAGTCAGGGTCTTTGGGCATTTAGTTAAAGGATACAAGATGCAGGATACACAATACAGAATGTAAGATGAATCATGCATCGTGCATCATGGATTATACATCCTGTATTCAGGGTTTATCTCATCAATGCAGCGTTTCTTTCCCCGTAAGGAATAGTGCCTCGACGAATTCGTCCGCTTTGAATTCTCTCAAATCTCCCAATCTCTCTCCTATTCCGATGAACTTTACAGGAATCTTCAATTCATCTGCGATGGCTACGATTACACCCCCCTTGGCGGTTCCATCGAGTTTCGTAAGCACTATTCCCGTAATCTCTATTGCCTCCTTAAACATCTTTGCCTGCTGAATTGCGTTCTGGCCGGTTGTGGCATCAAGCACAAGGAGTGTCTCATGTGGGGCACCCTCAAGCCCACGCCCTATGACCCTTTTTATCTTTTTTAGCTCTTCCATTAGGTTAGTTTTTGTATGAAGTCGCCCTGCAGTGTCGACTATCAAAACGTCTGTGTCCCTGGCAAAAGCCGCTCTTACTGCATCAAAAGCCACTGCCGACGGATCTGCCCCACTCTGACCTTTTAGAAAATCGCTTCCTACACGATTTGCCCAGATCTCAAGCTGCTCTACGGCTGCGGCTCTGAATGTATCGGCTGCGGCAACCATGACGTTTCTCCCGTCTTTTCTGAATTTATATGCGAGTTTTCCAATTGTCGTTGTCTTTCCTACGCCATTTACCCCAGCGACCATTATTACAAACGGTTTTGTATTGAGTGCGATAGGTTGCCCCTCGGCGCTTTTGAGCACCCGGAGGATCTCTTCTCTTAGAGCCTCCTTTATGAGTATGGGGTTGCGAAGCGCTTTCTTTGAGAGCTTGCTTTCAATCTCACTCCTTAGTTTCATTGTAGTTCCTATGCCGAGGTCTGCCGTGACTAAAGTTTCCTCAAAATCATCCCAGAGGCCATCGTCAATTTCTTTTCTTATACTCAGCATCTCGTCGAGTTTTCCAAGAAGCCCAGCCTGTGTTCTTGAAAGTCCGGCACGAAGCCTTGAGAAAAGCCCCGCCTCCGTCTCCTCAGGCTCCTCTTCAATCTTTTCTCCCGGGACGATACTTTCAGTTTCGATTACTTCTTCGGTTTCCTCACCCCTAGCTGTCTCTATAAGTTCTTCGAGCTCAACCTCATCTACCACTTCTTCTTCAATCAATTCATCGCTCATACCCTCTTGAGATTCCGACTCTTTCGTCCCCTCTTTATGGAAAGACTCTATCGGGGCGATTTGCACATGAGAAACATCCTCCGTAATCCCCGTTTTGTGATGCGCTCCTCCTCTTGTCAGGAAAAATATAATCACAGAGATTAAAACCGCTACTCCGCTTCCGCCGCCTATTAGAATAAGTTCGCCATGGGTTGTATATAGGTTCGTTATAAGAGAAATGAACTCTTCCATCTTTCTTTTGCCTCCTTTCTCCTCTTGGGAAGGATTATAAGAAATACAGTTCCGCGCCCCTCGATGCTCTTAACCCTGATTCTCCCTCTGTGGCTCTCAACTATCTTGTGCGCTATAGTAAGACCAAGCCCTATGCCACCCCTCTTACCGGAGTAGAACGGTTTAAATATACTCTCTAGCACACCCTTTTCAATCCCCTTGCCTGTGTCAGCAATGCATATATGACACCAGTTGCCTCTATCGCCCGTTCTTATAATCAGCCTTCCGTTCGGGGGTGTCGCGTCCCTGGCGTTTAAGATGAGGTTCAAAATCGTTTGGTAGATCTGATCCGCATCGGCTTGAATCTCATCGAGATTTCTGTTGAGTCTAGTCTCTACCCTCAGCGTCTGAATCTCCGAAGACAGGGTGTTTAGAGCCTTTTTTATAACATCGTTGATGTTTATCCATTCAACCTTCGGCTCCTGGGTCTTATGTACGAAAGAGACTTCCTTACTGTTGAATCCATCCTTAGTACTTCCTCTTCAATAAACGTTGCAAGCTCCATTCCCTCAGGGTCTTCTACCTTTTCAAACCTCTTTCTGAGTGTTCCAGAAGAGACACGAATAATGCCGAGAGGATTTTTTATTTCATGAATTATCATGCTTGCAACCTGTCCAAGCGTGGCGAGTCTCTCATCGCGCGATTTCTCTTCATATAGCCATACGTTTTCAATGTTTATTGCTGCCTGATGTGCTATTCCTTCAAGGAGTTTCGTTTCATCCCTTGATAGAGGGAGCTTTGAGAGCTTTTCACCGAGTGCAATTATTCCCATAAGACCGCTCTTTGTAACCATCGGAACGAGGAATCTTACTCCGAGGTTTTTAAGCTTCTTGGCCCTGGTTGGGTCTATCTCCATATTCGAAATCAACTCCTCAACCTCGGCCGAACGTCCCATCAGCAGCCTGCCCCGTGTATTATACTTTAGATCAACTAAATCCCCTGGTTTCGGCTCTCCGTATTTGAGTGTGAACCTCTCCGTTCCCTCCTTTAAGAAGACATAGGCTGAGTTGACTCTCAGGAGTTCACGGAATCTCTTTACCATCAACTCTGCGGTTTCATAAGTGTCGAAACCCTCCCAGATTTCGCTGCTGAGTTCCAAGAACCCTTTCTGAAGATTATACTGATCGGTGTAGAAAAACCTATCAATCCAGTGCTGAATCTGCCTTCTTACGGGATCAAATGCCACAACAACGACAAGGGTTGATATTATAGGCTCAATTGGAGAGCGGTCGAGTGAAAAAAGGGCCTGCATAAGGAGGCTTATGAGAGTGACTATAATCAAATATAGAACCACGAGCGCGCCGCTTAGTGCTCCGTAGCTTATACTTTTTTTTATGACCAGGTCTATGTCGAAGAACCTTCTTTTCGTCGCTGCATATCCGACAAGGGCGGGAAAAACTATGGCGAGCCCCATTGCATAGTCAAACCCTACAATTGGTCGCCAGAGGGCGTGAAGCGCACTCCATATCACGGGAATAAGGGAAGCAACTACAAGCCCGAATGCCACTATTTTTGCTCTCTGCTTTATCACACCCTCTTTTGTGTTTGCGTATGTGATTATTAAAAGGCTCAGGTCAAGAATAAAAATGCATCCCATATACAGGAGCGAGAGCTTCGAAAAAAGAATGGAAAGAGAAGGGTTATCTTTAGTTAGATATCTAAAGGCTATAAGCACAACCGCCGGAACATAGGGAACATAACGTATCCAGCGATTTCTCTTTACAAAGTCCCTTTCTTCGGGAAAGAAGAGAAAGAGGTGGGCTGAGATAGCGCCAAAGAGAGGGTATATAAGCCAGAGTTCGGAAAATATATAAGTCGTGTTGGAATCGAACATCGTTATGTATGAAAGAGCAATGAGAAGACACATAAAGAAATTTACGAATGTGGCTTTGTTTGGTTTTGCAAAATATACAAGCCCGCCTGCGGCAAGGAAAAACATCCCGAGAATGAAAGGCAGTAGAAATGTAAAGAAGAAATCCCCCAGGGTAAAATCTTTTATATCCACTACAAAACTCAGGATTTTTCCATCCCTGTTTACCGTGTAGGTTAGCGATTTTTTATTTTGATTAGGGCCAAAGGTATCAAAAACCCTTCTGAATTCATCCGCCGTTTTGACTTTGATCCCCTCGATCTCTGTTATTCGGTCGTAAGCCCTTGGCCCTCCATCCCATTTCATCCATGCGCTTCTTTGATAGACCGATACAACGAGGTTCTTATAGTAGAAGAATCCAGGAAAGGATTTTCCTAAACATTCAACGGCATTTATAAATGAAATCGCTCCTATCGCCATGGCAAAGACTATTAGGGGAATTATTATTGCAGAAGCGATCTGTTTTGGAGGATACTCTTCTTTAAATAAGAATCTCATCTCTTGTTCATATCATTTTACCTTATACCAATTGCCTTATGAAACGGAATGCTTGGCTCGGCAACCATTATGACTAACTACATTGAAATTCGGTGAATCTCCCATATCTTACGTCGGAGTCTTGAAGAGGGAGAAATTTCTGTTATATAATGTCGAGTAATGAGCCGAGATTTTGTTCACCTTCATCTTCACTCCCAGTATTCGCTCCTTGACGGCGCAATAAAATTTGACGAACTCTTCTCACAGGCTAAAGAATACGGTATGACGGCCGTTGCTCTCACAGACCATGGCAATCTCTTTGGAGCCTTCGAGTTTTACAAAGAGGCAAAGAAGGTGGGAATAAAACCTATAATCGGGTGTGAGGTTTATGTTGCCCCCACATCGAGACAGGATAAATCCCCTGAGGAGAAGAACCACCATCTGACTGTCCTCTCAATGAATGAAGATGGATATAGAAACCTCTCTAAGCTCATTACAAGGGCCTACTTTGAGGGATTCTACAAAAAGCCCAGGGTTGACCATGAGCTTTTAGAAGCGCATAGAGATGGGCTTATTGTACTAAGTGGTTGTCTTAATAGCGAGCTCTCGAAGTGCGTTCTTGCGGACGATCTACAGGAGGCGCTTCGTGTGGCGGCAATGTACAAGGAGATGTTTGGCGACCGCTACTATCTTGAGATTCAGGCAAACAGGCTTCCGCAACAGGAGATCGTAAATCAAAAAATGAGGGGAATAGGGAAAAGCCTCGGCATCGGGATTGTCGCGACAAATGACTGCCACTACCTGAGGCGAAGGGATTCAAGGCCCCACGAGGTGCTTCTCTGTGTTCAGACCGGAACGACTATAAGTGATGAAAAGAGATTTAGATTCAAAGGGGATGAATATTTTCTTAAATCCCGCGATGAGATGTTTGAGTGCCTAAAGGAATTCCCCGATGCAATAGAGCGCACTTTGGAGATTGCCGAAAGGTGCAGATTTGAATTTAAAACAAACGGCTACAAGCTCCCCATATTTGAGCTTCAAGGTGGAAAATCACTCGACGATTACATGTCTATCCTCAGTAGGGAAGGGCTTGATGAGAGGCTAAAGGAGAACGGCATTTCGGGAGAAAGGGTCCGCATATATGAACAGAGGCTAGAGAGCGAGATTGAAACCATAAAGAAGATGGGATTTTCCGGGTACTTTCTTGTAGTTTCTGATTTCATAAAATTTGCCAAATCTCGCGGAATTCCGGTTGGACCTGGAAGAGGAAGTGCGGCGGGAAGCCTTGTCGCATACGCTCTCAGAATTACGGAGATTGATCCGATTCCATACAATCTCATTTTTGAGAGGTTTCTAAATCCGGAGCGGGTGAGTATGCCGGATATCGACGTTGATTTCTGTGCAGAGAGGCGCGATGAGATAATAAAATACGTTACCGAGAAATACGGAGCCGATAAGGTCGCACAGATTGGAACATTCGGAACCATGTCTGCAAAGGCGGTGATAAAAGACGTGGGGAGAGCGCTTGGAATTCCATATGCGGATGTTGAAAGGGTTACAAAACTCATTCCGACCTTTAGGGGGAAGGTGTTTAGTATTGACGAATCCATTTCTCAGATTCCACAACTAAAAGAGCTTATACAGAAATCCACAAGCCTTCAGGAATTGGTCGAGATCGCTCGTCCGCTTGAGAATATGGTTAGGCACTCATCCATGCATGCGGCCGGAATCGTGATCTCAAATGAACCGCTTTCGGATTATATCCCGCTTTATAAGGGCCCGAATAATGAGATTGTAACCCAGTTCGACATGAAGTCCGTAGAGGACTTGGGATTTGTAAAATTTGATTTCCTTGGCCTTAAAACGCTCACCGTCATAGATAAGGCTATAAGGTTTATTCATGAGAATCACAGGGACTCGGGGTTTGATATAAAAATGATTCCGCTTGACGATCTGGAGACATATAAGCTCCTGTCAGGCACTGAAACAAGGGGTGTGTTTCAGATTGAATCTCCGGGTATGAAAGAGGTTCTTATGAAGCTCCAGCCTTCGAGCTTTGAGGATATTATCGCGGTCCTCGCCCTTTACCGTCCGGGGCCGCTTGATAGCGGAATGGTAGATGAATTTATAAAGCGAAAACACGGACAAAAAAGAATAGACTATCCGCTTCCGGAGCTTAAAGAGATTTTAAAGGACACATACGGTTTATTCGTCTATCAGGAACAGATTATGAAAACGGCAAGCGTCCTTGCCGACTATAGTCTTGGGGAAGCCGATCTTCTTAGGCGAGCGATGGGGAAGAAAAAGCCCGAAGAGATGAAGGCACAGAGGCAGAGGTTTCTTGAAGGGGCGAAGAAAAAAGGAATAAACATAAAGAAGGCGGAGGAAATCTTCGATGCTATGGAGAAGTTTGCAGAGTATTCGTTTAATAAAAGCCATAGCGCTGCCTACGCCCTGATTACATATCAGACCGCCTACCTTAAAGCCCATTATCCTGCGGAGTTTATGGCTGCACTGCTCTCGATTGAAGCGGATAACACAGATAAGGTCATCTCGAGTATTGCCGAGTGTAAAAAGATGGGAATCGAGGTGCTTCCTCCGGACGTAAACGAGAGTATGGCCGGATTTAACGCATTGGGTGGAAAGATCAGATTCGGTCTTTCTGCAATTAAAAATGTCGGCGAGGGAACGGTTGAGGCTATAATAAAGGCGAGGGAAGACGGAGGGAGGTTTAAGACGATATTTGATTTTTGTGAAAGGGTTGATGCGAAAAGGATAAATAGAAGGACGTTTGAGAGCCTCATTAAAAGTGGCGCCTTTGATTCGCTGTGGGCTAACAGAGCGCAGCTTATGGGGGGAATCGAAGACCTCCTTACATATTCATCAATGAAACAAAAAGGCTCTTTGGAGGGACAGAGCACGCTTTTTGCTCTCAGCGATTCGATTTCCGTGCCGGATCTTCCAAATATAGAAGAATGGAGTGAAAAGGAAAAGTTGAGAGCTGAAATGGATGTTCTTGGCTTTTACGTTACGAGTCATCCTATGGCAAAGTACGCCGGAGAAATAAAGAAGTATACAAACACCGATACTGAGACGATTTCTGAGATTAAGGAAAGGCGTGAGGTGTCAATTGCGGGGGTGGTGCGGTCGCTGAGCGTTAAGCACACAAAGAACGGCTCGGGGATCTTCGGTAATCTTATTCTCGAAGATATGAAAGGCTCTGTAGAGATCGTGATCTTTAACGATTTGCTCAGGAGATCGCTTCCCATACTGGAAGAAAAGGCAGAGCCTGTGATTGTAAGGGGCACTGTAGAGCCATCGGAAGAAAGGATGAGATTAAGGGCTACTGATATATTGTCATTGAGGGAGAGGAGAAACGGTTCAACTATTCATATCAGTCTCAATAGAGAAAATGCGACTAAAGATAAACTCTTAAAGCTGAAAAAAATAGTCGAGGCTTATCCTGGAAGGTCTCTCATACGTCTTCACTTGGAGACAGATTGTGGGGAGGCAGTAATTGAACTCGGAGACTTTGGTGTTGATATTCAGGACGAGTTCATTGACGCCGTGGAGAGGCTTTTGGGAAATAGGGTTTTAAGGCTCGATTGATACGAATTCATTTGAATGAGGCTTACCTCTACAGGGTGAGTGTCGAGTAAATAATATAAGGAGGGAGAGATAATGGAACTCATGGAAGCAATAGGGTCAAGGAGAAGTATAAGGTTTTTTAAACCCTGGAAGCCTGTGGAAGAATGGAAGATTCATATGATGCTTCAAGGGGCAAGGTATGCATCTTGCCAGGGCAACTGCGGCTCAACCGAAGCGATAGTGATTGATAAGAGAACCTATCCAAAGGAGAAATTCGAGAAGATCGTTGAGTGCGCGTCGCCATTTAATGAAATACACCTGCGTCAGGCTCCAATTGTCATTGCTTGGCTCCTAAATCTCGATGCCTGGTATAAGGAATTGGTCCAATCATTTGCGGTGCTATTTCCTGCAAGGGCAGTAACAGCGGCCCACGGTTGGACATATAAGTTACTTACAGAGGTGACCTATCCTCGTCTTATGAGTTTTCCCCGCGAGAGAACGGAGGCCCTGCTTAGAATTGAAGCCGGGCAGGCTATAGCCCATGCGATGCTCGTAGCAACCGAGCTTGGACTTGGGTGCTGTCTTCTGGCAACCGGGCGGAAGCCCTCAGAGTTTCCAAAGGTTTTGGGGGTTCCTGATAATATTGTTCCGATATGGCTTATGGCTGTAGGGAATCTCCGGGGCAAAGACCGAGGAAGCGTTTTGATAGACTATTTCACCTCAATGAATACGGAAATCCGCTTAAAGAAGACCCTGAGGTTAAGGAGGAATTAAGGAGAAGGAAAATGATTCAGCCAATGGATCCGCTTCCTGGAAGGGATGAGGAGGTAAAGCATATCTGCAGGATGTTTGGATTATCTGAGGAGCTCCCCGATATGCCAAAGTCCCATATAAAGGCTCTATATGATGAATCTTCTCCATACTATGGTGAACTTCCTCCTCAGGAGGTGCTTGTAGAAAGAGGGGTAGAGGGCTAGGATAAAAAGTACTGGGGCGAGGCACTCCTTGCCCCTATTGGAATATCTTTTATTGAACTTACCTTGATTTTTATCCAATTAAGAAGTGGTAGG
This sequence comes from Candidatus Dadabacteria bacterium, assembly GCA_040289575.1. Lineage (GTDB taxonomy): Bacteria > Desulfobacterota_D > UBA1144 > Nemesobacterales > CSP1-2 > PSLL01. The sequence continues at coordinate 67,871 of PSLL01000009.1, read as the reverse complement.
TGTATAAAAGCCATTCGCGCCCCCTTTCTCCGAATACTATCTAAAGAGGTGAAGGATATAAATGGGGAGATATATAATTAATGCTGTAACTATTATCCATAACACCACACACATAAAGAGCCATTTATCCTTAAGAAGCGCATCGGTGGGGTCTCCACTTGTATCGGTCTGAACAAGATACATATAACGAAGAACACCGTAGCATACAAAAGGGACAGTGATTATAAACTCTTTTGGACCTCTATCTACAGCATAGATTGAATAGGTCACAATTGCTGTGGTTGCAAAAATGCCAAGGACCGTATCGAGAAAACCCGTCTTGTATTCGGAGAGGACTCTTCTAAAGGACGCTGAGCTGCCTGATGATTCAAGTTCAAAACGCCTTTTTCCAAAGGCTAGAAGTAGGGAAAGGAGGAATGTTGTAAGAAACAGCCAGCTTGAAATCTCTATTTTTGAGGCCTTGCCTCCTGCTTCTATCCTAAGGACAAAGCCAAAGGCGATACTAAAGGCATCCAGAATTACTATGTGCTGTAGAAAGAATGAGTATGCCAGGCTAAGTATTAGGTAGAGAAAAATAATTAAAAGAAAGATACCACCAAACCTAAGGGAGAGTCCTATTGATAGGGTAAATATTATTAAAACTAGCGCGACTGCCTGATATGTACTTACGCTTCCCAATGCTATAGGGCGAAACCTTTTTTTCGGGTGGAGTCGGTCGGTTCTTGCATCCATCAAGTCGTTAATTACATATCCCGTTGAAGAGGCGAAAGAAAAGGCAACAAAGGCTTGAGCCATTTTTAAGAACAAATCCCACTCTATTAAGAATGCTCCGCCGAAGAATGGAGGGGCAAAGATAAGGAGGTTTTTTATCCAATGGTGTGGTCTAATGAGGCGGATAAAATCCCTTAAAGGAATCTCCATTTGGCTATCATTCTACTGTTTTTAATAAACATGGCAACGAGTTTTATACACATTGGGTATATTAAGTGACATGAGCCAAACCGAAATCAACAATCAACGCTTCATCAAGATAGCCCATCGCGGCGCAAGTGCATACGAGCCTGAAAATACCATTCGCTCTTTTAAAAAGGCAATAAAGATGAGGGCGGATATGATAGAGTTCGATGTGAGATTATCTCGGGATAGGCATCTTGTAATTATGCATGATGAAAGGGTGGATAGAACAACAAACGGTAATGGGCTGGTAAGGGAAAAGACGCTTAGCGAGCTTAGGAGACTCGATGCGGGGAAAGGGGAGAGAATCCCGACATTCGAAGAGGTCATTGATTTGGCAAAGGGGAAGACGGGATTTGTAATTGAACTAAAGGAACCAGGCACGGAAGGTGGGGTTATAAGCCTGGTGATTGAGAACAGTTTAATTGGGGATGTGTTTGTTGTGTCTTTCTATCCGGATTTGATAAAGAGGGTAAAGGATTTAGAGCCCAGGATAAGGACGGGTCTCATTCTTTACTCATCTCCCGATCCAATAGGGCTTGCAAAAGGGTGCCTTGCAGATGCGGTTGCCCCTTTTCACAATTTTATAACAGAGGACTTAGTCAAAAAGGCACATAGTAGCGGATTGATAATAATTACGTGGACTGTTGATATTCGGGAAGAAGCGGAGAAGTTAAAAGATATGGGATTGGACGGAATAGTTACAAATAAACCGGATTTGATTTAACCCAATATTGATAATCCGATTCAGAAAATCGGCCATTATTTTGCTTTTTATTTTTATGGATTAGAATATAGCGTATGGATATTTTTAAGGAGATTAAGTCCGATTTTAATGCAGTTTTTGAGAGAGCCCCCGCCGCAAGAAGTGCCCTTGAGGTGGTATTTGCCTATCCCGGATTTCATGCGATATTTCTCCATCGTATAGCCCACTGGTTCTGGAATAATAATTTGAAACTCTTTGGAAGGGTTTTATCACATATTTCCCGTTTTCTTACGGGGATTGAGATTCATCCGGGAGCTAAAATAGGAAAGGGCTTTTTCATTGATCACGGAATGGGCGTTGTAATCGGAGAGACATCTGAGATAGGGGACAACGTTACGATTTATCACGGGGTCACACTCGGCGGGACGAGCTTTACAAGAGGCAAGCGTCATCCGACAATCGAAAGCAATGTCACAATCGGAGCCGGGGCAAAGATTTTAGGCCCACTTACTGTGGGCTCAAGTAGTAAGATTGGCGCGAACTCTGTTGTGATTGTGGATGTGCCGCCGAATTCAACCGTTGTAGGAATACCCGGAAAGATAGTTCTCAAAGAGGAATTTCCCGTATACCCCGGCCTTGAGCACAATAAACTCCCCGACCCTGAGCGGATAAAGGAGCTTGAGAAGCGCATTAGTTCTCTGGAAAATAAGACAGAGGAAACTAAATTAGAAGGCGAAGTCCTTAAAGTAGTGAAAACAAAGTGATAGCGACCCGTATAATACCCCTTTTAAATTAGCAATTATCGTCCTCTTTGGGCAAATTTTCATTTGTATTTAAAAGGCCAAATGACTATGCAAAACCGTAAAGATGAAGTTTGGAAATCTCCATTAACTGTAGAAAGATACCTCACCGGTGTTCGCAGAGCTGTGCCTCTAGCCGCCGAACAGATCGAGGTTATGATGAGATTAATTTCAGCAACCCGAAAACCTGTTACTAATTTTTTAGACCTTGGCTGTGGAGATGGGATTTTATCAGCGGCAATTCTTGAGAAATATCCAGAGTCAAGAGGAGTATTGTTGGATTTTTCCAGTCCGATGATTGAGGCCGCCCGCGAAAAGCTAAGAGATTACGCCTCTAATCTGGACTTTATGACCCTTGATTATACCAGTAGCTATTGGTTAGATTCTATAAGTAAAATAGCACCATTTGATGTCATTGTATCTGGATTTTCAATTCATCATCAACCGGATAGGAAGAAGCAGGAACTATATGGTGAAATTTACAGCCTGTTGAAACCCGGCGGTATATTTCTCAATATTGAGCATGTCTCTTCTCCAACAAGGTGGATTGAATACGTATTTGAAGAGTATTTTATTAATTCTTTGTATGATATGTATTTAGCGGAGGGTTCTCAAAAGACTCGAAGTCAGGTTGTGGAGGAATTTCGTAACCGTTCCGACAAGGAGGTGAACATACTTGCTCCCATAGAAACGCAATGTGATTGGTTGCGTAGAATCGGTTTTACCGATGTGGATTGTTATTTCAAGGTATTTGAACTGGCTGTTTTTGGCGGGCGAAGGCCATAGGAATAAAAGATCACTAAACTTCCCAGTGTGTTTGCGGTTTATTCTACAAATACACGAGACTTTAAATTTTATGAAAAAAGTATATTTAGACTACAACGCAACGACACCCGTTGATCCTCGTGTTTTTGAGGCGATGACTCCCTTTATGAAAGAGGAGTTTGGGAACCCTTCGAGTATACACTCGTTTGGAAGGGCTGGGAAAGCCGCGATTGATGATTCAAGGGAGCGGGTTGCCGAGCTTCTTGGAGCGCATCCTAAAGAAATTGTTTTTACAAGCGGCGGAAGCGAGAGTAATAACTTTGCGATAAAAGGGGTTGCCTTTGGGCTAAGGGAAAGAGGAAATCATTTAATTACCACTCAGGTCGAACATGCATCCGTCCTTGAAACATACAGGTTTCTTGAAACTCATGGATTCCAAGTTACCTATCTCGGTGTGGATAGGCACGGTCTTATTGATCTGGAAGAACTCAAAGGGGCAATAACCGATAGCACAATCCTCGTCTCTGTTATGTTTGCAAGTAACGAAACGGGCGTGATTATGCCTATAAGAGAGATTGCGGAGATTGTGAAAGAAAAGGGGGTTATTTTTCATATAGACGCCATTCAGGCTGTAGGGAAGATTGACATAAATTTAAATAGTCTCCCTGTTGACCTCCTTTCTCTTTCGAGTCATAAGCTCTATGGTCCAAAGGGGGTAGGCGCGCTCTTTATAAGGGATGGGGTAAAACTCAGAGCGCTTATTCATGGAGGGGGACAGGAAAGGGGAATGCGCTCAGGCACTGAGAATGTCGCCGGAATTGTAGGGCTCGGAAAGGCGTGTGAGACTGTTAGAGAGGATGTCACAAGCCAAAAGTCAGGGATCAGAATAAAGGAATTGAGGGATGGGCTTTATGATGAGATATTAAGAAGAATAAGCGGAGTGAGATTAAACGGCCATCCTGAAAGGAGGCTTTCAAATACTCTGAACCTGAGTTTTGATGGAGTAGAAGGCGAATCGCTTGTAATGAATCTAGACATTGAAGGAATCGCTGTATCAACCGGCTCAGCCTGCTCTGAAGGAAACATTGAACCATCCCATGTTCTTCTTGCTATGGGTCTATCCAAAGAGCTTGCCCTCTCATCCCTCAGATTCAGCCTAGGGAGATTTACAGAAAAAGAGGATATAGATCGGGTGATTGAGGTTCTTCCCAGAGTTGTAGAAAGGATAAGGACGGTAGAGACGCGATTAATCACGTCTCTACGGAATGAGGCATAGTACTCCGGTTCTTTATCTACGGTCATAAGTGATGCCCTGGTGCCGTAAGAACGGATACAATAATTTTGCTCGGCAACTCGGATTATCAGAAATGAAGAATCTTTACAGGGATACATACACACAATAATCATGCTGAAATGAGGAATAATAAAGATACTAGGGAAACACAGGGGGCATATCAAGCCCTAGGTATTCGGGAAATCCCAGCATGACGTTCATGTTTTGTATTGCTTGACCTGATGCCCCTTTTACTAAGTTATCAAGAACTGATATTATAATCGCAGTTTTGTTCTTGGGATTTGACTTTATCCCTATGTCGCAGAAGTTTGAGCCCCGAACGTCCCCTGTTGAGGGATATATTTTCTCAGGCGTGATTCTTATGAATCTTTTCCCTTCATAGAAATTCTCATAGAGATCGATAAGCTCCTTGGTTGTTATCTCCTCTTTTAATCTCACATAAATAGTTGAAAGAATGCCTCTATCCATTGGGATCAAATGAGGCGTGAATAAGACTCTTACATCAAGTCCCGAGTAGTTTGAGAGAACCTCCTCAATTTCAGGTGTGTGGCGATGCTCTCCGACCTTGTAGGCCTTTACTCCTTCATTTACCTCGCAGAAGTGGTAGGCGAGTTCAGGAGATCTCCCCGCACCTGAAACACCGGATTTCGAATCGATTATTATTGAGTTCTCTTCCACAATTCTCCTTTTAAGAATGGGAGCAAGCCCAAGGATTGAAGATTCGGGATAGCACCCTGGGTTTGCCACAAGCCTTGTTTTTGCAATCTCAGATGCAAATAGCTCTGTGATTCCATAGACTGCCTGGGAGATGATTTCAGGACACAGATGTTCCCCGTACCATTTCTTATAGACCGGATAGCTCAGTCTAAAGTCGGCGCCTAAATCTATAACTCTTTTTCCTCTCTCAAGGAGTTCTTTGACTGCTTTCACAGATGTTCCATGGGGGAGTGCGGTAAAGACAACATCAATCTCGTCTGGGATTGATTTCACATCAAGCGGCTGAAGTTCCAGATTTATAAAATCCCTAAGATGCGGGAGAATATCTGAGATTCTCTTCCCGGCGTGTTTCTCAGCCGTTGTGTAAATCACTTCCGCTTTAGGATGTAGGAGAAGAAGCCTGAGAAGGTCGCTTCCTGTATATCCGCTTGCTCCCAGTACTGCAATCTTTTTCTTTTCCATGACACTTGAAAAATATCTGGGAATCGCGGCAAATGCAAATTTTGATAGGGATTTTACTCAGAGATTGTAATGGATAAAAAATGGAGCTTGATCTCTCTGTGACTTTCTCGACTGTGCTTAATTTGTCTGACCGTGCTATTGGACTTAATATAGAGTCTAAAAATTTAGGGCACTGCCAGGAGAGAAGAGCTTACTCTGGCAGCACCCAAGGAAAAGAGATAGGAATGGTTATTTTAAATTCTATAGTGATTTTAGGTATATTATTGACTTCCTTTTACAGTGAGCCTATTTTCAACCCCCTTAACGCCATTAACACTCCGCGCAATCTCAACCGCCCTGTTGGCTTGTTTCTGATCATCAACAAATCCGCTCAGTTGGACTACTCCTTTAAAGGTCTCTACATTAACATCAAGCCCGCTTACATCGGGATCGGCTAAGAGCGCGGCTTTTACTTTTGTGGTGATGGTACTATCATCTATATACTGTCCCGTGCTCTCATGAGTGCGATTACCGGCGCAACTAATAAATGCAACTATAAATACTAGAGCTATAACTAAGCCTGAAATTTTGATTACACTTTTCATTATAATCAAACCCTCCTTATTAGGGCTAAAACATCTCAGAAAGGAGCAGTATAAATTGATATACCTGCCCCTTTCTTTCCGAGTTATGACTTAATAGTTGTTATCCTTTTGGTTCTCCTGTTTCGGGTTGCTTCCCTCTACAGATTCAGTCTTATTAATTGTAACCGCTTTTCCATCTCTTATATCAACAGTGACATCATCGCCGACATTGACCTTTGCGAGCTCCGATGGATCGGCGGGTGTGATCTTGTGGGTTTTGCCCATCTGATCCTTAAGCATGAAGCTATCGCTTTTAATATCGGTTATCTTGCCGCTGAGCTGGGTTACATGCTGTGTGTCCCCCTTCATTTCTGTTTGTCCTGCCTTTGTGTCACTAGCAAATACGCTTGCTCCACTGAGGACCAGTCCTAATGCTATGGCTGCAGATATGAACAACTTTCTCATCTTAAATACCTCCTCGATGTGTTTTACGTTTATAGGCGCAATATCCATGCCATAAGGCCTAATATTCTCGATTTTCAGTTTTTATGGAAAGTTATAGACAGAAAGAGAAATCAGAGATAATATGAAGGCACATCGATTGTGTAATGATACACACCCACTGTAGTGTATTACTACACATCTTTATAACTCTTTATCCGTTCTGAATCTGTTCTGAATTACCCTATAGACTTAGGCAAAAAGATATAAGCAATACTATATATTATAGAGTCGGGGCTATTACACAAAAATCTTGATTCCACTGACTGTGAGGGGTAATATTAAATTGAAGTAACGACAAATATATCTCTAAAGAAAAGCCAACCTTTGGAGGAGAACAATGTCAATCAGAGTAGGTATTAATGGATTCGGGAGGATTGGAAGAAATGTACTCCGAATCGGCCTTGGCAGAAAGGGAATAGATTTTGTTGGGGTCAATGATATTACGGATGCTAAGACGCTTGCACATCTTTTTAAATATGATTCTATCTTTGGTCGATATAAAGGTGAAGTTAAATCGGAAGACAGCCACATTATAGTGGATGGAAAATCAATAAGGGTTTTTTCTGAAAAAGATCCGGCTAAGATTCCCTGGGGGGATGTAAAGGCGGATCTGGTTGTGGAGGCAAGCGGGTTATTTACCTCGGGGGATGCCGCATCAAAGCATATACGTGATACAGTAAAAAAGGTTATAATCACTGCACCCGCTAAGGGTGATGTTGATCTCACTGCTGTTCTCGGTGTAAATCAAAGTGATTATAACCCTTCGAAGCATCACATAATATCAAATGCCTCATGTACAACAAACTGCTTTGCGATGCTTGTGAAGGTTCTACATGAGAATTTCAAGATTAAAAGAGGAGAGATGTCTACAATCCATTCCTATACGAATGATCAGAGGATTCTAGATGCTCCACATAAGGATTTAAGAAGGGCGCGTGCCGCGGCGATGTCTATAATTCCCACAAGCACCGGGGCGGCAAAGGCGATTGAGTTGATATTCCCTGACTTGAAGGGGAAATTGAGTTCTGTGGCTATGAGGGTTCCTACTGCAGATGTATCGCTTGTTGATTTTACATGTGAGGTTGAAAAATCTACAACTGTCGAAGAGGTAAACAGGAGATTTAAAGAAGCTGCTGAGGGGGAGCTTAAGGGATATTTGAGGTATCTCGACGAGGAGCTTGTCTCTTCGGATTTTATAGGCGATACCCACTCCGGTGTTTTTGATTCGTCTCTTACTACCGTCGTAGGTGGTACACTCGTTAAGGTTCTAGGCTGGTATGATAACGAATATGGCTATTCATCGAGGGTAGTGGATTTAATTGAGTTTATAGGAGATAAATCCTGATGTCAAAAATGGTTGTATCCGATCTGCCCGACTCTGAATTTGAGGGGAAGCGTGTGTTTGTAAGAGTCGACTTTAATGTGCCTATAAAGGATGGGATCATAAGCGAAGACTACAGAATCAGAAGGACGATTCCCACAATTGATTATCTTACACAAAGAGGGGCAAAGGTAATTCTCGGCTCTCACCTCGGAAGACCCAGAGGACGGGTCGTACCAGATCTCTCTATGAAACCGGTTTCTTTGCGTCTGTCTGAACTTCTCGGAAAGCCAGTGAGGTTCATGGAAGATGGTATTAGAGATAAGGCAACCGTAGATGGGCTTCAAGAATCGGAGGTAATGCTCCTTGAGAATCTGAGATTTCATAGAGAAGAGACGGACAATAACCCTGAGTTTTCAAAAGACCTGGCATCTCTTGCAGATATTTATGTAAATGACGCATTCGGAACTTCCCATAGAAGACACGCTTCTACTTATGGGATGGCGCTCTATTTTGATTTGAGGTTGGCTGGATTCCTTGTTCATAGGGAGTTGAAATTTCTTACGAAGCTTCGCGATAATCCCGAACATCCCTTTGTTGTGATTGTGGGCGGAGCGAAGATCAAGGATAAAATCACCGCCCTAAAGAACCTGATTGAAAAAGCCGACAAGGTTCTTATTGGAGGCGGAGTGGCATATACATTTCTTAAAGCAAAGGGCATAAATATAGGAGGCTCAATAACGGAGGATGAGATGATGGACTGGACAAAAGATGCACTCCTAAAATATGAGAAGAAGATTTTTCTCCCTATTGACCATGTGGTTGCAGAGAGCCTTGAAAAGAGAAGAACTCGTATGGTTGTGGATCAGGAAATACCTGAAGAGTTTAGGGGATTTGATATTGGACCTAAGACGGTAGCTAAATATACATCTGAGATTAAGGACACAGGATCTATTTTCTGGAACGGCCCCATGGGGGTTTTCGAAGTGGATGATTTCTCAGCAGGTACAGTGCACATAGCACGCGCCGTTGCGCTCGCTACATGGCGTGGAAGTACCACTGTGGTAGGGGGTGGAGAAACCATTGCTGCAATAAGGAAGGCCGAGGTATTGGATTCTGAGATAATACATATCTCTACAGGCGGCGGTGCCTCGCTTGAGTTTCTAGGCGGTGAGGAGCTTCCTGGAATTTCTGTTTTGAATGATAAGAAACAGTATAACAATAATTAATTCGGTCACGGAACGGTGAAGAAGTCATTGACTGTCAGTGAAATATAGAAAACTGAGAGTTGATTGCTGATTGATAAAGTGCTAAAACCGTTGCTCTTTCGTGACTGAATAAGGGGGTAGAAGAAATGGCAAAAATTAAAATATTAGAGACCAGTACGGATTGGATAGATGAATTATTGGGAAAGGATGAGGCGGATAATCTCCTGAGCCATACGTGTAAAACAATTACAAAAGAACACCTGCATCTGCCCGGGCCTTCATTTGTGGATGAAGTGCTGATTCCATCGGATCGTTCTCCGACGGTTCTAAGAAATATGCAACTTCTCTTTAATACCGGCCGTCTGGCAGGCACCGGATACCTGTCAATATTGCCTGTAGATCAAGGTGTAGAGCATTCGGCAGGTGCTTCTTTTGCTCCCAACCCTATCTACTTTGATCCTGAAAACATTGTGAAGCTGGCAATCGAGGGCGGATGTAACGCCGTTGCCTCTACACTTGGGGTTTTGGGTTCTGTTGCGAGAAGATACGCCCATAAAATCCCGTTTATTGTAAAAATCAACCATAATGAATTTCTTACGTACCCGAACAAATACGATCAGATTCTTTTTGCAAGCGTTGACCAGGCCTTTGAAATGGGGGCCATTGCGGTTGGGGCGACGATATATTTCGGTTCACCTGAGAGCAGCCGTCAGATTCAGGAGGTGTCAAAGGTCTTTCACCATGCCCATCGCCTAGGATTGGTTACTATACTCTGGGCTTATTTAAGGAATCCCGCCTTTAAGGTCGGCGATACGGATTATCATCTGTCGGCGGATTTAACCGGACAGGCGAATCACCTGAGTGCGACGATCGAAGCGGATATTGTTAAACAAAAACAGGCTGAAAATAACGGTGGTTTTAAAGCCCTAAAATTTGGGAAAACCGATGACAGGGTTTATACAGAATTAACCTCAAGTCACCCGATTGACCTGACACGATATCAGGTTATCAATTGTTACATGGGACGAGCTGGTCTGATTAATTCTGGTGGTGAGTCTGGAAAGAATGACCTTGCCTCCGCGGTGCGTACAGCAATAATAAACAAAAGGGCCGGTGGCATGGGACTTATTTCCGGTCGAAAATCCTTCCAAAAGGATATGAAAGAGGGTGTAGAGCTACTAAACGCCATACAGGATGTATATCTGAATAAAGATATAACTGTTGCCTGAACTTTTGGTTGTACGTGAACTCCGATGATTGTTGTGTGAGACCCTAAGGGTAAACTATCTGGCTGCCTCTATTTTTGATTTCTAAGAGATCATAATGCCAATTACTGTCTCTGTGTCTAAATATTTTTGTCAAGTATCCGTAATAGATTAATACTAATTCCCGTACGGATTATATATATTGTTTATTTTATGGAGCGTTATCTAAAAAGCAGTAGAGGAGCATTCTCTCATAAACTCTTCTGCTTTTAAAACCATTTCTTCAGAGCCAATAAATATAGGGGTTCTTTGATGCAGTTCCTTTGGTTGAATATCTAAGATGCGTTGAAATCCATCTGTGGCTCTGCCGCCTGCCTGCTCTACAATAAAAGACATGGGATTGCATTCATACAAGAGCCTTAACTTTCCATTAGGGGCGTCTTTTGTTGGGGGATAAATAAAAATACCTCCAACAATTAGGCTTCTGTGAATATCCGCTACCATTGAGCCGGTGTATCTTAATGAATAAGGGCGCTTAGTGGCTTTATCTTCTTGTTTACAATATCTGACGTATTGCTTAACGCCCTCCGGAAAACTCACGAAATTCCCCTGATTAATCGAATAGATTTTTCCCGTTTTGGGTATCTGCATGTTGCGATGCGAAAGGCAAAACTCACCAATTGAAGGGTCTAAGGTGAATCCATTCACTCCTCTGCCCGTTGTATAAACCAGCATTGTAGAGGAACCATAAATAACATATCCCGCGGCAACTTGTTCTGAGCCTTTTTGAAGAAAATCATCCATATTACAAGTATCACTTGAGGAAATGCGCCTGTATATAGAAAAGATTGTTCCAACAGAGATATTAACATCAATATTAGAAGAACCATCTAGGGGGTCTAGAGCAACAATATATTTTGCGTTCTTTGATAATTCATCTTCGATAACTATGATGTTCTCATTTTCCTCGGAGGCAATGCCGCAACATTCTCCTCCCAATTTTAAAGCGGCTATAAATCGCTTATTGGCAAAAACATCCAGTTTTTTTACTTCCTCGCCTTGAACATTTGTAGTACCCGTAGTACCTAAAATATCCACTAAACCGGCTTTATTTACCTCTCTATTAACAATCTTAGCCGCTAAACCAATATCTCTTAGTAAACGAGATAATTCTCCCTTAGCATCAGGAGATTCTTCCTCTTGCTTTCGTATAATGAACTCATCTAATGTTACAACGCCGATCATATTAAATAGTCCCGTTTCTTATTTTAAATCAAAAAATTAAATTAGCAAAGGTTTGGATCTACTTTTTTGATTCTTTTTTCTTATCAATTTGTTTTATGGTCTCTTTGGCTTTTTCCACCTCTTCTATTGCCGGTTTTAATCCATTTTTCTCAATGAGTTTCTTTGCTGCTTCTACCCTCTTTTCAAAATCTCTAGGGATAGTTTTTTTTATATCCGAAAAAGCCTCGTTTATATATGGAAGGAGAACGGAATTTCTAAAGAGAGGCCCATTTTCACGGAAAAAGAGACCTACGGCCGATATTATGAGAAAAACTATAATTACTCCCTTTACTGCGCCAAATGTGCCTCCGCCCATTTTATCAAGCCAGCCGAGGTGCAAAGCGCCTATAACTCCACTGAGCACGTGCCCTATTAGTTTAACCACTACGTAGGCGACAAACATAACGACAATAAATCCGCCTGCGCTCGCTATAGCCCTACTTTTTACGAGGCTATATTGAATAAACAGATCTCCGGCATAGTGATAGAACATCACGCCCGCTATGATTGATCCGCCGAGTGCGACAATTGAAACCACCTCTTTGACAAGCCCGTCCCTCAGTCCCATCAATGCAAAAAGAACAACTACGATTGAGATTCCTATGTCCAGCCAGTTCATATTGATTTGGGTTTAATTTTAATCCTTACGAATATATGATCTCAAATCCAGACCCCCTTCCCGGTTCCTTTGTGACCTCTATTCTTACCGGGAATTTATCTTTCAGTTCGTCGAGGTGTGTAATAATAATAACCTTGTCGAAGTCACCTTTTATCGCGTTTATAACCTGGACGAATTGGTTGAGTCCGTCTTTGTCCTGAGTGCCGAATCCCTCGTCAATTACTAGGGTTCTAAGTTGTGCTCCCGAGCAGTTTGCGATGAACTTTGAGATTGCAATTCTCAATGCAAAGTCAATCCGAAATGCCTCTCCGCCTGAAAAGGTCTCGTAACTCCTGGTTCCGAATGAGTCGCTGATCTTTATCTCAAGCGTCTCTTTTTCGCTTCCTTTCTGAGTGAGCTTTAGTGCATCTAGTTCAAGTGTCATACTCCCGTCCGTAAGCTTTCTTAGAACCTCGTTTGCCTCTATTTCGATCTCCTCTAATGCCCCCTCTATTATGCGTGCCTGGATTCCATTTTTTCCAAAAGTCCTATCGAGTTCCTGGTATACGATTGAATCATGTTTAAGTTTTTTTATTTGTTTGAGAATCTCTTCTTTTTTGTTTTCGAGTTTGGCGATTCTTTCGATTTCATTTATAATCCTGGCTTTCTCTTCGAGCTTCTCATCTTTAGCCTTTTTTAACCTTAGAACCTCTCTTTGTACCGAATTCCTCCGTTCTTCAAGCATCTGAGTTATGCTTACTACACCTTCTAGATCTTTTATTTGTTCGCCTATTTTTTTAAGCCTATCCATTTGGGTGTTCATTTGCTCTTCAAGGGTTTCGCGCTTTTCTTTGTTGTGCGTTAGATTTATTTTTGCCTTATCTAGGTATTCTTTCTCTTTGGAAAATACCTCCAGGTTTTTAAGTCTGGATTTTAATTCTTTGTATTTTTCTTCCTCATATCCGGTTTCTCTAATTTTCCTTTCAATCTCTAGAGCCTCTTCTCTGTACTGTTTGGCAAAGAGACCTTCGGTTAGGATTTTAGTAAGTAAGGCGATCTCGACTTCAATACTTGCAATTTGGTTCTCGGTTTCATCCTTGCTCACTCTTGCATCTTCAAGGCGTCTGTACTCTGATTGGGACTCCCTCAGCAATTCGAGCTTATGTTTTATTTCCTTATGGTCTTTCTCGTCGTAAGCCGTCATTATTATCTCTTGGTTTAATTCATTAAGCTCTCTTCGAAATTCAACTACAGAATTCTCTTCTTCGATTATATTTTTACTTAACTCTATTTTAGCCAATTCTAAGTCATTGATAGCTGAAATAGAGTCTTCAAGACCCTTTTCCCTCTGACCGAGTTGTTTGTTCAGATCAGGGAGATCTCTTATATCCGACTCTGCGGCTTTAATCTCGGCGCTAAGTCTTTTTTCATCTTCTTCGATTTGCTTAATTCTCTTATTCTCTTCTTCTAGTGTAATCTTTAAGTACAGAAGCGACTTCTCAACCTTTTGTATAAGTGCATCTCTCGCTTCTTGTCCGAGTGGAGATTCGCATAGAGGGCAATGAGGCTTATCGGCTTCGGATTTAATAATCCTCAACTTTTCCATCTCCTCTTTTTGCCTTTTTTCAATCTCCAATCTTCTCGAAATCAGAGCCTTCTTTTCCTCCCCTGTTTCTTTTAGCCTTGCTCTCATATTTTCACACAGCGCCTGAATCTCAAGGCGTGCTCTTATCTCGGCTTTTAATCTCTCACATTCCCCTTTAAATCTTTCTGACTCCTCTGCCCTTTGGGAGAGCTCTTTAATCCGGGCTTCAATCTCTTTAATTCGGGCCTCAATCGGAAGTCTGATCCTCTCAATGCTCAATTCAATCTCCATTTGTCTTGACTTGAGCCTTTCTAAGGCTTTCCTTTTTTTCTCAAAATCCCTCTCGAGAGACTCGGTGTCTAAGAATTCACTAAATCTAGATTTAACCTCTTCCTCTCTTTTTAGTAGATTCATTATTTGAGTGAGCCTGTTCTCAATCTCCTTCTTTCTGCCAGTTAGGGAGCTTATTTTCTTCTCTATTTTGGATTTTTCATCGCTTATAAGATGTTTGGTTTCCTCAAGTTTCTTTTCTAGGTCTCTATGTCGCATAAACTTCTCTGATAAAATCTCCTCCTCCTTCCTTATCCTTTCAAACTCCCTGTAGCCCTGGAGAATCTCTTCCCCCTTAGATACAAATTCTCTATCTCTCTCTATTTCTCTATTTAATTTTTCCAACTCTTCTTTCAATCTATTGCATTTCCCCTCAGTTTCACTTTTGTCTTGAACGAGCCGACTATAGGTTTCAGCTCTCGCCCTTAGGGATTCATGTTCCCTTATGATTTCCTCATATAATCTTTCAGCTTCTCTGAGGTCAAGCGTGATTTTTTCCTCTTCCATTCTAGTTTCTTTGAGCTTAATTTCCAGATTTGCTTTTTGTGAGATTTCGGATTCCATCTGGTTTATTTCCCTTTCTGCCGATTCCGCCTCAAGCCTTGATTTTTGAGCTAACTCTCTCGATCTTTTCCCAAGCTCTTCATATCTTTCAAGCTCCAGAATCCTTCCCAAAATCTCTTTTCTTTCTCCAGGTGTTTTCTTCGTAAATTCATCTGCTCTTCCCTGAAGGATGAAAGACGAACAGATAAAGGAGTCATAATCCATTTTTAGTATTTTCTCAATTGTATCCTGGGTTCTACCATCCTCTGCAAGTGCCCTAAAACTTCCGGTGCTTGCGTCAAACACCTGAAGATCAACCTCTGTTGATGTGCCGAATCCCTTTTTTCTCTTTATAGTTCTTCGAACCCAGTAGCGATTTCCATCGAGGTCGAATTCAAGATCAACCATAGCTTTTTTAGCACCGCGCTTTATTATCTCTTCTTTGTTTCTAGCTCTGCATTCTCCCCATAACGCCCACGTGAGGGCATCAAGGAGAGCGGATTTCCCGTGGCCGTTTTTTCCCGAAAGACAGGCTACGGTAAATCCTCTAAAATCAAGCGTCCTGCGTTCGGGCGCTACTTCCTCACCATAGCTTAAAAAATTCTCTAAAAAGAGTCTTAGGGGAACCATTATCTGGATTGAATATACATTATCTGATTTGTAAATCAAAGCTGGTTGCGGTGATCAAAAATTTACAGTTATGGGACGGATTCGAGGGACAATTAGTATGGGCGGTAAAGGGCAGCTTTGCCCATTTGCCGCCTGTGAATCCATTGACCAGATTTATATTTATTTTGACTTATCCGGCTCCTTCAGATAATTTAAGAGGGAATGGAACTCTCTGAAATTATCGAAATAATAGCCCATGATTTGGAAGAGGTTGAAAAGGAGATTGAAGAGAATATTACATCTTCGGTTCCCCTTGTCTATGAAATCTCAAAATACATTCTAGGAAGCGGAGGAAAAAGGTTCCGTCCTTCTGTTCTCCTTCTTTCCGCAGGCGCGTGTGGCCTGATAGGGGGAAAAGAAAGGATGTACTCCGCCGCGGCGCTTGAGCTAATCCATACGGCTACGCTTCTTCATGATGATGTTGTAGACGGTGCGGCTCTCAGACGCGGAAAGACGGCATCGAATGTGATTTGGGGGAATGAGGCGAGCGTGCTTGTAGGGGACTTTATGCTTGCCCGCGCCCTTGGTTTGATACAGTCATGTGGGAATCTGGAACTCATAAAAGCCGTAACCGGTGCGGCGGCAAAGATGGCTGAAGGGCAGGTAATTGAGATTATGAGTGAAAAAAAGATTATAGAGGTATCCGAAAAGGTTTGCTTTGACGTTATAGAGAATAAGACCGCATCTCTAATTGAGAGTTGCGGACGTGTAGGGGCAATTCTTGCCGGGGCACCGAAAGATATAAAGGACATGCTCGGAGAGTATGGGCTTAATCTGGGAATTGCCTTTCAGCTTATAGACGATGCGCTTGACTACTGTGCGGTTGGGGGAGAATTTGGAAAAACCGTAGGTCAGGATTTAAATGAGGGGAAAATAACATTGCCTCTTGTTTATGCCTTAAAAGGTGCTTCAAACAGAGAGAGGTCTCAGGTGGCGGAGATCCTTCAAAACGATGGTTTTAAGAGGGAGGAACTCAACTTTGTTTTCAGTCTTGTAGAGAAATATAGGGGGGTTGAAAGAACAAAGGCTGCAGCAAGGGAGTTTGCGGGCAAAGCAAAGGAAGCCATATTAAACCTTCCGGCAAATGCCTTTAAGAGATCGCTTGATTTGCTCACGGATTATGTAGTAGAGAGGAGAGCATAGTTAATTTGAGAAAAACTGTATTATGTCACAAAATAACCTTTAGTTTGTCTAAGACACAGAATCGCATTCTTTGAGAGGAATATAAGCTATGTCAAGAAAAAAGAAAGAATGGGAAAAACAGATAAAAGCAAAGGAGCGGCAAAATGAATTTCGTACCCCATCCGGCATAGTTCTTGATAGGCTCTATGCACCTGAGGATATAGAAGGCCTTGATTACGAGCGGGATCTCGGATACCCGGGTGAGTATCCATTTACACGCGGGGTTCAATCCACGATGTATCGTGGAAGGCTCTGGACAATGCGACAATATGCAGGATTTGGCACGGCTGAGGAAACCAATGAAAGGTTTAGATATCTCCTCGATCAGGGACAAACCGGTCTTAGTGTTGCCTTCGACCTTCCAACGCAGATGGGGTACGACTCCGACCATCCGATGAGTAGGGGTGAAGTAGGAAGAGTCGGCGTCGCAATAGATTCGCTGGAAGATATGGAGATTCTTTTCGACAAGATTCCCCTCGGTGAAGTAAGCACATCTATGACAATAAACGCCACAGCTTCAATGCTACTTGCGATGTATATGGTGGCTGCCGAAAAGCAGGGCGTCAGCCCCGATAGGATTCAGGGCACGGTTCAAAACGACCTGCTTAAGGAGTTTATAGCAAGGGGGACTTATATATTTCCTCCAAGGGATTCTGTAAAGATCACTATAGATATTATGGAGTATTGCCACGATAGAATACCCAAATGGAATCCGATAAGTGTAAGCGGCTATCACATGCGCGAGGCCGGCTCTACAGCGGTTCAGGAAGTGGCTTTTACTCTTGCGGATGCGATTGAGTATCTTGAGCATGCAAAAGCAAGGAGGCTTGATGTTGAGAAAATCGCAGAGAGGGTGTCGTTTTTCTTTGCCGTCCATAATAACTTTCTTGAAGAGATAGCCAAATTCCGTGCGGCGCGGAGACTCTGGGCGAGGATTATGAAGGAGAGATTTGGGGCAAAAAACGATAGAGCCTGTATGCTCAGATTCCATTCGCAAACCTCTGGCGTTACACTTACCGCACAGCAGCCGAGAAATAACATTATGAGGGTAACCATTCAAGCCCTCGCCTCGGTTCTTGGAGGAACTCAATCACTTCATACAAATTCATTCGATGAAGCCCTAGCGCTGCCATCGGAAGAGGCAGCAACGATTGCCCTTCGCACGCAGCAGATTATTGCCTATGAGAGTGGCGTGGGCGATACAATAGACCCGCTTGCAGGCTCGTACTGCATAGAGGCACTTACGAATAAGATAGAGGAAGAAGCTGTCAAATATATCGAACAGATTGATAAAAGAGGCGGGACTATAAGGTGTATTGAGGAGGGGTACATCAATCATGAGATTGAAGAGGCTTCGTACAGGTATCAGCGCGAGGTGGAGAAAAAGGAGAGGATAATTGTTGGCGTAAACGAATATATAAATTCAAACGAGGAGCCGGTTGAGATTCATAAAATCAATCCACAGATTGAAGCGATTAAAATGGAGAGGCTTAAGAGATTAAGAAGCCAAAGGGACAACGATAAAGTAAGAGCCGACCTCAGGAGACTTGAAGAGGCGGCAAGGGGCAATGAGAATCTCATGCCGTACATAGTAGAGGCTGTAAGAGATTACGCTACTATAGGCGAGATGAGTATGACGCTTGAGAAGGTTTATGGAAGATATAGAGTTGGTGGGACTGTAGCGGGATAATCCTTGTGAGGGCACCCGCCGGGTCGCTCCTACTTCATAGAAAGCATCATTACAATTGCGTCTTCTCCTGTATCCACATAATATCCGCGTCTTATACCAACAGATTTAAACCCCAGTTTTTCATAAAGTCTCTTTGCCCCGGTGTTTCCGCGCCTGACCTCTAGTATTGCATATTTTGCGCCTTTTGTGAGAAAATGATCAAGACAGTATCTCATCATGCTTTCCCCTATGCCCATCCTTCTAAAGTCTGGATGAACGGCGATATTGAGTATGTGTATTTCATCGCATACCATCCATGCGACGATATAGCCTACAATCACGCCGTTGAGCCTTGTGACACGAACAAAGGAGCGAGGGGATTTTAGCTCCATATCAAACACCTGTCTTGGCCATGGTGTAGGGAAGCACGCCTCCTCAATTAGCATTATCTCATCGAGGTCCGACGGTCTCATTTCCTCTATCATGAGTGCATGCATGGCTTTCATAGGTCAAAGATTTTACAATCCATATGAGGCCATATCAAATTTTATCAACTGTCTGTAAGTTTGGTTTTTATCTTAATTAGACCGTAGCTAAAGAGGATTCTTATCATCAGCTCCTTATAATCTTTAAGACCTTAGTCTATAAAAGAGTGGCATAAATAGATGACTTATGGTATAATTTCTATACTATCTATTATAGGTGATGGAGTTCACCTTATAATTACTGACCCTTTCGGCAGTTAATAACTCCTACCCAAATAGATTCTGGAGGAAGGCTAATATGGCTTATCATAATGCCTTCTTGAAGTTTATAAGGGGTAGGAGATGTACTATTCAAATAATTTAAATAAGGTCAGATGTTTTTTCTCTTATGCCCTATTCATAATCGGACAGGGGCCGGGCTATCGAAGTTCTCCATCTAAATTTAAGAATCTAGGTATTACTTCTGAACCTAAAGTGGAGAGCCATTCTCCATTTTGCAGGAGTCCTGTAGTGAATCTCGAACTGAGAAAGAATCATCCTTTGTTTGTGAAATATCATTCCAGGTTTTTTAATAAGGAGGTTGAGATGCCATGGAGAGAAGAAATCTCGTTGACTTACCATTTGGAAAACACCCACCAGAAATAGTTAATGACATTTGGCTACAGGGGAGCGGAGGAAGCTGAGAAGGTAATCATGGACGGATATAAGCTCTACAATAATAAGAAAGAATTGGATTTGTGAGAGGATAATCATGGAAGTACCACGAAACCATAAAGCCCGTCTTTCTGTATCTATGGAGGTTCTTGAAGATACAATCTCCGGTGTAGAAGAGATTATAAGAGGTGCCAATCAAAGAAAAGCTATGATCGAAACCTTAAATAACCTCTCACCTTGGGAAAAGGCATTGATTCTAAAACGCATAGATGAGATAAGAGGGTTGATAACCTATGTATCTCAAAAATTGAATTTAGAGAAACGAAGAGAAGAAATAAAAAACCGAATACTCGGCGCCATGACCATTCAGCGGGTAAATCTGGAAGAGATAAAATCAAAAAGGCTTCGTGGCTACGGAGAGGTTCCGGATGAGCTTCGAGAGTTTCTAGATACTCAGGTAGATAGAATCATGAATCTGATTGATGAAATTTGCGAGATTGCCAGTTCAAAACATAAGGATACGGGAACATAAGGAGGGGAACCATGATACACTACTTTTGCCCCTTTTGCTGGAATGAGATTTCAAAGAATACAAAAACCTGTCTGCAGTGCGGAGGAAATGTAGAGGAATGGGTTGAGAAAAGCTTCACAGAGAAACTCATAGATTCTCTCAATCATTCCGAGCGCTCTACCGTATACAGGGTCTGCTATATATTAGGTGAGAGGCGTGAGAGGGCAGCCATAAGACCACTGATTGAACTACTTAACAGGACCAATGATTACTTTCTCATGGAGGAGGTTGTCGAAGCCGTAGGCAAAATTGGGGATGAAAGGGCGGTGCCGTTCTTAATTAAGATGCTGAATAACCCTTCGTTCCTGGTAAGAGGCAAGGCGGCTGCCGTCCTTGGCAACTTTGATGGACAAGAAGAGGTGATAGAGGCTTTAAAAAGGGCAATCGGGGATCACAGTCATTATGTTAGGGAATCGGCACGTGCTTCATTGGATAAACTAACCGTTATATCAAGGAGGTGCCGAGTTTAATGTGTAGGATCCATAGAGAAGAAATAGAGAGATTAGTAGAGGGGCTTAATAATCTCGGAAGCAATACAAGTGCGTTGCTTGAAGTAATTAAATGCGGAAGGGTGGCTGTAAAACCCATTATTGGACTTTTACTTTCTTCTCCATCTATCTTCTCGGAGCCGCGCTGCCTGGCTGCCGAAGCCCTTGGAATGATCGGTGGTGAAGAGTCTAGCGAAGGGCTTATACAGGTACTGGATTTGTGCGACTTAGAACCGCTTGACCCACAGGTTCGCCTTGCCGAAGAAACTGTAAGAAATCAGGCCGCCAGGCAGCTTGCAATCTTAGGCTATGAGAGGGCGATAGAGCCACTACTTAGGTGTCTAAAAGAGAACCATTTAATGGGTGCAGCTGAGGCTCTTTCGAACTTCAAGGAAAAAAGAGCTATGCCTTATATAGTTGAAATGCTTGAGGATGACTATTCACGGGAGACAGCTGGTAAAGCTCTGCTTAAATTTGGTAAAGATGCTGTTCCATTACTTATAGAGGCATTGGCTAGGCGAAACTACACCCCTTCTATATATGAAACAAATCCGAGTATAAGAAGACGCGTCGAGGCTACCAGACTGCTGGGAGAAATCGGTGACCCTGAAGCCATCCGGCCACTACTCAAGAGACTGGAGGATGAAGAATGGGAAGTCAGGTTATATGCGGCTTTATCTCTGTTAAAGATCGGCATCGACAAAGATAAAATCATAAAAGTTATTCCAGAACTCATATCGGGATTGAATGAGGGTGATTGGTACACTCACGGTTTGTGCATCGAAGCCCTATCAGAACTCAATTCGGCGGCTTTACCATACATTGAGAACGCGCTAAATGAGAGAAAGGTAGAGAATGTTAGAGGAGAAAAGGTATATCTCTCGGAGGCAGTTATCGAGTCTTTGAAGGAACTTATAGAAAGACTGAGTAAAAATGGATAAATATACTCCTATCAAACTTGGCATTTCTTAGGGACATCGGGAGTGCAGTAATTTTTTTCGATTAAGATGATGAGGAGCCTTAATAAGGTGATAGAGATTAGTCCAAACCATCAGAGAGTCATAATAGTAGGTTTGTATATGCTCGAAAAATCCCTTGAGCGGATTGAGGAGGCATTAATTACTGACAATAGAGAGAGAATAACTTATAAATTAGACGACCACCTGGATGATGAGGTTCGAAATTCGATACTCCAGGATATAGAAGAGATGCGAAGGATTATCAGAGAGTTAAAAGGTGGGCTTAATCTTCAGACACAAGAGGAATCAGTGGTAAGGAAGGTGCGGGGAGAAGCCGCACATATTGGGGAAGCGCTTTCAGATATGAGAAGTAGCGGGCTGGATAGATATGGTAAGGCACCAAAAGAACTTGCCGATTTCTGAGATCCCAAGGTAGAGGAACTCATTGAAATAAGCTTGAGGATAGAAGCTAAATCGAATAAATCGCAAAGGTGATAAATGAGAATATCATTGATAGAAAAAGCCTCTATAAGAGGTTGGAGTGAAGCGTAAATATCCTGACCAAATCACGTTTATTGTTAATATCCCGGCGGGTGTTTATGGACGAGTCCTGAATTTTATAAAGACTCACGAACTCGAAGAAACAGGTGCAATACAAAAAATAATAAGCGCGGGACTGCTTAAACTTGAAATTGACATGATTAAAGAAGAAAACGCCTCCCTATCTGGGAAGATAGGGAACCTGTGGAGAGAAATTAAACGTTTTATTGAAGAGAACAGTAGACTCGAAAAACTCTGTATCGAATCCCAAAGGGATAGCGATTATATCTATAAGAGATTGGAAATATTGAACTCTGAAAATAAGGAACTGAAAGTACTGGTAAGACAGCAAAGCTCCGCAGATCAGAAGTGAAATTAGATGGCAATGAGTTATAAACAAAGAAAACTTTCTGTAGCACTTCCTTTAGGGCTTTATGAAGAGATTAAGAAAGCGCCAGTTAAAATGGATTGGACTGAGGAAGAAGTATTCGGTTGGGTTATATCATTTGGGGTTGATGTAATTGATAGAGTAGATGAGATAGAAAAAGAGCTATCAGAACTCACAATCAGAAAAAATAAACTGGTCTCGGAGCTAGAGGATGTAACCCTGGACTATAGAAGGCTTTCGAGCAGAAATGCGGCTTTAGGATATGAGTGCTTTGAAACCTTTTCTAGGAATAAGACGCTGGCAATTAAACTGACGGGAGCAAAAGCGATTAATAGAAGCTTTAAAAATATCCTCAAGATTACAGATGATCGTAATGAACAAGAAGATAGAACAGATAGCGATATGGTGGAGAAATATATTTTAAATAAAGTGTGAGCGGGGATTAAATTCCATGGCAACACTGGGTTTCATTAGGAAATCGTCGTCATTATTGGAGGCATTGAGAGATGGCAATGATTGTCCTGTGTGCCTGCTCTGCGATGAGGACTTAAGATATTTTTATCGCTGGTATTTTATTGAGTACTACCATGACACCACCTGGATAGATAGGACACTGAATTCCAGAGGTTTTTGTAATAGGCATTCTTGGGACTTGATTCGCATGGGAAAGGGGCATGAAATGTCTGTAGTATATGAATATCTGGTCAAATCGGCGCTGGTGAAATTGGGAAGATTATACAAAGAATTGAAGAAATATAAACCTGAAAGCAGGATTAATAAAGTAATCAGAAAAATAACGGGTAAAAAACACATACAACGCTTAGAGGAGGCTAAGAAACAACTCGAGCCGTCAGAGACTTGTCCGATTTGCAAATCCATTTCCAACAAAGCGACCGAATGGATTCATAATCTCATAATGGATTTAGAAGACGAGAGGGTTAAAGGGCTTTACTATAATTCTCAGGGGCTGTGTATGAATCACTTTAACCAAGCCATTAAATTCGCATCTCCCAAGTCTTTAGAAATTCTGATTCAAAAGCAGGTTGAGGTGCTTAGAAAGCTAAATGACGATTTAGAAGAGTATTGGCGCAAAACAGATTATCGCTATTCGCATGAATCCAAGGGTAAAGAACAAACAGCCTGGATCAGGGCTATTAAATTCTTTGTCGGTAAGGAACTCTAGGATATTGGAATAAAGGGGGATATTTCAATGAGGATTCTAATTATCTCGGATATACACGCAAATATTGAGTCGCTGGAGGCTATAAAAGAGGAGTATGACTACCTTCTCTGTTTGGGAGATTTAGTTGACTATGGCCCGAGTCCGAGGGAGTGCATAGATTTTGTAAAAAAGAACGCCCATGCCGTCATACGCGGAAACCACGATAGCGCCGTAGCCTTCAGGACCGACTGCAAATGCAGTGCGGCATACAAAATGATGTCTGTAAAGACAAGAGAGCTTATGTGGAATATTCTCGAAGAGGGAGAAATTAATTATCTTGGTTCCCTTCCCCTAAATAGGGTGGTGGAACTTGGCGGAGGGAGGTTTTTTCTTACACATGCAACGCCGACTGATAATCTATTTAAGTATATACCACCCGATTCACCCGATTATATCTGGCGACAGGAAATAGAAGGGCTGGACGCAGATTTTGTGCTCCTTGGTCATACACATGTTTCCATGATTAAGAGAATAGATAGGACGACTATTATTAATCCCGGCAGTGTAGGCCAGTCAAAAGATATTCCGGCAAAGGCATCCTATGCCATATGGAATGACGGCGATGTGGAGATAAAGAGGGTCACATACAATATAAATAAGACAATAGAGAAGATTCTTTCAACCCCGCTAGATATTCATATCAAAAGCAGTTTAGTAACGGTTTTAGAGCACGGAAACTTGAATAATCCGCTATAGGAGATTTGTTCTATGCCGGAGTCATATGTAGAGGCAAGAAACTACCTGTTAGAGAACCTGAAAGACTTATACCAATTGGCCTCTCATTGTAAGAATGAGGGTGTAACAAGGGCTGTGGAAGAACTTATAGCGAAGCTCTTGGAGGGCCATTTCAATCTAGCCGTTCTTGGACAGTTTAAACGAGGGAAAACTACACTCATCAATGCCCTGCTGGGTAGCCGATTACTTCCTACAGGGGTTGTTCCGCTTACATCTATTATTACGCTGATTAAATATGGAAATAACCTGCACATTGAAGTTTTATTTAATAACGGGACTAGAAAAGAAATAACGCTTGATGAGCTTCCAGATTATGTAACTGAGAAGGGTAATCCAGAAAACCAAAAAGGGGTGCAGTACGTGGAGGTTCATTATGACTCCCCTTATTTAAGGGATGGGGTTCAGATTATAGATACTCCGGGAATCGGCTCAACATATCAGCACAATACCGCCGTTACATACAATTATCTGTCCAAGGTAGATGCCGCAGTTTTTCTAGTCGGTGTAGACCCGCCGATTAGTCAGGTTGAGTATGATTTCCTGAATGATATAAGAAAATATGTAGATAAAATCCTTTTTCTGCAAAATAAGATTGACCAGATGGATGAAAAGGATAGAATTGAGTCGCTTGAGTTTACGAAGCACGTAATTGAACAGAAGGTTGGTCTAAAGGATATAAAAATCTTTCCTATATCTGCCAAGTATGCCCTAGAAGGAAGGTTAAACGGCAATCAAGAAATGCGTGACCGCAGCTCGGTTTCGGATTTTGAAAGGGCTTTAAATGATTTCCTTATGAAGGAAAAGGGCAAAGCCATTATCAGTTCTGCACTAAATAATACTCTTAAAATCCTCTCAGACGAAATGATGTCTATAGAACTTGAAGTGAAAGCCATCTCCATTCCATTGGAAGAGCTTAGAAGGAAGATAAGTGAGTTTAATATTCAAAAGGAGAAAATCCGTCTGGATAAAGTGGATTTTGACTATCTTCTAAAAGGGGAAGAGCAAAGGCTTATTTCTATGCTCGAATCTGATTTGAAAAATTTTGTAGAAGAGAAGGCTCCTGAGCTTGTAAAAAAGATGGAAGGGCATTATAAAATTTACAAAGATAAGAGCAAAATCGAGTTGTCAAAATCGATAGACAGTGCGATGAGGCAGGAGATTGAGTGCATTTTCAATGAATGGCGTATTCTAGAAGAGGATAAATTGGATAGGGAGTTTGAAAACATCTCAAGACGGTTTTCATCCAAAGCCAATGAGATAATAACATATATCAAGAAACTATCCTCAGACATCTTTGATATTAAAGTAGAGACCTTTAGCGGCGTAGAAACTCTCTCTGCAGAAGGTTATCTCCAGTACAGGATTGAATCCCTATTCGATACCAATCTTGCCCTTGAAGTCTTGCCATTTGCTCTGCCGGGATTCTTATTTCGAAGGGTGGTACTAAGTAGGATGCTCGAGCAGTGTAGAGAACAGCTGGATAGAAATGCTGGAAGAATTAGGTACGATTTTCTAGAGCGCATAGAAAAGAACCTCAGAAGGTTTCGTGATGAGCTGTTTTCCAAGATTGATGCGACGCTAATGGGAATTGAATCTGCTCTTGAGCGGGCTGTTCTGGAAAGTGGAGCTGGCGAAGAAAAGATTACATATGCCAGGAAAAACCTCAAAGAGCATGCTGATGTGTTAAAGCGAATTAGATTGAGTCTAAAGAGGCTGGAGAATACCTTAGAAAGCGCGTAATGCTACCATTTCTGCAAACTTTTACTCGAGTATGACAATATGGGTATCCCTAAACGACTTCATTCGAGCGATACTCCTAAAGAGGAATATCAGTGGAATATCAATCAATTCTGCCGGAAGATAAAAAGAGCATCCTAAAAAGGTCTGCCCTGAAATTCGTCTTGATGGTTGGCGCACTCAGTTTCTTTGCCGACTTTACATACGAGGGTTCGCGCAGTATTCTCGGCCCGTACCTCGCTCTCTTGCAGACTAGCGCCACGGTGGTGGGCGTCGTCACCGGTTTTGGCGAACTAGCTGGCTACGGTTTGCGTCTCATTTCCGGCCGCCTTGCAGATGTCACTGGCAAGTTCTGGCCAATCACGATCTTTGGTTACTTCATCCAAATGCTTTCGGTGCCAGCGCTGGCGCTGGCGGGCAACTGGCCGATGGCTGCCGTGCTAATTATTCTCGAGCGCGTCGGCAAAGTGGCCAACCGCCGCTGCGCTGATCATTCTGGAACGCGCCGGGCGCGCCACGCGCAATCCGCCGCGCGACGTGATGCTCTCGTATGCCGCCAAGGAAATCGGTTACGGCTGGGCGTTTGGTATGCACGAGGCGCTCGACCAATTCGGTGCCCTATTCGGCCCGCTGGCTGTGGCAGCGGTTCTTGCCATTCGCGGTGAATATCGTTTTGCCTTTGCCCTCCTGCTCTTGCCTGGAGTCATCTGTCTTAGCCTGCTGCTGATCGCGCGATGGATTTACCCACGGCCAGAAGAGATGGAAACGGAAGTGCCGAACGTGAAAGCGGAAGGACTGCCGCGCGTTTATTGGATTTATCTGGCGGGCGCGGCGCTAGTGGC
>PSLL01000009.1:36689-40855 GCA_040289575.1 Candidatus Dadabacteria bacterium | reverse complement strand
CCTATCATTTTCAGAAAGCAGCTTCTGTGCCTAAGAACTGGGTGCCGATTGCTTATGCCATCGCAATGGGTGTTAGTGGAGCCGGTTCGTTGGTTTTTGGACGCCTGTTCGACAGGTTTGGCATTTTGGTTCTTGTGCCATTGACGCTGTTTTCAGCGTTGTTTGCGCCTTTGGTGTTCCTCGGTGGATTCTGGGCTGCGCTCGCGGGTGCATCGTTATGGGGACTTGGAATGGGAGCGCATGAATCTATTATTCCGGCAGCCGTCGGCCCTATGGTTCCGCCGCAACGGCGGGCTTCGGCTTATGGGTTGTTTACAGCCGGTTACGGTCTGTTTTGGTTTCTAGGAAGCACATTAATGGGTGTCCTCTATGATGCCTCTATTCACTCCCTAATTGTATTCTCAGTAGTGATGCAGCTTGCCTCTGTTCCTCTGTTTCTTTTGGTCAGAAAAGGATCCAAGTAACATTTTTATCTGACAATAAGACTCAGTAACCATCCAGAACCTATGGCAAACACAAACCAGCTTACTATATAGAATAATGTTGCCTTTTTACCTATGATTCTCTGAGCCATAATCATAGTCGGTACGCATGTGCCAACCGAACCCAGAAGAAATGTAAAAGCCGGCCCAATATCTAATCCGACTCTTAGAAGTGAAAACGTTATAGGAACCTCTTCTCCTTCACAGACATAGAGCGGTATTCCCACTATGGCAGCCACTAGATACGCTAAAAACCCTGAAAAGATGATGTATCTAGAAATCGAATCCTCAGGAATAATTGTAGTTAAAACGGACGCAACCAACATTCCTATTAGGAGGTATTTAGAAAGCCCTCTTATTGTTGATATTAAGTTTCCCCAAAAGCCTTGTTTTGTTTCTTGACGACAGGATTTAGATAGCACAGGATTCTCTTTAACAGAGAGACTTCGCACAAATTTAGAATTAGAGACCGAAATACTGAATCCAGAAACTCTAGATTTTTCGAGATAGTTTAAGATCACACCAACGGCTATACTGCCTATAAACGAGAATATTACCCTTGCCGCCGTAATTTTCCAGCCCAGCATTCCATAGGTCATCGCTATAGTGATGGGACTTAGAAGGGGTGACATCATAATGAAGGCTGTTATAGTTCCTAAATTGCTCCCTTGTCTTTTGAGTCCCTCTGCCATAGGCACTGTAGCACAGGCGCAGCCCGGAAGAATAGCGCCCAGAATACTTGCATTGATTACTGAGAAGCTTCCTCGACTAAGATATTTGAATGCTAAGTCCGTCTTTAGATAGGTTTGAAGGATCGCTCCTAAAATAGCCCCGAGTAGAAAGTGTGGGGTAACCTTGAGAGTTAAGAAAATGAATTCTTTTAGAATTTGAAGAGCAATACCCAGAAATGTCATAGTATTTAGTACCTGGTACAGCGGTAGATTCCTTCTCCTACTTCAGCAAGTATTGCCTCGACTTCGGCAAGAAGCTTTAACACTTTTTTATTGGTCACTTGGTAATAAACATATCTTCCTTTTTTCTCTTTTTTCACAAGTCCGCAGTCTTCGAGACAGGCTAGGTGTGCCGAGACGTTAGGTTGGGAAAGATTGGTAAGCTCGACAATGTCAGAGACACATTTTGACCCATTCCTTAGTGCTTCAAGAACTGCTAAGCGAGATGGATCAGCAAAACCTCGAAATAACTTGGCCTTAAGTGCATGATTATCAGTCATGAATAACCCATTTTTGCTTATACTAGTTAATACATAAATATATAGTTATGTATTGATATAATATGATCTTTTTTACAGCTCGTCAAACGACAAATGGATGAGTTGTGGGGCGGTAAGAATTAAGGCTTCCTCAGATTACGTGAAGCTTTACACCAACAGCGGTGAGGAAAACACCGGCGACAATCAGTGCTATTGCCCACCGAATGGTATTTCCATAAACGGCGCGTGCCAGCCCTATGCCCAGGAGACCAAGAGCTGTAATGGCGATAGCGATTGGTAACCAGCGCAGACCTGGCAACACAGCGCCGGACATCAAGGGAAGCAGTGCGCCAAAGAAGCTATAAGTACCCAAAATTGCCGTTCCCCTTAAAGTATCACTGAAAACTATTCTTCCAAGCTGAGTTGTCACGAGATGGCCATGAGATGTGAGATTGAGATGACGTTCTGCGTGAATCAATTCTCCGCGTAGTCGTACATACTCTGCCACAAAGAAAATAAACGCCCCAGAGAGTGCTGTAGCTATCGAGATACGTAGTACCAGCATGATGTCAATTGAATCTCGAGAATTTACTACCTTGCCACCAGCGAGTACGAGAGCGGTCAGAATTCCGTCCACCAGACCGATAACTAGGGCGAATATGTATTCACGTGGAAACGATAGACCGAATATGTTCATCGTTGTATCTTCACATGCTCCACCAATCGGCTGCCGAAGGCTATCTGGTCAACGCTATGTACCACTGCACCAGTGGATTCAATGGCTTTGACGAGTGCAGGATAGTCTATGTTCTCTCCTTCCACCGTAACGTCCATGCCCATCGTTTCAATGTCAATTTCTTCCACTGTGATATTTACACCTTCAACACCAGTGACACTCCCAATGGCATTGGCCAAATCTAGGAGAGTAGGCCGAGCAATAGCCTTGTCTACGTCCAGCACGAGTCTCCTGATATTCATAGTTGAATATCCACTCCTTCTCGCCAAAATCTCTTTAGCAGCGGCAATGAGGCTTTCTATAAGAATCGCGCAATGACCAAGAATACAAGTAGGGTAAGAAGGACATATGTCACGTACGCATTAATTCTCCCATGGTGCATTATTGCCAAAGACCGAGCGACTCTCTGCATTACTGCTGTGAAGGGGCCAAATATAAGCCGATCCACCACATGAACCTCCTTGTATGTGCGGCGTATGGCTATCCGGAAATGTGCGGCTACAGTTTCTTTCGTATCTATGGCCGATGGACGGAATACAGCATTGAAAATCACACGCACCGGATTAGAAAACCCCGTGGCAGTATAAGTCATCTCTGGCAGGAGCCGTGGAACCCCTCCGTCCCAGCGCATACGCCGTGTAACAGTCCGCGCGTACGTGAGCCAGCGGATGATTATATAGCTTAGCACCAGTGAGAGAATTAGAACAACGAGAGTGTACGAGGTGGACATGGCGAAAACAACAGGGTTGCGTGTTGAGCCTCGGTGCAATACTACTAAACCCCGTCCGGGCAAAGCACCGCGTCCCACCTGTGCCCCCAAGTCGTGAAACTCTGACACAAACTCAGTGGGCAACTGAGGATTCTCAGAACTCGTGGTAAAGAAAGGGGGTACTAAAGCATCTACAGCACTGACATGGGTCAAGGGCATGAGAGTCTGATCGAGTACCGGAATGACATAGGTGGGCAGTATACCCAGGACAAGGCACAGAATAGCCAAAACTCCCATAGGCACGGTCATTGAGCCGGACACCTCCACGGCCTGCTCGACTTCCTTAGATCGGAACATACCCAGGAAACTCATAGCAAAGACCTTAACAAAGCACGTGACAGCCAGCGCTGCTGTAAGCGCCAGCCCCGCACCGGAGAGAGCAAATACGATTTTGATCGCAGTGGATTGCAGCTCTGCACTCCGCAATAGTGTCTGTAGAGTCAACCACTCGCTTACAAAGCCGTTGAAAGGCGGCATGGCAGAAATAGAGAGCGCTCCAACCAAAAAGAAAAGCCCTGTCCAGGGCATCTTCTTAATAAGTCCGCCTAGACGATTCATATCCCGTACACTAATATTCGTATTTACTGCTCCCACTCCGAGGAAGAGAAGCGCCTTGTAGAGCGAGTGATTGATTATATGATAGAGTGCAGCAATGAAAGCGATACTTGCCAATGCAGGATGTTTGGAGGCTATGAATATAAAACCAGCACCGAGTCCAGCAGTGATGATGCCTGTATTCTCTATCGAGCTATGAGCCAACACCCCCTTCATATCGTTCTCGATAGTGGCATAGAGTATACCTACCAAGGCCGAGACCGTTCCGATAATCAATGTAATTAGTCCTGGTCCAACTTGGGTTATTGGAAGGAGGTCTAAATTTAAGCGTACGATTCCATAAAGGCCCAAATTCAGCATAGTTCCAGCAAATACAGGTATGAAGCCACCCGGAGCTACTGCATATGCTCTAGG
>PSLL01000009.1:34510-36680 GCA_040289575.1 Candidatus Dadabacteria bacterium | reverse complement strand
GCCACATGTTAACGGGCACTAAACCCGCCTTGATTCCGAATCCGAAGAATGACAGTAAAAATACGGCCCAGCGGGCACCTACCCCCAGCCCAGCCGCACCATCTTTCAACGAGATGAAGTCGAGAGCCCCTGACGATTTCGCCATGATAAGCAGTGCGAGCGCTACAGCTATGGTGCCTGCTTCACCCATAGCCAACATCAGATAGCCCGAAAATTTATGCTCATGTTCATAATTGACCAGGAGATAGCTAAGGATTGACATCGCCTCCCAGGCAATCAGGAATGAAAAAATGTCTGCGGTAACCAAGACCAAAACGATGGAAGCAAACAGTGCATGATAAAGGCCACTGAAGGATTTCAGGCTCTCGCGGCCCAGGTGTCTGGTCATATATTGTGCCGAAAATATGGAAACGGGCAGAAAAATCAGGCCAGTGATAAAAACGAAGAGCGCAGAGAGGCGATCCATAGTCAAGGTTAGTGTTCCCAGTGGGGCTAATGTCCAAAGCTGGGCTTGAAACTGGATTCCAAAGAAGAGGGCTTCGCCGCTAGCCCATAAGATAACAACCGAGGCTAAAGGGGCGATCCAAAATAGGGTTTGCAGACTCCGACGATTAGGGAGCATAGCGGCCATGACTATGCCAGCGCCACAGAGTGCGAAAAAGAGGGTAATAAGATGTCCGACCTCTATCAAGATATTTTTACCTCCTTTTCGGTGCCTTCAGTCGGGATTAGAAATGCCGATGGCTTGCGTCCAACCGCCACCAGAAGCCCATGCAATATAGCCAGTGGCGGTGGCGGATTGCCTGGTATCTCCACATCCACTGGAAGGACATCTGCGACAGCCGCGCCCGAAATAAAACTTGGGCCAAAGGTGCCACCCGATAGGGCGCACGCCCCGACTGCTATGACTCGTTTGGGTGTGGGCATGGCGTTATATGCCTTAAGTAGTGGCAATCGCATATGAACTGTAACAGGGCCTACCACCATGAGAATATCCGCATCCCTCGGCGTGGGTGTGATAAAGAAGCCCAGACGGTGCATGTTGTAGTATGGGTTGTTTAGCTGCTTGATTTCATTTAAACAGGCCCCGCAATCACCTGCATCCACAACGAGTATATGAGCAGAGTGTCTGAAGGCTCTGCCAAGCCTCCGATTGGGGTCATTGTCTTCGGATACAGACGTTGCCCATTCATAGTCTGACTGCCAATTAATCGGTGTCTGTATAGCACGCACACAACGAAAAGAATGTATACAGCGTCTATAGTCTACAATAACCTTGCGGCCCTCCCGTCTGAGTGCCTCATTTGGGCAACTTGAGGCTATTAAATTGGCTTCATATTCTGTAAACTCTCCACCGCGTGGCAGTCCCGGTGAAACTCCTGGAGCCGTCTCCTCTCCGTCGGGATACGATGTCGTTTTGATTCCTGTACGTAGTCCTTTAAAAACCCAATTACACATGTTCCCTCCTATTTTTCTAGCGATCGCATTCGGCAACTGAAAGTCCAAGGCTCGCCATAATGATTGGAAAATCCTGAAATGCGAAACTCTCTGCGGCCAAACGAAACCCATGCCAGTTTGTAAATGATGGTGTTGCTATACGATAACGCGCTATCAAACCGTCCTTACCAATTCGGATCCAGTGAAATGCCGCACCGCACGGCGCCTCCACCCACCCCAGGGCTGCTCCCGGGGCTATTTCAAACTTCTTAGGAATGATCGCTCCACTAGGAAGAGCCGACACAACCTGATTAATAATCCAGACGGATTGTTCTGACTCGGCAAAAAGAATTCGGAGGCGGGCGTAACCATCCCCTTCTTGTTCATACGGCACGGAGAACTTTATATCATCATATCCTGAATAGGGTTGGGATTTGCGCAGGTCACGGATAATGCCGGAAGCGCGAGCGATAGGACCCACTAAACAATAGTTGAGGGCGTCTCTGTAAGAGATAATTCCCACCTCCTCCAGCCGATCGAGAAAGCTACTTGAGAAACGAAGCATCCCTTCTAATTCATTCAACCTATTAAGAAGGGTCTTGGTAGACTCAGCAAGCCCCTTACATGTCTCGTCATTGAAATCCCGCGAGAGTCCGCCTGGGAGATTCAGGCCGAAGAGATAGCGGTGTCCTGTGAAGCTGCATGAGAGTCGCAGAAGCTCTTCTTCCAGGAT
>PSLL01000009.1:33410-34500 GCA_040289575.1 Candidatus Dadabacteria bacterium | reverse complement strand
GCGACCTGGCTTGTAGCAACGACCAGACCCGTTGAATCGCATATCTCCCTGATTGCCCCCACGTGATGACGGAGGCGCTCTAGTTCCGCAAGTAGGATGCGTAAGGCCTGTGCCCGTGGAGAAACTGTGATTCCATGGATCTCTTCTATCGCCTGACAGAAAGCCAAAGAGTGTGCAAAGGCCGATGTGCCAGAAAAACGCTCAGACAGAGCCAGGGCGTATTCTACAGATCGCCCCTCAGCGATCTTCTCTATGCCTCGATACTTGTAGAATGGGCGTGGGATAACGCGAATGACGTCCTCTCCTACCGTTTCCAAGAGAAAGTGTGTAGACTCGGCTATGCCTGCGTAGATTGGCCCGATAGGCATTAGGAATGAGCCGGGCGCTTGAACGATTCTGAGAGGCCGCCAGTCGGGATCCGGCTCGCGATGAGTATAGGGTTTTCTTGTGTCAAAATCCTTGCGCATGGGATTTACACCTTCTTGCCACTCATCGTTATGGAGCACAAAGTCTCCTAATCGTGGGTGTCCCTCAAACTCTAAGCCGAAGAGGTCCTCGGCTTCTCTCTCATGCCAATCTGCGGCATACACATGCGCACTGATGCTGGGAATGGTCAATTGTGGCTTGTCTAAACGAATAAGAGAGTGGACCTGACCAGCATCATGGTCGCCATAAAAAATGTAGTGAAGGAGCCAATGCGATAAGGTTTCCTCAACTACCAGGCTGGCGAATGTATAGCCTAATTCATTAAATAACCAGTTACATATGGCCTGAATTTCTCCCTGATCACATTCCAGATGGCATAACGGTTTCTCTGGATCGAGTCTGGATCGGACTCTCCCCGGCCAGCGCTCTTCAGCGATCTTGGAAACGGTCATGAGATTGGTTGTGGAACTGATGGACTTATCTAAAGAAAGTTCCATATCATATCACCTCTCTAGACAATTAGCCGCAAGGTGCAGCAACTCATGGAGTGGCCCCGGCACATACAGGCCGAATACAACTATAGGAATAACTGATAAGATTAGTGCTATAACACAGCTTGTCGGCAGATTGACCCCTTCGGGGATTACATTAGGCTGGCCCAATA
>PSLL01000009.1:23226-33400 GCA_040289575.1 Candidatus Dadabacteria bacterium | reverse complement strand
GTTGATGTGGAGCATGATACCGAAGAAGGCAATTACAATAAAGAGGGCTAAAAGTCCCACGGCTATGTATTGACTGTTGGATAGCCCTGCCTTGAGAATGGAGAACTCGCTCAAGAAGACTGCGAATGGAGGCGCTCCAGAAATCGCGAGTCCACCAAAAAGCAGGGCTATCCCGGTGGTTGGAGAAGTGCGGATCAGTCCTTGAACTGACGTAATCTCACGTGTTCCCACAGCCAGTAGAACGGCACCGGCAGCGAAGAAACAGAAGGACTTAGTAATGGCATGACTCAATATCTGATAAACGGCACCATAATGGGCTGCTGAACTACCCAGCCCTGTTGCGACAAGAATAATCCCCATGTGCTCCACAGTAGAATAGGCAAAAAGGCGTTTATAATCCCTCACCTGAAGGAGCAGGAATGCCGCTACACCCACGGAAATTAGACCGAAGACAACAGCCCATGTCCCGGCTCGAAGGGAAGGCACGGCATTGAGTATGGGAATCAGTCTAAGAATGGCGTATAACACGGCAGTGGTCTCTACACCGGAGAGCAGTGCACACACGGGCGACGGGGCTTGGCTATGGGCATCCGGGAGCCATGTATGCAGGGGAACAAGCCCTGCCTTTGCGCCAAAGCCAACGAGTATCAGGAGAAAGGCGGTTTGAAGCAGAACAGGGGGCATATTGGGTGCGGTAGCGATAAGCCCATCCCATGTGTAAATGTTGCTACCCGAGGCACGCAATCCCCAAAAGAGTATGAGAAAACCGAGGAGGGCGATAGCGGCTCCCATCAGTGTCAGCACTATGTATTTCCAGGCAGCCTCCAGGGCTTCACGTGTGTTCTCAAATCCGACGAGCAGTACTGAAAGGAGTGTAGTCAGTTCAACGGCAATCCAAACCAATGCCAGCTCTACAAAAAGAGGAGCCGCCAATAGGGACAGGAGAAACAGGTTGTAGTTGGCATAGTAATATCGCAGTTTCTCATGACTGCTGCTGTGGCTTATTTTCTCCACGTAACCCCATGAGAAGAGGGCGGCGGTTACACCAACCAAAGCGATAAGTAACAGCACGAGGGCACTGAGACCATCGCATGACATCCAGTTCTCAGTCATTACAACCCGATTTCCGGAAGCGACTCGAAGCGCCACGCGCAGGGATGCGATCAATACAGCTATGGCCCCTATCAGCGTTACAGCCGGGGCAAACCTTCTGCCAAGGGGAATAAATGAAAGTCCCGAAGCAAGAAGTGGAATGACCAGTATGACAATCAGGATCATTGGTTCGGTTCCTCCTTTAATGTTGTTAGGGCACCGACCTCTGTGGTTCCAATGTTTTCATGAATAGTTCGAGTTAAAATGCCCATGACTAAAGTGATGATTAATACGTCGAATGCCGCAGCCAACTCCGCTATGAGGGGCAAATCGGGGCTGATAGAGATGCCTGCGAAAAAGGCTCCATTTTCCATTGTCAGAATGCCGATCAACTGGGGAATGGCCTCTCGCCTGACCATGAGCGTGTAAACCCCGAGTAGAAGCCCGGCAATGCCTATAGGCAGGTTTACCTTTGCAAAGCTCCCATCAACTATGATTAAAAGGGAATTGGCAAAGAAATAAGAGAAAAGCGTAAGTGCCAGGGCAATGAGCAGTGAGGAGGGAATGTTTATAACCTGAGAGATTTCACGGTATGTATATATCTCCTGACTAACTGTGCGGTGCAGAAGCCAGGGAATTAAGGCTGGTTTGATTACCAATGTGAGGACTCCAACAGCGAGAAGGTGATAAGAGGCATCCCTGTAGCCCAAAAGAAACGCTGAGATTGATAAGAGAATTGACTGGATGATAAATATCAATAAGCATGCTTGCGCCTGGCGTACTATCACGAGTCCGAAGGCGCTAAGAAGAAACAAGCCTCCCACTGAGGCATTTAACTGGCTAAAGATCGGTGACGTCGAGCTTAGATCTAGCACATTTAACCTCCTATGTTGTAAAGAGTTGAGCGATCATGGCTGCCACTGAAGTGATGAAGGCTGCTCCCATGAACTCACTGATGCGAAAGAGCCTTAGCTTAGCAAGCGATGATTCTATAACCACAATAAGCAAAAGGAGTACAAATACCTTTAAGAGAATCAAGGGTATAGCAATTAAGACCTCCCAGAGGGCTTGTTTCTCAGCCAAACCCCACGGTATTACTAGAACGTTTAGGAATATGCAGATCAGCACAAAGAATTTCATGCTGCCTCCCCACTTCATAAGGGCTGCCCCACGACCGGAATACTCCAGCCCTTTGGATTCATCAATCATGGCCAGCTCGAAGTGACCGGATGGGTTATCTACGGGAATCCGTCCGGCTTCGGCGAGTATCAACATCATAAAGGCAATCATCAAAAGCACGTGCGAGGGCTCGAAGAAGTTGGTCAAAGGCATCACCCATTGCTTCTGGACGATATACGGTATGGTGGATCCTGCTACGAATGAGACTGTGAAAAACACGATCATGAAGACCGGCTCGGCAAGGAAACCAACCATTCGTGTCCGACTGGCTCCCATAGGACCGTAAGGGTTGCTCGTGTCCACGGCGGCAAGTGTTGCAAAGAAACCGCCCAGTGCCAATATGAATCCACCGCCCAGCATATCCCCCATGAAGGCGAAAAAAAGGGGATACGCCGTAAGTACTGGAATAAGGAGAGCCACAAAGATCGGGGTGATAAAGACGATGTATGGGGTGAACCGAAAGATCCAAGAACTCTGCTCCGGGACAACCTCGTCCTTATGGAAGAGCTTCCAAATGTCTCTATAGGGCTGAAAGATGCTGGGCCCACGCTTGGACTGAACCTGCTCTATAAGGCGATTGAGCACTCCCTTCGTCAAAGGCGCAAACGCCATCACCACCAGGACTTGAATTAGATTAAAAAGGATTCTACCAGTCATCGGTACACCTCTGCTATGCTTAACAATAGTGGGTCAAATCCTAAATTGTCTGAAAGATTTTGACAGCAACCCTGAAATGGCTTTTGCTTGAGAAAGTCGGTCAAAAACAGAAGGCTAAATTTCTTAAGTAGGCTGAGTTTAATCCTCACCTGATTGCGGCTATAGCCAACAACGATATAGTTCAATACGCTGTATTTCACTGATTGATTTACTCCTGCATTCTATAATCCAGTCGCAATTGGCTAGTTTCTGTAGGAGTCATCAACTGCCCCGGTCGGGACGGTGGTTAAAGGCAGAACCCCATTGCCTTTATTGGAAAACGCCTCCGTATAAATATACAGCGAAATAGAGGCTTTTCAATTTTTTCAAATAGTCTGCCTTTCTTGACACCGTTTTTTTACATGGTAATCTCAATTTGAAATTTATTTTCAATTTAAAAAATCTAAATCCATAGAGCCATAGATATATGGGGATATATAGCGGGAGCTTAAGCAGGAATTTCTTAGGAAAACACATTAAATCTAAAATCAGCTTTAGGGTTATGGCCTTTCTCTATACGGTTCTTTTTCTTCTATTTCTCCTTGTTTCCAATTCATACGCTGGGGAGGCAGAAAGATTACTCTCCATTGTTGACTATATGGGAGGCGACTATAAAAACGCCGTTCAGGACGGGAAGGTTGTGGATGAAAGGGAATATAAGGAAATGCTCGGATTCTCATCGGATGTGATTGAGCTATTTTCTGAGCTAAAAGCCTCAGGTGGGGATAAGGCTGGAATCGAATCCGATTTAATTAGGCTTAAAAAGGCAATGGAAGATAAATCCCCGGATAAAGAGATTGAATTAATATCAAAGGGAATAAGTGATAAACTCATCTCTGCCTATAATATAACTCCATATCCCAATAATCATCCCTCGTTCCAGATGGGAAAGCGCCTCTATGAAAAGGACTGTGCCGAATGCCACGGCATAATCGGTGCGGGGAATGGCCCCAGTGCTTCCGGACTCAGTTCACCTCCTATAGACTTTACAAATGGGGGAAATATGGGTGGACTTTCTCCATTTAAGATATTTAATGCAATGACATTCGGTATTGCAAACACCGATATGCCTGAATTTCCCACACTTTCTGATAATGATAAATGGAACATCGCATTTTATGTCTTCTCACTGAGGTTTAATCAGAAGGAGAGTGAAGAGGGGAAAGAGATATTTAAGGTGGCCAATATTCCGCAAGAGATGGAGGATCCAAAGGTTCTTGCCACACTCTCAGATAATGAGATTTCAGATAGGCTTAAGCCGTATATCAACAATGAAAAGGATCTGTCCAGGGTTCTTGCCTTTCTAAGAAGGGGGATAATTGAGAAAGAAAAAGAAGACCCATTAGCCGCAACGAGTTCTATTCTCAATGAGGCGGTAGACCTTTACGGGCGGGGAGATAAAAAAGGGGCATACGATAAAGCACTTGATGCATATCTTAATGAATTTGAGAAGGTAGAGCCTAAGATTATTTCGAGAGACCAAGGATTCGGTCTCTCACTTGAGGCGAAGTTCGTAAAATTTAGGGGACTGATTAAGGATGAAAGACCGGTTGGAGAGGTAAAGGCCCTTCATGGGGAGATTGAAAGCGACCTCAAGCGTGCCTCCGTTTTAATTCAAAGCAGTGAGCCGTTTGGCAAGGTGCTTTCATTTATAAACTCATTTGCGATTCTCATACGCGAGGGGCTTGAGGCGGCTTTAATAGTCGCGGCGGTGCTTGCGTTCCTCGTTGCGACGGGTGCAAAAAGCGCTATTAAGTATGTGCATCTCGGATGGATTTCGGCTCTTGTTGCGGGACTCCTTACGTGGTTCTTGGCTCAAACCGTTATATCAATAAGCGGCGCGCAACGCGAAACCATAGAGGGTGTGACATCTCTTTTTGCGGCTGGGGTTCTTTTCTATGTGAGCTACTGGCTCATTACGAAAATCGAGGTCAAAAAGTGGAAGGATTACATTCAGGGTAAGGTTAAGAGGGCGCTTTCAAAAGAGAGCGTATTTGCGCTTGCAAGCGTTTCATTTTTTGCCGTTTATAGAGAGGCGTTTGAGAGTGTACTTTTTTATCAAGCCCTGTGGCTTCAGGCTGATAACTCTAAGGGCGCAGTGATATGGGGGCTCGTTGCAGGGGCTGTTCTACTTGCGGGCTTGGTATTGGTGATTTTTAAACTCGGCCTTAGAATTCCGCTTAAATACTTCTTCAGTATCACGAGCTTCCTGCTCTATTTCCTCTCCTTTGTTCTTGCCGGGAAAGGGGTAAGAGGGCTTCAAGAAGCCGGAATAATTGGAATAACTCCACTTAATTTCATCCCCCAGGTGGACATTCTCGGGATCTATCCGACGATTGAGACGACAGTTGTCCAGGGGATTTTGCTTATAGCGTTAATTGGAGCGCTCATTTGGATTGGGCTTATAAATCAAGAAAGAGAAAGAAAGACAATTGTCGCAAGCGTGTCCCGTATATCCGATGATATGAAAACGATGCACGAGGCCTTTGAGCATATAAAGGGACACATCATAGAGTGGCGCAGGTGCGAGGAGATTAATCTTGAGGCTGCGGAGCTTGATAGTCAAATACAGGATGTGCTCAAACATGTAGATGAATTAGAAAGTAGGTTAGTGGACTTTTTTGATATGGTTCTAAAAAACAGAGAGGCTTCTAAAGAAACGGAAACGGCCGGTAAAGAGGCTGTTGAGCCGATGAGTCCTCGTAAGCTCTCTTAGAAGATCGGTTTTATGTTCTTTCTCAAAATCTAATCCTTATAACTTGCCCGGCGATCTTTAGTCATTTAGGATTGATATTAGTGAATAGTCATGGAGAAAAAGAAGGCTGTCATTATTGTATCGGGAGGAATAGACAGTTCAACTCTGATTTATAAAACGATTCGGGAAGGCTATGAGACCTATGCCCTCACCTTTATGTACGGGCAGAAACATAAAAGGGAAATTGAGTCTGCGCGCAGGGTCTGCGATACCCTGAACGTCGCCCATAGAATTATAGACATTTCAACACTAAAAGAGATCCTTTCAGGCTCTGCTCTAACGGACTGGGAAATCGAAATTCCTGAGGTTCCAGAAACCACCAAGTACTATGAGACGCTAAAGACGACTATAGTTCCGAATAGGAATTCAATATTTCTCTCAATAGCCATAGGATACGCTGTAAGCATAGGAGCAAACCACGTTTTCTTTGGAGCACACCATTCAGATAGAGGCGTCTATCCTGATTGCAGGCACGAGTTCGTGGATGCTTTTCAGTATGCGGAGCGCCTTGCAAATGATAATTCTCTTTTAGTTGTGTCTGCGCCTTTTGTGAATATGAATAAATCCGAGATTATTAAAATGGGAATTGAGCTAGGGGTTCCATACAAAGAGACATGGTCCTGTTATAGAGGTGGAGAAATACACTGCGGCGTTTGCAGCTCATGCAGAGAGAGGAAAAGGGCGTTTCAGGAGGCGGGTATTTGGGACCCAACGGAGTATGAAAGGTGATTGGTACCATTTTTCCAATAGGAATTGACTGTTAGTGATAAAGTTTCTGATGAGTATCCCTTTGCAATATAAGTGACCTTATGGATAAAATGGGTCTCAAATCATGAATTGAGGTGACAAACTGATGACACAGGAAGCGACTCAAATGAATGTAACACCACAGCGGATCATACAAGACCTGTGGGCGGCGCGGGAAACTCAGGTGCTTGTGGCTGGTGTTGAGCTGAATATATTCACACACATAGAAAAGGGCAAACGAACGGCGAAAGGAATCGCTCGCGCGGCCAATGCCTCCGAACGTGGCATAGAGCACCTACTAGATGCCCTTGTCTCAATGGGGTACTTGAACAAGAAGGGCGAGAAATACGGACTCAGCCCTGTATCTAAAACTTTCCTCGTGCGTGGCAAAGAATCTTACATGGGTGGATTTGTCTATGAGACCAAGCTCATCTGGGACAATTGGTCACGGCTTACAGATGTGATTAGAACCGGTCGTCCTGTTGAGACCGTAGATGCGGAGCAGAGCGGACGCGAGTTTTTCCCAAAACTCGTCGCGGCCATTTTTCCTATGACCTTCGGTGCGGCACGCGCTGCGGTTGCCGCCCTACCTGAGAGGACTCAGAAGCGCATTAGAAATATCCTCGATGTCGCGGCTGGCTCTGGTGCCTGCTCTATTGCCTTTGCAGAAGCGATTCCCGATGCTCGTGTCGTGGCGGTTGATTATCCCGAAGTGACACAGATTACCAGGCAGTTTGCCGAGCAGTTCGGGGTTGCCGACAGATACGATTACATCGAGGGCAATCTGCGGCAGGTGGATTTTGGACGTAATCGCTATGACCTTGTGATTCTCGGCCACATAATTCACTCTGAGGGTGAGAAATGGGGCAAGAAACTGATCAAAAGATCATATAGTGCATTGAAGGATGGCGGTTTGCTTTTGATTGCCGAGATGATCCCCAACGATACGCGAACTGGTCCCAAGATTCCTCTAGTGTTCGGTCTAAACATGCTCTTGCACACAGAGAATGGAGATGTTTTCACCATGCGTGAGTACCGCGATTGGCTTAAGGAGGCTGGATTCAAGAGGGTCACCACAATCGAAGTCCCCTCGCCATCGCCGCTCATTCTGGCAATCAAGTAGGGGCACGGCATGTCCCTACCGGGGGGAAAACAACAAGGATGAAAATAAGCGAGATTTTCTTGTCAATTCAGGGTGAAGGTGTGGAAATCGGATTGCCTACTGTATTTGTGCGTCTATTTGCATGTGATCTTAGATGCACGTGGTGTGATTCTATGTATGCCGTTGAGGGTAGGGATTTTAGAGAAATGACGATTAAAGAGGTAAAGGCGGAGATAGAAAGGCTTAAATGCAAAAGGGTCTGCTTTACCGGAGGTGAACCCCTCATTCAAAGAAGAGAACTTGAGACTCTTGCGAAGGATTTAATTCAAGATGGATATGAAATAGTGCTTGAAACGAGCGGGCACAGAGAACCTCCACCCGTATTTTGGACCGATAGCTCTCTGATAAGTATGGATTGCAAGTGTCCCGGTTCGGGAATGGAAGAGAGAATGAACTTTGAATTATTTGAAAAGCTCCGCCCCAAGGATCAGCTTAAATTCGTTATCAAGGATGAGACAGACTACAGATACGCAAAAGGGGTTTTAAAACGACATCGAATTAGGGCGAATATAGTTTTTCAGCCGGTCTATGGAACGAGCCTGGAATGGCTTGCCCAGAGGGTGCTGGATGACAAAATGGAAAATGTTAGGGTTTTGCCCCAGCTTCACAAGATAATCTGGGGAGACAGGAGAGGGGTATGAAACTTATTCAGGAAACTATTTCCTCTATAAGGTCTTTGGATGCCGATTATATTGCTCTTGCCCAAGCGCGACTTGATAGTCTCATAAAACCAAAGGGAAGCCTCGGAAAGCTGGAGGATTTTGCAAGGCGAGTCGTAGCGATTACAGAAGATAGGAAACCTAGATTGGACAAAAAAGCCGTGTTTGTCTTTGCGGCCGATCACGGCGTAGTTGAAGAAGGAATCAGCGCATATCCAAAGGAGGTAACTCGTGAGATGGTCTATAACTTTCTCCGGGGTGGGGCTGGTATAAACGCCCTTTCAAGACACGTAGGAGCAGACGTTTTTGTTGTAGATATTGGGGTAGATTGGGATTTTGAGGGTATGGAGGGATTGATAATAAAGAAGGTAAATAGAGGAACAAAAAATTTGGCAAAAGAGCCTGCTATGACAGGAGATGAGGCTATAAAATGTATTGAAATAGGGATAGAACTCTCCAAAGATAGGATCAAGAGTGGATATAACTTCATTGCGGTAGGGGATATGGGAATAGGAAACACATCCTCTTCGGCGGCAGTGATGTGTGCCTTTACGGGCTTTTACCCAAAAGAGATAGTTGGACGTGGCACTGGAATAGACAATGAGGCATGGAATCGTAAGGTTAAGGTAGTAGAAAATGCACTGGGATTACACAACCCCGATTCTGGAGATGCAATTGATGTCATCTCTAAAGTCGGTGGGTTTGAAATCGGGGGGATTGCAGGGGCGATTTTGGGCGCGGCTTCAAAGAATATTCCCGTTGTAGTTGATGGTTTTGTATCAACGGCGGGGGCTACAGTTGCGCTCCAACTCTGTCCAAGTGTAAAGGACTATATCTTTTTCTCACATATTAGTGCCGAGGGCGGGCACGGTTTAGTTTTAGAAAAGCTCGGCGTTGAGCCAATACTCAACCTCGATATGCGCCTTGGAGAAGGAACAGGGGCTGTGATTGGAATGTTTATAATCGAGGCCGGTGTCAAAGCCTACAACGAAATGGCGACATTTGAGGAGGCGGGAGTATCAAGAGGACAGGAAGAGAAATGACGGTTTCTCATTTTATTCTCATCGGTGTACCCGAAATAATCATATACACCTCATCGCAGATTTGGGCTGTCCTTTGGTTAAGAATTCCGAGTTCCGATTGATAGCTTCTTGAGGTTTCATCCTGTGGAATAATCCCACATCCGACCTCGTTTGTTACGATTATTACATTTCCGCCAAATTTATTTAGTTCTCCAATAAAGTTTTCTATCTCTGATAATCTTTCCGTTTCTGAAACCTCAAAAAAGAGATTCGAAAGCCAGAGTGTAAGGCAGTCTATAATAGCGGTTTTTGGATTTATTCTTTTTAAAGTGTCTCCGAGGTGAATCGCTTTCTCAACGGTTTTAAAATCATTTCCGCGTTCTTTCCTGTGTTTTTCTATCTTATTCTCTATCTCTGTGTCTATCGGGCGAGCCGTG
Source organism: Candidatus Dadabacteria bacterium (assembly GCA_040289575.1). Taxonomy (GTDB): domain Bacteria; phylum Desulfobacterota_D; class UBA1144; order Nemesobacterales; family CSP1-2; genus PSLL01. Next base: position 23,651 of record PSLL01000009.1, on the reverse strand, counting down.
GCTATAAAGATTTTTTCTGCCTCTTCTATTCCTCTTGCAAGCTCTAGAGCAAATCGGCTCTTTCCGCTCTTTATTCCGCCTGTTATGAGAACCTTTTTCCCCAACTAGAGATCTCCTCATCGATTATTCTTTTTGACTCAAAGAAATCGTCTGCTCCAAAAACCTCGAGTGTGAGAATCCCTGAGAAACCCGAAGACATGATTTTATCTATAACCGATCTTACAAAATTCCTTTCCGCATTCTGAAGTCCGGCATGCCTCCCTCCTTCTGTCTCAGGTCCATAGAAATGGATTACTCTTATTCTGCCTGAGTTTTTATCAAATATCTCCTCCCAGTTATCTGAACACCTAAGAGCATGACTAATATCAAGACAGAGCTTAAAATCAAACTCCTCGATTATCGGAAGGATATGTTCTATTGGATAA
>PSLL01000009.1:19137-23216 GCA_040289575.1 Candidatus Dadabacteria bacterium | reverse complement strand
CCAGATTTTCAATGAGTACATTTTCATTCCCGAATTCAATAAATACTTCAGAGAGGGATCTCACAGTCCTTAGAGTCCACGTCTCTTCAGATTCCGCTTCTCTTCTCGGAAGGTGAATTATGTATCCTCTTGGATTAAGAAGGGAAGTGAGTCTCATAATTTCAATAGTCCTATTTAGGGAAAATTTTCTAAACTCAGCGTCTTTTGAGCATATATCAATGTCAATGGGGAGGTGAACCGTATAAGAAATCCCGGTTTCCTCGGAGATTTTCCTGAGTATTTTGACATCGCTTTTACTCGGAAGGTTTGAGTAATCTTTGCCTTCAAAAAGGACAAGTTCAATATCATCTACAAGACCAGTTAGTTTTCTTACATTTGGGATTATATCGTCGGGGTATATGTAAGAAGTGGTTCCAATCTGCATTATCTAATTATCACTCCTATTAACAGAAATCCAAACACCTCTGAGATCTCAATTACAGCACCAAATACATCTCCGGTTACTCCACCGAATGCGCGGTTGAAAGAAATCAGAAGAAAAGCGCTGAAAATAGAAACGGTAACAAAAGTTACTAATCCGTTTAGCCCAAGCAAAAGAAGAGAGAAGAGAAAAACCGACAAACCGCTTATAAAAAATGCCTTTCGTGTTGAATAGACAGTAAAGGTATATCCAAGCCCCTCTCCTGATGCGGGAGAGCCAAATTTTGCCACAACCGCCGAAGTCCATCTAGAGAGAGATGGAATAAGAATTAGGCTTTGAATTCTAAGTTCCTCTGGTAGAGCGGATATTGAGAGGATTTTTCCGACTATGACAATAATGATGGCGGAGGCTCCAAAGGCACCTATAGTTTTTCCTTTCATTATGTCCAGTGCCTTTTCCTTATTGTATCCCGCAAAATGGAGCGCATCGAAACAGTCGGCAACGCCGTCGAGGTGAAGCCCACGTGTAAGTACGGTTAGAATTATCACAGGGAAAAGCGACCGAACCGAGTTTGAGGCAATTGCATACTTCAGGAGAAACTCGGTCAGCCCACAAATCCCGCCTAAGAATATTCCCACCAGAGGAAAAAACATAATTGAGTCCGCAATGTCGTCTGTCTGTATCTCTCCTTTAGGTTTTCCCAATCTAAAGATTGTGAGGAATTCGATTGCAATTTTGAGTTTTTTGGGAATCATAGATTAATCTGTTTGATAGAAAACACTTGCAATATACCAAACTTGACAGATTAAATAAAATGAAATGATAATAGAATGCCAATTAATCCTCAAAAGGAGACGGGTTTATGGAATATCGGAGACTCGGAAACACCGACTTAAAGCTATCGGTTATCGGATTTGGATGCTGGGCTATGGGTGGGGGATGGGGGCAGACTGATGATAGAGAATCCATTGCTGCTGTAAGACGCGCACTCGATCTCGGAGTTAATTTCTTTGATACGGCAGACATATACGGATTTGGACACTCTGAGAAGATGCTCTCTAAGGCCCTTGGCTCTCTAAGGAAGGACGTAATCATAGCTACGAAGGGCGGGCTTGCGTGGGATGAGCATGGCTGTATGTTCCGCTCAAGCAGCAGGCATCATATTACAAATGCGGTTGAAGCGAGCCTCAAACGTCTCAAAACAGACTATATTGACCTCTATCAAATCCACTGGCCCGACCTTCATACACCGTTTGAAACTACGATGAAGGTGATGGATGAATTGATTAGATCGGGTAAGGTGCGATACGTAGGGGTTTCAAATTTTACCGTCAATCAGATAAAAGAGTGTATGAAAATCAGACCCGTTCACTCGATTCAGCCCCCATACAATATGCTCATGCGTGAAGTTGAAGAGGATTTACTTCCCTTCTGTAAGAAAAACGGAATAGGCGTTGTGGCTTATGGCCCTCTTGCCTACGGACTCCTTACGGGGAAATTCACAAAGGACACAGAGTTTCCAAAAACCGACTGGCGCTCAGGAGAACTCTTCCCAGACCCCGGGGATTGGCAGAGGCACATTGACCTGTTTCATGGAAGGCAATTTATGAGGAATCTGAGGATTGTTGAGAGGTTAAAAAGGATTGCGGATAAACACGGGAAGACCGTTGGGCAACTGGCAATCGCGTGGGTCTTATCCAATCCATCTATAACCTCCGCAATAGTTGGGGCAAAGCGTCCTTCTCAGGTTGAAGAGAACGTTGGAGGCGCGGGATGGCAGATTTCAAAGGAGGAGCTTTTACGGATTGATGGGATTTTGAATAAGGCTCCATGATGTTATAATATAAACAGGCTTGCACTGTGACATCAGGGAGTATAGGAGAGAGATGAAGAAGATTTTAATTCTAATAGCTCTGATAGCCGCTTTTATACTTACTTATGGGTGCGCCGAGCCTTTAATCACTAGAAGGGGAGAAACTATTCCACCACCGCCTTCTGCGCAGGCTATATGGATATATGGGCACTATGATTCCCAGGGTAAATGGGTTCCGGGGCACTGGGTTGAGTAGGGGTTGTTTAGGAATAAAGGGGGAAGGGCTATGGTAAGAAAATTAGCTCTAATAATTATATCGTTTGTATTTTTGTTTATAATATCTTTGCCTTCATACGCCTTTAATCGGGAACCCGGGGGACGCATCGGTGGATTTACAGGTGGGCGATTTGGCTCTGGACAGATTAATTCCGGGCATTTCAGGGGTTTTAATCAACACCATTTTGGTTCACACGGGCATTTTCACGGACATCATGACCATGATCGTTTTATCTTTGCCTCCAGCTTTTTTCTTGGATTTGACTTTCCATTTGTAGTGGCTCCGTACTATTATCCGTACTACTACCCCTATTATTACCCTTATTACTATCCATATTATTACAACGACCTTTATTATAATCAGCCTTACGGCGACATCGAAATCAATGTAACGCCAGAAGACGTAGAGATATATGTGGATGGCAGGTTTATCGGTCGAGCTGATGACTTTAAGGGGCCTGCGGTGGTTTTTGTCCCTTCGGGAACGCATGTGGTGGAATTCAGGTACAATGGTACAAGTTCATCAACCAATGTTAGTGTTGCTCCGGATTCTAAATCCGTTGTTGACCAGCATTTTGACGATACAGGTAGTAGTTCTAAAAACCCTGTTTAGACACAGTAAAAGTAGGGCTTGGACTGATCACGGCAGCCCTTCGACAAATGGTTTCAGTCGTATCTAATTGACCTTTCAGATAATAGTGATAACAGACTTGCCTTATTCATTCTTTGGAACATAAAAGGGGAGGAAACACAAAATGTCAAAAAGGATTTTTTTCTATGAATTTACCCTTTTCATTCCTATATTTCTGTTTTGTAACTTGGCATTTGCGCAAACTGGGAAATTTGAAAAAAGCACCCTTGAGGCGGTTGGAAGAGGAGAGGTGAAGATAAAACCAGACGTGGTGTATCTTACGATTTCGGTGGAGGCCACTGCAAAGAAGGCTTCGGATGCTGTAAGGGAGAATGCCGAGAAGATGAAAAGCGTAATGGATAAACTCAAATCCGAAATCGGCAAAGAGGATAGGATTACAACCAGCGGATATACGTTATCTCCGATTTATGAATATAACGATAAGATAAAAGGGTCTCAACTTACGGGATACAGAGCGTCTAATGGGGTAATGATTGAGACCAGAAATCTAAATGATATTGGAAAGCTGATTGATTCTGCAACCCAGGTTGGAGCAAATAGGGTTGATAGTTTGAGTTTCGATACCGATAGAAGAGAGGAATACAAAAGACAGGCTTTGGTTCAAGCCGTGCAGGATGCAAGGGCGACAGCAGATACTGTCGCTAGGGCTTTAGGGGTGAAAGTAGTAAAGATTCTTAGAATATCCCCTTCTTATGAAGTGCCAAGGCCAATGGTTAGAGAACTCGGTTTTGCAAAGATGGCTGCCTCACAGGCCGCTCCGACACCAATTGAGCCGGGCGAGCTTACTGTGAGCGCTACGGTGAACATAGTTTTTGAGATAGAATGAAAATTGGGGCAATCACGGTTCGATTGGGTTTACAACGGCTAAGAACTACCGTTGAGTGTTAGAAAATCGGTGTTAATCCTCCACAGGCTGG
>PSLL01000009.1:16861-19127 GCA_040289575.1 Candidatus Dadabacteria bacterium | reverse complement strand
ACTTTTCACAGGGGCAGAGTTTTCTTAGAAACTCAAATGAATGGATTCCTGTATCATGTCCGTCATTCCATTTAAACCTGATTGCGTAGAGTCCCACCAACTCAGTCTTCTCAGGCCTTATCTTTCTTGACTGTACCCCTATCGGAATGGCACGTTTAAAAGGCAATTTGCCGCCTTTACCGGATTTCCTAATGTCATTGTATCTGGTGCATGGACACGATTGTCTCAGGTCTTCATAGAGGTATATGCTCTCATGTCTGTCATCCCAGGTAATCATAAACGCTGTGTCGCTGAATTCGCTAATCTCTTTCGGTTCCATTTTTATAAATTTTCGATTTGAAAATTAAGCCTCTTTGCCCCTGCTGTGCTTTTTTAATTCCTCGATGATCTCATCGAATCTCTTTTTAAGACGCGGCATCCCTTTATTAAACTCCTCTATTCCTTTTTCGGCACTCTTCCTTGCCTCTTCCATAAGTTCCTGCATCTGTTTTTTGAGTTTTTTACCCTCTTCGCTTTCTTTAAATTGATTGAGCCAATTCTCAAATTTTCTATATGGATCCTCTAAAGCCTTCTCCTGTGTTCGGAAGACAAACTGCGCTCGTGAGGAGTAGCCCTCGGCCTTTGCTCTTTGAGGAAATGGAGGGGCTTTCTCATTTAGAACCTCGACTGTAATCTGTTTCTTATCGGATTTTCCTGATTTGTCTGTGCCTTCAATTATAAACACGGAGCTTGAATTTACTTTATCCTTATATTCTCTATATATTCTTGCCTCTACGCCTATTTTCCTATCTTCTGTGATGTCGGCTCCCTTAACCTCCCCTACGGGCGTGCCTCCCAGCATGAGTTTGCTGCCAGGGCCTATTCCGCTTATCTTATCAAATATTATGAGAATCTCTGCGTCCTCTGTGTAATTACTGAGCCAGAGTGCCGCGCCCGTTATAATTACAAGAGCCGGTATTAAAACTAGGTTTCTTATTGCCATCGCCTTATCTACCATTGTATCGGAGCAGACCCCGCTGTCTGATTCTACGTCTCCTTTTTAATTATAATTTCTGCTCCTTGAGAGACCCTTTTTAGGATTTTTGGGTCTCCTTCTATTCTGCCAAATGCATTCACCGGGCTTGCTGCTTTTATCTCATTCCCTGTGCTCACAGGGGTCATACCGAAGAATATACAAAACGCATGACCTACGGGCCAGTATCCGAGTTCCCCGAGTCTTACGGATTCTCTCGCCTCCTTTTCTTCACGGAGTTTTAAAGGAATCTCAAAGTAGATTTCATCTCCCCATTTATTTACCTTTCCCTTAATTGGAAGCGCATCCCATATAGCGGAGGCGGTATCGGTCTCATAGAGACTCGCCGAAACTTCAATCTCACCTGATATAATTTTAATCCTCTTCATCTCTATTTAATTTAACTCACTTTATGAATAAACTCTACATTGTGGATGGAGGTTTCATCGAGAAAATTAGTTACTAAAATTTCATCCTCACCCTGTATGTGAGCTTTGATTCTTTGTCTTTAGGAACTGGGATATTAAACTCGGCGGTAAACGCCTCTGTCTTTTTATACTCATGAGATGAACTCACCATTTTCCAGTCTCCCGGTATCGGCTCAATGATCTTTACAGAGACGTCCTCTTCCTCTTTTTTATGGTTTCTAAGAGAGATTTCAAAAGCCGCTTCATATGTGTCATTACTGATCTTTTTCCAGTCGGTCTGCCTTCTGGTTCCAACCACATCAAATGCGTCTCCGAGCCTTATCATGACCTTCTCTTCCTTTGAAGTGTGGTTTATGGAATCCTCTCCGACAAACTGGAGGCTTCCCTCTTTGTCGTGTTTATACACTCGAATTGTGCCTTTGGGAAGCGGGATACCAAGGTTGTTCTCTTTCTTGTTTTCAATCTCTACGAATACGCCGACCTTCTGATTCGATATAGTCTCGCCATACTGGCTGTAGTAATAATCCCTTGCGCCGTAGTAGACAAGCTCTTTTCTGACCGGGATATTTTCAGCACTCACAAGGCTTATCTGCTTTGTCTGATTGTCTTTAACCGTCGCCGGTCTATCGAGTGTGTATATGTGATACTCAAAAAATTCCTCTTCTTTAAACTGAGGTGCTGCCGGCCTCGCCTCAGCCATTGCTGCTTTTATTGTCAATAGTAACCCATCCGGAAAGGTCTGCCCTGTCGTTCAATGTTAAGACATAATCAGACCGCCAGCTAATGCCGTTTGTGAGGTACGATGCCTCAATCTTCTGAGGTGATA
>PSLL01000009.1:0-16851 GCA_040289575.1 Candidatus Dadabacteria bacterium | reverse complement strand
GGTTGTTCTGGATGAGCCAAACGAGGGTTGGCTTTGATATGAGATTCTCAGGGACTCCAGGGAATATGATTCTTCCCGGATAGCCGAAGGTTATGTCATTGCCGATTTTAAATATCGGGCTTCCTCCGTTATTTGATAGGAGTGTCGCTTTTAGAATCTCCTCTTTATCCGTGTATGGGTTTTTATAATACAGCTTCACCTCTTTGCCCACATACTTATCGAGTAGCTTTTCGGGGCTTAACAGGTCATATTCATAGTTTGGGAAGATTAGCACATACTATGGTCTTAGGTATCCGGGCGGGATTTCCTCTCGGCAGGCTTCTTCCTCCAGACTTTTCCTTTCTTGTTTAATCAATGTGAGCTGCTCTTCTAGCTGTGCTAAATAGTCATTCAAATATCTGAGTTTTTGTATAGAGTAGTCGGCAAACTACCCATCTAGGAGCAGAAAGTCAACCTCTCTTTTCTTCTGGATGATTTGTTCCTTTGTGACTTTAATCTCTTCGAGAAGAGCCTTTTCTTTATCATATATCTCAAGCGCGCGGCTTTTAAAATTCTCTCTCAGAGCCTCTTCTTCCCTTTCCTTTTCTAAATCCGCCTCCGGATTTTTCTCTTCAGAGGGGACGGGAGACGTTTTTGTAGAATTAACATCTGCTTCTTCCTTTAATCCTTCTCCTTCTATTACAGTGGTTTTTGATTTTTTATCCTCCGGAATGGTTTTAGGGTCGTCTGTAAAGTGGATGGTCCCGTCTTCGCCAGCCCATTTATATATAGTTTTTGAGTAGGATGGAGTGGGAAAGACGAGTAGAAAAAGCAATACTAATATATTTAGGATTTTACTTGAACTCTAAGCATAGCTTAGCTCTGTTCATAAAAATACACCTCGTGCCCAGTAAGTTCAAATCTGGGATTGGCTAATTGGAACGGGAAAGTTTATCTCTAACCTTCCGAGTCGGAATTAATTAATCTATTTGACAGTTTTTGCCTGCAAATAGTATAATCAAACCTATATGGGAAAGGATGTGATAGAGACTGTAATTGACTGGATTAAGGAATCAAAGAGGATTATTGTCCTTACCGGATCCGAACTCTCTATCGAATCCGGCGTCCCAGACTTTTCCGATCCCAAGATTAATCCTAATATTAATGATTTTCGGGCGAATAGGAACGTAAGGGCTCAGTACTGGAGAAAAATAAAAGAACTCTATCCTATGCTTGCCGAAGCTGGACCGAACCCGGCGCATGAAGCGCTTGCCGAGCTTGAGATGGTTGGGAATCTCGACTCTATTTTTACACAAACAACTGACGGACTACATCAGCGTGCCGGAAGTTCCTCAGTTATGGAGCTTAACAGCACAATCTTGTGGGTGACTTGTACGAGCTGTGGAAAAGACTATCGGATAGATGAGATTCTATCCTCCATTGAAAAGGGAAAAGAGGTTCCTGAGTGCGAAGTGTGCGGCAAGGATATTCTAAAGCCTCCGATTTCATTTCCCGGACAGCCGCCTTCTCATTGGGAAGTAAGAGAAGCATGGATGCGGCTCCGTAACTGTGACCTTTTTCTTGTTGTCGGTTCATCTCTCGACACTCAACCTGTTTCCTCTTTTCCCACACTTGCAAAGGAAAGCGGAGCCAAGGTTGTAATAATCTCTGAAAGAGAAGGAACGGCGGATGATTATGCAGATGCGGTCATATATGGAAAACCGAGTCAGGTGCTTCCCTATCTAGTTAAGAAGGTGAAAGAAGGAATCACCCTGTCTTAGCTTATTCAACCACGAATATTAAACCATTAATCATTGAGCAATCCTACTTGCCCCAACACCGTTGCTTGGTCCCAGTAAATCCTTTCAGACGCAAGTTTATCCCCGCGAAACTGCACCACTACTACAAGGTCAATATCCACCTTCTTGTTTGTCGGCAGTACATTCAGCAGAAACCAATCCATCTGCTTACTGTGCGTGAACGTGAGGTGCAATTCATCAACCAGTTACTCATCTCCTATGGCACGGTTCATGGGCGCCATCTGTAAATCGTCAGGCCACGAGGGAATGAATATGTCACGATAGAACACACGCAATTCGTCTTTGCCGCGCCCACCCGTATTGACTGGCATATGGTTGACGTACGCATCGTCCACCATAGTTGCCAAAGTTACCTCCACATCCTTCGTAACGAACTCCCCTGAGATATGGTCTGCCCAGAGTTTTTCTAACTCTTGTCGTGTCATTGCTAAACTTCCCTAATCTGGTTTCATGCACAAGCTATTTATATCAAAAAAACAGTCCAATATCAATAAAAATTTCTCTTCATGAAAATAGGACCGTTGATCTCTATACTAGGCTCACAATTCATGTAGATTTATATACATCCACTTCATTACCTGGTTTTATAAGATTAGGAGGGTAGCATTATTAAGACAACTTTGATATATTCTTTAGAGAAGAATATTATGACGAATAAAAACAGATCGGCAGAAATATACAAAAAAGCCGAAGCCATTGCCGATGTATTTAACCATGGGTTTGAGGAGATTATTAAAAGGCCCGAGTGGGCAGAATATTTCTATAAAATCACTCCTGAAAATAAAAAGAGAGTCCGAGAAGAAGTTCTCTCTTTCACTTCACATGCTCTTACGGTTCTACTCAGAATGAATGGCTATATTCAGAATTTAGAAGATGTTGAGACATTCATGGGACATTTTGTAAGTCAAGTCGGAGGATGGAATGATTCGTTATTTAAGAGAATAGAAGAATATAGAGCGATTGATAGAGAAAGGGAGGATGCCCTAAGTTCCGCCGCTCAGCTCTGTTTTGCAAGACACTTGTCTTCTGTGCTTCTTGGAACCGAGTCTGAGGATGGAGAGGTACTCCTTAGCCTCTCGGACTTAGGAACACTCTTTCTTATGAACTTTATAACGCCTGCATTGACGGAGGCGTTTTACAATCGGGCTCGGAGAGAAGGAAGAAAGTGGTGAAAGTTTTGGAGGTAGAAGACGACACATGGCCGATGAAAAAGATTTAATCCCTGATGAAATAAAAAAATACGTCTCAAACCTTGACAGGGATATATACACCGTAAGCAATATACCTGAAGAGGTTATAGCGGTAATATTCGCCTATGTGAGCAGAAGCCCAAAGAGCTTCAGAGAAAACATAGGGGTCGTGATAAATGAAGAAGAGCTAGGACAGGAAAGGGCAACCAAATTTCATGAAAAATGGGTTCTTCATTACGGCCATGCTTCGGTTGCAGAGCACGCAACTGTACATATTGGGGTTGAAAGGGTATCTCGGCTCTTTTCATCGCTCCTGGAGCTCTCAAGCGAGTATTTATCATTTACCGAATATTCGCAGAGATACCAGAAACCAAAGAGAGGGGATTTTTATATCCCCGAGGAACTTGAAGAAAAACCGTATTTGCTCCGTGAATATATTGATCTGAACAATTATCTGTATGATACATACGTTCGGATAAACGATAGGCTCTACGAATATCTTGTGAGAGAAATTCTCATTCCGGAAGGAACGGATGAAAAAATGCATCTTAGGGCTTTAGAAAAAGTCGCTTTTGAGGATGCGAGATATGCTCTTAGCCTTGGAACATATACGAATTTAGGAATGACCGGGAATGCAAGGGCTATTGAGGAGTCTATTACAAAACTCCTTTCGAGCAAATATCCGGAGGCAAGAAAAAGGGCTGAGGAGATAAAAAAGGAAGTAAGGTTCTCTGTGCCTACTTTGGTGAAATACGCCAATGAAAGTAGGTACATCAAGGAGACGAGGCAGGAGCTTGAATATGTGGCCCGTTCTATTCCGAGGGGAAAAGGTGGTGGTATGAGTGGAATCCGATTACTGGACTGGACCGGAAAGGATACGCATAATCCTGAAAATGTGGCGGTAGATAAGATGATAAAGGCGATTCTCTTCGGCCACTCCGATTTGAGATATGAGGATGTTGAGAGAGAATCTCGAATGGCGGACTGGGAAAGCAAATTAGCATTACTCAAAAAGGCGGTAGAAAAACTCGGAAGGTACGATAATCCAATAAATGTTTTTAAGCTCATCGGCTACGAGGCTGAGTTTATTGTAAGCGAAGCCTGCTGGCACCAACTCCTGAGACATAGAAAAGTAAACTGGATTGCACAGGAGCCGGGCATTTCAAATGGAATCACCGTGCCTCCAAACGTAAAGCAATCGGGAGCCGGAGAATTGCTTCAGGAAGCCACAAGAAGAAGCGAAAGGCTCTATGAAAAATTGATGGACGAAAATCTCATTGAGGTTGCAAGCTACGTCGTCACAAATGCCCATAACAGGCGTGTGATGGGGAGTTTTGATCTGTGGGAACTCTACCATCTCATTAATCTCAGGATGTCTGAAGGAGCGCAATGGGACGTTAAAAACATCATAAAAATTCTTGCCAAAGAGATTTACAAGTATCATCCGAATCTAATATCTCCTGCGCTAAAAAGAGTCTCTCCGGTTCCCGAATAAGGTGTTGCCAATTCGAAGAGGGGATATATGAATGTGTGTTAGGCGGAGTGCTATATTTGATGTATTTGTGGATTTTGATAGAGAATTAAGGGAGACAATCCGTTCATTCCTCCATGCCCTTGAGTATGTTGATGCACTATATCATATCCAATGTGCTGGGGAGACTTCTTTTGTGTTGGAGAATAGTCTTTTTGGAAGAATAATAGAAACTTTAAAAAAAGGAGCGCTTTATATATCCGATGAGGAGAGGCTCGATTTAGAAAGGAAAATAGACCATCTGGCGCGTGGCATATACGATTTATGCTCCATTACACTGAGGCGCAAAGGAGAAGATTATATTGATTTAACTATAGGCAAAATCTTCTCACCAGATAAAAATTATCGCAGATATTACTCCGGAGTGATTGGGGTTATTAATAAATCATTTGATAGTCTGATTCGGGCTTATGATGAGAAAATGGATTTTTCTCTCGGAAGTCTTCCGATTCCTGAAGAATATAAAGGTTCTTTCATTAGGGGCAATGTACCTGTTATGAGATGTATTGATGTACTCTCTTTTGCTGGAGAACTCAATATTAGACATAAACCCATTTGTGTGTTTTTTTCAGGTGGGGGTTCTGAGAATCTATCTACCCTTTCAATGGTGACTGTATTTATAAATGTATACGTTCGCAGATTTGAACTCATATCAAGGGAGATTGCAAGGAGATACATTGAGAATTACTCAATCATAGAAGACCTTGATTATAAAACCACCGCTGGGCTCTTACTCCTCTGGCTTCGGGGCCATGACATTGGGCATTTCTATGGAGTGGATTCACTTGAGAAGATGATGTCGGAGCTTGATAGAACCTATTTGATTCTCCATGAGCTTAAATCGGATATGGTAGCCCTCTACAATCTTAGGTGCCTTGCCGATGATCTTCTAAGGGGTGATATGCTCGCGAAAGCATACATGGTTTCAATCTCTGAGATGTTTAGATACATAAGAAGGGACAGATTCTATAACTATGCCGATACCGCTTCGGCATTTTTGGCGTATATGTACTTTAAAGAAAGTGGTTCAGTCGAGTTTGATGTAAGGACGAAGAAATTTAGAATCAATTTAAGTAAGCTTGAGGAAGATATTGAGAATTTAAATACAAATCTCCTTCGGATATTTGCCGAAGGTGATATGAGAGGGGCGACGGAACTTGTAAATCGCTGGGGGGACATCAAGGAACTCGGACAGCATAGTTTCCCCCATGAGCTTAGGGTTTTAGAGGATGCCGATATACCGCATTACATTGACCTCAATTTTACCATAAAAGACAGAGTCCTAGATCTGGATTAATATCCAATAGCGAGTCAGTGGCAAAAGCGATTTCGCATATAATTTATCTTAAATATCGTAAGGATGTATTATAACAGTCTAATATAATTTTAAGGAGGTGTATAATATGAGTGCTAACAATAGATTTCCATTATCGGGTGATGTGTCGCAGGTAATCAATCCGTGGACTCTGTGGTTGAAGTCTTTAAACCAACAATTGGGATTTATTAACGTCTATAACGTTGAATCCGGCGATTCGAAAATAGAGAAAAGGATAATCGAGAGTGTGGCGAGCTATGGCAGACAACTCGGTTGGATTATAGAGGTCTTGGATATAGTCCTCAGCAGAATTAAGATTGAGAATCTCACGGAAGAAGAAAAGGGGGGTCTGAACCAGTTCTTTGATCTCATTAGGCGCATCGAAGAGATCAAGCAGGACTCAAGACCCTCTGGAGTTACTCTTGGAAACGTCAACCGCATGATTAACGAGATTCGCGCTTTGAAAAAGAAGGATGAAAAGGTCTACACCGAAATAGTCTCTCGAATTAAGGACGCTTTTTGAATGAATGAAGAGAAGAGCTTTATCTAATTTGGAACTAATATCACTTAGAAATGAGAAACGGGTAGAGTTATAATGTTAGAATTAATCTGAGGGAGGAGCCATGATTGTAAGGGATTATATGACGAGGAATCCTTTAGTAGTTTCCGTTGACACTGAGGTAAGAAGGGCATTTCATTTGTTAAAGAAGCACGGGTTTCGCCAATTCCCTGTCCTCAAGGATGGCAAGCTCGTTGGGATCATTACGGATAGAGACCTCCGCACAACCCTTCTGAGGCCGAATCTCACCGTGGGAGATATTATGACGATTAATCCTGTAACGATTGTGGAGGATGCTTTCCTTGGAGCTGCCATGTTGATACTCGAAAAGGGAAAGTTCAACGCCCTTCCTGTAGTTTCCAAGTCTGGGGAACTGACCGGAATTATTACTGTAACCGATATATTTGATGCCTTAATTAATCTCCTTGGCTTTAGAGAATCCCAAATTAAGATACAAGTCGAGGTCTCTGAAGAAGATTCCCTGACTCTTTGGGAGATAATTCAGATGATTCAAATCGGTGGTGGGGAAGTTTTATCCGTTATGTCTGAGAGAAAAGATAGGAGAAAATACTATATCTCTGTGACAAAATGCGACATTAAAGAGGTGGCAAAGAGACTAAGGGAAAGGGGAGCAAACGTTGTGGAATTAGGGGTTTAATTCTACTCCAAGGAAATTTCCCTTATAAATTCATCCCAGTGCTCTTGAGTGATTGTCATAATTTTTCTCCCGAACTTTTTATATCTACCTTCTTCGGGGAAGAGTTTGATAAAGATTTCGTCTCTTTTTTTGAGCCACTTATCTATTGCGGCATAGTCCTTGAACCTGACAACGGTTTTAAATGTCCACGACGGCTGAAGTGTATGTATCCTCTGCGTATACATTCTTATCTCACCGTCAGTTAGACCCATTTTTTCTACCTCCTTCCAGAAAGGGAAGATCTTCTTTTTATAAAGGTCGAGAAACTCGTCTTCGTGCTCCGGTCTCACCTTATAGTAACTTTCTTCTATAACGACCTGATATCTACTTTCCTCGGCGAAGCAGTGTGCCCTTAGAGAGGACAGTATGATAAAGGCAATAAAGGCTGCGGACAGAGTACTTTTCATCTACCACCTCCATTTCGTGAGGATTTTAAGTCAACCCAAACGATCATCTATTTATCATTGATTTTGACTTATAATACGTTCTCAGAAAAAAGTCAAGAACGCCGGGTATAGAGGCATTCATCAATATTAAAACCCTTGCAAGCGGGAATGGGAGTACCTCGGGCCTTGGATTCTCGGCGCATTTTACGATTGCATTGGCGACTTGATAAGCAGATTGGGTGAAGACCTTCGGAGCTACAAACCTTCGTCCCACCCTGCTTTTTATGACATCAAAGAACTCGGTTGTGGTTGTAACAGGATAAACTAGACTCACATAAATACCCGTTCCCGTAAGCTCGATTCTCATAGCCTCCGAAATTGCATTCATCGCGAATTTAGTGGCACAGTATGCGCCCAGAAATGGAAAGCCTCGCTTGCCCGCGACCGAAGAGATGTTTATTATGTGCCCGCTTCTCTGCTTTCTCATCTGGGGGAGTGTCGCTTTTGTTGCATAAAAGGTTCCCATAAAATTTACGTCCATGATCTCACGCATATCATCCGGTGAGGTCTCTTCAATTGAGGCGAGTTGTCCGAATCCGGCATTATTTACAAGTATGTCAATCCGTCCAAATCGTTCCAGGGTTTTTTCAATCATTCGCTCAACTTGGGTTTGACTCGACACATCTGTAGGTATAACCAGGGCTTCGCTCTCGAGTCTGTTTATTATCCCTGCTACCTCCTCAAGCCTTTTTTCTCTTCTTGCCGCAAGTGTGACTTTAACCCCTTTTTGAGCTAATAGAATCGCCGTCTCACGTCCGATTCCGCTCGATGCCCCTGTGATAATCGCTACAGAATTTGATAGATTCTTACCCATATTCGTGTTCCGATTATTCTACACCAAATGGATTTTTAGTTACAGGTATATTTAATACGATTTGATTCTCGTTAGATACGCTTTTGTTTAATGGAATTTGTTGTAAGGAGTGAAAATGATTGAACTCGTGCTGATAAGCCTCTTTACGATTTTTTTCACCCGGTCTTCGATTGTAAATATGAGAAGGGCCAGAGAGTTTGAGGAGGTGGAAGCTAAAGATTTAAATTTAGGGCGAAACCATTTTGTATCAATTATAGTTCCTATGAGAAACGAGGAAAGGAATGTGGAGCGTTGCATAGGAAGTTTAATAAATCAGGATTATCCCAATTACGAGATTATTGCTGTGGACGATATGTCAACCGACAATACGCCTCACATTTTAGAAGGGCTTTCGGCTAAGCATCCGAACATACAGGTTGTAAAAGGCTCTCCTACGCCTCAAGGCTGGGTGGGAAAAAACCATGCCCTCTGGCAGGGGGTACAGAGGGCAAAAGGAGATTGGCTCCTTTTTGTTGATGCCGATACATATTTGGAGCCTTATGCGTTAAGATCGGCTCTATCCTATGCCGAAGAGCATAAAGCGGATATGCTCTCTATATTTCCTTTTCAGGAACTCGGCTCTTTCTGGGAGTGCATTATTCAGCCCATTATATTTGCCGCCATTGCCAGCTCTTTTCCGCATAGGAGGATTAATAGTCCAGAGTATAAAGAGGCCGCCGCAAACGGCCAGTTTATTCTCATCCGTCATGATGTGTATCGAGCAGTAGGAGGACATGAAGCCATAAGAGATAAGATAGTCGAGGACTTTGCTCTTGCTAAGCTCATAAAAGGTAACGGCTATCGGCTTTGGGTGGCACGAGGGAGGAATTTGATAAGGACGAGGATGTATATGAATCTAAAGGAGATATGGGAGGGCTGGACAAAAAACATATTTCTTGGCGTTGATAAGAATTGGAAGCGCCTTATCCTTGGTATAATCATGCTCTCCCTCCGGGTATTCTTGCCATTTATTCTTCTTATTCTGTCTCTGTTAGCTATTTCTTCGAGTGGTGTTAGTTCTATACAAATAGTTATCTTTTTAGAGAGCCTGTGGCTTGTGTTTCTTAATGTTTATCTCTTCAGGGAAGGAACAAAAGCCTACGCCATTCCCGCTTACTATGCTATCCTCTTTCCGGTTAGTGCCGCGGCTTTTATAGGAATTGCTATCTCTTCGACATATAAGATTGTAAGCGGAAAGGGTGTTGTGTGGAAGGGAAGAAGATATGAGGGGAACTAAGGTATAAGACAATTGATTTTAGTCTATATGTATGGAAAACTTTATACTTAGCTGTATAACTTCCGATGATTCTCATTCGGTTTCGGGATTGCGTAAGTGCTTGCTATAGTAGATTAAATAAATCCCAATACACAGGTTTGAATGAGATCCGAAAATGGATTATTTGCGATGTAATGTATATTTATGGTAATAGTGTATAGAGTTAATCTAAGGGTTCATAAAATATGATAAACTGGATATACTTTGTCTTTCAGACCGCAAGTGAGGCGGGGGGAAAAGAAGTTAAGGTAATTAGCCTTATTACGACTGCCAGCCCGGTGGTAAAGGTCGTCCTTGCATTGCTTTTTCTCATGTCCTTTGTTTCCTGGGTGATTATATTTTCAAAACTCTTTACACTCAGGAGGGCAGCGAATGAGTCTTCGAGGTTTTTGGATTTCTATCAGACCAGTACCAACCTTGGTAATCTCTACTCATCAACACGCAATATCAGAGGACCAATTGCCGAGATTTTCCGGGCGGGGTATGGGGAACTTCTGAGGACTAGGAGATCGAGAACAGGGGGGCCTGCGCACAACCCTGAACTCAAGGCCAGTCCCGATGCGGTTGCAGCGGAGTTTGGGGTAGCGGAGCTTGTTGAGAGAGCAATGAAAAAAACAATGTCCTCCGAGGTGTCGAGGCTCGAGGGCTCTTTGATTTTTCTTGCGACTACCGGGAGCACGGCTCCTTTTATCGGACTCTTCGGAACCGTCTGGGGAATAATGACCTCTTTTATCGGGCTTGCAAGCCGAGAAGGGGTACCAACTCTTCAGGTTGTAGCCCCGGGGATTGCAGAGGCTCTGATTGCAACCGCCGTCGGGCTTGCGGCCGCAATTCCGGCAGTTGTGGCTTATAACTTTTTTGTAAACAGGGTAAAAGGAATCTCTGTAGAGATGGAGAATTTCTCAGCGGAGATTTTAAATATCGTGGAGAGGCATCTCGCGAACATTTAAAAGGAGTCCAGAAATTGGGTATGAAGAATAATGAAGGACGTACAGTGCTCTCGGAGATTAATGTTACTCCGTTTGTTGATGTGATGCTTGTGCTTCTTGTGATCTTTATGGTTACGGCTCCGATTCTTTATCAGGGCGTGAATGTGAATCTTCCAAAGGTCGAATCAAAGCCTTTGCCTGCTGCCGAGACCGGAAAAAAGATTGTGATAACTGTAAACGACAAAGAGGAGATATTTATAGAAAAGAAGCAATACACCCTTAGAGAGCTTAAAACCGAGATTCGCTCTCTCATTGAAAGCCGGGGAAAAGAGGTAGAAAATGAGGATGTGTTTCTTAGAGCTGATGCCAATGTGCCTTATGGCACCGTAATGAATGTAATGGCCGAAGTAAAAAAGGCAGGCGTAAAGAAACTGGGGCTTATTACGGAACCCGTGGGGAATAAGGAAGAAAGATGAATTCTCTAAGAGGTGAGACTCCTAAGATTTCTTGGTTTTGGGGGATAGTCTTATCGCTTTCCCTCCATGCGATTATCTTTTTGTTGGCTATCTTCTGGGGATTTGGATCGCCAAATCAATTGGATGAGCCCCAGTCTATAGAGGGAAGGTTGGTATCGTCTTCTGAGATTGAACAATCAATCAAAGAGAATGCCGGGCTTGGAAAAAATGAGGAAGGGATAAAAGCTCCTCAGCCTGCTGCAAAACCGGAAATTCCTCAAGAATCCAAAAAAGTCGAGGTTAAGAAAGAGACGCCGAGGATCAAAGAAGAGCCTAAAAAGGCCGAATTGAAAAAAGAGGAACCGCCACCAAAGGTTAAGGAAGAAAAACCCAAAGATGTAATGGCATTAGAAACAAAAAGGAAGAAACAGGTGGCGGAGATACCAAAGCCAACCGAGCAGCCTAGGGTTGAAAAACCGAAGGAACCCAGTTTCGAGGATATAAGAAATAGAGTCCTTGAGGATATGCGGAAGGTTCAGAAAGAAGATAAAGAAAGGGAGAGACGGAGGGTTCTGAGTGAAATAGAAAGAAAAGAGATTCTTAAGGACATAGAAGCGAGAAAAGTAGCCGAGGCGAACCCTTCAAATGAGGAAAGAGAGATTGGTAGGAGGGGTAGCGCCAGCTTAAATAGTCAGTCCCCCGGGGCTAGGGCGGCGCTTGCCGCCTTGTTTATAAACAGGGTGCGTGAGGAGATAAAGAGCAACTGGAGGATCCCTGAGAATGTGCCCGTAGATGGGTCTCTCAAAACAGTGGTGGTTTTCAGGATTGACGAGGGGGGAAGGGTTCACGATGTTAGAGTGGAAAAATCATCTGGAAATCCCGCATTTGATGATTTTTGCGTTAAGGCCATATACAGGGCTTCACCTTTAACTCCCCCGCCTTCTGAGCTTTTAGAAGAGGCAAAAACAGATGGTGTAGAGGTTCCTTTTACAAATGATCGGTCTTAATTTCGTCAGGATTTGTGTCTTAAATAGGATTTCTTAACCCTCCATTTTGGGTTGATATTATGGGGATCAGATAATGAACTTAATCCTTATTCGTCATGCGGAGACCGAGTGGAACCGGATAGGCAGATGCCAGGGCTTTACCGATGTGGAATTGTGTGATAGTGGGAAGAGGCAGGTCGAGGAATTGGTTAAATCCCTAAAGGATAAATCCATTTCCGCCGTTTATTCAAGCGACCTAAAAAGGGCAGTCGATACGGCAAGGGCGATTGCAGAATATCATAGGCTTTCAGTCGAATTTGACCCAGACTTGAGGGAGATGAATCAGGGAGAACTTGAGGGGCTTACATTTGTTGAAATAAGGGAGAAATATGCCGAGCTTTTAATCGCATGGGGTCAGAATCCCGAAACGGTAAGACTTCCTGGAGGGGAATCATTAAAGGAGCTTCAAGAGAGGGCTTTGAGGGCGATAGAGAGGATATATAAAAGACACTCTGAGGGAACCGTTGTTGTTGTGAGCCATAACCTCACAATTATTACTCTCCTCTGCAAATTTATGGGTGTTGGGCTCGAAGAATTTCGAAAGTTCAAACTCAAAGCGACATCTAAGAATGTCATTCTGTTCAGAAACGGACACTTCAGTGTAGAGATTTTAAATGATGTAGCACATCTTGCACCCGAGCTGGTTACTGAGGTGTTAAGATGAAATATCAAAAGACGGGATTAGCTGACTGGATACTGTCGCTTTGTTTGAGGCGGACTCTAATACATCGAAGGATTCACGATGGCGGGGAATAATTATCAACCGAACTCTAAAACGCTCGAGTACTATAGAGATGAGTTCCCTGTGACCAAAAATTATGTCTATCTAGACCATGCGGGGGTAGCTCCGGTGTCCCTTAGGGTAAAGAGGGCCGTAGAAGAATTTATATCTGAATCTACAGAGTTTGGAGCATTTAACTATATCTCTTGGACAAAGAGGGTTGAGGAGATTAGAAAAAAGTCCGCCGCGCTTATTGGTGCAAGCCCGGAAGAAGTGGCATTTGTAAAAAACACCTCTCACGGTATTTCAATAGTTGCCCAAGGGCTTAATTGGAAGGAAGGAGATAATCTAATTGTCTATGAAAAGGAGTTCCCATCGAATATTTATCCCTGGCTGAATCTCAAAAAAAGGGGGGTGGAAGTAAGGTTCATTCCATTCAAAGATGAGAGAATTTTAATCGGAGATATTGAAGGATTAATTGATTCGAGAACAAGGCTAGTTACAATAAGCTCCGTGCAGTTCTCAAATGGGTTTAGGATTGACCTAGAAGGTCTGGGGGAAATGTGCAGAAGAAGGGGAGTCCTTTTTTTTGTTGATGCAATTCAAAGCCTCGGTGTGGTTCCGATGGATGTGGAGGAATTCCACGTAGATTTTCTTTCAGCAGACGGGCATAAGTGGCTCCTGAGTCCCGAGGGAACGGGGATATTTTATTGTAGGAGAGATATTGCCGAGAGGCTTAATCCCACTCTTATTGGGTGGAAGAGCATTCAGAGTGAATCCGACTATGACCGTATAGACTTTCATCTTAAAACAAGCGCGCTCAGGTTTGAGGAAGGCTCACTTAGTTTCATTGGGATTTTTGCTCTTGGCGCGGCAGTTGACCTCCTTCTTGAGGCGGGAATTAATAGAATTGAAAATAGGGTCCTTGAGCTTGGGGATTTAATCATAGAAGGGGCTGAAAAAAGGGGTTTTCATGTAAGAACTCCGAGGAAGAGAGAGGAAAGGGCGGGAATCATTTCTATTACCGGCAGTTTTGATCCGATTGGTTTCAGGGACAAATTGAGGGAATATGGAATCATAGTTAATGTAAGAGGCGGGGCGATTCGGGTATCCCCTCATTTTTATAATACTGAACGCGATGTGTTGAGATTATTCGATTCTATAGATAGGGTATCGAGATCTATGTAGCTGGCACCACACATATTTTGGCTGGTTTGGGCCTACCCTGAGCTGAATATAAGGACGTGCTACGAGTCATACGTGAATACCTTCTTATAGATTAATCTGAATAGTCTATCTTTTTATGATCCTTGTATTCACATGTGCTTTAGATGTGTGAGAATGGCAAACATAGTGTTAATTAGTGGTAATAAAAGATAAACCGATAATTTAAGGAGATATAGGAATGGATGAGATTAAAGAACTAATAGAGCGGTTAAACCAGACACTTGGGGTGATAAGCGGCAACGCGGCTATTCTCAAGCATCAATACCAACCTGTAAAGAAGGCGGCTCAGGATGGATCATTGGAGGGCATTAAACACGCCCTCATCGGTTTTGAGATGTATTTGAGCAATGTAAAAGAGAAGATTGTTGATGCCTATATCCTTTGGGAAAAGATTATGGAGGAGATTGATATAAAAAATAAGACGCTCAACAGTTAAATGGGTTACTTATATACCGTGGCTCAATCCTCGGCATATCCTCCCATTATGTTGTGGGAGGAGTAACCGTTTATTAAGGAAGCTATACTTGACAGTCATAAATTTATACTTAAAATACCATTCGACCTTAGGGAAGGGAGGCCACTTTATAAAATCCTAAGAATTTCAAATTCTTATAATTCAATCCATACTTGACAGCATTTTAGGTCCATGTTAATTTATACTTTATGGATGTATAAAGTCCAGATCAGGGTAGATTAAAATGCAAGTAAGTAGAACACTGGACTATGCAGTTAGGTCTTTAACTTATATGAGTAGGCGTCCTGTAGGAAGGTTCAATATAAAGGAGATTTCTGAAAACCAACACATCCCCTTGAATTACCTGGCTAAGATCATGCGGAGGCTTGTGAACAAGGGGATTGTAAGGTCAATGGTTGGACCAGACGGCGGTTATGCCCTGCGGAAATCCCCGGCTGAAATAAATCTAAGGGAGATCTACGAAGCTGTTGAAGGTGAACTCAGGATGATTGATTGTATGGATAAGGGCACAATATGCGTACTGTATGAGAATTGTCCACAAATTTCCGTCTGGGATAAGCTTCAGATCTCTATGGTTAAGGTACTCCAAGACACCACTTTGGAGGATATGCTAAACCAAAATACAAGGGTAGATGTAGCCTGACTCATCTAAGTTATAGAATAGCAAATTTATAGAAATTAGATTAAGGAGAGAGGATTATCATGAGCACGCAGGTGAATACGGTTGAGGAACTAGCAAACCGAGAATATAAATACGGTTTTGTCACCCCAATTGAGTCGGATTCTGTGCCGCCCGGCCTGAATGAGGACATAATACGCCTCATTTCGACTAAGAAGGGTGAACCTGAATTCATGCTTGAATGGCGATTGAAGGCTTACAGGCACTGGTGCACGATGCAGGAGCCTAAGTGGCAAAACGTCCACTATCCGCCGATTGACTACCAGAGTATCGTATACTACTCGGCACCTAAAAAGAAAGAGGCTAAAAGCCTTGATGAGGTAGACCCAGAGTTGCTAAAGACATATGAAAAGCTCGGAATTCCCCTCGAAGAGCAGAAGAGGCTTGCAGGGGTTGCGGTGGATGCGGTCTTCGATAGCGTATCTGTGCTGACCACATTTAAAGAGAAGCTTGCCGAATTAGGAATCATATTCTGCTCATTCTCTGAGGCTGTGCAAAACCATCCAGAGCTTGTTAAAAAGTACCTTGGCTCTGTCGTACCGTATACGGATAACTACTTTGCTGCGCTTAATTCCGCTGTCTTCAGCGATGGCTCTTTCTGTTATATCCCTAAGGGTGTGCGCTGTCCGATGGAGCTATCTACATATTTTCGTATAAACGCCGAAAATACAGGCCAATTTGAACGTACACTGATTATCGCCGAGCCGGGCAGCTATGTCAGCTATCTAGAAGGCTGCAGCGCACCTATGCGTGATGAGAATCAACTTCATGCCGCAGTGGTTGAGCTTATTGCCCATGATGATGCTACCATAAAGTATTCCACAATCCAGAACTGGTATCCGGGCGACAAAGATGGCAGGGGCGGCATATATAACTTTGTTACGAAGCGCGGCCATTGTTTGGGGCGCAACTCACATATATCCTGGACCCAGGTTGAAACTGGCTCTGCTATTACGTGGAAATATCCAAGCTGTATTCTTCAGGGGGATAATTCTGTAGGTGAATTCTACTCGGTGGCTCTTACAAACAACCGACAGCAGGCTGATACAGGCACAAAGATGATTCATATTGGTAAGAATACGCGTAGCACAATTGTCTCCAAGGGCATCTCCGCCGGTTATGGTCAAAATACGTATCGCGGATTGGTTCAAATCCTCAAGAGTGCAGAAGGGGCGCGCAACTATACCCAGTGCGACTCGTTGCTTATCGGAGATAAGTGCGGCGCACACACCTTCCCATACATAGAGGTGAAGAACTCTTCGGCTCAAATGGAGCACGAGGCGACCACATCAAAGATCGGCGAGGACCAGATTTTTTACCTTAAACAGCGCGGTCTTTCGGCCGAAGATGCCGTTTCAATGATAGTCAATGGCTTCTGTAAGCAGGTCTTCCGTGAACTGCCGTTTGAATTTGCTGTTGAGGCAGAAAGATTGCTTAGCATAAGCCTTGAGGGAAGCGTTGGATAATAAAAGATTCGCAAGAGGGAGAAAATATGCTCGAAATTAAAAACCTGCACGTAAGCGTAAACAACCAGGAGATACTAAGAGGCATCAATCTCAAGGTGAACAAAGGAGAGGTTCACTCTATTATGGGACCGAACGGCTCCGGCAAGAGCACGCTGGCTCAGGTTCTAGCCGGTCGGGAGACTTATAA
>PSLL01000023.1:20225-40622 GCA_040289575.1 Candidatus Dadabacteria bacterium | reverse complement strand
CCCCTCTATCGTGTTATATATTATCTTTGCAATAGAGCATTTCCTATCACATTTTATATTAGTGGAAATTAGGCGGGTTTTATTTAACTTGTATGTATAGTATATATAAATTGAGACAAAATCATGAAGATACCATCCAAAATAATCCTGGCTTCGTCATCTCCCAGGAGAAAAGAGCTTCTCGAAAAACTCGGATTAAAGTTCGATACCATACCGAGCCTCATAGATGAAATTCCGCTCCCTGGTGAATCCCCAGAGGATTTTGCACTCAGGGTCTCTGCCGAGAAGGCCCTGAGCGTTTCCAGAAACTTAGGCGATGACTCCGTAGTTATTGGAGCGGATACGATTGTCGTAATAGAGGGAGAGATATTGGGTAAACCTAAAGATGAAAAGGAGGCAATGGCTATGCTCGAGAAGATTTCGGGAAAGGAGCACAGGGTAATTACCGGGTTTTCAATTATAAAGCCCAAGGCGGATATCTTATACAGGAAATTCGCAGAGAGCAGAGTCAAGATTAAGATACTTGCGCCCTGGGAGATAGAAGGTTACATTAAAACCGGAGAGCCTATGGATAAAGCCGGGGCATACGGGGCGCAGGGCATTGGGGCATTTATGATTGAAGAGATACACGGCTCTTATACAAACGTCGTGGGACTTTCCCTTGCGCAGGTAGTTGATGTGCTTACGAGACTTGGGGTTTTAAAGTTGTTTGATGAGTATATCCGAAAATCTAAAAAGGGTTCGGGAGAGAATTGAAAAAGCGGCTTCTACAGCCCGAAGAAAGGTTGAAGAAATAAATCTCGTTGCGGTGACAAAGGGAGTTAATGCAGAAAGGATTGTCGAAGCCGCATATCTGGGGGTCAATGCATTTGGAGAAAACTATGCTCAGGAGTTTAGAGACAAACACGACATTGTTGAAAAGGCTATTGGGAGGAAGGTCGAGTGGCATTTTATAGGCCGCCTTCAGAGGAATAAGGTGAAATATTTAGATAATATCAGTCTTATTCATTCGCTCGATAACACTTCTATCGCCGAGGAGATAAATAGGAGAGCAGAGAAAGTAGGGACTAATGTTCCGGTTCTCATTGAAGTGAACATAGGCGAAGAGAGGGTAAAAGGCGGAATTGAATACCGACGTGTAGACGATTTCTTAACCGGGCTGAGTAGGTTTTATAGAATTGAAATAAAGGGGCTTATGACGATGCCCCCATTTTTTGATAACCCTGAGATGGCAAGGCCGTATTTCAGAAGATTAAGGGAATTAAGGGATAGACTTCAAGAGAGATTTCCAAAACTCAGAGAGCTTTCTATGGGAATGAGCGGGGATTTTGAGGTCGCAATTGAAGAAGGGGCGACGATTGTAAGGATTGGAACGGCGATTTTTGGACCGAGGGTTTAAAAGCAATATTTTCAGCCACGAATTGACACAAACGATCCCCGATTTAATCGGGGATAGTAACATCGGAGAAGTATATGAAAAAAATCGGTTTTATAGGCGCGGGGAATATGGCTGAGGCCCTTGTAAAAGGGCTTCTTTCATCTGGGTTATTTACGAAGGACCGGATAATTATGAGCGATGTCATACAGGAGAGATTGAATCTTATGTCCTCGCTCTACGGTGTTAATGTCACTCAAAAGAATCCGGAGGTTATGAGGTTCTCTGATTTCATTGTGCTTGCCGTAAAGCCGAATTTAATCGGAAGGATTATGGATGAAATAAACGATTACTTGACTTCTGAGAAGATTCTCATATCAGTCGCGGCGGGGATTTCTACAGCCTCTATAATGAGAGATGATAAAAGGATCAAATTAGTTCGTGTGATGCCCAACACCCCTGCGCTTGTGCTTGCGGGAACATCGACTCTCTACTGTGTTCCTTCCGTAACTCAAGAAGAGAGAGAAGATATAAAGAGGATTTTTGACTCTGTGGGAATTACGTATATTGTTGAGAGCGAAGGGCTTCTTGATGCCGTCACCGGTCTTAGCGGAAGCGGTCCGGCCTTTGTTGCTATCTTTATTGAGGCTCTTACAGACGGCGGAGTAAAGATGGGTCTTCCGAGGGATATGGCAATGAGACTCGCGGCTCAGACTGTCTACGGCACGGCTCGCGTGTTGCTCGAGACGGGGATTCATCCTGCGGAACTCAAGGATAAAGTCTCTTCTCCCTCGGGAACGACAATTGAAGGAATAAAAGAGATTGAGGTGCGCGGGTTAAGGGGCATCATCATTTCGGCTGTTGAGGCTGCGGCGAGGCGTTCAAAAGAACTATCCAAGGAGGAAAAAGGATGACTATATCTGTTCTTGGGAACCTCATTATGGCGCTTGCACAGGTGATTCATCTATTACTCAATGTTTATATGCTGATTATCGTTGCAAGGGCTATAATCTCTTGGGTAAGTCCCGACCCATATAACCCAATTGTGAATTTTCTATACAGGGCAACAGATCCGGTGCTCAGGTATGTGCAGAGGATTATACCGCCTCTGGGCGGAATTGACATATCCCCGATTTTAGTTCTTTTGGTAATTGTTTTTTTAGACCAGTTTCTCGTAGGGAGCCTGAGGGAGTTTGGATTCAGATTAAAGACTGGAACGCTTTGATTTATCAAACGGTTAATCTTAGGGCATGGTATTATCCCACAATTTACTAAGACGACCCTAACTGAAAAATAAATAGGGATTGAGTTATTGACCGAAATAATTCATAATATAATAATTATGTTTATATTTCGGTCCTTGAGGGAATGTGGGAACTCAACTAGAGTGCATTTGGGCATCAAGAAAACACCGACTTCCATATACCTTACAACCATGCGATGGGGAAGCAATTCTAGGGGAGTTTAAAATTCCTGTTAAAAACGAAGTCAGCAATCTTAATAGAGAGAGGTAAGAGATGAAATTGGAGAAATGCCGTTTCTGTGAGGCTCCAGTCCCGGAGGGGAGTTTTCGAGATAGACACATTGATGGCAAGATAGCCTGTTTTGAGTGCTATATGCGGCTTAATAATACACAGGCGGAGAGGGAAAAATACAGGACTCTATATCACTACTGTAAAAGATTTACCGCGCCCTGGTCTGGAAAAGCACATGACGGGAAAGGAAGGACAAGGTAGTAGAAGGGGGGAGATGGATGAAACTAATAAGAGGAGGGGCACATGCCTAAGGGGAAAATAAAGAAGGTAATGGAAGACAAGGGCTATGGATTTATAAAGGCAGAGGATGGGAGAGAGCTCTTCTTTCATATTACGGGCCTTCAGGGGATTGATTTTAAGAGCTTAAAGGAGGGGGACTCTGTGGAATTTGATGTGGAGAAGGATAAGCGTGGACCCAGGGCTATAAACGTTAGGGCTTCGAGTTAGAGGCTCTCTGAACTGCCGGCATCTCAGACATTCTTTAAGGTTGGGGTATATATGAGGATGATTAAACTCATTTTTAAAAAGGTTTGTCCTAAATGCGAGGCGAGTTATAAAGAGACCGTTTTTGAGGGAACGAGGGAGTATTTTGACCGGGTTCTCGATACCGACAGATTCTACCTTCCCCAATTTCGGTGCTGTGGGGATGTGTTTTATGCCGATTCTTATGAAATCCTTGTAGATGAGAGGCTTATAAGAGACGGAAGAATAGACGATGTATTCGATATAGAATCCCAAGAGGACTTGACCTGACTGGAAATTAATTAGATAATGAAAGCTCAAACCAAAATCGGAGAGATGAATTATGAGAATTGCTCTTTTAGGCGGTACAGGCGACATTGCCGAAGGGCTAGTGCTTCGCTGGTCAAAGATAGGACATGAGATTTTCATAGGCTCAAGAAGCGATGAGAAGGCAAAGGGAATAGCATCGGAATATAGGGGGGTACTCTCTAAACTCGGTGTTAATTCACACATAGAGGGTCTGGTTAATGCCGAGGCTGCCCGTGCGGCTGAGGTGGTCGTAATAAGTATACCCTTTGAGTATGCGGCCTCAACCATCCATCAAATTCGGGATAGCTTTAATAACCAAATCGTGATCTCTCCTGTAGTTCCGATGGTTAAAAAGGGAAAGATTTTTGTCTATTCCCCTCCTCCTCAAGGCTCTGCCGCACTTGAGATAAAGGAGACTTTGCCAGAGACTGTAAAACTGGTCTCTGCCTACCACAACCTCCCTGCAAAGGCGTTAAGGGAAATAGACCATGTCCTTAACTATGATGTTGTGATATGCGGGGATGATAAAGACGCAAAGGACGAGGTAAAAAGAATCACCGAAGAAATACCGGATTTGAAGGTGCTCGATGCCGGACCGCTTGAGTCCTCGATGATGATAGAGGCTATTACGCCGCTTATAATCAATTTAAATATGAGGTATAAACGGGAATTTTCCGTGAAATTTGTCTGAATCTATAGGTCTAATCTAGAAACTTCAATATCTTGCCAAAGTGCCTCCGTCTACAGTTATGGTCTGCCCTACGATGTAATCCGAGGCTGAGGAGGCGAGAAGAACCGTAACCCCCTTTAGGTCATATTCCCCTCCGAATCTTCTTGCCGGGATGGAGCGCAGCATCTCGTCTCCCTTGCCCATCTTATCGGGGCTAAGAACAGGGTCTGTCATTTGTGTTGGAAACCACCCGGGAGCAATTGCATTCACATTTATATTGTGGCGAATCCACCTGACAGCGAGTTCCCGGGTAAGAGCAACGATTGCTCCTTTGGTCGCCACATAAGCGGGTGCGCTTACCAACTCGGTGGTTTGAAATCCCATAATTGACGCTAGATTAATAATCTTCCCCCTTCTTGATTTAATCATAAACCTTCCTACCTCCTTACAGCAAATAAAGGTGCCGGTTAGATTTACTTTAATCACGCTGTCCCAATCCTTTATATCTGTATCTTCTGGAAGCCCACCCATAGCTATCCCGGCATTATTGACGAGTATGTCGATTTTACCGAATCTACTGAGCGATTCTTTTACTACGGATTCAACATCATTGGGGTTTGAAACATCGCACTTTAGGGCAAGGGTTTTAACCCCTGTGTTTTTCTTGATCTCCTCCGCCGCCTTGACACATTCATCAAAATTTCTCGCACAAATGACCACATTTGCTCCAGCTTCGGCAAGGCCCTCTGATATCTGCCTCCCGATTCCTGTATATCCGCCTGTGACTATAGCCACCTGATCCGTGAGGTCAAAAAGCTGTTTTACATTCATCGCTAAACCTCCTCTAAATTTAGTGTCATTTTTTGTAGTCTGCCGAACTCATTCGCCGGCTTACTATACTCACTCACCCATAATCTGAAGGGTTAGTTCCCTTTTTCTCGGTCTATTATCAAAATCAACGAGCACGATCTGCTGCCACGTTCCGAGAAGGAGCCTTGATGATGAGAAGGGAACCGTAAGGGAGGCTCCAAGGAGAGCAGCTCTTATATGAGAGTATCCGTTTCCATCCCCCCATCTTGCATCGTGGTCGTAGTGAATGTTCTTGGGCACAATCCTCTCTACGGCTCTTTGGAAATCCATTAGTGCTCCGCTTTCGTATTCAATTGTCGTAACCCCAGCGGTGGAGCCTGGGACAAATACCGTAACTATTCCGGAAGAGATTCCGGAATTCCTTACCGAGCTTTCTACCATTCGGGTTATATCTATTAAATCCGTTTCCCCCTTTGTTTGCAGTCTCAGGCTTATGGTTTTTACAGGCATTTTATTCCTCCTGAGGAAGTAAATTAGCCACGAATGAACACGAATATAAGAAACAGAATACAGGAGTTAAATAAGTGTTCCATTTTATTCTGTATTCTGATTATCTCATTTGCGTCAATTCTTAGCTAAATAAAATTGCTCTGTTGCAAGCATCTTATTGTAGGGACTGATGCCCTCATAAGCCCTATTTAAGCCCGTTCGCTGAAAGAGCACTACATTTTGGTATAGAATCTAAAGAGGTTAGAAAACCCCATCTATCGTGTTATATATTATCCTTGCAACAGAGCAAAATAAAATCATTAAAAAAGCTTCAGTTGTGAAGGCGTCTCAAGGGGCTTTGCATTGAACCCCCTTTTCTGTAGGGTTCTTGCGAATTCGACGCTGAAGCCACCAATTAAATATACCTCATTGGGTCGTGATATCTCTACAATCTGGATTAATTCTTCGTATCCTGCGTGACTGCTAAGAGGAAAGGCTTCATCCGCCCCAAATACAGATTTTACAAACACCTTATCCACAGCCCATCCCATGACGGCTCCGATTCTCTTTCTCTCTATTTTCTCTACAATATCCGAACCCCTAAGATATATAGGCACAAGGAGAACCCGGTCTTTCAGTTCCCTTGGTCTGAACCTCTCGTAGTTTGAAAAACCGATTCCGAATTCCTCATAAATCTTAATAAACTTATAAATTGACCTATGGACGCTGAGCTTATAACCCCTGTCCCCTAGAACCTTAGCGATGTCCTCGGCTTTTCCAAGAACCTCAACGAGGAGCACAGGCGTGGCTCCTGAAGAAAGGGATTCGTCTATAAAAACTAAGAGCGAGTCAATTACGCCCTCCGGGGAAGGAAAGGCGTATTTTGGAAGACCGTATGTGCATTTCATAATGAGTATATCGCATCGCTTTACCTCCGCCGTCTCCGCCGTTTCTGCGTGCCTCAGTTTAAAATCCCCGGTATATATGATTCTTTTTCCATCAATCTCTGCAACTATTTGAGAGGAGCCTAGGATATATCCGGCTGGAATAAGCTCCACCTGGACCTTGCCGAGCGTAAAGGGACGGTTGAATGGGCAGGCAAGGACAACAGAATTTTTAATCCTATCACCCAAGAGCTTTAACGTTTGAGGGGTGGCAATTACCTTTTCATGCGGAACAAAGTGGTTTACATTTGCATTTGAAAGAAAGGAGAGTTGAACCCTCTTTTTTGAATCAAACCAGAGGTCCGTTCCCCTTATATGAATCCCCTCGTCATATTCAATCATTAATTTTTTAAGTCTAGCCTTGAGGGGCTGGGTTTTCAAGTTGCATCTGTAATAGACATAACCCCTGAGCGGTTATCTAAATGGAAAGGACACAGGACTCAAATCCTAAAAGGATTTCCCTACTAATCGGGCGATTTTCAATATAATATTTACTAGATGTCATTTCCTAAAAGTAGGTTTGTCGGAATCCCCGCCTTTATATCGACGGGTTTTGTGTTTCTCATTCTTGTCTCAATCCTCATTTTGTCGAATGTGATTATTCCCGGTGAGATACGCCGTTATATAGAAGAGGCTTCAAGGGATGCGGGCTATAAGGTTAAAATCGGTGATATAGTGTTTAATCTCTTCTCCGGACTTATAGGGAGCGATGTAGAAATTTTTGACCGGCTTAATCCCACAAATCCAATACTGAAGGTTAAAAACATGGTCGTCAGGCCCGAGATTATATCTTCTCTTATCAGTCGGAAAATAAAGATTCGGGAAATAATCGTTGATAACTCATCTATTTATCTTACACGGGGAAGGTTTAATAATCTGGCGAAATTGATTAAGAAAGAGGCAGCTGGGAGCAATGAGAAAAAGGAGAAATATGTTCTGTTTGAGATTGAAAGGTTAATAATAACCGATGCCCGGGTTGAGTTTGTTTCCCAAGTCCCAATTCACATAAAAAAAATAGAGGCCGACCTAAGAGACGCCGGTCTGGGTGAAAAAGGGGGTGTAAATCTTTCTGGATTGATAGATGTGAAAAGCAATCAAATGGAGATACAAGGGAAAATCAGACCATTTTTGGATAAGCCGACAGGAGAATTGAGGATAAATCTCCCTCAACTAAATACGCAGTCATTTTCCAATGTCTCTTTCTTACCTAATGAAGTGGACGTCTTTTTATATTCAAGATTTCAGATTTCGAGCGGGATTGCATCTCAAGGAGTAATTAATTTTGAATCGGCAAAATCTAAGAATGAGAAGAATTCACCCTTTTCCGTAAAAATCAATTATGACCTAACATACGACGGATTAAAAGACGCGGTTTTTGTGAATTCTCTGAATTTAGATTTAAATGGGCTAATCCATACTTCATTTGCCGGAGATGTCAAAAGGCTCACAAAAGAAGCGATTTTTAATATTAGGGGGGAAGCAAAAACCATACGGCTTGAGGACATAACGAGTTGGTTTCCTGGCCTTTCTTCCGCTGAATTTTCTGGGGATGCCGAACCCAGTAATCTAAAAATTACCGGCTCGGTAAGAGATAAGAATATATATCTGGGGGGAGATGTATCTTTGATAGGTGTTAATGTCAATGACAAAAGTAGCGGCCTTCAGATTATCAGACTCAAAGGCGATTTTAATTTCAAACAATGCCTCGGAGGTCACGTGCCTGAGGCTTTTCTTGCTCAAGGGAATTTTTCTTTGAGGAGACTTAAAATAGGAAATCTGGATGTAAACGGGATTTCTGGAAATGTTCAATTTATCCCTTCGGAAGATGGAATTGTATTGAGTAGCAAAGGCTTATCTTATGAGAATCTCTCATTTAATAAGGCCGCAGTGCATAGAGGACACGCAACCGTATTGGAATTTAATCTAGGGAGGGATAATTATTGGACACTGGATATAAATTCATATGGTTCCCAGTTTAATATGTCTGGCGAAGGGATCTACATGAGGGAGTTTCAAACTGAAATTCATATATGGAAGAATAAAAAAATAGGTGTTTGGGGAAGATTAGATGGAAAAGGAGGGATATACAAAGATGTCTCCTTTCCTATAGTTTTTTTCGACTTTAGATTCGGTGATGATTTACTAAATCTCACAAACCTAAATGTAGCTGTGGGGGATTATGGAGAATTAAAAACGGAAAATCTCAACATCCTATTTAGGGAAAAGAAGGCATATATACTCACATTCACTCGGGGAACTTTCTCCGGATTCGATAACGGAGTGAAGTCAGAGGGGATAAGTGGGGAATTTAGATTTAACGTCCGTGACGGCAGGGAGCCGATATGGGATGGAAGCATATCTATTGGTGAAGCCTATATCCTTAAATCGCGATTAAAAGATATGTCCTTCCATATAAGCCCTAATAGGAGCGGAATTGATGTGAAGAATATCTCCGGCAGGTTCCTCAGCGGGGATTTGGAGGGCAATATACGGATTAAAACGGTATCTCCCGCTTTTATCTCTTCTGAGATTGAGATTAAGAATATCAATCTTAATAAGGTTATTTCATTAAGGGCATTGAATTTCAGATTTGGAGGGGAATTTAAAAAGGGCCTTCTTCCGCAGGGGGAGGGGGAAGTTAACGCTGGTTTAAAATTAGGACAATATAGCGCGGTCAACTTACTCAGCGGTCGTATGAGGATTAAAACAGTTGGTGAAACTATTGTCTTAGAAGACGGGTTTATAGAAAATGGGAGTGGTGAGATTATTAGGTTTATAGGCAGGTTGGAGAATTCTCTAGATACTGTTAGAAGGCTTCGGATTGATTTACCAGAATCTCTGCTGGCCTCTATAAAGGGTATTTTATCCCCAATTCTTCCAGAAGCGCTGAGAGGGGCTGAGATTAGAGGAAATACGAGTTTAAACCTAGTTCTTGACATTACCAATAAAGGGGAAGTGCTCTGGCACGGAAGATTATCCCTTAAAAACGCCTCATTTGATGGGAATCTCTCATCCGGAGTCCATTTTTTGATTAAAGACATAAACGGAACAATTCACCTAATAGAAGATGAAAGCGGTCTAAAGAACCATTTGGGTTTCTCTATAATTGGGCGCTCAAGACCGGATGAAAAGACATTTGAGTCATTTCTTGACGCTTTGACTCTGGATAAATCTGAAGGGGGGGATGACATCTTAAGAATCGGGGAGATTGAGTATGGATTTCTGAGGCTTGAGGATATAGAATTTGCGCTTGATGTGGGCAGGAACAAACTCAATCTGAAGCGATTTCAGTCTAAACTCTATGACGGCAGTGTATTCGGTACGGGTCTATTCGAGTTTGACGGTAAGGGGGAGAAGCGCAGATATGATTTTTCATTTCTGTTCAAAGACCTAAGCCTGA
Source organism: Candidatus Dadabacteria bacterium (assembly GCA_040289575.1). Classification (GTDB taxonomy): domain Bacteria; phylum Desulfobacterota_D; class UBA1144; order Nemesobacterales; family CSP1-2; genus PSLL01. The sequence goes on along the minus strand of PSLL01000023.1, from coordinate 30,628 downwards.
AAGAGGCTTCAGACAGTATTCCTTCTACAAGGGATTATATTACGGGAAGAATAGATGGAGTCGGTTGGTTGAGCAACATAGGGGGAAAGCTCGGCACAATCGACGGCGCCTTTAATTTCTGGCCTATAAAATCGAAAAAGGAGCCGAAAACAATTGGAAGGGCGCTTCTCACACAACTCGGCGTAAGAGAGAAACTCCTGCTTCGCTCATCACGCAAATATGATAAAGGACGTATATACGGCTACATAAGAAGCGGCATTATCACATTCAAGGAACTCGAGATATCGCATACCATACTCGGCGTAAAGGACTTGATTATCCGTGTAGATTCAAAAAGGAATTCTATATCCGTAGCCCATCTCCTTTCGGTAATTAGGGAGACGGCAAAGAGGGCAAGCGAAGGGAGGCTTAAAATCGAGTTTGAAAATAAATAGAGGTGAACACAAACATGGGAAGAACGGCTTTTCAAATGCTGATCCTAACGGGACTTGTTTATCTCTTATCATGTGCGGTTGTAACGGTTAATGTTTATTTCCCGGCAGAGGAAGTAAAAGAGGCCTATAAGAATTTAGAAGAAGAATTGGTAAAGCCTCCACAGGAAAAATCACCAGGATCCCAGAAGACCCCTAAAGAGGGAAATCCTAGTGTAGAACCTCAAAGCCTTAGAATCTACCCTAAAGAGCCGCGGATTAAGTCGAGTAGGATAATTGCTCTAAGGAGGAGGTTCTCGATTAGTATAACCCCTTCTGCATTTGCGCAGGGCGATCTTTCCGGGGAGATTGCAAATGAGATTCGTAGTATGCCTGAGGTAGTTGAAGCCTTTCGCCGTATGGGCCCTCGGCTTGGGATTTTAAACAGTATGCGCTCCCAGGGAAAGGTTGGGGAGGGAAATAAGGGGCTCCTTGTACAAAGAGGAGATCTCACAGCGGAGGAGAAGGCGGCTTTTAATGCGGAAAATGCAGACAGGCAGATTATAATCAGGGGAATGGCTACGGCAATAGTGAAGATTAATAAAATTGAGCCTACATCCGACAATATTAACCGTCTGATTCCACAGGCTGCCGAGCAGTTTGCCGCTGTAAGAAGGGAGAAAGCCGAGCCGGGCTGGTGGATTCAGCTCCCCGACGGTAGATGGGTACAGAAGTAGAAAGTACATATAAGGGCAACCTGCTTATAATTCGTTTAAGATAAGAGCGACTCTTGACAGTTAAAGAGCCGATGTATATTTTATTTTTAGCACTCTATCTATGAGAGTGCTAATCCCAATTATATATCCCAACCCAGGAGGTAAGTCGTATGAATGTAAGACCGCTTCACGATAAGATTCTAATCAAAAGGGTGGATGCAGCCCAAACGACCAAAGGCGGGATCATCATTCCCGATACTGTTAAGGAAAAGCCACAGGAGGGGAAGGTAGTTGCAGTAGGTACGGGTCGGATTCTCGAAGATGGAAAGGTTATTCCTCTAGAGGTAAAGGCGGGAGATAGGGTTCTTTTTGGAAAGTATGGAGGAACAGAGATTAAGCTCGAGGGTGAAGAGTATATAATCCTCGATGAAAATGAGGTCTTGGCTGTAATAGAAGGATAAAATTTTTTGCAAAGATTAAGGGAGGTGTTAATGAAATGGCGGCTAAACAAATTGCATTTAGTTCCACCGCAAGGGAATCAGTTTTAAGGGGTGTAAACGTACTGGCGAATGCAGTAAAAGCTACATTGGGTCCGAGGGGGAGAAATGTTCTTATAGAGAAGACATTTGGTGCCCCTGTGGTGACAAAAGATGGTGTGACCGTGGCAAAGGAGATAGAACTAGAGGACAAATTTGAGAATATGGGGGCACAGATGGTAAAAGAGGTGGCATCAAGGACAAGCGATGTGGCAGGAGACGGCACCACTACGGCTACTGTGCTTGCACAGGCAATATTCCGTGAAGGTATAAAGCTTGTGGCAGCGGGTCATGATCCGATGAAGCTAAAGAGGGGTATAGACAAGGCGGTAGATGCTGTGGTAGAGGAGATAAAGAGGCTGAGCAAACAGATAAAGGGCAGGAAGGAGATAGCCTCAGTAGCAACGGTCTCAGCAAATGGGGATGAGACAATAGGGAATATAATAGCGGATGCAATGGAGAAGGTGGGAAAGGATGGAGTAATCACAGTGGAAGAGGGCAAGAGTCTAGAGACTACGATGGAGGTGGTAGAGGGGATGCAGTTTGACAGGGGCTATTTGAGTCCATATTTTGTCACAAATCCAGAGAAGATGGAAGTGGAGTTGGATGAGCCATACATACTTTTACATGACAAGAAGATATCAGGTATGAAGGATTTGATACCGTTGCTTGAGGAGGTAGCAAGGAGTGGGAAGCCGATATTGGTAATAGCGGAGGATGTAGAGGGTGAGGCATTGGCAACACTGGTAGTGAACAAGATAAGGGGTACACTTAAGTGTGCAGCAGTCAAAGCTCCAGGGTTTGGGGACCGGAGGAAGGCGATGTTGGAGGACATAGCGATACTGACAGGTGGAAGGGTGATAGCGGAAGAGGCCGGGATGAAGTTGGAGAATGCCACACTAAAGGATTTAGGCAGGGCAAAGAGGGTAATAATAGACAAGGACAACACTACAATAGTCAGTGGAGCAGGCAAGAGGGCAGAGATAGAGGGGAGGATAAGACAGATAAAGGCTCAGATTGAGGAGACCACAAGTGAGTATGACAGGGAGAAGCTGCAAGAGAGGTTGGCAAAGCTTGCAGGGGGAGTGGCGGTAGTAAGGGTAGGAGCAGCAACAGAGGCTGAGATGAAAGAGAAGAAGGCGAGGGTAGAGGATGCACTGCATGCGACAAGGGCGGCAGTGGAGGAGGGAATAGTGCCCGGAGGAGGGGTAGCATTCATTAGGGCTATTAAGGCATTAAACACACTTGAGATAAGTGATGAAGAGGAGAAGGCAGGTATAAATATCGTAAAGAAAGTGCTCGAAGATCCACTAAGGGAGATAGCGAGTAATGCTGGATGGGATGGGTCAATAGTAGTAGAGAAGGTGAAGGAGGGAAAAGGAAATTATGGGTTTGATGCAGCGAGGCTAGAGTATTGTGATTTAGTTGAGGCAGGTATAGTGGACCCGACAAAGGTTGTGAGGTTTGCATTACAGAACGCCGCTAGTGTATCGGGGCTTCTCCTTACAACAGAGGCACTTGTCGCCGAAAAACCGAAAAAGAAAGAAGACATCGGACCCGGCGCTATGCCCCCAGGCGGTATGGGCGGTATGGGAGACTTTTAGAAAATCCATTTTGAAAATAGAAAAAGCGGGCTTCTTCAAGTTCCTGAGAAGCCCGCTTTTTCTATTTCTTTAATTAACTCCGCGTTTAGCATGATCTATGAATCCCTCCTCCTTGAAAGCAGTAGATGTCTACTTTCTACCCTCAATATATTTTCTGATCCAAATTCATTTTGTGTTTAATCTTAAATCTTATTGATATAGAATCATATCCATATCTGAAGACACATTTTTAAATTCTATTAAAAATGCGTTTGCTTAGACCGATCGAGGAAGGAGCAAGAAAATGAAAAGGCGACCGACCATAAATAGAACTAAAAACCCAATCGGCTTTTTCGCAATTGTCATCGCTGTAACATGCATCTACCTATTTGGTTGTCAGCGCAGTTCAAGCCTTGAGGACTCCTCCCTTCTGCCTACCCCGGCTCCTACACCTGAACCTAATTTTCCCCCTAATGCGAGCTCTCATGGTATCCTATATGCCCACTCTATGCAATCCAATCTTTTGCCAAACCCTAATTTTTCATGCTCCGGCAGATTCTGGCATTACGGCAATGGGGGCTCCTGTGATTCAACAGTTACGCACTTAGCAGATGGAAGCGGTTCCGTGAGGATGTCCATAGGAGGGAACAGGGCACTTGAAGTGTGGAGTGACACAATCACACTTGGCTCCGGAGATTGTTCAGGCACATATATATTTTCCGGCTATATTAAATCCGATAACCCGGACGGCTACGGTCTAATGACTGTAGTAACCTATAGCTCAGAAGGGAATATCGTTAACCCTACCAAGACCAATGAATGGGTCAATGTCGCACATCTGAATGAGTGGGAAGAATGGACAACGATGCCTATTAAAATGGCACCCAATGAGTGTAAAGTCACATTCAACTTCAGCCGTTATTACACCCAATACGAGGGAAACAACGGAGGCAATGTCTGGATCGACGATGTCTATTTTGGACGCGGTAAGCTGGGATTTAGAAAACCTCCTTCAACCAAGAGGGTCTTAAAGCAATTCGAGAGGGTAAAGATTGATGAACTCGGGAATTTCTATATAAATAAACATACCTGTTCTGGCGACATTCATACACTCTGCATAAAAGATAGTGATTGCTCAAGCCAGGGCAAAGGGGATACCTGTAGTAAATCCGACAACTGGGTTCAGTTCTTCCCCTATGCAATCCACCAAAGAACGGATGGATTTGATTGGGTAAATTATTGCAATGCCGGATTTAACTTAATGCACAGAAACATAATAGGTAGGGCAACAAACTTTATGGACAGAGCGGCAGCAGCGAAATGTGATCTTAATCCCGATGGTCTTATGGTAGCTATGGATATTGGATACTATATGACCTTTAGATGCTCAAACCATCTCAATTGGCAAAACTGCTGGACCGATGACGATTGTGATATTGGGGCAACGTGTAAACACTTTATAAATTACTGGAATGACAAGGACATAAAAAATTATCTCAATTATAAGAACAGTGCATATAATTTCTATTTTTACTATGATAATGAAAGTAGAGAGTACCTGTCTCAATGGAGGACCTTGTACAAAAAGATCGAGTCCGTTAACTTCAACCCCTCTACGGGAAAATACCTCTATCCAATATTTATGAACCTAGGCTCTACAAATGCAGTAAGGGCTTATAATGACACAGTGGATTCTTATGCTGATTACTGGTATGACACTGTAATCCTGATAAACAACCTCGAAGGGATAGAAAAACCTCAGGGAGGCCCCGTCTTTACATTTGGTGTATATTGGGGCAGAGATTGGCGGCACCATGTATGGAAGTCCATTATGAATGGGGCGCATGCTGTTACATACTTCGCAGACCCATTGTTTCCAGGAAATCAACGGTGTCTTATCAACCTAATTGACCTAAACGGCTCCGGAAACTGCAAGTGTGCCAATGATACATCTCAGACCTGTAACATTAACGGTGACACCTCCGTAGCAAACGGGGATGTCTGGAACTCATTTGCCCCGGTTCGTAGGGACATTGACGCACTTATGCCTCTAATTAAAGAGAAATGGTGGACAAGTTGGACAGCTGTAAGCTCCGATCCAAACTTTGAGATCTCTACACGTGAACACAACGAAGAGGGATATATACTTCTCATCAACACTGATTACAACAACTCCCATACCACAACTATCACTGTAAATGGACTGGGTTATAATCCCACTGGTATAGTAAATTTCATTACCGGTCAGACAGTAGCAGATGCTAATATCAACTGTCCTGTGCTCGGCGGATGCAGGTTTACACTGACGCTACCCAAGATAGATACAAACGGGGGTACGGGAGCATTTAGGCTAGTGCGTCCAAAAAAGCAATAAGGACACCCGGGCAACTATGACACAAATAGAGGGCAATTCATTAGGTTAGTATAAATCAAATCCTGTGATTGCCACCTCGGCTTGTATTAAAATCCTTGCATACATAAAAAAGCCGTGTTATCTTTCCCATCGAGATGCTCAACTTCCCCTTCTTAAAGCCTCAAGTGAATAATATGATTGAGGAAAAGAGGAGATTAGAAGGGGAATTTTTAGAAAGGATAAACCTTGCCCGGAGTGAATTTAAACTCAGGGCAAATGATTGGGAAAGGCTCTCCGAAAAGCTAAAACTCAGCAAGACCTCTTGGCTTTTGCCGCGTATACTCGGCTCATTTGATGTCACATATCCGCTTCCTCCTCGCCCTTCAAACTACACGGTTCTCTCTTCAGACGGGTCTCAGATCTTTCCCGACAGACACGAGGCACTTTCGTGTTATTTAATTAACATCGGCTCTGTTGTTCTACAATACGGAACGGGCGGAAGGGCGCATCTCAACTCATATCCCAAATTCTTCTTCAGGGATGAAGACAGGTTTACCACATGGGACGGAAGAAGAATCCCGGCCGATGCCGCTGTGATTTCTGAAAAAAGATGCCTAATGGAGTTTGAAGAGATCCTCAGACTCGCAGAGGAACACCAAAATAGAGAAAATATTATAGCCATCTCCGACGGGACCCTTATCCTCTGGAGGCTTGAGGGAACGCCCGACGATTTCAAAAGTGAGATTATGAGCCCTTTTATCCGTATAATGGATAGACTAAAGGGCCTGAGAACCCCACTTGCTGGATATATCAGCTTCCCCGGAGGCACGGATATAGTAAATGCCCTTCGTGTTGGGCTTTGTCCAGAGGAGGTAAGCTATTGTAATCAGTGCCCATATACACATCTGACTCAGCTTCCATGCGCTCCGATTGAAGGCATAACAGATAGGGTTCTATTCTCAAGGGTCCTAGGTCCCGGCGAAAGATCATCCTTATTTAAGTCATCCTCAAGAATTCTTGAGGAGTATAGAGACCACAGTATATACTTTTTCTATCTAAACACAGGCGAAGAGATTGCAAGGGTGGAGATCCCAATGTGGGTGGCTGAGGATAAAGGGCTTTTAGACCTCGTCCATGCGGTTATTTTCGACCAGGCAAAAAAGGGCAACGGTTATCCAGTCGCCCTAATCGAAGCCCATGAACAGGCAGTAGTAAAGGGGAAAGATAGGGACTTCTTTTTTGAACTCATAAGGGAGGCACTGATTAAGTCCGATTTCAAAGTGACTGTTTCAAGAAAAGGCCTATCTAAGATGAGTCCGGGGGTTTAATGAGTCACGTTGGCGAAGTGATAGAATCAAGCACAAAGGGGCTTGTTGCCCGTTCCCAAAACGTGGGCGAGTCGCCGCCTTTTGGATATTTTGTAAAGACCGATTCAGAGCCGGTGGTCTATGGACTGGTTTATGAGATCCTCACAGAGAGCAAAGAGCCGGGAAGGAAACCCATGGCATATGGGATGACAATTGAGGAGTTACGCCGTGAGCAGCCACAGATATTCGAACTCCTAAAAACCGAGTTTCACGCCCTAATTATCGCATATTCCGAAGAGGAGAAGATGAGGTTTTCCCTCCCTCCCCTTCCACCACCGATCCACTCGTTTGTATATGAATGTACAAAAGATGAGGTGGAGAGGCTCACATCGGAGGACTTTTTCCTAAGAACCATCATCTCATCGCCCAACATCCCCGTAGATGAGCTCATTATCTCATCTCTACGTTATGCCCAAAGCGCAAGGGGATTTGAGAGGAACTACATAGTAAGGATGGGAAAGAGCCTTACGCGTATCTTTAAAGACGATTATGAAAGACTGAGTTCGGTTTTAAGACGGGTAATTTGATTAAAATTAGCGAACCTTTGTCATTTATCTTAAAATATCTTTAACACACTCTCAAGATCGGAGAAATTTTCAAAAAGATAATCGGGGTTATACTCCTTCAAATCACTAATGGAATAAGACCCCGTAGCCACAGCAACTGCCTTTACCCCCACCACCCTTGCAGCAATTATATCAAGCGGTGTATCCCCGATTACAAAAATCCCATCAAAGCCATTCTCTTTATTGAGAAACCCTTTCCCCCTTTCTATGGCAATCCGAATTATTTCCTCTCTATCCTCAAAATCTGAGCCGAAGCCCCCGAATCTAAAATAATGGCCAAGCCCGGAGCGCCCGAGCTTTATCAATGCCGCCTCTTTAATATTGCCCGTAGCAATTCCGAGGATTATATCTTCTCTTTTTGAAAGGGCTTTTATGAGCTCTGGGATTCCGGGCATTACCCTATAATCATGGGAATTTGCCACCTCGTCTTTAAGAAAAATGAGATACTCACTAAAGAGGCCGTCTATCTCCTCGAGTAAAAAATCCTTCTCCATTGCTTTGAATATTTCTCTGAGGATTGTAATATCCGTTTTTCCATCCGGCTTTATTCCGTCCATGGCGTTTTCAATTCCGTAAATCTTTTTACAGGCGCGGCATACTGCCCTTGCCCCTGCACCGCCTGAGAGAAGGATAGTTCCGTCAAGATCAAAGAGAATGAGTTTCATTATACAACCTCAATTGCGGTTCTATAAAACTCCTCTTCAATCTCGCCCAAATCCCTTGCCCTCCCTGCAGCTTTCCTAAAGAGGTCCTCGTCCCTTTCACTCTCGCTTATCTGCTTTAGAATCATGGATAACTCACTCCACTTTCTTCCGATTAAATCCATTTTCTCAGAGAGCTTGAACCCTTTTAATGCGGGGACTATTTTCTCTGCCTCCCTTAGAAAATCCCTGTAGATCCATCTAAATCCGCCGCCGCCCGTTCCTCTTCTCTCTATTACCTGATACGCAAACCTCACGCACCACCTCCAGTCGGGAGCATCCGCCCATGTCGGAAGTTCTTCCGCCCAGAGCTTTATCATTTTCACACTGGACTCTCCTCTTGCGCTCCTTGTGCCCTCAATCATGAATCTCGCATTTCTATGAATGGCTTCAGGAATAATCTCTGATAGGGGCGGAATGGGCTTTTTAAGATTTACCTCAAACCAGTTGTTGTTAAGCGGAAATGGAGGGGCTTTAGAGACCCTCCCCTTTTTAAAGTCATCATAAGGAACAGCTTGCAACCCTTCAAATCCCGTATCCCCAAGAAAAACCCTCTCTGTTTCATCGTCATACCCCCAAACAGAGACGATATGCCCCGGAAAGTACGTAGAGGACTTATAGTAGTCCAGATAATAAATATCCGTCTGTATTAAGACAGGGACATCTCTATCTATCCAGTCTTTTAAAACCTGAAACGCCTTATCCTCATCCGACTCATATTTCCATGATGTGGGCTTATCAATTAGGCTAAAGAAATTCGGCTCCATCCCGGGGCCCCGAAGGTGTATTATCCTTGAGGGGCTTAAATTTTCTCCTTTTGTGTAGAAGAACCCTAGCCCTCCGCCGAGTCCAAAGCACATCGCCTCTGAGAGACTGTATCTGTAATAAGCAACCACATCCCTTAGAGCCGTAGAGCCACAATGAATGCCGGGAATATGAATCCAATTTTTAATTACCTTTTTCATCAAATTTAGTTTACCATAGACTCAAAACTAGAAGTCACCTCAAAATTAGTTTGTCATTTTGAGCAATTCACCGCGCCCAGTGTAGACCCAGCGAAGCACCTCATCTATTTGTGAGTCGTTAAAATGGGATTCTCCAGTTGCCTCGCTTTAATTCAGAATAACCCTCGGAGTACCTTCGAGATAGCTTCTAATAGCCTAATAGGTATATGAACCATCCCCTAGAGTCCGGCAATATTTCTGCAATGTTGCAATTCATTGCGGTCTGATGCGTGGTATTTAGACTTTTAGATAGTGTATTTTGGAAGATTTTTATCTACTTAAATCAAAGGTAGTTGACATATCACGGTGAAAGTTTGTATAAATAAGTGGGGGAATTCTAAGGATGGATTCTAAAAAGAGGGCTATAGTTATCGGGGCGCTACTTCATGATATAGGGAAGGTGATATTTGTCCAAGAGACCCAAAAGATAACTTCTCAACTCACCTCCATGTTCTTTGGACCGATGAGTTTTTTAAATATTTCACTGATGAATTAAAAGAAAAAGTTATAGGAGAGGTTACCTTCGACTTCAATCCTCAAAATCTAGCTTCTTTTCACCACAAACCTGCTTCCGCCTTGCATAAATTGATTCGAGTTGCCGACCATATCTCTTCGGGAGAAAGGGAAGAAACCGCAAGAGGAGATAAAGACGATTACATTAAAAGAAGACTTTCTTCGATATTCAATAAAATCTCCCTAAAGGGAGAGTCAAAAATTAATGAACCGTATTTTCACACCTTAGCTCCTCTTGCTCTTAGCAAGATCGTCTTTCCCAAGAAAAAAAGCGAGATCAAGCCACTTCAAGGAACCGGAGTTATCGACGAATATAAAGATGAATATAGAACCCTCTGGAATGGCTTTATAAAGGATTTTGAAAAATTAAGGGATAAAACACCATTGAACTCGGTCTTAATTTCGATCTTTTTCTAAATGGACTTTATTATCTGCTTATGAAGCACACTTAGTGTGTTCCCAGTTATACAAATGCGAAAAATGAAGTAGATGACGATATCTCCCTTTTCGACCACTCAAGAACCACGGCGGCTATTGCGTCTTGCCTATATGACCTTTATGAGGAGGGCGAGCTTCCCGAAAAATCCAAAGATCATGAATTTCTGGTTGCAGAAGGGGACATATCGGGAATACAGAAGTTTATCTACAAACTGT
>PSLL01000023.1:0-20195 GCA_040289575.1 Candidatus Dadabacteria bacterium | reverse complement strand
AAAGGGAGTTGGAAGGATACTTCGTGGAAGGTCAATGTTTTTAACCATTCTACCAATTGTTACCGCAAATTATATAACTTAAACTCTTGGCCAGACCCTTGTGAACATTCTTTATGCAGGCGGGGGAAACTTTCAGATTCTTCTCCCTAATAAAGAAGAAACGATAAACAAGCTGAAAGAAGTCGGGATAATATCAAAAAGAGTGTAAAAGTTGAGAGAGGCGGCGTATCCTATTCATAGCCAAATTTTCAAAAAAAGAAGGGAGACGCCACCCCTGGGAAAGAATACCGATAAGAAGGCAGGTAAATCAAGAGTAACTTATGAAGTACTGGAAGAAGCAGTAAGGATGAAGGTAGGGGAGTTTATACAGGATATCCTTGAGGAAGAGATCACCGAATTCTTAGGGAGGAGAAAATCGGAGAGGATAAGGAGGAAGATAGATACACACAGTGGGTACCAAAATGGGTATGAGAAGCCCCGAAGGCTAGCACTGATGAATGGGACGATAAGGATTAGGAGGCCACGGTTAAGAAATGCAGAGGAGTTTGAGAGCAAGGTACTGCCGCTGTTCAAGCGAAGTACAGCGGATGGTAATGTTTTATTCATATACCAAGGAGTATTGGGTGCATATAAGGACTACCAATGTTGTGGAGTCACCTTTTAGTTCGATCCGGCTGAGGACCGATGCAGCTAAGAGGTTCAAGAGAGTAGAGAACGCCACGGCGATGATATGGAAGCTCCTTTGCTTAGCAGAGAAGGACTTTTATGCACTCAGGGGATACCGGTTGTTACCGGAAGTTTATGCGGGAAAGAGATTTGTTAATGGGGTAATGGTAGAAGATGTAAAAGTTAATCAAAAAAGGAAGACCGCCTGAATGGTTTTTACACACCTATTGAAAAAATCCCAAGGCAACTGAGAAATCGCTTTTTGAAGATTTTGTGAAAGGACAAATTATAGAAAAAAGCGGATTTCTTCTAAAAAGTGGAGAAGAAAAAGAATTAGAGGACAGATTCATTCAAGACGACATTCGAATAAGAACTAGGATTGATCGCTTAACCGGTTCAACTACCGGACAAGGAGAGATGTTTCACAGTGAAACAAAGATAATAGGTGGGGGATTCTCACTGTTTTTCCTTCTAAAGACAGATAACTTTGAATTTTTTAAACCACTTCTTGATAAAGACAAATTTCTTTCTGATCACGGAATAGGAGGAGATAGAACAATAGGTCTCAATCATTTTAGGGTTTCGACAGAAGAAATTGATTTACGATTTGAAAGAAAAAGTAGAAATTTTGTTACACTCTCAAAATATATTCCTGATCCAAATGAGCTTAATATCGACTCTGATAGAACGTCTTATGGGATAGAACCTTACATTTCTAGAGTGGATAACTCCTATGACTTTCAAGGAGAGAGATTTATAAAGGATAGGGTTTTCTATATGAAAGAAGGCTCTTTGTTCGAAGCAAAGGAGAAAAAGGAATTCTATGGCAGGGTTATCGAGGTCTGCAATATAGGAGGGAAATCCATATATCAAAACGGTCTTGCTTTCCCCGCTTTTTTCGATCTGTAACGGAGGTTAAGCTTGGAAAAGGTTTTTAGAAAGGTTAGATACAAAACTCTTTCTCCCCTACACATAGGAGATGGAAATATTTTAAGCAATCTGGAGTATTTTCTATACAATGGGAAAATTTACTTATACAAGTCCGAAGATTTACAACGCTTTTTGACCAGACAATTCGAGGATTTTATTAACTACGCGCTATCAACAATGAATCACCCAGCCTCCTCGGATTTTTTAGAACCTATAGTAATACAGAACAAATATTGAAAGTTGCTTCTGACAAGGCATCCTCTTCGCTTAGCTTCCGGGGAAGTGATGAACCTAGTAAATTCTGGACATTTATTAAATCACGAAACCAACCTTAATATAAATATACCTGGAACCGAAATTAAGGGAGCATTAAGAACCGCTATTCTTAGGAAGTTAATCCTTGATGGTTCTTCCGGAAGTTTCATTTCTAGCAAGATAAAAGATATTAAGAATAAACTCTCCAGGAATATAGATAAGAAAGAAGTCAGAAAAGAATTGAAAAAACTTGAGGAAGAAATATCCGCAAGAGCCTTCCGCCTTCCTCAAAAAATGATGCTAAATTTGACTTTATGAAGTTCATATTTGTATCCGACGCTTATCCTAAAAAGGTAGAAAGACTTGTAATGAATATACAAACTAAAAATACTTCTCGACCAATAGGTGATTTTCATGAGATTGTTCCAAATAACACTGAATTTCAAGGAGAAATAGGGATTATTAAGGGAAAATAGTTTGAAGAGTTTGTAAATCGTTTTCAAGCAGGTGATCAAAGAAAATCTTTCTTTAATAATCTTGAGCCGATCTTTAAAGCTTGTTATAAAATGTCTGAAAAGGTTATAGAAGAGGAACTCAATTTCTACCGAAGGTTAAAAGTAGACAGCGCAATAAACCAATTAGAAGAGATAAAAAGAGCTAATAACGAGAGTTCACCTGTAATAAGAATTGGAAAACATCAGGGATTCATGAGTATTACACTTGCCGAACTTGTAAAAAAGCTTAGGGAAGAAACTTACAGAGACTATGTTGAGCTTCTTAAATCTACAGGAAAAAGAATTTATACAAACAACTTCCCTAAAACAAGAAAGGTTATAATCAATCCGGCAACAAAGGAAGAACTCACCCTTGGCTGGATTAAAATCGAGGCTGAATGAATGCTCTCAAGCTTTGTTATCGAGATTGAAACCCTGGAGCCAATAACCCTAAATGGTTATGGCGGGGAAGCCATACACGGCTTGTTTTTTTGAGGTTCTGAGAGACTATTCCGATAAAGTAGCCGATTTTATTTACAACGGAAATAGAAAGCATAAACCGTTCTCCTTTTCCGGGATTCTTGAGAGAAAAACAAAAACCCAGGGAAAGTCACTTCTGGATTCCGGCGAAAATACCTCCTTTAGGGTATCCATCCTGGATGAGAAGCTAATCCCAGATATTCTTGCCGCATTCGGGAAAGCGCTCAATCTCAAAACAAAGCTCTCTCTTGCAAATGAAAGAATAATCATAAGGAACATAAATTATCAGGAAAACTCAAGCCCCTGGGTAAGGTCATCTCTTTATCCAAAACTCTTTGAAGAGGCAAAATCCGCTGATAGGATTAAGCTTAGGTTTATTTCTCCTACTTCTTTCAGGAGCAAAGGAAAGCAATGCACCATCCCAGAAACCCTTCTTATTTTCGGCTCTCTCCTTGATAAATGGAACTCCTTTTCGGGGATAAGATTTAAGATAGGTTTTAAAGGAACAGTCGAATATAGAATGGGGAAAAAATTTACAAAAGAAGAAAAGAAGCAGATAAGCACCCTCGCCGACTTTGCATTCTTTGCAGGTGTGGGCTACAAGACAACAATGGGCATGGGACAGGTGGTAAGGATAAAATGAGTCGTGACACTTTAATCTGTACTGTAGGGACAAGCCTCTTTAGCAACATTGAACGCCTGGATGAAGGCGACCCGATAAAGGTTTGCGAGAGAAAGGGAAATGTAACGGGACTCGTCAAGGAACTCTTAAGGCGTGACCCCTCAGACAGAGTTTGCGGGGCGGAGATAAACTCGATTACAAGCCTCATAAGAAAGGGAAAGCTTGAAGACCGAGAAGAACTCTAATTCCTCGTCTCCCATACGGATGAGGGATGGGAGATCGGGGAGATTCTTAAGCACTACTATCAATACTCAAAAAACCCCTACAGATTTGAAAGGGTTATTGCCAAGGCCGTAGAAGGATTCAAAGACTACGATGTCAAAAAATTCCAGACTGAGGGGCTTAAGAATTTAGTTAAAGAGATAGCAAAACAAAAATTGTAAGAGAAAAAGGAGCAGAGCGTATCGTTAAATGCCACGGGTGGTTATAAAGCTCAAATCTCTTTTGCAGGTCTTATAGGACAGGCCCTTGAAATCCTGGTCATGTATATGTTTGAAAGATTTGAAGAGATTATAGAACTCTCGCCACAGCCTGTTAGTTTCAATTTTGACCTCTGGCTCTCGAACTATGAAGACTTTAAAAGGCTTTCAACTGATGACCTTGTTCCTTACGATGAGGTAAAGGATCTAGCGAATGACAAGAGACTAAACACGCTGGTCGAAGTAGAAACAATAAAAGGCAAAAAGACGGTTGCTCTAACCGCAATCGGTCAACTTTTCCATGAGACATTCCTCCACAGGTTTAGAAGGGAGAAAAGAAGCTTCCTTGAAGACCTATCTCCTAAAAAGGAGGAATCAAAATTTAGCGAGGAAATGCAGAAAAGGCAGGGGTTGCTCGATAAAAGAAAAGTTAATGATTTGATAGGTTAGAGGATATGGTTAAAAATTGTCATGTTTACAAGTTGTGGACAAGTTGGGTTGCTTGAAAACCAGGTTATAAATTTATTAGAATTGTTCAGATTTTTGAGAGTACTGTAGAAAGACTCTAACTCCCGAAAGGAAATTGAAACCTTGATTTTTTTGATTTTAAGAGATATATTCATACTTAGGAGGTATGAATATGAAATCTGTAGTTGGAGAAAGAGGACAAGTAGTAATACCAAAGCAGATAAGGGAAAAACTTGGACTTGAGAAAGGTACGATATTGGAGGTGGAAACCACAGGAGACAACAATTCTATAGTCTTAAGACCTATGAGAAAGAGGAGAAAAGACTGGAGAGAGTGGATAGGTATCTTTGAGGGAGAAGAATTAATCCGCGAATATTTGAAAGAGAAGAAAAAAGAAAAGGAAAAAGAAAGCAAATGGAAAAGGTAGTTCTTGATGCATTTGCTATGCTTACCTTACTTGGGAAGGATAAAGGGTACGAAATCGTAAATGACTTTCTTGAAAGAAGTACCAAGGGAAAAGTAAAAGCCTATATGAACCTGATAAATTGGGGAGAGGTTTACTACACACTGATAAAGAGGGGAAAAACGGTAGATGCTGAAGAGTTTTGGGAAGGAAGAAGAGATTGCCCTATTGTTTTTGTAGAACCCACAACAAAGAGAATAAGGGAGGCTTCCAAAATAAAGGGTAAATATCCTATCTCATATGCTGATGCCTTCTGTATAGCTTTAGCTATGGAGCTTAAAGCAGGAGTTTTGACAGGTGATGAAGAATTCAGAACGGTAGATGAATTGAGTTTGATATGGATTAGATAGAATGCGAGTAGAAAACCTTATGTCCCGCCAACCATGATGTGCATGAGTGAATAGTTAAGGTAAAATTTAGCGATGCCAAAAACCCTTATAGTTTCCCTTGGCGGAACGCCAGACTCTATTGTAAAGTCAATCGAAACCCATAGGCCAGATTATTTATATTTCCTCTACGAAGGGCTACACATTCTCGTATGTAGGCGGAAAAGAAAGAACGAAAAGTGGACTGGGAGTTGTAGTTAGTGGATTTGAAGAGGTAAAAACGGGATTAAGTCCCTGGCAGGTGCTTCTTGTTGAAGACAGAAAAAAGATAGCTCTCTTTTTTAACAGCTATCAGTTCTCCGCTGCTAAAGACGTAGCGGACAAATTAGCCAAAAATCTGACCGGAATTGATAAGGCTTTGTTTGAGTGCCTCTCTAATCTCATCGAAGGATACAGGCTATGGGACAGCTTTAATCATAATGAAGCACTAAAGACTTTAGATCAGGAAGTGAAAAAACTCTCGGAATACCTTAATTTCAAAACAGACCCGATTCTAAAAGACTTTGCCGAATCGGCTAAAAGAAATCTGGAATTCCTCAAAACAATTAAGGGCAATAAAGAGGCTACCCTCCTCGACTTATTTCGCAACGCCCAGAGACGCTCTGAAGAGGGAAAGTACGATGATGCGGTTGCAAGACTCTACCGCACGCTTGAGATGAGAGGACAGATTGAGTTTGAAAAACAGTTTGGATGCTCAACTTCTGATGCAAAAATCAAGAAACTCCCCGAATCTCTGAGAGATGAGATGGGGAAAAAACACACAGCCCATAACGGCAAGATAAAAATCCCTCTCTATGGTATTTTCGCTGTGCTAAAAGAAGCTGACAATGAGTTTGGCAAACTTTTCTTCAAGCGCAGGGAAGAAATGGATAGAACCCTCTTTGCAAGAAACAGCTCTATTCTCGCACACGGATTAAATCCAGTCTCAGAAGAAACATTTAAAAAACTCTCATCTATCGTAAAAGATTTTCTGGGCTGCACCAGGGCAGAACGGGTCGAGTCCCTGATTACTACATTCGGGGATGACATTTTTCCAAAACTCAGATGGGAATAAAAAGAGAAATTCTCGCAAAACTCCTAGATCCGAAAAATGGGCGCTTCTTTGATTTTTGCAGGGAGTATAAGATAACTCCTTCCTCGATTCGCTTCAACGAAGATTCAATCATTCTCCTTACAGACTGAAGCAGGAAAACCCCTTCAGGATATTCGCACTCCGGAAGACAATGAGGCCGTTGCAGACCAGATTACAGAGTTTATAAGAGAGAAGACAAAGGACTCAGATACTGCTTTCCACTGCTCAATCGCCGGTGGGAGAAAAACGATGTCGGTCTATCTCGCCTATACCCTTATGCTCTTTGGCAGACCTCAGGATACGCTCTCACACGTCCTTGTGGATGAAAAATCAGAAAAAGACAAGATGTTTTTCTATCCGAAGAAATCACCAAAAGAGAAATCGAGCATTGACCTTGCCAAGATTCCTTATGTTAGACTGAGGGATAAAATAAAAAACCTATTTGGCTCTGAGAAACCCTCATTTAGCAGTATGGTTAAGATCGCCCAAACAGAAATCGATGCGATGCATTCTGTGGAGGATATTGAGATGAATCTAAAGAAAAGGTACATGAAGATTGGAGAAAAGGAGATAAACCTTAAACCAAAGCATATTGCGCTCTATGCCCATTATGCCGAGAGGCGAAGGAGTCTTTCCGAGGAGTCGTGCTTTGAGCCGCTAAAAGGGGCAGACTCTATAAACAAACATTTGGAAGAAATCAGGGGTTACATTAAAAAGATACTCCCGGAAGCCAATCTAGATAGATACAAGTTCTCTAGAGAAAACATCCTTCAGGATATTAGCAAGATAAACAAACAAATCGAAAGTGTCTTAGGCAACCGTGCGATTGCCATCTACTATAAGATAATCCCTGTCGGGCTTATGCGGACATACAGAGCCACAAGATACGGAATCCAGATTGACGGGTCAAAAATAAAGCCTTTAGTCTTACCGTAGCAATATTTCCGAAATATTGTTTTTCCTTACATAAAATCAAACAGTCGGTAAACTGTGTATTAAAGACATGATTGAAGCCGTGATTAGCTCTCTAATTGAAAGCACCACAACTTTAATTCTAGGAAGGGTAATTACAATCGCCACGAAGAAGCAGACAAAAGAAATGACAAATGTCATCTCCGAAAGTAGTTATCGGGGAAAGGATGAGCTTTACCGGATGGATGAAACCGCGGATATACCACTTGTTCTTAAAGGAGATCTTGGGGAAAGTCTCATTTGCGCATACGAAGAATTCATAGAAACCAAGGACACGCAGACAATCGAGGAATATCTTAAAAAAGTCCGATCGGATAAGGAAATAACCCTTGCCGTAGAGATCTCAAGGAAGACAGAGAGCGATGTAAGAATCCAACTTGAAAGACCTGTCGAATATTTGGTCTCATCCGTAAGTGAAATTGTGCCCAATGAATTTCCATCTATAGCAAGAAGGATTTCGGATTTTATTCAAACAATAAACACCGTCCATAAAGGTCCCACAATACATCTTATACTCTCCGTACCCGTTGTATTGGGGTTTCAAATCGGACCATTTGTAGGGCTCGCACACTTTAATATTGAACTTTATCATTTCGAGAAAGGCAGATACCTGAAGGTACCTAATGCAAAAAGGGATAGGGTAGAGAAATGAACAATGTGGGATGAACTCCTTCCAGTATCTCTGATTTCAGAAATCATCTTCTGTCCTAGGAACTTCTATTACCGTGCATGCGAGGGTGCGGAAGAGATAAATAGATTTGTCCTCGATGGCTCCCTTCAGGATGAAAAAAGGAATGAAAGGGAAAGGGTTAGAACTCAAGAGAAAACACAGATTAGAGAGATAAGCCTATCATCCGAGAAGTTGGGAACAATCGGTGTGCTCGATGCCGTAGAAGAGGGTGAGGGGATTTACCCGATAGAATATAAGAGAGGGGAATTGAAGGAAAGCTTTCATGACGATGTTCAGGTTTGTCTTGAAGCACTTCTTTTAGAAGAGTGCACGGGAAAGCGCATCCCCTTTGGATACATATATTATTCAGCCTCAAAGACAAGAAGAAGGGTCGAGTTTAGCGATGAGCTCAGGAGAACATCGGTTGAAACAATACAGAAGGTCAGAGAGATACTCTACAGAGGTGAAATCCCTGAACCTGTGGCGGATGAGAGATGTCCCGGATGCGCCCCCTATTTTCTATATGCCTTCCGTTTGAGGTTAATTCTCTAAAGAATAAGAGAATTCCAACAAGTGATTTCCTAAAAAACCCTCCTCTAGATCCCCGATCCAGTCGGGGATACCCCAGACCCCAGCGAATTATCCCCGAGCTTCACACAGGGAGAGTCCTCTATGTAGATGAGCACAGAGCCTATGTTGGGAAAAGATGAGGAAAGATTATTGTTACTAAAGGCAAGGAGATTATATCGGAAGTGCCCGCATTCTATCTAAGACAAGTTGTTCTTTTGGCAAACGCGAATATCTCTACACAGGCTATAAAATTTCTACTAAGAATGAATGTCGAGATAATATATCAATTCTCCTGGGGGTAGGTTCGAAGGAAAATTCGTTCCGTAGGAAAGCAAAAACTCACTTCTAAGATTGGCACAGTATAAATCTCATCTTGATGGAGCGTTTGCCCTAAAGCTCTCAAACATGCGCACGCTTCTACTTAGACAGAATAGAGAAATTGAAGATGCCGAGGTAGAGAAGGCATGTAGTTGGATCAACAATGTTCTAAATAAAGTAACGGAGGCAAGAAAAAAAGATGAGTTGCTTGGTCTTGAAGGGATTGGAACAAGGGAGTATTTCAGGGTGTTTGGAAGGCTCATAAAATCAAAATCTCTCGGATTTGATTTTGAAAAGAGGACAAAGCGTCCACCCCGTGATCCCGTCAATGCACTTCTTAGCTTCGGCTACAGCATTCTTGTAGGAGACATGGTCTCCGCTATATCTACAGTCGGACTCGACCCATATATCGGATTTTTTCATTCAACAAAATATGGACGTCCTGCACTCACACTCGATCTTATGGATGAGTTTCGTCCTGTTATAGTTGATTCCCTTGTACTTTCGATGCTTAATAAGGGGATGCTCTCAGAGGAAAACTTTAAAGAGAAATTCAGTGGGATTTACTTAGAAGATAATGGTAGAGAGGCCTTTTTTAAGGCTTATGCATTTAGGGTTCAAACTGAGATAGTCCATCCAGTATTCGATTACAGGGTGATTTACAGAAGAATCTTTGAGATTCAGGCAAGGTTCCTTGCCAAAGTCATTAATGGCGAGATTGATGAATACGTGCCGTTTGTGGTGAGGTGATTTGATTGAGAAATATAATCCTCGTTTACGATATAGCAGACGACAGAAAGAGAACTAAACTTTTTAAAATCCTTGAGGGCTACGGAATCCCTGTGCAATTCAGTGTTTTTGAGTGCGAGTTAAGCGATGAGAATTTTCTTCTTATAAGAGATAAGGTAGAACGAATAATCAACAAGAATGAAGACAGTGTGATTTACTATGACATTTGCCCCAGGTGTCGGCATAGAATCGAGAGGGTGGGAATAAGAAAAAAGGTTACGCTTGAAAATATGATCGTAGTTTGAGCTTGACAATGGATTTGGATTTTACTACGATTAGGTTAACGACTCCGATACCGTGAGGTCTTTGACAATTGAAAGATATGTTTATACGATTAATTAAAGAAGTTGTTTAAATTCTTCTACGGTCAGTCCAGCATCTTTGATAATTCGAGCCAAAGTGCCCTTTTTAACTGGCTTATGTGCGGGTACCGTGATCTTGATAATACGACTTTGAGTTCTTTTCTGTAACCTTATATGACTTCCTCGCTGTCTAACCACTATAAATCCTGCTCTTTGTAACACCTTAATAATCTCTGTGTAGGACAGATTCGGAACTTCACTCAAATCGTAACCTCTTTAATAATGCGACTTTCCGTTATGAACATTTCGTCCTCAATCGGCTCTAAATAGAGTTCTACCGCTTCTTTGATATTAGCCAGTGCTTCTTCTTCTGTTTCTCCTTCGCTGATACATCCAGGAAGAGATGGTACATACACGGTATATCCCCCTTCTTCAGCGGGTTCTAATATCACCTTAATTTGCATTGTCCTCTCCTTTGACGATGACTTTGTTGACTAACTCAAATATAAATTCTAACATCTTTTAACCAGTTGGAAATGAGTTTCCTCTGTGTGAAGAAGTACAATAGAAGATTGTAATTTGAATTGAGATTCTTTATATTCTTTTTAGACGATGAACTTACATTGCCTCTCTTAAAAAAACTCCCTTAAAAGAGGTTTTTTAGTAGAAGGCTTTTAATCCATAATAAGCTAACATAAACAACGGACTAAACCATTCTGGGAATGAAATCAAAGCTTATACCAGTAATCCCTATTACAGCTCCTACAATCAGCCCGTATATGATATGACCTACCATATGGGCTACGACTACCTCGGAGCCAGCCTTTTGAAATTGCTCAAGTGGATGGTGCTCTGCTACGAGGGCGACAAGCGCAAAGCTTACGACAAGCCCATGGAGCAATCCCAGCATACCGCCCAGGCCGGTAAGGGCAACAACAGACCTGAGTAGAAAAATGCTAAGAAAAGCAGTATAGAGGAAGGCAAGAATGCTGCCTATGCCAAAATGTATGATAAACCCCGGCAGCAATGAATTCTCATAAGACCGTGTATAGAGGCTGCCGATTGCCCTCATCATATCGGCGTTTGCAAGCCCGGAGCGGTGAATAAGCCACATAACAATGGTCATTCCCGCAGTTCCTAATATTCCCGCCAGGATTGTCAAAAGAACCGTTACAATAATGGGGTTCATGTCTGCCTTCCTTAGAGACGTATTTTCTGTACACTCAACTTAAGTACACTTATTTGCTCTGTCTCTGATTCCTAATAACATTTCCGAGATTTCATATAACCTCATAATATCCCTTTTCATATATTTTTTGAATACTCTATTTTGTCAATACCAAAATTAGACAGGGGAGAATTGACATTAAAACACATTCGATAGATAATAGTGCTGGCTAAACTCACATGTGTTGTGTCAATGGGAATGTGTATAAGCACTGTCCATTTAACAGTCTCCATTGTGATATATATAAGTGAATTCATCTGACAAGGAGGGAAAAAACATATTGAAAAAGGCAAGCATCAACCTAATAGAAGCAAAAAACAATCTGAGGAAATACTCCTCTATACTTGTAGAAGGCGTCGAGCGTGCCCCAAGCCGCGCCATGCTTCGGGCAGTCGGTTTCAAGGACGAGGACTTTCAAAAGCCGGTCGTAGGTATTGCCTCTACATGGAGTATGGTTACACCCTGCAATATGCACATTGATAAACTGGCTATAGAGGCCGGGCGCGGTGTGGATAATGCCGGAGGCAAGTCCATAATATTCAATACCATAACGGTCTCAGATGGCATTTCGATGGGAACCCTAGGGATGCGCTACTCCTTGGTCTCCCGCGAGGTCATTGCCGATTCAATTGAGACCGTGACGGGGGCTGAAGGTTTTGACGGATTGGTCGCCATCGGTGGCTGTGATAAAAACATGCCAGGATGCCTGATGGCTATGGCATATCTCAATCGCCCGTCCGTCTTTGTCTATGGAGGCACAATTATGCCCGGCTTATACTGCGACAAGATGGTTGATATTGTCTCTGTGTTTGAGGCTGTGGGCGCACATGCCAGTAGAACAATAAGCGACGATGAGCTCAAATCAATTGAGTCCTGCGCCATCCCCGGTGCAGGCTCATGCGGGGGGATGTATACGGCAAATACGATGAGGCACTGGGTATGAGCCTCCCAAACAGCTCCGCTCAGGCGGCAATATCGCCCGAAAAAAACGACGATTGCTTTAATGCCGGAGCTGCTGTCATGAACCTGATCCGAAATAACATACTCCCCAGGGATATTATGACAAAGAAGGCATTTGAGAATGCCATTACTGTAGTCATTGCGCTAGGCGGCTCAACCAATGCCGTACTCCATCTCTTGGCTATGGCTCACGCAGCGGATGTTAAGCTCACTCTCGATGATTTCACGAGAATCGGTAGAAAAGTGCCCGTGCTCGCAGACCTCAAACCGAGCGGCAAGTATCTAATGTCCGAGTTTTGTAAGATCGGCGGCCTAACACCACTTATGAAAATGCTCCTTGACAGGGAATTGATTTATGGGGATTGCCTGACGGTTACTGGCAAGACACTGAGGGAAAATTTGGAGGATGTAAAGCCCTATCCTCAAGGGCAGGAAATTATAGCCCCGTTTGATAATCCCATAAAGAAAGACAGCCATATTGTAATCCTCTACGGTAATCTGGCGCCTCAGGGAGCCGTTGCAAAGATTACAGGCAAAGAAGGTCTGTCGTTTACCGGAAAGGCGATTGTTTTTGACTCGGAAGAGGCATGTCTAAAAGCCATATTGAATGGAACGGTAAAGAAGGGACACGTCATTGTAATCCGTTATGAAGGGCCTAAAGGGGGCCCCGGTATGAGGGAAATGCTCAGCCCCACCTCGGCGGTTATGGGCAGGGGCTTAGGCAAAGACGTGGCGCTTATTACAGATGGACGGTTCTCAGGCGGAAGCCACGGGTTTGTCGTCGGACACATTACACCGGAGGCCTACGAAGGGGGAGTCCTCGCCGTCGTAAAAAACGGCGACAGCATCACGATTGACGCTACAAAGAGGGAGATTAACCTAAATGTTCCAAAGGGCGAGATTAAAAAGCGACTTGACGCATGGAAGAGGCCGAGACCAAAGGCTATAAGAGGCGCACTAGCCAAGTACGCCAAGCTCGTCACATCGGCATCGGAGGGTGCGGTAACGGATAAGAACCTATAGTTACCCTATTCGCTTCTACGCCGCACCTATACTGTGGCTCTTATAGTATAAGTTCCATGAATGTCTTAGGAAGGATATATCCAGCGTTTTTAATACTTTTATTTTTAACGGCCAGTGTCTGCTATGGTGAAGACATAAACAGCCGAGAAGTAAGGACGTCCAATTATTTCTCTCGTGGGGAGGGCTACCTAAAAAGAGGTATGCTGGATAAAGCAATTGCCGAATTCAGCGAGGCAATAAAGATAAACCCAAGGGATGCAAATGCATACTACAATCGGGGAATTGCTTATTACTATAAGGGTCAATACGACCAAGCCATATCCGATTTTAATAAGGTGTTAGAGATAAATCCGGGAAGCGTTATGGCATACAAAAGCCGCGGACTCGCCTATCAGAAGAAAGGTCAATATGATAAGGCCATATCTGATTATGATAACGCAATCAAGGAGATAGACCCAGTCTATACAGAGATACACATTAACCGAGGGGTTGCATATGCAAGGAGTAAGGGCGAATATGATAAGGCCATATCCGATTACTCAAAGGCTATAGAGATAAACCCAAAGAATGCCCTGGCATACTACAATCGTGGAATTGCCTATCAAGCCAAGGGCAGATACGATAAAGCCATATCCGATTACTCAAAGGCCATAGAGATAAATCCAAGTTATGCCGCCGCATACATTAACCGAGGGATTGTCTACGCCAATAGAGGCTTGCTTGACCAAGCCGCATCCGATTATAATAGGGCTGTAGAAATAGACCCAAAGTATGGTGAGGCAATCTACCAAAACGCATATGTAAACAAGGATCGGAACGATAAAGCCATCTCCGGTTTTAACAAAACACTAAAGATAAGCCCAATCTATGATAATAATAAAGATGCCCAGTATGACCAAGCCATATATAATTACACCAAGGCCATAGAGGCAAACCCCAGGGATGCCCAGGCCTACTATCACCGTGGAGTCGCATACTATAACAAGGGTCAATATGATAAGGCAATCGCAGACTTTAACAAGGCGATAGAACTCAATCCCGATTATGATAGACCCATAAATGGTCTAGCATATCTCCTCGCATTAGATAACAAACAACTCAATAAGGCTTTGGAGTTATCTAGGCACAGTTTAGAGCTAAAACCCGATGAGCCGTACTATTGGAGTACACTAGCTGAGATCTACTACCGCATGGGTCGGATCTCAGATGCGAGAATCGCAAACAATAATGCAAAAAGGTTTGCAAAAGAAGAATCCCTAATCAAATCAATTGAAGGGCAGAGACAAAGAATTGAGGCTAGATTGAAGGAAGATGTCTCAAAGGCACAGGATTGAGAAAGCAATATAATCTCCAATCGTTATACCGCGGCCGTAATATCCAATCTTATCAATCTGTATGCAATTGCCTCTTGCCCCCACAATCTCGGTTTGCCTCATTTCATGTACTTCTCTATAATAATTGTGGCTGACTGTCTTATTATTGTATAAGCAAATCTCTATTTGCCCACCAATAAAGGACAATCGCTGTAACGATATGTCTGTAAGGGAGAATATAATGTCGAGAATCTCAGGGAAAACAATAATTCTGGGTATTACAGGCGGAATCGCCGCTTATAAGGCCTGTGAGATCACAAGAAGGCTCGTGTCCGAAGGAGCAACATTGCAGGTAATTATGACAAGGAACGCTACACAGTTTATCCCCCCCCTTACTCTGCAGATACTCTCGAGAAGGCGTGTGGCAACAGATGTTTTCGACCTCGATTGGGAATCGGAGATCGGACACATAAGCCTTGCCGATAGCGCCGATCTGATTGTTGTTGCTCCGGCCACGGCGAATTTTATAGGAAAAGCCGCATCTGGGATCGCCGACGACCTCCTTACAACTGTGCTTATGGCGGTTCGTGCCCCTGTGATTTTGTGTCCTGCCATGAATGTAAATATGTACAATAACGCAGTGGTTCAGGAGAATATAGAGAGATTGAGAAAACGCGGATTCATAGTAATAGAGCCAGGCGAGGGCGACCTCGCCTGCGGATATGAGGGAAGGGGAAGACTCCCGGATACACATGAAATATTAGAAGAGATAGAGAAGGCGCTTTCTCCTAAGGACCTAAGCGGTGAGAGGATACTTGTTACGGCGGGAGCGACAAGGGAGTTCATTGACTCTGTGAGATTTATCTCGAACCCTTCAAGCGGAAAGATGGGATATGCGATTGCGAGGGCGGGATGGTTAAGAGGAGCAGAGGTGGTTTTAATCTCTGCTAAGGCCGATGTGGCCCCGCCTCGTGGCGTAAATCTGGTTAATGTCGTCAGTGTATCGGATATGTATGAAGCTGTAATGAGCCGCCTTGACTGGGCGACTATTGTGATAAAAGCCGCAGCTGTGGGCGACTACACCCCTGTTAACAGATTTCAGGGAAAAATGAAGAAGGGACTAAAGGAATCTACGCTTGAACTTAAACAAACCGTGGATATTCTATCGGAGATTGGAAAGAAAAAGAACGGCAAGATCGTCGTGGGATTTGCCGTCGAGACAGAGGATATAGTAGGAAATGCGCTTGGGAAACTCAGAAAGAAAAACGCCGACCTGATCATAGCCAACGATGTATCGAAACCCGGAGTGGGATTTGGAGAGGACACAAATATCGTATATATCGCAGATAGGAATGGAAGAATTGAAGAACTCCCCCTTATGAAAAAGACGGAGATTGCCGAGAGGATTTTTGATAGGATAATTGAGATTAAACGCTCTCGTACTTGAGCCGCCGCTTGTCCCAACCCTTATCGGTGGTGGTTCAATCAGGCATAGATAGCGGCTTACTCAATACGTGAATGGAGGCTATATCTGGGACGTTCCGGTTAAGCGATATGAATTTAGCTGGCAGCCACCTATAAGAAACTACCATCAATGCGGGTTGTATGCACCTACGCCGCAAACATCCTCGCCGAGCTTCTTCACAAACAAGACCTTCGGTTCGATCTTGCCCGTCATCGGATTAATCATCATATAGAAAACGGAACCTTCGCTCTTCGTTGCGACGGCGTCAATAATAGCTCGGCCGAGCAGCTTGCCAGAGGCGTCTTTAAGTATATCTGACGTAAGACCGACGTACTGCGGAAATGCGCCGTTCGCCGAGATGAGGTGGTCGGGTCCAATACACACAACATACAGGTCGCGATCTCGGAATGGAGTCTTTGCCGCAGTGAAATCGGTCAGTGCCTGTTTGCGTCCGACGGAATTATAATGCGCCACTGCCTTCTGCAGCATCGCCTTGGCCTCGGCGGGTGTTCCTTGATCTGCCGCCCAAAGAAGCAAGGGAACCACCATCAAAACTAGAACTAGCGTAACAAACATGGGTTTCATGGTTTACTCCTTTCACATTTGTGTTTCTAATGCCGGCTGATTCTTAATCAGTCTACAAAGATAACCATTCTATCTATATGGCATGTTTGATGTGAACCGTTTTTAAGAATTATTCCACATAAAATACAGAAAACATAATTTCAGGTCAAGAGTAGAGGAAAGATGCCTCCTTTTCACCATACGCAATTCACGTATAATACTCTGACAACCAAACCATGATTACACTGAAAGAAATAGAAGAAGCCGCAAATAGATTAAAAGACGTAACCTATACAACACCCCTTGTATACTCTTATTCATTGAGTGAGGTCTCTGGAGCAAATGTATTTTTTAAGCTTGAGAACCTCCAAAGAACAGGCTCGTTTAAGATTCGTGGGGCATACAATAGACTCCACAAACTGAGTAACACCGTAAAAAATGTGGTTGCTGCATCCGCAGGGAATCACGCACAGGGCGTAGCGCTCGCAGGAAGGCTCCTAGGCATGAAGGCAACCATTGTTATGCCCGAAGTAACCCCGATTAATAAAATCCTTGCCACCAAACACTATGGAGCCGAGATAGTCCTATACGGAGCCACTTTCGATGACGCCTATAGATATGCAAAACAGATTGAGAAAGAGTATGAGGCCGTTTTCATACATCCGTTTGATGATTCCGATATTATCGCAGGCCAGGGAACAATCGGGCTTGAGGTTATTGATTCACTTCCCGGTATGGAAGCGGTGTTTGTGCCTATTGGCGGAGGCGGGCTGATCTCGGGAATATCGGTCGCTCTTAAAGAGAAGAATCCGAGGATTAAAATCATGGGTGTTCAGGCGGAGGGCGCAGCTTCTATGGTTCTATCAAAGGAGAAAGGAAAAATCGTAGAGATTAGTTCAGCGCAAACTATTGCCGATGGAATTGCAATTAAAAGATGTGGAACAATCCCCTTTGAGATAGTTGACAGATATGTAGACGAAGCCCTCACAGTTAATGACAGCGAGATTGAAGACGCGCTTCTTATTCTGACCGAAAGAATGAGAATCGTGGTAGAAGGCGCAGGGGCTGTAGGGTTTGCAGGGCTTCTTAAAAGAAAAGAAGGTTTCTATAAAAAGAACGTTGTGATTATAATAAGCGGCGGGAATATTGATATAAACACGCTCTCTAGAATCATAGAAAGGGGTCTTGTAAAGCGCGGAAGGTTTATAAGGCTTGAGATAGAGATCCCCGACATTCCGGGCTCCTTAGGAAAACTCGCATCGCTCCTCGGCATGGCAAAGGCAAACATAGTACAGATTTATCACGACAGGTCTTCAACAACACTCCCGATTGGTAGGGCAATAGTCGAACTCAGTCTGGAAACAAAAGGCTACGAGCACAAAGAAGAAATCCTTAAACTCCTAAGGGAAAACGGATACAAACCAAAGGAAAAGGAGTAACGGCAGCTCGGTTGACGAGTATTTATGCACCGCACCAAGTAAACTGATCCAAATACCCGAATGAAATCTCGATACGCTTAGGTCAAGCAGCTTACCAGGACACAAACCACCTTCCTGCCACACACACATGGCGGGTATGATACTTGATACACAAGCAAAATATCAGATACAAAAATTAGGGCAGCCTGCTATTTCTTTCCGAGAACAGAGTCCTTACAGGCCTTGGCAACCCGAAACTTAACTACCTTCTTAGCAGGGATCTTTATCTCTTCACCTGTGGCAGGGTTTCTTCCAATTCGGGCTTTACGATTGACGAGCACGAGTTTCCCGATTCCAGGGAGGGTGAATGTATTCTTGGCTTCTTTATAAGCCAGAGCGGCAAGCTCATCGAGGACTTGAATGGCGGTCCTTTTCGTTAAATCAGCTTTTTTTGCCAGATGATCCGCAATCTGGGACTTCGTCATTGGTTTTGCCATGTTTCCTCCTTTAAGGATTAGGTATGATTGGTTGTCAATATTACAGAAATTTCTAGAAAAATCAATACATTTTGTGAATTCAGGAAAAATTTTTCTCTTAGAGCAGAGGTGAGAAGTCAAATCTATATCAGTCCAATAATTTGACCGCCGTGCTTTGCGGAAATATATTTGAATGAATATGCAAACCTTCACAAAAGCAATGGCCATTGCCGGTTTCATGTTTAGTCTAGCGGTTGTGGGAGTTAAACAGACCTACGCACGTCAGGAAATAGACCTCGTCTATCGAATTGCAGTCGGAGATGAAAAAACACCTGTATCCTCCGGTACCGTATGGCTCTACAGCCTGGCATGGGAGGATTTAGAGAAATTCAATCTGGGGACAATCAAAAACGGTCGGGTTCGAATCCGTCTTATTAGGAAGGCGCTTCAACCCTTGCGTACCCTGGAGGCGCATGTTATTGTCATTGAACTTCCCCAAACCGCCAATATTGAGCCTAGAACACTCTTGCGTAATTTCTCAAAGGGTTTGAATACACTTGGAAGGACAAAAGCCTATCCCTCTGGTGAGATGCTTTTGGTTCTTCCGACACTCACGAATCGGCGTATTACATTTCAATCTGAAAGCGGAAAGCCCGTATCGGGCATGGAAGTCCGTGTTTCCATATATCTATATGATAGAAACCACTGCGGGCGTCATACCGGACTGCCCATTGGAAAATTTCGAACCGACGCCAAGGGAGAGATTGAGTTTAGGGCGCCGCTTGTGCCCCTCTATTTAGATGAACTGGAATATTACCGGAAAATCAATGAGAGTGAACTCGGACCGGAATACGAAGCGATGGTAGGGTTAAAAACCGGATCGAAACCCAGAGTGTTGGTGCGTAAGGTATGGAATCTGCCCGAAAAGGGGTTTGAGATACGAGTTCAAAATGCAGACGGAACACCTGTAGTCGGGGCGTCGGTAAGTCAAAAATTACGGTCATACGAGTGCGGGGCTTGGTCAGGAACAATTGGAAAAACAGACAATAAAGGTGTTGCACGCGTGCAGTTTGCCCCTGGAGAAACGGAACTCCTGACACTTATAAAGGGCAGGCAGAGGCGTGAGCTTTCATATGAAGAATTGAAAGAATTGTTTTCCACCGGGCGAATCGCTCTAAAATGGTAGAGAGAAGAGTGCCCACATCCGCACCGGCTATCTACTTAAATTGATAAATGCGCTTTTACAATGCGGTAACACCTATTAAGTAATGTTATTTATAACCTCCCTCCCGAAAAGCTCTATGCATCTCGATATTGTTTCATGTGTCGCAGAAGGAAATACCATTCGGCAGACTATATATCTGATTCCGATTTCATCCCTATATCTTTTTATCTCTCTTATGCAATCCTCCGGATCACCGATTAAGAAACGGTCTTCAGGTAAATAATCAAATAAAGGGTCATCCAATCCCTTAAGCTGCTCTCCCCGAACAAACATCTTAACCCCTAATCTAAAATAGAATTTATACATGCTAATTATATATTTGTCCGCTTCCTCCTTTGCCCTCCTTTTGTTCTCAGAGATATAGGCCTCTCTAAGGAGTATATGCTCCGTACCAATCGGGTCTTTTCCCGCCTCTCTAGCCGCTTTGTTATATATGTCTATTGTATCCCTCGCCACCTGCATCGTTCTTCCTGGGCCTATAAGAAGAGGGTAGCCAAGCCTTCCCGCACGTCTTATAGCAGGCTCCTCAAATGCGCCGATGTAAATCGGGATATGGGGTTTCTGTAGAGGTTTTGGTGTAACATTTA
>PSLL01000022.1:17919-41948 GCA_040289575.1 Candidatus Dadabacteria bacterium | reverse complement strand
ATCCAGGCGGGTAGACGCGTCCTTGCGGGCGTCATCAAGCGCCGGCAGCAATTTCTCCACGACGACGGTCGTAGCCTCGGGGTTCCGTTGTTTCTGTGCGTTGATCTCTGTCACCACGAGAGTCCCATCATTGTCCCGCTAACTATTAAATATACGAACTTCAGTTCACATAAAATCCTATTCGGCATATTACGCGAACAAGTCCATTCCCTTTTCTCTTGTTTAAGAGTATAGTTAAAAACGCCTCTT
The DNA here is from genome assembly GCA_040289575.1 of Candidatus Dadabacteria bacterium. Taxonomy (GTDB): domain Bacteria; phylum Desulfobacterota_D; class UBA1144; order Nemesobacterales; family CSP1-2; genus PSLL01. Next base: position 41,699 of record PSLL01000022.1, on the reverse strand, counting down.
TAAGTCAACAGTTTCAAGAAAAATTAGAGAACAACGTCTCAAGAAACCTCTTGACTGGATTCGCGAAGCCATCCAGCCCAAGCCCTACTCCACTCAGTATATGTTAAAATAAAGCTATGCCCCAAATTTATCTTCCCGATGAAGATACAATTGCTGCGATTGCAACCCCCCCCGGATGGGGTGGGATCGCTGTAATAAGAATCAGCGGGAAGGAATCAATACAGATACTTGAAAGGGTATTTAAAAGAGAGGGCAAGGGTAGAGCCTCTGATATGGAATCTTACAGGCTTTATTTGGGTCATATATTCGACCCTGAGTCTGAGAAAAAACTGGATAGAGTCCTCTGCGTTTTGATGAAATCCCCGCATTCATATACGGGAGAGGATGTTGTGGAGATTCACTCTCATGGTGGGTATTTAGTTCCTAAAAGGATACTTAATCTCATTTTTAAACACGGAGCGAGACCCGCCCGACCCGGTGAGTTTACACTAAGAGCCTTTTTAAATGGAAAGATAGACCTCGCTCAGGCTGAAGCCGTGGCGGATGTGGTAAACGCGCAGACAGAAGAGGGATTGAGGCAGGCAGAACTCCAGCTTGAGGGTGCTCTCTCACGCAGGATTGATGGGTTCAAAGAAACCCTTCTGGATACACTGGCAGAGATAGAGGCGCATATAGACTTCCCAGAGGAAGATATAGACTCAATCATAAAAGAGACTATGATAAGGCGTCTTAATGAGCTTATAGAGAAGATGGATGAGCTTCTGGCTACCTATGATCAGGGACGCATTATTAAGCATGGGGTTTATATAGCCATCATAGGAAAGCCGAATGTGGGAAAATCGAGTTTACTCAACCAGCTCGTTATGAAAGAGAGGGCCATAGTAAGCCCATATCCCGGCACAACAAGGGATTTTATAGAGGAGACCATAGATGTAAGGGGAATACCACTCCGACTTGTAGATACCGCAGGACTCAGGGCTACGACAGACGAGGTTGAAAAGGTGGGCGTAGAGTTTGCCAAAAAGAAGGCAGAGGAGGCCGAGCTAATAATCGCCGTTGTGGACGGAAGCACAAAGCTAGACGAAGATGATTTTGAGGTTTTAAAGAGTATTCAAGGGAATATAGCACTTGGTACAACATTAACCGAGCCCGACCTATTCGGTGTTCAAGATTCGGCGAGCCCAATCGAATCGGCTGATCTACACATGAAAATAGACAAGAATAATGAGGGAGAGGATGGGCTTAAACCCCCTCATATAGTGAACCGGGATAATAGGAAATGGATTCTGGTTATAAATAAATCCGACCTCCCCCAAAGGGTGTCGAAAGAGCATCTGGCCAGGATTCTGCCAAAAGAGAGGATTGTAGAAACCTCGGCAAAGCTAGGTTCAGGCATAGAGGAGCTTAAGGATAAAATCTACGAGATTCTAATTGGAAAAAAGAGCCATATTGAGGGAAATGAGGTCATAATAAATGAACTTAGACATAAGACGGCAATTGAAAAGGCAAGGGAGAATCTCATTACATTCCTAGAGGCTATAAGAAGAGGTGAATCCCCTGAATTTCTCGCTGTTGATTTAAGGTCTGCGATGAATTTTTTAGGGGAAATTACAGGAGAAATCACCGCGGAGGATGTCCTTGGACGGATATTTAGCAAATTTTGCATTGGGAAATAGGGTCTTAGAAAATGTTTCACGTGAAACATCCACAGCCTGTGGATAAAGATTTCACAGGTGTGGATAACTTTTTTAAAATAAAAATTAATCTTTTGGATTGGTTAGGGAGGCATTATTTTTAGTTCTAAATTTTATCCACAAATCATCCACAGCTTGATTCCCCTTTATTTACAATATATTTTGGATTTTCGAGTAGCTCAGCTATTCTAGAAACAGCGTAAAAACAGGGTTCTTCTGAATCTCGCATTTTTTCACCTTTGACCCTAAAAACTGGGTGTGAAACGTTCTTGATAGTTAATGTTACAATAATTCCTCAATAAGCGCCTTTGCTTCCTTTAGGTCCCTAGTGCCAAACCCTTCCGTAAACCAGCCATAGGTCTCGGCAACTACTTTTCGGGCTTCTTCCCGTCTTCCCTGTCTCTGACAAAGGCGTCCCAAGCTCATTGCCGCGCGCAGTTCTCACGATTTTGCGCTCTGAATACGTGCAATGTCAATGGCCTGATGAAAAGTGGTAAGCCCTTTTTCTATCTGTCTCAATTTACCATACAACTCAGCCAGACGGGCAAGGTAGTATGGCTGCCCTACCCCTGCTCCAGTAGCTCGCCAGATTGTAAGCCCCCGATGCATCTCAGCGATTCCCTTGTCCATTCTCCCCTGCTCTGCTAGTGCCCATCCACGCAGTATGGCTCCATGAGCCAAATAAAGCGTGAACCCATGCTCCGTCGAGATCGCAATTACAGCCTCCGCCCGCTCCTTCGTCATCTCCTCCTCACGGCGGAAGTGGTGTAGAACGGCGGCAAAATCTAGGGCATACGCCAGGCTAAAGGGCTGAGAAAGCCTCTGAGCAAGGCAAATAGCCTCCCCTATTCTCCTAAGAGCCTGATCTGGATAGCCAAGTAGCCAAAGGACCCACGACTCATAAGATAAACAGATAACCCCGGGTTCGTCCCCATAAAGAGAGGAATATGACATTTGCGGGTCATAAAGGCTGATCGCCCTTTCCAGATATCATCTGGCGGCAACCTCTTCTCCAATAAAGAAAGAGGTTACACCCACTACACAATATGCTTGAATTAGGAGCGCCGGGTCCTCTATGCCCTTGACTACACCGAAGAGTTGCTCTGCCAGCTCACGCGCCATCTGGAACTCCGCCCTCACCACATAGAACCTCCATAGCCCCCACAGAGCCATAAAGAGCTGAGGAGTTTCTCCTATCCGACGACACAGCTCCTGGGCTCTAATGTATGTTTTTTCTACCTCCGGGGCTGCATGACCCTTTGTCATTACAAGCATGGTAGCCAGTGCCATCTGGAGCATAAGTTCCTGATGTGCGCGCTCCGGTGTGTCGGGCAGGGTCTTGAGCAACTCAAGCCCCTTTGTAAGGTTCTTATGGCCTCTATATTAGCGAGCGCTCTACAGTCCCCTGATCCGCCCTCTGCAAGTAGAAGATTGCTTTCTCCGTGAGGCCTGCCTCCGTGTAGTGATGCACCAAGAGTTCCGGCTTAATCTGAGCGGTTTCCGGAAACCCATCTTCTAGAACCTCGGCAATCCTCTTATGATATTGCTGCCTTTTGGCCTTTAGCACTGATTTGTATGCCCATCCCGAATCAGGACGTGTTTAAGAAATACCTGGTCTGATGTCCGACGCCGCTTTGATATAGGAGTTCCGACTCTACCAACCGGGATAAATCCCTCTCCAGAATGGTTTCATCTAGAAAAGAGACAGCCCTGATCAACTCAAAACTAAATTCCTTTCCCAATGTGGCGCCCAGTTGTGCCAACTCCTTGACCGTAGATAGGTGGTCAAGTCTTGCCATAAGAGAATCCTGAAGCGTTGCAGGGATTGCAAAGGGAAGCAATGAACCGGTAAGTTCATATCGTTCATCCCCCTCTTTTAGAAGCCCCGACTCAATAATCATCTTTGTTAATTCCCCTACAAAAAGGGGCACCCCATCTGTTTTGACTATAATCTGCTCAACCACTTCGGATGGAAGGAGTTTACCTCCTGTCACATTTTCTATCATTACTTTTACATCCTTTTGAGCCAATCGGCTGAGCGTAAGGTTAACTATATGTGAACGGACAGCCCAAGGAGAATTAAATTCCGGACGAAATATGAGTGCAATCAATATGCGATAAGCTGGCTCACGCTCTATAAGAAGGTTCAAAAGCTCTACAGTTGAAGGGTCAACCCATTGGAGGTCTTCTACTATGAGCAGTACGGGCTGTTTTTGAGACACCTTTATAAGCCAATCGGACGGGGCTTCTAATATCCTCTGTTTCTGCTTCTCAGGAGTTAGGCTCACAGGTGTATATCTGTCGGGAAGCGGTAGAGAAAGCAGTGAGGCAAAAAGGGGAATCACCTCATGAATAGGAAATCCATACTCTTTAAGAACTCCTTCGAGCCTGTCAATCTTCCTCTCAAGCGAGTCCTCTCTCTTAAGCCCAAGTAGCCTCTGCGGAAGATCAATTATAGGATAAAGGGCACTGTTTTTATAATAGGGCAAACACCGACATTCAAGCTTTATATAGGATTCTCTTCTTATGTGCCCCTGTAATTCCTTCAAGAGGCGTGATTTACCTATGCCCGGCTCTCCATTGATCAACACTACCTGCCCCACTCCCCTTTTAACATCATCCCAGCAATTAAGAACCAGATTCAATTCACTATCCCTTCCAATGAGAGGTGTCAATCCTCTGCTGAGAGATATATCAATCCAACTCCGGGATTCATTTTCACCAATAACCCTGAATAGATGGATAGGGGATGAGATACCCTTAAGTACCCGATTTCCTATATCTTGGCACCTGAAATACCCATGCACCAGACGATATGTAGATGAGCTAATTACCAATGCGTTAGGCTCGGCCGTGCCTTGTATTCGTGATGCTATGTTCGGTGTATTCCCTAAAGCCAGTCTCTTCCTCCTCTGCACTCCACCCATCTCCCCTATTACAACAATTCCTGTGTGTATCCCTATTCTCACCTGAGGCCACTCTAATCCTTTCTTCAACAGAGGCGATTGTTCAACAGCCTCTATGATTCCTAATCCTGTTTTGACTGCCCTCCGTGCATCATCCTCATGAGCCAATGGATAACCAAAATAGACTAAAAGACCGTCCCCTAGATACTGTGCAATGTGCCCATCAAATCGGCTTATCACATCCGAACATACCCTTTGGTATGACTGTATAAGTCCATGGAGTTCTTCAGGGTCTAGCCTCTGTGAAAGGGCGGTAGAGTCCACTAAGTCGCAGAACATCACAGTCAGTTGACGACGCTCCGGTTCTGAATGTTCTTCTTTAAGGGAATTGCCGCATCCCCCACAGAATTTGAACCCAACTGGATTCTCAAACCCACAACTCTGACATCACATTTGGCAATTTAATATTGGAAAACGCAGCTAATATAAGGAGTCTCACCAACCTGCTCTTCTTCGAAAAAAATTGGTCGGGGTGGTGGGACTTGAACCCACGGCCTCTGCGTCCCGAACGCAACGCTCTAGCCAACTGAGCTACACCCCGTGTGTGTTTAAATTTACTATACCCTTTAGTATCTTGTAAAGGATTGCATAATTACTGCTCCGGTTGAAGAATACTTGTTTCTCCCATAAAGAGTCCTTTAAACCTCTCCGCATCCGACTTTGAACCGATAATTGTGCCCCAGTGCATAGGAACTGCTACTGCGGGTTTAAATTCATTTGCAATCCCTGCGGCTTCTTCTGCTGTCATCGTGTATGTACCACCAACTGGAAGAAGGGCAACATCAACACTAAGCCTCTTCATCTCAGGAATTGCATCCGTATCACCTGCGTGATAGATCCTTTCTCCACCAATAGTAACTATGAAACCCACCCACCCATTCATCTTAGGATGGTAGTTCTTCCCAATGTTATAGGCTGGTATGGTTTCAATCTGTACATCACCAACTGTAATCCTATCATCAGGCTTTATGGTTCTTATATCTCCTTTTAATTTCGATGTCGAATCCTTTGTCGCTACAATCACAGTTTCTTTTTTCTGAATACGCCTCACATCGTCTGGAGAAAGATGATCAAAATGAGAATGGGTAATTAGGATTAAATCCGCCGCTTCATTATCTTTAATCTGCCACGGGTCAAAATAAATGACCTTTTCAAGCGCCCTTAGTTTAAAGCTTGCGTGTCCGAGCCAGCCTAGCATTATAACCCCGTTTATTTTAAGCACAGCCCACCACCTCTATCCTAATATAACAACCTTCCTTATAACATAACAATACTTGCCAAAATAATGATTTCTACATAAAGTAAGAGAATGCCGGATCTACACATGACTTATGGCATGTCTTTTACAAAAATCACCTTTTCCCTTGATGCTCCGAGGGAAAGAATCCATATAGGAACTCCTGAGGTCTCCTCTATCTTGTCCAGATAAACCCTTGCTTGATGTGGAAGGTTGGATATGTCTTTCACGTCGGATATATCCTCTGCCCACCCATCTATCTCTTCATAAACAGGAACGCAGTTTTTAAGAACCTCGGAGTTTGATGGAAACTCAGTTATTAATTCACCCTTGTATCTATAACCGATGCAGATTCTTATCTTATCGAACCCGGAAAGGACATCGAGCTTTGTAACGGCAAGCCCTGAGATTCCACCTATTCTTGCCGCATATCTGAGCGCTACAGAATCAAACCACCCGCATCTCCTCGGTCTACCCGTAGTTGAGCCGTATTCGCCGCCGGCTTCTCTTAACCTCACAGCCAAATCCCCTGAAACCTCCGATGGAAATGGCCCCTCCCCAACCCTCGTTGTGTAGGCCTTTGCCACTCCTATCACAAGGTCAATCTTGGTCGGACTCACGCCCGTTCCGGTGCACGCCCCTCCAGCCCCGGCACTTGATGATGTCACATAAGGATAAGTACCGAAGTCCACATCAAGAAGGATTCCCTGTGCCCCTTCAAACATAATGCTCTTTCCAGCAGAGATCGCATCATTTAGAACCTTCGATGTGTCTGTGACGAACCCTTTTAGTTCTTCCCAGTATGAGAGATATTCATCATAGATTTTCCTAAATTCGAGCGGCTTTCTTCCAAGAACGGTCGTAAGATAGAGATTTCTCTCTTCAAGGACTGAGCAGAGCCTAAGTGAAAAGGCTTCGGGATGGATAAAATCCGAGAGCTGCATTCCCCGTCTTGCTGCTTTGTCTTCATATACAGGACCAATGCCTCTTCCCGTTGTTCCAATTCTACCCGCTCCCATTCTCTCTTCCCGCGCGAGATCAATCTCTTTGTGATATGGCATAACTACATGCGCCCTATCGCTGAGTTTGAGATTATCCTTATCCACTATATATCCCGCCGATCTTATTTCTTCTATCTCTTCGAGTAGAGTTTTAGGGTCTACGACCACGCCGTTTCCTACCACAGAAAGCTTGCCCTCACGAAAGATTCCTGATGGAATATGATGAAGAACCAGTGTCTTGCCATTGATTACTATGGTGTGCCCCGCATTGCTTCCCCCCTGATATCTCGCAACAATATCAACCCCATCGGCAATAAGGTCAACGATTCTTCCCTTTCCCTCATCTCCCCACTGAGCGCCCAGCACAACGATATTTGGCACGTTAAGTCCCTCCCTTTTTCACTAATGCCACTAAATTAATAAGTCATTGAGGAGCAATAACAAAAAGTAATCTTCTCACCGCAATGATATGCTCAATCTCATGTCACGCCATTTGATGCGTATTTACCTGTACGTACGCATCAAATACTACTAATAAACCCATCAATGCTTGAAAACTCCCTTATGCCGCCCGGCTCAATCAGTTTTACCCTCTGCGATGTTTCTAAAAGAACCATCCTGCATTGATTTGAATTCTTATCCTTCGTCACCTTCCCTGAGTCGTGGTCGCTGAGATGAACAATAACCCTAAAGCCATTTGATCTCAGCCGCTCGGCGAGCCGAATTGCATCGCATCTGAGATTTGACCTCTTAGGGATAACAACAAAATAAATCTGGCTATTTTCCGAATGGGTTCCTGCAACATCAAGTAGGGCCTCAATATCCGCGGCAAACCCCGTTGCGGCGCAGTTATATCCATATTTTCCCACCAATTCATCATATCTTCCGCCCCTCACAAGCGAAGAAGATACGCGAGGCGATATAACCTCAAACGTAACGCCCGTATAATAGTTAAACCCTCTTAATTCCCCAAGGTCTACATTAATTTCACAGCTTAGGTCAAATTCATCAATCAAAGAGAGTATATTTTCTATCTCTTTTATATAACTCTTTATGGCCTTTATATCCTTAAAATTGCCGAGGACTTCCCTGCTTCCATAAAGCTCAGGAAGAGAGAGTATAATCCCTTTTATTGTTTGAGAAATAAAGACACTTGAAACCGCCTTCGCAAGTGCCTCCTGATCCTTTTTTTTAAGCGCCTCTTCTATTTCTTGTCTTGCGCTTCCCGTCTTTCCAAGGAGAAACCTTAGAAATCCCGTATGACCGATGTCAAGCACAATCTCCTTTATTCCCAGAGTCTCAACCGCCTTTACGGCAAGCGCTATTATCTCAGCATCGGCCTCAGGGGATGAAAGCCCCATAAGCTCGCATCCCACCTGAAATATCTCCCTTTCTTTTCCACTTCCCTTTTCCTCAAACCTGATTACCCTTCCGTTATAGCAGAACCTCATCGGCCCCGTCTCGCCTCTGAGATGGGTCGCAACGAGCCTTGCTATCTGAGGTGTTATGTCCGGCCTCAGCGCCACAACATCGCCCGTTGACGGATCGACGAACTTTAGAATCTTATCTCTTAAATTATCGCCAAGGCCAATCGAAATGGTTTCCAGGGATTCAAAAAACGGGGTGATCACCCTTCTATATCCCCATCGGGTAAACTCCCCCATAAGACACTCTTCAACCCTTCTAATCTCCTCTGCCCTCTCAGGGGGAAAGTCCCTCACCCCCTGAGGGAGATTAAGACGCTCAACCATCTAAAGCGATACCTGTGTAACGGATATTATATTGGGAAGCCCCGATATCTCCTCTATGACCGACGCAGGAACAGGAGAATCCACATTTATAAAGGCTATTGCCCTTCCGCCTATGCTTTCGCGTCCGAGGTGCAATCGCGCTATATTTATACCTCTTTTTCCAAGGAGTGTACACATGCTCCCTATAACCCCCGGCTTGTCATAATTCTCGCCTATTAGGAGATAACCCTGAGGAATAACATCGAGTGAGAATCCATTGACCCTCACAAACCTCGGCTCTTCCCTTCCGAAAATGGTCCCCGCAACGAGCTTTTCGCCCTGATTCGTCTTTACCTTTATAGAAATCAGGCTTGTAAAATCCTCCGACCTTGATGATTTGGACTCTATTACCCTTATTCCTCTTTCTCTGGCAACAAGTGGGGCATTTACATAATTTACAGCAATGTCCATAATAGGTGATAGAAAACCCTTGAGTGCGGCAACGGTAAGAGGGGGAACGTTAAACCCCGCGACCTCACCGCTGTATTCAATATGAATCTCCTCTACGCCGCTTCTGCAGAGTTGTCCCTGAAGGCTTCCGAGCTTCTCTGAAAGCACAATGTAGGGCTTCATTACCTTAAGAAGCTCAAGGCTAATAGAAGGCATATTGACCGCATTTCTCACAACGCCGTTTATAAAAAAGTCAACTATCTGCTCTGCTATAGCAACCGAAACCTTAGTCTGTGCCTCCTCGGTTGAAGCGCCGAGATGTGGGGTAAGAACTACGTTATCAAGTGTAAATAGGGGATTGTCCTTATCCGGTGGCTCCTTCTCATAAACATCGAGCGCAGCGCCCGCGACAACTCCAGATTTCAGCGCTTCATAGAGGTCATTCTCATTTACAATTCCGCCCCTTGCACAGTTGATTATGACTACGCCCTTTTTCATACGCTGAAACGTTTCCTTTCTTATTAGATTCCTTGTGTCGGACGTAAGAGGAGTATGGATTGTAATTATATCTGCCCTCTCAAGTAGTTCATCAAAAGAAACAGGCTCTACATCCATCTTTACCGCGGCTTCCGGCGAGAGAAAAGGGTCATAGGCAATTACCTTCATTTTTAACCCTATCGCCCTTTCGGCGACAAGCCTTCCTATGTTTCCAAGCCCTATGATGCCAAGGGTCTTTCCAAATATCTCTTTTCCTTTAAATTTATCCCTTTCCCAGAGTCCGGATTTTATGGATGCGTGCGCCTGGGGCATCCGCCTTGCAAGCGCAAACATAAGGGCAATTGTATGCTCCGCCGTAGTTATGGCGTTTGCCTCAGGTGTATTCATTACAATAATCCCCTTTTTCGTAGCCGCAGCAACATCCACATTATCCACGCCAATTCCGGCACGCCCTATTACTTTGAGTCTCTCATCGGCAGCATCTATAATGTCTGAGGTGACCTTTGTCCCGCTCCTTACAATAAGGGCGTCATAGTCTCCTATGACCCGTTTGATTTCCTCTGTGGAAAGCCCTTTTTTCATAACGACTTCAAGTTCGGGCCGGGATTTAAGTATCTCTAAACCCTCTTCGGCAAGGCCATCTGTAATTAATATTTTCAAATCTCCCTCCAGAAGAAAATTAATTTATCACTCTGATGCACAGATTTCCCCGGTTCGCCTTAAACTCAGATAACAGTAGATGAACCGGAGGGAAACAAACAGCTCATCACAAGAGATAAGAAGGCAATATTACGGGAACTAAATATATTTGAGCGACAAATTATTGTCAATCCGAAAGAATATAAACCAACCCCATTATAGAGTCCCTAAATAGTCTTGGTGGAAATAAAACCTCTTAAAATCGGGTCTTATTGACATTAATGTCTCATCCGATAACCTTTTAAACAGAGGTGATAAGACATGGGTGAATTTAGCCTGCCACATCTAATTATAGTTCTCGTAGTTCTTCTCTTACTATTCGGTCCGAGTAGACTCGGAGACTTGGGTATTTCGCTTGGAAAGGGAATAAGGGGATTTAAAAGGGCTATGAATGAGCCGGATGAGGTTGACGTAACGCCTCCCAAACCCGAAAAAGAGGCTGGGCGAATCGAAGCCGCCCGTCTTGAGACGATGAGTAAATCAGTCGAAAAAGAAGAGGCAAAATAGCTCTTTATTACTACTAGGCGGTCTCTAATCCACAGTATGCACTCGTACGTTCAAGACAGGTGTAAGATTGTTATTCCTGCATGTATTAAGCGGAAATCTAAGGCGCATATCTCGATTAATGATCGGGCTGGGTTAAGATTAAAGCCGAGCTATGTCAGAAGAAATAAGAATGACCTTTATTGAGCATCTTGAAGAACTGAGAAGGCGTCTTCTATGGTCGCTTGCCGCCGTCGCCGTCTGCTTTATTTTCACGTATAATTTTTCTAAACAGATATTTGACCTCCTCATGCAGCCCATAATCAGGAATCTTCCGCAGGGAAGCACCCTTATCTTCACAAGACCTGCCGAAGGGTTCACGACATATCTCAAGGTCGCTTTTTTTGCCGCCATAGTTCTGGCGTTTCCTTTTATACTCTATCAACTCTGGAGATTTGTAGCCCCTGCCCTATATAAGCATGAAAAACAGATTGCCCTGCCGTTTATCCTTTTCGGCACGGTTTTTTTTGCCATAGGCGCGGCCTTTTGCTATTTCGTTGCGGCGCCTCCGGCATTTGAGTTTCTACTTTCCGAGTATTCATCTCAGTACGTAAAGGCCTTTCCTTCGATTGGCGAAGCCCTGTCATTTTTTATGGCCCTCATACTTGGCTTTGGGATTGTGTTTGAATTCCCTCTCATTGTGTTTGTCCTTGCGAAATTAGGAATCATAGATGCCGATATGCTCAAGAGAAAAAGAAGAATCGCAATACTCATCAACACCATAGCCGCGGCAGTTATCACGCCGACAACAGATGCCTTTTCTATGATGCTTATGCTAGTTCCGCTTCTTGTCTTCTATGAACTCGGAATCCTGGTGGCATGGATGTTTGGAAAAAAGAAGGAAAAGGCAGGGGTTCCGGCACCGATTCCTTGACCTTTCTATATTTTCGTGTTAGTTTTTAGATGAAGGTAGTCCGAAAATGAAAAGAACGTATCAACCCCACACCAAAAGAAGATTGAGAGTGCATGGCTTTCGCGAAAGGATGAGCACAAAGGCTGGGAGGCATACACTGAAAAGGCGCATGGCAAAGGGGAGACATAGCCTCACGGTTCGGCGTTGGAAGAAATGACTTTTCCTTTAAATTTCAACTTCTCAAGCGATTTAAAAATCCGAAAAAGCTCTGAGTTTAAGAAGGTTTTCGATAAGGGCAAAAGGCTCCATACAGAGCACTGTATTATTGCCTATGCCCCAAATTCGCTCGGATTCCCAAGGCTCGGACTCGTGGTCGGAAAAAGATGCGGGAATGCCGTAAAGCGCAATCGCATTAAGAGGGTTCTCAGAGAGGTCTTTAGACTGAATAAACCCCTCTTCGATTCTCTCGATATTTTAATTATCGCAAAAAAGAAGAAGAACGGCGAAACATTAGATTATAGTAGAGCGAAAGAAGAAATCACAGAAGCTATCAGAGTGATATGAAACCGAATATACCAGTTTTACTACTAATAAAATCCTACAAGTATTTTATCTCCCCCATTCTTCTGCCCTCTTGCAGATTCCATCCCAGTTGCTCTGAATATGCTATTGAGGCCTTTGGCCGATATGGGTTTCTAAGAGGCCTCTGGCTCTCCTTAAAGAGAATTTCAAGATGCCATCCTTTAAACCCTGGTGGATACGACCCGGTTAGATAACAAAATATGATTGACCGTACAAAACTCAACTATATACTGTTTTTCGTCCTCTCTTTTCTGATAATAATTGGCTATACGGCGTTCTTCGCTCCTAAGCCCCCTAAAAGGCCGATCCAACAAAAAACAGGTCAAATCTCTGAACAGACTCCGATTCCGCAGGAAAAGGAAACGAAAACCGAGATCACACCCCCGGCTTCTGTGCATGGGAAATTAATAACGATTAAAACCCCTTTATATACGGGCGTTATTGACACGGCTGGAGGAAGAATCGTTGAGTGGAGATTAGATAAATACAAGAGCAGTACTGAGAAGAACTCCCCGCCCATTGACATCCTCAACGGTTCTCCGCCGACATTCAACACTGATCTCGAGATTAAGGGCATTCAGGTTCCAAATCCAATTCCTTTTGAGTTCGATGGAGGCAGCGAGATCAGCGTTTCCGATAACCAAAGGGAAATAACACTTGATTGGAAATCCCTCGAAGGAATTGAGATAAAAAAGATATATGAGATAAACCCGACGAGCTACCTTCTGGGACACAGGATTGAGATTAAAAATGCAACTGAAACCCCTTTAGATGAAAAGCTCATCGTTCAGTGGTATGGAAAAGTAGGCCAGGAAAAGGACGACAAAAGCTATAAAAATGACAGGAGCTTTGTCGCTATGGTATACAACAAGGTTGAAAGGGTAGATAAACCGCCCAAGGAGGGAAAAACGGCATTTAGAGGCACCATTAACTGGCTTGGCTTCTCAGACAAATATTTTATCTCCGCCTTTCTCCCACTTACGGGGGCGGAGGTGCAAGCGCATCTTGCAAACGCAGATTTGACAAACTCACCGCAGTCCGACAAAGGACTTGTCATAGCCACATTTGATTACCCATCGGATATTATTCCGCCCGGAAAGACCCTTACATACCGATCAAATCTCTATCTGGGTCCTATGGACTACGAGATTCTGCGCTCCATTGGATTCGGACTTGAGAATTCAATCAGGTACGGATGGGTGGGTCCGCTTGCAAGACCGCTTCTTTGGCTACTCAATGAACTATATGGGGTGTTTAAAAACTACGGAATTGCAATAATCGCGATAACAATCATTGTAAGGGCCGTCTTTCTGCCCCTTACCATAAAGAGCATGGCTTCTATGAAGCAGATGCAGGCAAGAATGCAGGAGCTTAAACCCAAGATCGAGGCTCTTAAAGAGAAATACAAAAACGACAAAGCGACGCAGAATACAGAACTCATGAAGCTCTACACAAGTCATGGGATAAACCCGCTTGGTAGTCTGGGCGGATGCCTGCCTCTTCTTGTACAGTTCCCGGTTTTTATTGCCCTCTATGACGTTTTGCTCTATGCAGTAGAGTTGCGCCACAGTTCATTTCTATGGATAGACGATCTCTCTTCACCCGAGCACCTCTTTACAATACCGGGTATTGGAATTCCATTTAGAATTCTTCCCCTGCTTATGGGTGGGTCTTGGTATTTGTCTCAAAAGATGACCCCTACCGCCGCCCCCGGAACCGATAATGCACAGATGAAAATGATGGAATTTATGCCTTTGATATTTACAGTTATGTTCTGGGGACTTCCCTCAGGATTGATACTCTACTGGACTGTGAGTAATATTCTTTCAATAGTCCAGCAACTCTATGTAAACCGGCGATTTATCATATCCAAAGGAGGGATCAAAGATGCCAGTAGCGATCGAAAAGGAATCAAAGACAGTATCCGAAGCAATAATAAGCGCGTGTGAGGAATTAGGCGTATCAAGAGATGAGGTAGACGTGGAGGTACTTGAAGAAGGCTCCAAGGGGGTTTTGGGGATAGGAGGTAAAAATGCAAAGGTTCGAGTCACAGTAAAAAGGGCCGATGTCAGCGAAAAGGGGCTTAGGGCTAAAAAATCATTTGAGCAGATTCTCGGCTTTTTCCTCTCTAACTACTCGGTTGATCTAAGAGAAACGTCGGATGAAATAAAACTTGAGATTAAGAGCAATGAGGATAAAGGGCTTCTTATTGGAAAAAAGGGCGAGACCCTTAAGGCGATGGAGTTTATTGTGGGCAAGATCGCGGGACGGTTTTCTGAGAATGGAAGGGAGAAAAGAATCTCAATAGATGTAGACGGATATAAAAGGCGAAGAGAGGAATCCGTAGCGAAAATGGTTAAAGAGGTGGCGAAAAAAGTCCGCATGTCGGGCAGGCCAATCACACTTGACCCAATGTCCGCTTCGGAAAGAAAGATGGTCTATATAGCGCTCAAACGCGAAGACGGTATAAGAATCGAAACAAAAGCCGAGGGCGAAGAAAAGAGGATTATAATAAACCCAATAAGGCGCGGCTCAAGAAGAGACCGTGGAGCTGCCCAAGGCAGAACTTGATTTATGGATTGTGAGTCTAGGGCTTAGCCATAAATGAACAATGATCCATGATTCAAGATGCACGATGCATAGTATAAATACATCTTGAATCATGGATCCCGTATCTTGCATCCTGTTTTTTCATTTATGTATATTTGTGGCTATTGGTTTCATTACCCACTCTGTAAGATGGGAGAAAACAAATGAGCACTGATAAACCGACAAAAACAGAAGACGAATACTTTGCCAGAGAAGACGCGGAGAAGATGAAGCGTCTTAAGGAAAAATTAAGACAGGAGATTTTAGAAGAACAGAGGCAGAACATAAAGGACATCTGCTATATGAAGTGCCCGAAATGCGGCGGGGATTTACATGAGGTTCTATTTCGCGGAATAAAGATTGACAGATGCGCCGCCTGCAACGGGGTGTGGCTCGATAACGGCGAATTAGAAAAACTCGCGGGGCATGAAGAAAAGAGCATAATAAGGGAAGTCCTCAATATGTTTAGACCGCGCTAATGTGTGCTGAACATTAGGAGCATTTTGCGAACTGCTCCTATAACAAAATTCCTGTCAAACCGAGGATTTCTCCGCACGGAGATTTTCAAAAAACCCCTTGAGCAAATCGGCGCACTCGTCCTTTAACACGCCTTCTTCTACCTGAACCCTGTGATTTAATTTTTCGTCTGCCCCAATTTTATAAACGGAGACTAAGGCACCGGCCTTTGGATCGCGCGCACCGAATACAACCCTTTTCATCCTTGAAAGAACTACCGCCCCCATACACATAGCACACGGCTCAAGGGTAACGTAAAGGGTAGTATCTGTAAGTCGCCAATTCCCCAGTTTTTTCGCCGCTTCTCTTATCGCAATAATTTCGGCATGTGCCGTCGGATCGAAAGATGCCTCACGCAGATTATGGGCGCGGGAAATGATCTCTCCACTTTCTCCTACAATTACAGCCCCAATCGGTACCTCACCAATACACTCAGCCTTTAGAGCCTCTTCAATTGCTAGACGCATAAATATTTCATCATCGAGTTGAGTCATCATCTCTACTGAATAGCCACTAATTGACACAAATATACAGGATACAAGATGCACGATATATGATTCCCTTATTCCGCGTTACTCTTTATTCGTGTTCATTCGCGGCTAAATGTTTTTAAATTTATAATCCGAACTCGCAATTCTAACAAAATTTCTAAGGAGGTCCTTACCGTGTTTTGTGAGAATTGATTCGGGATGGAACTGAACGCCTTCAATCAGATATTCCCTATGTCTTACCCCCATTATCTCTCCTTCATCCGTCCATGAGGTAACTTCCAGTTCGTCGGGAAGAGATTCTCTTTCAATCAAAAGTGAGTGATACCTCGTAGCCTCAAATGGATTGGGCACACCCTCATATATCCCTTTTCCGTCGTGATATACCTGAGAGGTTTTCCCATGAAGTAGTCTCTTTGCTCTTACTATATTTCCACCAAAGGCATAACCGATTGACTGATGACCTAAGCAGACCCCAAGGATTGGAATTCTCCCGGCAAACTCCTTGATTAAATCCACCGAAATTCCTGCTTCCTTGGGGGTACACGGTCCGGGCGAGATCACAACTATATCGGGATTTAATCTTCCAACCTCTTCGATCGTGATTTTATCATTCCTAAAAACCAAAACTTTCTCTCCCAACTCTCCCAAATAGTGGACGAGGTTATATGTAAATGAGTCATAGTTATCTATCATCAGGATCATTTTTCTATCCCATGTAATTGTAGGGTCGATTCGCGAATCGCCTCTTTATTCAAAGCCCCGCCTTTGCCATCTCAACTGCCCTTGTAAGAGCCTTCACCTTATTTACCGTCTCATGGTATTCCCTTTGGGGATCTGAGTCCGCGACGATTCCCGCTCCCGCCTGAATGAAGATTTCTTCCCCTTTTATTACAAATGTTCTTATTGTGATACATGTGTCCATATTTCCCGAAAAGCTGAAATACCCAACAGCACCGCCGTAAGCCCCCCTTCTGCTCGGCTCTATTTCCTCGATTATCTCCATGGCTCTCACCTTTGGAGCGCCCGAAAGTGTTCCGGCGGGGAAAGTAGCTTTTATAACATCAAAAGCGTCCTTATCGGTTTTGAGCTTTGCGATTACGTTTGATACTATGTGCATGACGTGAGAGTATCTCTCAATACCCATAAGCTCATTTACCCTTACGGTTCCAATCTCCGCAACCCTTCCCAGGTCATTTCTTGCAAGGTCAACAAGCATTATATGCTCTGCCCTCTCTTTAGGGTCTGAAAGAAGCTCTTTCTCAAACTGAGCGTCCTCTTTTTCATCCCTTCCTCTTGGCCTTGTTCCGGCAATCGGACGGGTCTCTACTCTGTCTCCTTCAACCCTGACCATTACCTCAGGAGATGAACCCACTAGGAAATCCTCACCCGCTCTGATATAAAACATATACGGCGAAGGGTTTAAAACCCTTAGCGCCCTGTATAAATCAAATGGCGAAACGTCTAATTTAGTTCTCCATCTCTGAGAAATTACAGCCTGAATAATGTCGCCCGCCTGAATATATTCCTTTGTTTTCTTTACCGCTTCTATGAATTCCTCAGGCTTGAAGTTTGATTTAAATTCAACTCTGCCCCTTTTTTCCCTGTCATCGACCTCATAGAATGAAACCGGAGATCGGAGTTTCTCGATTATGGACTCTATTTTCTTAACCGCCTGAGTATAAGCCGTTTTTGCATTGGCAGGATCAGAAACATAGGCGTTTGAGATTACCTTTATTTTGTGGGTTACGTTATCAAACACAAGAACCGAGTCGGTTATCATGAAAGTCGAGTCCCAGAGCCCCAGCTCATCCCTTCCAATCTCAGGGAGCCTCTCGATGAATCTGACAATGTCATAACCGAAATACCCGACAGCCCCGCCGTGAAACCTTGGCAAATCCTGAGAGACTACAGGATGATACCTTGAAAGGAGTTCTCTAAGGGAATCAACCGGATCTCCTTCATGCCTTTTTACATCTCCGTTTTCCAATATCTCAATACAAGTTCCTTTAGACCTCAGCACCGCAGAAGGCTCGGTTCCAAGAAAGCTATATCGCCCCCATTTCTCACCGCCTTCCACACTCTCAAGGAGAAATACATAATCTCCAGATTCAATCTTTTTTAAAGCCGACACGGGTGTATCAAAATCCGCAAGAACCTCCGCCCAAACGGGCACAAGGTTTCCAAATCTCAGTTTTTCCTTGAATTCAGAAAAGGTAGGAGAAATCATGATGAGAGAAGAATAAAAAGTCAGGGGTTTAAAGTCAAGAAACCGTTACGTTGTTGTAGGGGCAGACCCCCGTGTCTGCCCTAATATAAGGACGGGCGAACATAGGTGTTCGCCCCTATAAATATCAGGTTTTAAGCACGGCTAAAAACGCCTCTTGGGGAATTTCAATCTTTCCAATTTGTTTGAGCCGCTTTTTTCCCTCCTTCTGTTTTTCTAGGAGCTTTCTCTTTCTCGTTACATCGCCCCCATAGCACTTGGCCGTAACGTCCTTTCTTACGGGTTTTACAGTTTCACGCGCGATCACCCGGTTTCCGATCGCAGCCTGAAGAGCGACCTCAAAAAGCTGTCTCGGAATCAACTTCCTGAGCTTCTCCACAAGCTCCTTTCCCCTTTCGTATGCCTTTTCTCTGTGGACTATTACTGAAAGTGCATCCACCGGGTCGCCGTTGATAAGTACATCGAGCTTTACCAGGTCCGACTCCTTATAACCTACAAGCTCATAGTCCATTGAAGCGTAGCCGCGTGAAACAGATTTGAGTTTGTCAAAGAAATCAAACATTATCTCAGAGAGCGGAAGCTCGTATTCCACAATGACCCTGTCCTGAGTTATATATTTGATATTCTTCTGAATTCCGCGCCTCTTTTCACAGAGGTCAAATATCCCACCTAAATACATGCTAGGCGTGTGTATCGTTACGAGCACATAAGGCTCTTCCATTATTTCTATCTTTTCAGAAGACGGGAGTTTACTTGGGTTGTCAACGTAACTCACTTCCCCCTTTGTATCCGTAATCCTGTAAATAACCGTTGGCGCGGTAGATATAAGCTCAAGCTCAAATTCCCTCTCCAGCCTTTCTCTCACAATTTCCATGTGAAGAAGGCCGAGGAATCCGCACCGAAATCCAAATCCGAGGGCAAGGGATGTTTCAGGCTCATAAACAAAAGAAGAATCGTTCAGTCGGAGCTTCTCAAGCGCATCACGGAGTTTATCATACTCTCCGGGGTCAATTGGATATAGACCGCTAAACACCATAGGCTTCATCACACGAAACCCGGAAAGTGGCTTATCCGTTGGCCTTAGGGCATCTGTAATTGTATCGCCTACCTTTGCCTCACTTATCTCTTTTATTGCCGCTGTAACAAACCCCACCTCTCCGGCGGAAAGCTCTCCTACTTCTGTTGCCCTTGGAGAAAAGATTCCGAGTTTCTTAACCTCATAAGCCTTACCCGTAGACATAAGCTGAATCCTCATTCCGAGCTTGATTTTTCCCTCAAACACCCGAACAAGCATCACAACGCCCTGATAAGAATCAAACCAGCTATCGAAGATTAGGGCTTTAAGCGGATTCTCAGAATCTCCACGGGGCGGCGGAATTTTTTTTACTATGGCCTCAAGGATCTCCTTTGTTCCAATCCCCTCCTTGCAAGCACTACATCTCCTGCACTTATTCCGATTACCTCTTCGATCTCTTTTTTTACCCTCTGAGGATCTGCAGCCGGAAGGTCAATCTTATTTATGACTGGAATGAGCTCGAGTCCGGAATCTGCCGCAAGATAGGCATGGGCTACCGTTTGAGCCTCAACCCCTTGCGAGGCATCCACTACAAGAAGCGCGCCCTCGCAGGCTTGAAGACTCCTTGAAACCTCATAGCTAAAATCCACATGCCCTGGTGTATCAATTAGATTAAACTCATAAGTGATCCCATCGTCAGATTTGTAGTTGATCCTTACGGCCTGAGCCTTGATATTCCACGCTCCCTTTCTAATTCCATCTGATCGAGAAACTGCTCAGTCATATCGCGTTCGGTTACGGTTCCCGTAAACTCCAGGATTCTATCGGCAAGGGTAGATTTCCCATGATCCACATGCGCGATTATAGAGAAATTCCTAATATATCTAGGTTCCATTCAGATTGTGCTCAGCTTTTGAGGATATTAAACAAGATATTATATAGAAAAAGGGAAGGTTAATCAAAACTAGGGATAGGGGATAAATGCTGTGAAAGATTGTCAGCCCAGCCATTCCACCCTTATTACCTTCTCAACTCGTTTAAAATCCCGATCGCCAGTAAGGAGGATTGCTTTCTCCTGCTCTGTCAGTGGAGCAGCAAAAGAATCGGCATAGGAAATAGGATATTGAGCTTTAAGACTACCCTGAAAGTGATTAAATTGATTGAAGAGTCAAGACATGCAGAACTTTTATATGTATACCGAAACCATTTAGTTCATGAATTCCGAGAACCCGGTTATCCTTCTGAGCACGACGATGAAAATCCCTGTTATAGACACGGTCAGCTTGTATATCCAGTCAAGTTTTTTTGTCCAAATTGCTGAAAGCTCTTTAGCCAACTTGAAATGTTATTTAGAAGAGAACAACATTGATCCATATTCAAGTTATCAATTCGGATCAATCTGGAGACCAAATCGCTAAAACAATCATAGAAATTATATCATCCTCACCACCAAATTCCCGGAATAGTAGTAGAACAATAAGGGCATCTTCCGTCGGGAGTGATACGGTAATCTAGAACCTTGTATCCGTATCGCTCGACTAAGAGTTTATGGCAGTTCGGGCAGTATGTGTTTTCATAGTTTTTTACCCATCCGGGAAGGTTTCCTGCGTAAACGAACCTGAGCCCGGCTTCGTACCCCATTTCGGCAGCGCGTATTAGGGTTTTAGGCGAGGTATTATCGGGGTTGGTCATCTTATAGTCTTTATGAAATGCCGTGACATGCCAGGGGATGTCGGGTGATACCGAGGCGAGGAACTTCGCCGCAGATTTTAATTCTTCGTCTGAGTCGTTAAATCCGGGGATAATTAATGTAACAATCTCTACCCAGAAACCCATATCAACGAGTCGAGGGATGGTTTCAAGAACGGTGCTTAGAAGTCCGCCCAGTTTTCGATAGTTCCTATCCTGCATGGATTTCAAGTCTACCTTGTAGCAGTCGGTGATAGGTCTCAGGTATTCCAAAACCTCGCGGGTCGCATTCCCATTTGATATAAACGCAGTCTTAAACCCCTGCTCCTTTGCAAGCCTAAAAACATCAGCTGCCCATTCGGCGGTAATAAGCGGTTCGTTGTAAGAGCTTCCGACCATACTCGCTCCATACCTTTTTGCAATGGCAATCATCTGTCTTGCTGTAACCATCATCGGCTCTATTCCTGCCGAAGAGTCCCGAAGAGTCTGGGATGTAAGCCAGTTCTGACAGTACGCACAATGATAATCGCAACCCAGCATTCCGAATGTTAATGTGAAAGAGCCTGGGAGAACATGGAAGAATGGCTTTTTCTCTGTAGGATCGCACTGGAGCGCGGCTACATATCCCTTTGGAACAAAGAGCCTTCCGTCCCTGTTGTATCTTACTTTGCAGATTCCCCTGAGCCCGTCGTATATTATGCATCTATGGCCACAGGCATAGCAGAGGACCCTTTTATTCCCTAATTTTTGATAAAGCTCGCCTTCTTCGGAGCACTCATCCAGCACTCGTGCAAGAGATGGTCTTGCAAGGGTTTTAATCTCCTTTTTTATCGCCATGCCTCATCTAAGTCTAGGAGAGAATATATACATTAGTATAAACGATAGTATACCCTGTTCTAATGCCCAATGAATG
Organism: Candidatus Dadabacteria bacterium; assembly: GCA_040289575.1. Lineage (GTDB taxonomy): Bacteria > Desulfobacterota_D > UBA1144 > Nemesobacterales > CSP1-2 > PSLL01. Next base: position 20,009 of record PSLL01000022.1, on the reverse strand, counting down.
AGAAATATAAAGAAGGGTTTAATGCTGGAGGAAAACGGTAGAGGCGAGTTTTAACCCGCCTCTACCATTATAAATCGCTACAACAAAGCTCTATATGCCCGGTCGGATAGGCACGTAGAGGGAAATCTCTTAATCGTCAGTCTGCATACCCTACTTAGGCGTAGGCATTGGTTTTTCCATAGGCATAGTCTCTGATTTTCCAGGTGCAGGGGCGCTGGTTTTGGTACGAGCGTGTCTAACCATTACCTTATCGCCTTCTTTAAGCTGGCTTAGCTCCTTAGGATCTTCAACCTTTATGGTAACAGTGCCAGCCGTAGCATCTACAGAGACTACCTTGCCCGACATTATATGGGTGGCTCTCTTCGTTTTCGACGCGGCCAACGTTACTCCGGTAAGGGTAAATATAATCACCGCGACAATCGCTATAGCTCTGAGCATCTTTTGTTTCACCTCCTTTTCCATCATTTTAGGGCATTCCTAGTCATCTAAAAGAAGCTTTTTATCCTCAGCCCCTTTGAGTATGCTATTTCATATATAAACCTAACATGTAACAAAAAGGTTTCTATAAAAATTTCTTATTAGTATAGGAACTGCTACCTCAATAAATTTACTCAATGCACCCTGTATTATACAGTCGCGGTTGTAATTCGTCTCATTTATTTACTTTTTTATCACATTATTTGGATCCATAGATCCTAAATATCGCCTTGTATCTACCCGAAGAAAGACTACACTTCGAGGTTTTATAAATTAAATAGCCTTTATGCCGCCTTCAACTCAGAGGTGCAATAAGGGCAGCGCGTAGCTTTGATGGGGATAGTAGAGGCACAATACGTGCACTCCTTAATTGTAGGCGCTGCTGCCGGGGCTTCCTCTTTGCGCTTGAGCTGGTTGATGCCGCGCACGAGAAGAAACACGGCAAAGGCAACTATGAGGAAGCTGATAACAGTATTTACGAACGCGCCGTAATTGACCGTAACGGCACCCGCTTTTTTAGCCGCATCAAGAGAGGCATAAGGCCCAGCAGTTGCCCCCTGTTTGAGAACCAAAAAAAGGTTGGAAAAATCAACGTGACCCAATGCCAGACCGATAGGGGGCATAATAACATCGCTGACAAGCGATTGGACGATAGTGCCAAATGCCGCGCCAATTATAATTCCAACAGCCATATCAACCACATTGCCCCGCATGGCAAGTTCTTTAAGTTCTTTTAACATCTCCGGTTTCTCCCCTCTTTTTTACGATTATCACACAGTGAATAATCCTCTGTCAAGACCAATTTTCCTTCTGGGCATTGGCATTATTACGGTATACTGTAATGCATGATACATAATAGATGCACGATGCATGATTTATCATGAATCACTTCACTTCAGGAGGAATATAAACATGGCTGAGATTAAAATTGGAGATAATGCACCGGATTTTAATCTGCCGGGAGTTGATGGGAAAAATTATTTGCTTTCCGATTTTAAAGATAAAAAGGTATTAGTCGTTATGTTTACGTGCAACCATTGCCCTTATGTGCAGGCCTACGAAGACAGGCTCATTGCCCTTCAGAAAGAATTTAAAGACAAGGGAGTTGCGTTTGTCGCCATAAATCCAAACGACGATAAGAATTATCCCGAAGATAGCTTCGAGAATATGATAAAGAGGGCAAAAGAAAAGGGGTTTAACTTCCCTTATCTGAGGGACAAATCTCAAGATGTCGCGCGCGCCTATGGGGCGAGCCACACACCTCATATATTCGTTTTTGATGAGAGTAGAAGGCTCCGCTACACCGGAAAGATTGACGATAACTGGAGAGAGCCAAATAAGGTTAAAGAGCATTATCTCAGAGATGCAATTTTGGCTCTTCTCAACCAGAAGGATATAAAAAACCCGAACACATACGCCATCGGTTGCACTATAAAATGGGCAAGGTGAAAACTTAGAGGCTAAGTTAGAAGCTGTAGTATGTAGGTGTCATTGATTTATAAACCAGTCCACGGAGACATTAAATCTATCCGCCAACTCCAATATCTGCAAGGTCATTAAATACACACCCAGGGGGTTGAATGCATGATTGAAAATTCGATATATTGCTGTGG
>PSLL01000022.1:5229-17908 GCA_040289575.1 Candidatus Dadabacteria bacterium | reverse complement strand
ATCCCGTAGCGATGTCCAAGCTCATGCTTAAAGAGCGGGAACTCTCCGCATCTCCCGACACTATTTTGTGCGATGATTATTATGTCAGAGTCCGGGAAAAGTATACCTGCGCAGGTATCTTTATCTTCGGCATCGCATTTGAATGTAAATGGAACTACAAAGACTCTTAACGCCGAGAGCGGAGGCACTATCTCTCCGCTTGGAATTTGAAAATTTTGAGAGCCAACCTGAGGGCTTCCGAATTGGCACTGTAAAAAATCGGCCGCCCTTTCATCAAGTAAATTTAACATATCGCCTGTGTTTCCACTCACATCACTTCTGATTGCAACCTGCATCCCAAATCCCGGGGTTTTCAAATTAAAATCCTGACTCTCGGTATCCTGTTCAGTAATCTTAGAATCCACAGTCCCTACGGCAGGAACCCCATCGCCTCCTACCGTTACAAGACAGAATCAAAGTGAACGTCAGTAGAGCAAGCAACAAGATCAGACGTTTCATCATATTAGCTTTGTTCCTAAAGAACAATAAGGCTCAAATCCAGGATATATTAATAGAAATATTATAAGTTGCAACTTCCTTATATTATTTTTGATAAGAAGGGAGGTGGGGGGGGATAAATGGGTGGGTAATTTTAACACACCTCCCTTCGAGAGCTTAATAATATAACAAATCTAATTGCTAGTTCCAATCTTTATATTTGCAATATATATACCAAGAATTTAATGTTACCGATACCCAATCTTTATAAGGGGTTATAGATTGTCGGAGCATCTAAGGAGTACATAACTGTGTATTAATACACTACGGGGCTGTGTAAATTTACACAAAACCGATGGGGAAAATATATTGAAAATCTCGTAGGTGACACTATCTTATGAAGAGATTTGTAGGATAAGTTCTGATATCATATTGGCATTGTTTTGTTGCAAACATCGTTTCTTAGGGGTTGCTTGCTCAATATTAATTCTATGGATAGGCTGGGTTTCTCTTTGTACTGTAGGGGCTGATGCCTTCATAAGCCCTATTTATCGTTTGGTGAAAGAGCCCTACATTTTGGTATAGGATCTAAAGAGGTTAGAAAACTTCCTCTATCGTGTTATATATTATCTTTGCAACAGAGCATATCGGCATTATTATGTTCGATCAATATATATTTACGAAGTCATAAATTGATTTCGTGAACAACCAAAAGATATGGTAAAGTTTTTATTTATTATCCCCTGAGTGCACATAGAGGAAATTACGAGAGTTGAAATTGAACAGGCAAATTACCCTTGGATATACCATAATGTTTTTCCTCATACTCGCCATAAGCGGACTTTCTCTATACAGCATCTATAGATTGGATAAGGTCACATCAAATATAGAAGGGCGATTTACCACACTGTCAAGCCTTCTCTCAAAGAAGGAAAGGATACCGGAACCTTTGAGATTTGAGGATAAGATGATAGCGGAAATCAGGAAAATCACGAATGAACAGGTGAAATACGCATACATAAACGTCTTTATAATAGGACTCGTAGCCTTTCTATTCGGTGGAATACTGATCCTAATGGTTCCCCGAGTAATCACAAAACCCATTTCTCGTCTGGTCAAAGCTACAAAGTGGGTTGCCTCAGGGGATTATTCATACAGAATAAAAGACCCTGGCAGGGGTGCAGAGGAGATTTCCACTCTAATTGGGGCTTTTAACAATATGCTTGAGAATATAGAGCACCGTGGGAAGAAGAATGCAAGGCTCCTTGAAGAGTGCAACACCCTTAATCAAACGCTTGAGACAAGGGTTGAGAATGCAAAAAGAGAGATACAAGAAAAGCAGGCGGAAATAATAAAGTCCGAGAGGCTTGCCGCAATCGGAGAGCTTGTAGCGGGAATTGCCCATGAAATCAGAAATCCGCTCTCAGGGATTGCTGTGGCACTAGGGCTTATGAAGAATGAAATTCAAGACACGGAGCATAAACAGACTATAGCCGATATTTTAAAGGAAATAGATAGGCTTAACCGTATAATACGAGATCTCCTTCAATACGCCCAGCTTGCACATCCCCGAGAATTAAATCTGGTTGAGACTAACCCCAATGAAATCGTGGAGACGGTACTCGGTCTGATGAATTCCAGGGCAGAGGAAAAGGGAATTCAAATAGAGAAGAAACTCAACGCTACAGAGTCGTTTCGAGTAGACACCGATCAGATTAAACAGGTAGTCATGAACCTTATAATCAACGGGATTGATGCAATGGACGGTCCGGGAAAACTCACGGTTGAGACTCAAAGCGCCGATGGTTACATTTTGATAAAGGTTTCAGATACCGGACACGGCCTCTGCGAAGAGGCCAAGGAAAGAATCTTCCAGCCCTTTTACTCGACTAAATCCAATGGTACGGGACTCGGTCTTCCCATCTCTCGCGGAATCATCGAAATGCACAAAGGTAAGATTCTCGTTTCCAGCGAAAAAGACAAAGGCTCCATGTTTACAGTTATGATTCCAGTAAAATTGGGAGCCGATATCTAAACAGCAGACACCAACTGGAAGGGAAAATGAGTGCAACTATACTAATAATAGATGACGAAAAATTCCTCTGTAGGCAACTAGAGAAGGCTCTTTCTCAAGAAGGATACAATGTAATCTCCGCATTCACAGCAAAAGAGGGAATTGAGGTTGCCAATAAGGAAAGCCCCGCCGTGATCCTTCTTGATCTTAAGCTCCCCGATGCAGATGGTCTTGAAGTTCTCCAGAGCATCGCGGGGCCTGAGCCTTATCCGAGCATAATCTTTATGACTGCTCACGGAAATGTTGAGGTAGCCGTATCAGCAATTAAGATGGGCGCCTATGATTTTATTGAAAAACCTTTTCACATTGATAAATTAAAAATCACGGTGAAAAATGCATTGGATGCCGCTGAACTCAGGAGAAGTCTCGACATTGCAAAGAGCAGAGAGCAGGGGAAATACGGGTTTAACACCCTTATAGGAAAGAGTGAGGCCATAAAGGAGATTATTTATCTATTTCAAAAGCTGGTGGACACAGATCCCAAGACGATTCTCATTACCGGAGAGAGTGGTACGGGAAAGGGACTTGCCGCAAACATCCTTCACTTCAACGGCGTGAGGGCAGAAAAACCATTTATGGAACTCAACTGCGCCGCCATACCCGAGACACTTCTTGAAAGCGAGCTTTTTGGATATGAGGCCGGAGCCTTTACAGATGCAAAAAAGATGAAAAAGGGGATTCTTGAGATCGCAGATGGAGGAACGGCTTTTTTCGATGAGATCGGGGATATGAGCCTTGCACTTCAGGCAAAGCTGGTAAAGGTAATTGAAGGGAGAAACTTCAGAAGAATAGGCGGAACGAAGGATATAAGCGTGGATGTCAGGGTAATTGCCGCAACAAACCAGAATCTCAAGGATCTCGTAAGCAAAGGCACATTCCGCGCGGATTTGTATCACCGATTAAATGTTATAAGTTTCGAGATGCCGCCATTGAGAAACAGGAGAGATGACATTCCGCTTCTTATGGATTACTTCGTATCGTATTTCAACAGGGAATTTCATAAAAACATAACCATAATTCCGGATGAGGTAAGGGAATTATTTTTGAGATACCACTGGCCCGGAAACATCCGTGAGCTCAGAAGCACTATTGAAAGAGCGATGCTTCTGAGCGATGGCAAAGAACTAAACCCCAGGTATATCCAGCTTGAGGAGACTGAGGATAATATGAAGCTTGAGAAATCCGATGACAAAATGGTACTGAAAATTCCTATAGAAGACGCATCGCTCACAAAGATAGAAGAAAAGGTGATAAAGGAAGCACTAGACCTCAACGACTGGAATCAAACAAAGACAGCTGAGATGCTCGGAATTACAAGAGAAGTTTTAAGATACAGAATGAAAAAGATGGGAATCACTAGAGGCCGTTAGAGAAGATAACGATGAATCCTGCGTCATTTTTTACATAAGACATGAAACTACTACCGATCAAGGTCGCCTGCCCTGTTTGCGGCTCTGGGAATATAACATACACATGCGAACCTAAGTGCTGTTTCAATCACATATGCGATTCTTGTTATTCGACTTTTGAACTCGCCACAGACATATCCGGAGGAAATCTGGAAATAGGAGACTTTCAACCGGAAGAAAGGAATCCGCTCGCCCCTACCGCTGCCTGCACTAGATGCGGAAGTGTAGATGTGTATGCCCTGGAAGACAGGGATATACTCGTCTGTGGCTCCTGCCATACTCTTTTGAATCTCGTCCTCGACTCAATAAAGCCCAGATAACTGCGCAACCTTGTGCCTATACACATTGAAAAATATATAAAATTATTGAAGCTTCTCTTTTTCCCGGGCAAGTCCGGGACGAGGTCCAAGAATGCGGACTAAATCCTCCTGATTAAGGGTTTCTTCTTTCAGCAATGTCTCAGCTACAAGCTCTAGCTGGCTGCGCGCCTCTGTTAGCAATCTGCGTACGGCTTCATGGCGTTCATTCAATAGGCGCTGAACCTCCTGGTCAATACGGGCAGCGGTAGCCTCGCTGAAATCACGCTCCTGAGAGAGCTTATAACCTATAAATGGCTGTTCTTCATCGGCGTTAAAAGCCACAGGACCCAGGTTGCCCATCCCCCAGCGCGTAACCATGCGACGTGCAAGGCGTGTAGCCTCAACCAGGTCCATTTCTGCACCTGTAGTCACATCGCCCATAACTATCTCCTCAGCCGTGCGCCCGCCGAGCATCACCGCTAAGCGCGCCATAAGATACGTGCGACTGTAGTTGTATCGGTCTTCGCCGGGCAGTTGTTTTGTAACCCCCAAGGCGCGCCCATGAGGAATGATGGTTATCTTGTGTACTGGATCGGCGGCGGGTGTAAGCCATGCCACCAATGCATGCCCGGTTTCATGATAGGCAACTACGCGCCTTTCATGTGCATCTACAAGACGCGGATGCTCTCCCCCGAGCAAGATTTTATCCACAGCCTCTTCGAAATCTTCCATATTCACCTGAGTATGATTGTGGCGTGCGGCAATGAGCGCTGCCTCATTGCACAGATTCGCCAGGTCGGCACCGCTAAAGCCTGTAGTGGAGCGGGCAAGTGTGGATAAATCAACATCCGGCGCAAGGCGCAACCTCCGCGTGTGTATGCGCAGTATTCCCTCCCGCCCTTGACGGTCGGGCAGCCCTACAGTTACCTGTCGATCGAAACGCCCCGGCCGCAGAAGCGCCGGATCGAGCACATCAGGACGGTTTGTAGCCGCCATTATAATAACCTCCTGTCGCTCATTAAAACCGTCCATCTCTACCAACAACTGATTGAGCGTCTGCTCCCGCTCATCGTTAACCGTGCCAAGACCCGCGCCCCGTCTGCGACCCACAGCATCTAATTCATCAATAAAGACAATGGAAGGCGCAGCCATCTTAGCCTCATTGAAAAGGTCCCTCACACGGCTTGCACCTACGCCGACAAACATCTCTACGAACTCCGAGGCGCTTATGCTGAAAAATGGCACACTTGCCTCCCCGGCTACCGCCCGCGCGAGCAGAGTCTTGCCCGTTCCCGGGGGACCGACCAGAAGAACACCGCGCGGAATACGCGCTCCCAATTCATGATACTTCTGCGGGTGGCGCAGAAAATCTACGACTTCCTGCAACTCTTCTTTAGCCTCATCCGCGCCCGCCACATCGTTAAATGTGACTTCGGGACGGTCACTTGTATACCGCTTAGCCTTCGTGCGGCCAAAACTAAATATGCTGGATTGACTTCGGACAGCTTGGCGTCCCATCCAAAGGAAAAACAACATCAAGAGCAAAACCGGAAGTCCGCTTACGAGCAGATCGGTAAACCAGTGACTGGGCGGCGGCTCTACATCCACTATAACCCTGCGCGCTTCAAGTAGAGGTAAAAGGTTAGGATCACCTATAGCCTGTGGAAATGTCGTAGTAAATTCAGTATATGTAGCCTGAGTTCGAAGATCGGATTGGGCACCCTTTGCCGACTGGGATGAGCCGGGCTGAGTCATCTTGGGCTGTGGGGATGCGGATTGATTAGAAGTATTTGTCGCTTGAGGCCATAGGAATGGTTTTACAAACGACCCGGCAATATTATCACCGGAGATTTTGACCTTGGCTATGTTGTCAGCTCGCACCTGGGCCAGAAAAGTAGTATAAGGAATATCCACAACTGTCGGATGAGTTCTGGGCCAGAAGGTCACAATATTCCATATCAGCAAGGCTACTAAGACCAGCCACCAGAATAAGGCGATACGCGGCATCTGTTGCTGAGGCGGTCGCTTTTGTCGTTCCTGCTGTGGTGCCATGTTTTATCTCCTTTCATTCACGCAACGCGATGATAACAGGGCAATATATATCTTCTATTGTTGTTTAGTGAAATAATCATAGTCAGAACCGATTTCCCTCCTCTAATATTATAGCGGTTTTCATTTGGGTATGATAATGCGATAGGTTATCTAGGTCGCTTGATCAATTTATTTCTCCCAATAATCTAGGAAACTTCATTGCGGATAACCGATTTAAAATTTTCGTTAATCTATTCTGTCTTAATAGAATAAAGTCCAAGCTAGAGCCGGTATTATATGGAAAGCCGAGAAAGAAGGAAGAGAACCCTCGTAAGTTATGACTATTAATGAATCTCCCCTAACTCTTTCCCTGTGAGATTCGTGCCCCCTGTGTCCAAATGTCCAAAGATTTAAGCCCTTCCATAAACTCCCGTCATTTCTCTTAGCTCTTTTAGCACAGAAGACGTTATCTGGGTTGGCATGAGCCGCCACTGCCAGTTTCCATGTGAGGTTGCGGGCAGGTTCATTTTTGCCTCTTCACCGAGACCGAGAATGTCCTGCATTGGGAAAATGACCATATTTGCCACAGACATCATTCCAAGCCTTATAAACTCCCAATGGATGTTTTCTTCATTAATCTCTCGTCCTATGTATTTAAAGAGCCTCCTTCTATCTTCAGGGCGCGCTTCTTTGGTGAACCATCCTTTAACCGTGTTGTTATCATGTGTCCCTGTATATACCACACAGTTTCTTGTGTAATTATGAGGCAGGTATGCGCCGTTTGGAAAGTCATCCCCAAAAGCAAAAATGAGTAATTTCATACCCGGAAATCCAAGGCGATTCATTATTTCTCGAACATCCGGTGTTATAAGTCCAAGGTCCTCAGCAATAATAGGAAGGGATGGAAAATGCTTAAACAGGGTTCTAAAAAAATCCTCCACCGGGGCTTCTACCCATCTTCCGTTTAACGCTGTCTCCTCACCTGCCGGGACTTCCCAATAAGCAACAAATCCTCTAAAGTGGTCAAGCCTGATTATATCAAAGAGTTTCAAGTTGTGTTCAATACGCTTTATCCACCATGAGTATCCGCCTTCCCTGAGAACATCCCATCTGTAAACTGGGTTTCCCCAGAGTTGACCCGTCTTACTAAAATAATCAGGAGGAACCCCCGCAACAGATGTGGGTCGCCTGTTATTATCCAATTTGAATATTTGAGGATTTGTCCATACGTCGGAGCTATCATAGTTCACATAAATAGGTACGTCACCGATTATCCGTATATTTTTACCCATACAGTAGGCCTTAAGAGAAAGCCACTGTTTGAAAAATATATATTGGAAGAATTTTCTCATTAGTATCCTATCCTTTAATTTTTCTTTCCATTCTTTTATCGTACCTTCCTTTCTATTTCTTATGTCATCCGGCCAGTCGCTCCAGACAACCCTGTTGAAGAGTTCCTTCAGGGATATAAATAAAACATAATCATCGAGCCAGTATGAGTTTTCGTTAAAAAACCTTTCAGATTCGTAATCCTTTCCCGCCTTCTTATAATTCTCATAAGCTATACTAAGGAGCCTGTATTTATATTCAGTAACAGCATTATAATCAACTCTCTCATTAGGGAATGAAGGGGCGCCTTCAACATCCGATTTTGAAAGAAAGCCGTCTTCTATCAGAAGATCAGGACTAATAATAAGAGGATTGCCGGCAAAAGCCGAAGGGCTGCTGTAGGGCGAATTCCCAAAGGCCCCGCTTGTTGGATTTAGGGGAAGTATTTGCCAGAAACTCTGTTTCGTTTCAGAGAGAAAATCTACAAACTTGTAAGCCCATGGTCCAAGGTCTCCTATACCATAAGGCGATGGAAGAGATGTTATATGAAGCAGTATTCCACTTCCTCGTATTTTCATCTGTCCCCCTCATTTAACTATCTAGCCACGAATGAATATGAATTTACATGAATAGAAGAATACAGAAAACAGTAGACAGAATAAAGAATACATGGACTTGAGGTTTTTCCCTGTATTCTGTGTTCTGTATACCGTATCCTTTCTTTTTCATTCGTGCTCCTTAATTACCATTGCCACTTAGAAGTAGAGTCACAGGAAAGTATTCAAGTGTCTCACCCATCAATAAGGTTCCCTTACATTTAACTATCCGGTTTGTAAAGCTATCCATCCATAGAAATGGGGAATCTTCCGGGAGAGTAATATATGTATCTTCCCATACTCTCCCGCCGATCGGGTATTCATCTCCACTTATGAGATAAGTTAGAAATCTCGGAGCTACAGTTATTGCCCAGCTCTTTTCTTTTCTTCTCGCAAAGGCTAAAACATGGTCTTTATATTTTCCACCGATTTCAATACCGATATAATCTCCCTTTTCAAAGAGCTCTTTTCTCTTAGCCCTTGCTCTAAGCGCCTTATAAATAAGGAAGAGTTTTATTCTTCCATCCTCTTTGTTTGAGATAAGTTCACCTATTAGATTCAATACATCCCTTTTTTCTTTTATCTCATTAAGGAATCGCCTTCTCTTTTCAAAATCAACAAGACGGCGGTTATCGGGGTCTACAAGATTCAGATCCCAGAGTTCTGTTCCTTGATAAAAATCAGGCACTCCCGGTGAGGTTATCTTAACCAGTGTCTGAGAGAGAGAGTTAAATATTCCGTAGAAGGCTACCCTTTTTTGAAAAGGCAGGAACTCTTTTAAAAATTGATTCTTTTCCGATGGCTTTAGTATCTCATCAATAAATGAAATAAAGGCCTCCTCGTAGTCCGTATCTGGTTTTATCCATGCTGTGTGAACCTTTGCTTCTCTGACTGCCTTTATTATGTAGTTCTTTATCCTCTCAACAAATGTAGAATATTCCTCTTCATAAAACGGAAGTGCACCTATGAGAGTTTGATAGAGGAAATATTCATCATTCTTATCCGGGACATCCTTGCCATTGATAACCTTCTTTTTCTTTTCGTTTATCTTGGTCCACTTCTCAATGTTTGCTTCCCATTCCTCCGGTATTTCAGAAAGGACATTTATCCTTGCCCTTATGTCCTCGCCTCTTTTTGTGTCGTGTGTTGATGTGGTATTCATTGAATAAGGCCAGAGTTCAGCCCTGTTCCTACTAAAATTATGAAATTCCTCTAATGAGATTCCAAACTTATTTGGATTTCCACCAACATCATTGAGGGAGAGAAGCCTGTTATACACATAAAGGGTGGTGTCCTCAAAGCCCTTCGCCATTAGGGGTCCGGTGTATTGCTGAAACCTCATAATAAAGTCTATACACTCCTTTTTTTCATCTTCACTTATATACTCTCCAAACTTAACAAGTAGAAACTGCTCAATGAAATCAAGCTCATTTAAAAGCCCTGGGTTCGTGCGCATCGCCCTTTTTACCGCTTCTTTTATATATAATTTATCATCTTCGCTGAGAACATCCTGGTTAATGTAAGTCCGATAAACTGGAAACAGCGCCATAACTTCCACCAGCGCCCTTCTAAGACCATAGAGTGTGATATCACTGCCATGTCTATGCCTGCCGGAAATTCTCTTCATCATGTGAGCAAGGTTGTCTATATCCCCGGCCATGTGCTTTCCTATAATCAATCTCTTTTTCTCGGCTACAAGATCATCATAAGAAATTGTTAGACCCGTAAAATCTAAATATATTTCGTTGAATTCCCTTTCATTCCTCATATCACAGAAGATCCCGTTAACATAATTCAAAAACTCATAACCCGTTGTTCCCTGTATGGGCCAGAAGGAAGGTAGACTCTCTTTAAGGTCAAGAATCTTTTCAACAACTGTATATGTATCTCCTATTTTATCCCTCAATCTTCTCAGATATACCGTTGGATCATTGAGTCCATCAATGTGGTCTATTCGTAGCCCTGTAAACTTTCCTTCTCCAACCAGCTTAAAGATCAGGGAATGGGTATGATTAAAAACATCCTCGTCCTCCACCTTCAGGGATATGAGTTCATTTATATTGAAAAAACGCCTGTAATTTATCTCTTCGGCGGCGACTTTCCAGAAAGATAGTCTGAAATTCTGTTCTGAAAGCAGGCCGTCAATCAAGCTAAAGCTATCGGGATTTCCCCTCTCTCCATTGAAAATCTCCTTATTTTCATCAATAAACTCCTTTATCTCACGATTCCTTGTGTAGAGTTCCCAGAGCATTCTCTTTATGAACCTTATCTGGTTGTATCTTTCAACAACGCCCTCTCCAGAGGCGGGCAGGTTTTTCAGAGAGTAAAGGATGCCGAGGAGCTTTATAAAATCGGCGTGGTCTTCTCCAAGCCTTTCCTCTAGGGTGTTTAACCTATATGTAATTATATTCAAGTAGGACTCTATTTTTATAGGGAATCTTAGATCGTAGTAATTAACATTAAATCCATTCTCATCGTATTTAAGTTGGATTTCCCCGTCTTCAAGAGACTCCCCATAGAGTCTTCCCAAAAAGGGTGAAAGAAGCCTTCCATTCATATTTTCATACGGGTGGTTCCATTCTATGTCAAAAAACCTAAGATACGAAGAGGCCTTACCGTTCTCTAGAATATCCATTAGTATCTCATTTTCACCTGAGTAACTCATATGGTTTGGGACTATATCCTGAATCCAGCCCATTCCATGTTCTTTTAATCCTCTTATGAGTTCATCAAAGTCCTCAACAGTACCCAGTTCAGGGTTTAATTTATTCGGATCAACCACATCATAACCATGAAGGCTCCCCTTTCTCGCCTTAAATATAGGGGAAGCATAGATAGAGGAAATCCCGAGTTGAGAGAGGTATCCTATGATTTCACACGCCTCTTTAAACCCAAAAGAGTAATTAAACTGAAGCCTATATGTAGCTATCGGGATATTCATATATTTCTTAACCTCTATAGAGAGGAATCATTGGAGCTAAATTGGGGGAGGAGTTACACCAAATTTATAATCTATGCCTCCATCCGCTCATATTCTTTCTTAGCTGTTCTCTCTACCCCCGGCTTTGCCCTGTGAAGGCTATCTTCTTCGGTCACTTTCTCATCCTTTCTGAGTCGTAAAAGTACAAGAGAACGCGCCTCTAGTTCATAGGGTGTGCCCCCACGTATTGGCTTGGGCCATTTTCTCGGTATACCCGTTGCCTCCCTTGTATCAAGTACCAATTCCCACTGCACCTTAGACTTATGCGCAGGTAAGATAAATGAAATCGGTTCGTAGTGGGCATTGAGGAGAATCAAAAGCGTATCGTCTACAATCCGATTCCCCCGTTCATCCATCTCATCAATGGCATCCCCAGCAAGACGAACCCCCAGGCAACGAGCCTGAGGATTATTCCAATCTTTATCTGTCATCTCCTTACCATCGGGGCGGAACCACGCTAGATCCTTTACCTCCGAGCCGCGGATCCTCCTGCCTTGAAAGAACTTGCGGCGTCTTAGAACCGGATGTCGGTGGAATAGCTGAATCACAAATCTAGTAAACTCCAGCAACTCCTGCCGTGGCCTGTCTAGATTCCAATCTATCCAAGAGATCTCATTGTCCTGACAATATGCATTGTTGTTCCCCATCTGTGTACGCCCTATTTCATCTCCGGCCTGAAGCATTGGCACCCCTTGTGATAAGATCAGAGTCGCCAGGAAATTGCGCTGCTGTCTTGCTCTCAGCGCCAGGATTGCAGGATCGTCGGTCGGTCCTTCTACCCCGCAATTCCAGCTCCGATTATCATTGGTGCCGTCTCGATTTCCCTCTCCATTGGCTTCGTTGTGCTTCTCATTGTAGCTAACCAGATCGCACAGTGTAAATCCATCATGAGTCGTTATGAAGTTGACACTTGCATACGGTCGGCGGCCCCCGCGCTCATAGAGGTCGCTGCTACCAGTAAGACGGTAAGCCAGATTGCCTACCTGCCCCCCATCCCCCTTCCAGAAGCTACGCACTGTATCCCTGTATGCACCATTCCACTCAGCCCAGAGAACTGGAAAGTTGCCTACCTGATAGCCCCCCTCACCTAAATCCCAAGGCTCGGCAATTAACTTTACCTGGGATATGACAGGGTCTTGATGTATAACGTCAAAGAATGCCCCTAGACGGTTGACCTCGTGGAGTTCCCTTGCCAGTGCTGATGCAAGATCAAACCGAAACCCGTCTACGTGCATCTCCAATACCCAGTATCTGAGGCTGTCCATAAGTAGTTGAAGGGTGCGCGGGTGGGTCATGTTAAGTGTATTTCCACACCCAGTATAGTCCATATAGTACCGACGGTTATCGGATACAAGACGATAATATGCGGCATTGTCAATGCCACGAAAGCATAATGTTGGTCCTAGATGGTTTCCCTCAGCGGTGTGGTTATAGACCACATCGAGTATCACCTCAATTCCCTCGCGATGGAGGGTTTTGACCAT
>PSLL01000022.1:0-5212 GCA_040289575.1 Candidatus Dadabacteria bacterium | reverse complement strand
GTCTTAAACTCTGTCACCTGCTGGCCTAAGACACCACTACTCGCATACCGTGCATCCGGTGCAAAGAACCCAATTGAATTGTATCCCCAGTAGTTCGTAAGCCCTCGATCTACTAGATGCCTATCCACTACAAACTGATGAACAGGCATTAGCTCTACAGCCGTGATTCCAAGCGAGAGTAGGTAATCAATAACTGCCGAGCAGCAAAGCCCCGCATACGTTCCCTGTATCTCTTTTGGCACCCTGGGGTAGCGGGCAGTAAATCCTTTGATGTGCATCTCGTAAATTAGGGTCTTGTGCCAGGGAGTTCGAGGGTGCGCATCATTACCCCAACTGAATGCCGGGTCTATAACTACGCACTTTGGTAACCCCTCGGCACTATCCCTATCATCACATGAAAGGTCGGCATCAGGATGACCAACCGTATATCCGAACAACGCATCACTCCACTGTATTGTCCCAGCAATAGCCTTGGCATAAGGGTCAAGAAGAAGCTTAGCTGGATTAAATCGGTGGCCCTCCATCGGAGCATAAGGACCATGTACCCGATAGCCATAGAGTTGTCCAGGTCTTATCTCAGGCAGATAAGCATGCCAAACCTGGTCTGTCTGCTCCGTCATTGGAATCCGCGCTATTTCATGATTTCCATCGGGTCCACCAAAGAGGCATAATTCCACTTTTGTAGCGTTCTCGGAGAAGAGGGCAAAATTGACTCCTGCTCCGTCCCATGCTGTCCCAAGTGGATAAGAATTTCCCGGCCATACCTTCAAGTCTCGCCTGTCTTTCTCATCCATGTTTTAATTCTCCTTTTTCTTATGAATCTCTGTGATAGGTATTCATCATTATTTGATATTGAATCAAGCCCATTGCGATGTTCGACTTCCGATAAAAAAGAACCCATGAGCAAACCAAAGAGCCTTTCTTATACGCGGACTTTCACAATTTTTATCTATATACCAACTATAACTTTTGTATATTCCCTCTAAGTCCCAAGAAGGAAAAGTACGGAATAATGGAATCTCTCTAAGGTATGAACCCCAAAGAATCCGCCGAGTATCCAGAATATAAGAGACCTTATCGTCCTCAACATTCTCTCTGGGCCGAGCAGACCGCGATATGCCGCTAATGTAATTCCGACTAGCTCCTTTAAGATGCCCAGAACTATCCCTCCCAGAAAACTCGGAAAGACATATCCCGCAATAATCCCGAGAAGAAAGTGTATGGCCTGGTATGCCCTTTCCCCTTTGTCTGCTATGAAAAAAGGGGTCTTAAGTGCCACTACAACAATTGCGATAGTTCCCGCGCTTAATAAAATTAAAAATATGTTGAGTTCATTCATCTATTTTCTGCTCCCCTTAATTGACACTACCCTCGGTTACTAGAGGAATAGCGTTATTTTATAACGCAATATTTATATAAATTTAAATGGATTCAATATTGATTTCCAACATCCACAATCGGTTGTAATTTGCGCAGATTTACACAAATCCCTCATACACAACAAGACTAAGCCCCTTTATATCCATCTCACCTCCAGAAACTAATACCTCTGGAAGGGATGTTCCGGGACCGCCCCATATCTCTTCGGAAGAATCGAGTATTTTTCTCCATTCTCCTCCATGAGTAGGAATCCTAACCCTTATCTCTGATCTATTGAAATTAAAGATAGAAAATATATAACTGCCGTCCTTCCATCTTCTCATAAAGATAACCCTCTCTTTCTCAAATCCAGAGACCTCGAGGTTATTTTTGTCAAGACTCGAGAGGGCGGGAACGTTTTTTCTCAGGGCTATGAGATTCTTATAAAAGTCGAGTAGAACCTTGTGATTCCCCTCTTTTCTCTTTTCCCAATTCAGTTTTGACATTAAAAACGTATCCATACTCTGGGGATCGGGCGGCTCACCCTTCCAATTAAATGACATAAATTCCTCCTTTCTTCCCCTTCTTACGGCTTCGATAAGGTCTGGGTCGGAATGGCTCACGAAGTAGAGAAACGGCGATTTTTCTCCATATTCCTCTCCCATAAAAATGAGTGGAATATATGGCGAGAGAAAAACGACCCCAGCTGAAAGCTTTAGGCCTTCAAATGGGATAAGACTGGATAGCCTCTCCCCCATCATCCTGTTTCCTATCTGGTCGTGATTCTGGGAAAAGACGACAAATTGCTCTGCAGGTCTGTCCTTTGAAGAATTTCCATGCCTTCTCTTTCTGTATCTGGAATACTGTCCCGAATAGACAAATCCATCGTTTAATGATTTTACGAGGTCCTCTACCCTGCCGAAGTCAGCATAGTATCCCGAATCCTCCCCTGTGAGGAGGACATGAATGGAATGATGTAGGTCATCGCTCCACTGGGCATCCATTTCATATCCGCCCAATCCTCTTGGTCTTATAACCCTCGCATCGTTTAAATCGCTTTCAGCTATAAGGTAAAACTTTCTCCCTTCTTCTTTTGAAAACCCCTCGACCCTTTCTGAAAGCTCTTCGAGAAATGGCTTTGCGCTCATATCAAAAATCGTATGAATGGCATCAAGCCTAAGGGTATCTATATGGTAATTCTTAAACCAGTAGAGGGCATTTTCTATAAAGAAATTCCTCACATCATCAGAATAGGATTCATCAAAATTAATAGCCCTTCCCCAAGGAGTCTTGTACTTATCGGTAAAATAGGGTCCAAACTCCGAGAGGTAATTTCCTTCAGGACCGAAATGGTTGTATACAACATCGAGTACAACCGCCATCCCCTTTTTATGGCATTCATTTACGAGTGTTTTAAGCCCCTCGGGACCAGAGTATGAATTCTGAACGGCAAAAAGACATACCCCGTCGTATCCCCAATTCCTCTCTCCTGGAAATTGAGCGACGGGCATTATCTCTATAGCGTTGACCCCTAAATCCAGGAGTTCATCAAGCCTCGGGATTATGGATACGAATTTGCCTTCGGTCGTAAACGTTCCAACGTGAATCTCATAAATTATCATCTTAGAGAGAGTAATCCCTGTCCAGCCGTCGTCACTCCAATTAAATGATCTGTGGTCAACCACTTGAGATGGACCATGCACACCCTGAGGCTGAAAATACGATGCAGGATCGGGTCTCTCCCTCTCTTCCTCAAGCCTGTAGAAGTAGAGCGTTCCGGGCGGTATGCCCTCAACCACACTCTTCCAGTACCCATTATCATCCCTTTCCATAGGTATATGTAGAGGTGCTCCTATAGGGGGGATTATCTTTAACTCCACTTTATTTAAGAAGGGTGCCCAGACGACAAACTCACACCTTTCATTACCTATATAGTTTGCTCCGATTTTCATCCGACTCTATACGGAATGACAATGCATTCTATTGTGGTCTCTTCAAATTCATATTTCTCATTTTTCGCTAAAACAGGTTTGAAACTATAGGGATATAGAATCTATTCCATCAAACCAATTGTGGGATTTTTAGATGTTCATAGATTTATAAATTATAACTCAGATAAGTCTCTACATCTAAATTACAAATAAAAGCGAGCCACCCCTAGAAAACGATGGGGTAGTTAAGTATATGATAAGGGGCGGCTCTAAGAGTTATTCAACTGTGTCTAGTTTCACATTTATTATCTACTGCTTTTCATCCAGTCATTGACCTGTCTTTCAGCCTCTTCCTTAGAAATGCCGTATCTCTCCTGGAGCTTTCCAATAAACTGGTCGCGCTTGCCTGCAATGACTTCAAGGTCATCGTCGGTGAGCTTTCCCCATTTTTCTCTGATCTTACCTTTAACCTGTTTCCAATTTCCAGCGATTCTGTCCCAATTCATAATTCTAAACCTCCTTCTTATTGATTTTATGACATAAGTGTATTGCAATATCTATGCCAGATACATTCAGTCTATAACCATTAGTTCTTGCAGTGGGTTATAAGTGAAAGCGATTCTCATCTGTGCTGCAATACACTGTAGGGATGGGTATATTTACACAAGGGTATTGATTCCATCGGAGATAATGTTTGCCATAATGCAAATACTGTGTTATTCCATGCGCGGTGTGATATAGAGGCGCAGTGTGTATCGAATGGTAATAAAAGGTTCGCCCATACACTACTCAAACAGACTACCACTCAGAAATTTCTCTCTTAATCTCATCGAGATTCTTTAAAACGCATTCTCTGGCTGTCCCGCCATATGATCTCTTATGGGAGATTGACCCCTCCAGTGTGATGCATTCAAATACATCCTCTTCAAAAAGACTTGAAAACATCCTTAGCTCCGCAAGGCTTAACTGAGAGAGTTCCCTCCTTTTTTCCTCACAGTATCTGACTATCCTTCCCGTAATCTCATGCGCCTGTCTAAACGGCTCTCCCTTTCGAGCCAGGTAATCTGCGAGGTCTGTTGCGGTAATGAATCCGCTCTGGAGCGCCTTTTTCATATTTTCGGATTTGAATTTTATATTCCTCATCATTGCCGATAGAATTCCAAGGGAGGATTTTATAGTGTCCGCCGTATCAAACATAGGCCCTTTATCCTCCTGCATATCCCTGTTATATGAGAGCGGGAGTCCCTTCATTATAGTAAGGGCCGCAATGAGATTTCCATAGATCCTACCCGTTTTCCCGCGAATAAGCTCTGCAACATCGGGGTTTTTCTTCTGTGGCATTATGCTTGAGCCTGTTGTAAATTCGTCTCCAAGATCAATAAAATCAAACTCCCTGCTCGACCACATGACGAGTTCCTCAGAGAGTCTGCTGAGATGCATAATAAGAACCGCCGAGACTGAGATGAATTCTATAATAAAATCCCTATCGCTTACCGTATCAATACTGTTTCTTGTAACATTGGGAAAGCCAAGCAAATCAGCCACATACCTTCTGTCTATTGGAAAGGGTGTTCCGGCAACCGCTCCGGCACCAAGAGGCATAACGTTTATCCTTTTGAGGCAATCAACATAGCGGTCTCTGTCGCGTTTCAGCATCTCAATATATGCAAGCAGGTAGTGAGAGAGAAAAATAGGCTGCGCCCTTTGAAGATGTGTGTATGAGGGCATAATTACCTCTAGATTTCTCTCCGCGAGACTTAGAAATGTCTCCGCAAGTTCTTTTATCAGAGAAAGAATATCGCCGATTTCCCCCCTCAAATACAAACGTTCATCGAGCGCAATCTGGTCGTTTCTGCTCCTTGCCGTATGGAGCTTTCCGCCTACATCGCCTATCTTCTCAATGAGGCGCTTCTCAATATTGA
>PSLL01000008.1:64298-109817 GCA_040289575.1 Candidatus Dadabacteria bacterium | reverse complement strand
CATCATAGATTGAACCATAGTAAGACACTTGCTTGGCCAGACAAAAACCACATTAGTGGAATATAGATTTAATCACAGAAAAGAGAATCTATTTAATTTGTTTCTACATATCTATTTTGGTTACTTCTCCAACTAATTACCAAAAAGAAAGACATATTAAAAGAGATTCTTCCAAACTTATAGCTATTGTTAGGAGATTTAGCATATAGTGTCGGTGTGCGAATGTTTTCGATTTCCCAGACAGTTTCTGAGCTTTCTGAGATACCATCTTGGAAGTGAAATGCGACTTTTCCTTGACCAAGGTCTATTCCACAGTAAAGTTTTTGTATTAGATATATCTAACGATGAGCACTGTCAGACTCGAATTAGAAGAAGAATTGGTTGCACTATTGCACCAGTTAAATCAACCCATCGAGCATGCGGCACAGGAGTTGATCGTACTGGATTTATATTGGCGGGGAACTATATCCAGCGGTAAAGCCACACAACTGCTTGGCATGTCGCGGTTAGAGTTTTGTTCATCATGCTTCTCATCTCGGCATCCCATATTTGCTATGACGGAATATGAGTGAAAGATTGAGAAAGATCAAAGCGAAAAGCTTTTGTTGAGTACGAAAAAGAATGTACCGACGCGATAAACTTCTAGAGCAGGTCTTGCGTGGCACATCCGACACAAACATTCCTTATCTATTGGAGCGATGAAGATGGAGCGTTTATTGCCGAGGTTCCAGAGTTGCCTGGATGTGCAGCAGATGGAGCAACGTATCAGGAGGCTCTAGCCAATGTGGAAGTGGTCATTCAAGAGTGGATTGAGACCACTAATGAAATGGAGCGTCCAATTCCTAAACCCAAGGGTCGCTTAGTCTTTGCATAATTCATCTGGCCAATACAGGCGTTAAAATTGGCATGTTCAAATTAAGAAAATTGCCTCAAGAACCTAATATCATTTTCAAAGAATAACCTGATGTCGTTTATACCAAATTTAAGCATCGTGATTCTTTCAACACCCATTCCGAAAGCAAACCCCGTGTATTGCTCAGGGTCGTAGTTGACGCTCTTAAACACCTCAGGGTCTACCATTCCGCATCCGAGAATCTCAAGCCATCCGGAGTTCTTGCACACCCTGCACCCCTTTCCTCCGCAGATTATGCACTCGATGTCCACCTCAGCGCTAGGCTCCGTGAAAGGGAAGAAGCTCGGCCTGAACCTGACCCCTATATTTGAGCCGAAGATGAGCCTTGCAAATTCGGTGAGTACCCCTTTTAGGTCGCCAAATGTTATGTGCTCATCAACCAAAAGCCCCTCTATCTGATGAAACATAGGGGTATGAGATATGTCGCTGTCGCACCTGTAAACCTTGCCGGGGGCGATTATTTTTACAGGAGGCTTCTGTTTTTCCATGACCCTGATCTGAACTGGAGACGTATGGGTTCTAAGGACTATTTCATCCGATATGTAAAACGTATCCTGCATATCCCTTGCCGGGTGGTCTTTGGGAATGTTGAGGGCTTCAAAATTATAGTAATCAAGCTCAACCTCCGGGCCTTGCGCGACATCAAATCCCATTCTCTCAAAAATAGATACAATCTCCTCCATTACCTGAGTTACGGGATGCTTCTCCCCAAGACGAATCCCACGACCCGGAAGCGTAATGTCCACACGTTCTTTGAGAAGCACGAGGTTCTTTTTCTCCTCTTTTATCTCCTCAAATCTTTTATTAAAAAGCTCTTCTATAAACCCCTTTGCCTCATTTATAAGCCGCCCCATCTCGGGTCTTTCTGCCTCCGGAACCTCGGGCATCCTTTTTAGAAACTCCGTAATAACCCCCCTTCTTCCGAGAAACTTCGCCTTTACGTTCTGAAGGGCAACCTCATCGGAAGTTGCTTTGAGTTCCTTTTCTGCCTCAATCTTCATCTCTTTTAGCCTTTCCTTCATCAGTTTTGACTCCTTATAAAACAATCCATACCACTTCTGTTTTTTCTATAGCACACAGGGCAGGTTTGAAATCTGCCCCTACAATTACACGGAACGCACTTCAATTTCTCACCACGGACACTATAGCTATTGCAATCATCACCATGCCTATAGCACCCTTTGTAATTGTCCCACCTACCCTTCCAATAAAAGCCCCGCGCCCAGATTCTATCGCTTGATTCAATCCTTTTCCACGAAAGAACTCAACCAAAAAGGCACCGGCAAAGGCACCCAAAAAAGCACCGAGAACCGAACCGATGCCAAAAAGAAATGGTGCTCCACAAATACCTCCAACGATTCCGCCCGCAATTGAACCAACAATCGCGCTCTTGCTCGCCCTGCGTTTCTTTGCCCCGATTATGCCGAGGGCAAATTCAAATATCTCTCCCAGGATCGCCAGAATGATTAAAACTATAACGACCTTTAATGTAATCTCTCTAAATCCTCCATACCAGCCATAGATCACCGAATCGGCGAGTATAATAAAATTTCCCGGAAGCCCAAATATAAGAGAGATTAGACCCACGAGTGCTACAATAAGGAAAAGCATAAAAATAAGATAATGCATCTACCCAACCATCAAGTAAGCACGCCCTTTTTATATTTCCAGTAAACTACAAATGCACTTGCTATGAATATAGATGAATAAGTTCCAATTACAACACCGACAATCAACGTAAAGGCAAAATCATGGATTACCGAGCCGCCTAAAAGAAATAGCGCGACCAGAACTAGGAACACAGTTACAACCGTTAAAATGGTTCTGGATAACGTTTGATTGACGCTGTCATTTACAAGCTGCCTGAATCCGACCTTAGTGACCTTTTTGAGATTCTCCCTTATTCTATCAAATATCACAATTGTATCGTTTACCGAATACCCAATCACGGTAAGAATCGCAGCAACTATAGTAAGCGTAAATTCTTTATTTAAAAGTGAGAGCGCCCCAATTGTTATAAATATGTCGTGTATGATTGCAATCACAGCACCAAGGGCAAATTCAAATTCAAATCTAATCATCAGATATAGAAGTATCACAACCCAGCCGAGTACTACCGATATTATCGCCTTCTGTATGAGTTCCCTTCCGACCTTAGGACCTATGTAATCAATTCTGAGAATACTTGCCCCATTTTCTCCAACAACACTCTTAAATATTCCCTCCAGTTTTCCCCGAAATTCCTGGATTTTCTCAAAAGCCACAACCTCATGGGAAAACCTTATGAGATACTCATTGTCTTGAGGAAGCCCGAGCTGCTGAAGGGATTCGGCAGGGTATCCGGCAGAACTCAATGCGCTTCTTATATCGTCTGGTCTTATAGGTTTTGCAAATTTTACGTGAACCTCAGTTCCCCCGACAAACTCAACGCCCCAGTTCGGACCCTTATGGTATATAAAAGAGCCGACACCTATAAGAATCAACGCCCATGATATAAAAACCGCTGTTTTCATCCTTCCTACGAAATTAATATTGACATCAGGCTTGATTAAATCCAAATTATTAAAACCTCCCGATTGTTAGTGATGCATGATTCAGGATCCGGGATAAAATACATCATGTATCTTGTATCCTGCATCGTGCATCTTTTTCTAAATACTTAAGGCCTCGACCTTTCTTTCCTCGTAAATCAAATCAGTAATCACACGGGCTACAATCACGTTGCTAAATAGCGTGGAAACTATACCGATACAAAGGGTTATAGCAAAACCCTTTATAGGACCGGTTCCAAACCAAAAGAGTATTACACCCGTAAGAAGGGTCGTTATATGCGTGTCAATAACTGTCCAGAGTGACCTTTCGTATCCGGCATCAATTGAAGCAATAGGGGATTTCCCTGCTCGAAGCTCCTCTTTTATTCTCTCAAATATGAGTATATTTCCATCCACCGCCATTCCCAGAGTAAGAACGAGCCCTGCGATTCCGGGAAGTGTAAGGGTCACCCCAAAAGCGGAGAGGAATCCCATGATAAAGAACATATTAAATGCCAGCGCAATATCCGCAATCAGACCTTGAAGCCTATAGAAGATAATCATGAATAAGAAAACGGCGATTGCACCTACAATCATTGAAAGCTCTCCCTTCTGAATCGAATCCCTGCCAAGAGAAGGTCCAACGGTTTGCTCCTGCTCGATGTCCACAGGTACCTGAAGCGCGCCTGAGCGGAGAACAAGCGCCAAATCCTTTGCCTCATCAATCGTAAAGTTCCCTGTGATCCTTCCTTGAGAAGAAATCCTCTCCTGAATGACGGGCGCCGATTTTACGACCCCGTCAAGTACTATGGCAAGCCTTTTGCCAACATTCTCCCCCGTAAGTTTTGCAAATTTGGAGGCTCCTTCGGGGTTAAAACTGAAGCCCACGGCCGGCCTTCCATACTCATCAAATATGAGCCTCGCATCAGAGAGATATTGACCTGTAACCTGAGAGTCGCGCTCTGCGATGAAGAACTTTTCGTTTTCATGTCCGGCTCCCGTAGCATCGCCGGGATAGAGCTTGAGTCCCTGGATAAGAAGGTCATCGGGGGATTTAGCGCCGTATTTGGCAAGAAGGGTTTCTTCATTCGGACCCGCATCCTTTACGATTTTGAACTCAAGCACTGCGGCACGCCTTATTATGTTTATAATCCTCTCTCTATCGGACGGATTAGCCCCGGGGACTTGAATTACTATCCTATCCGTACCGGCCTTCTGCACAATCGGCTCAACCACACCAAATTCGTTAATGCGGTCCTCTATCGTTTCTTTTACCTGATCAATAGCCTTTATCTGTGTCTCTCTTATATATTGGTCCTTAAGTGTGAAGCTGATGGACTGGTCGCTTTCGTTAATGTCGGCGATGTTTTCAAAGTTGCTCTTGAGCTTTTCTGCCTTCTCGCGGGCACTGTCGGAGAAGAAGCTCACGGTAAGCGTTTTATCCCGTACATCAAACCCCTTTGGAAGAATCTGATCCTTATTTAGCTCATCCGTTATTGTTTGCTTCATATTGGCAATTTCATGCTCTACAGCCCTATCAGCCCTTACCCCGAGGACAAGATAAATACCCCCCTTTAAATCAAGTCCCAGCCTGAGCCCCTTTTGAGGAAAAACCTTTCCCCACCAGTTAGGAAGCCTATCGCCCAGAAATGTAGGAATCAAAAAGACAATCGAGAGAAAGGTCGCAATCAGTATAACAACCATCCATCCCCTAGAAGCCCTTTTCATTTCTCAGATTTCTCCTCCTTTCCCCTTTTTTCCTCTTCCTCCTTGACATTTTCCAAACCGGATATGCTTCCCCTCGATACGCGCACGCTCACACCCTTTGCAATCTCAAGCGTAACAATATCCTCGGTGACGTTTAAAATCCTCCCGTATATTCCGCCCGCAGTAATCACAGAATCGCCCCGCTTTAGATTCTTGAGCATATCCTGCTTTTCCCTCTGCTGTTTCTGCTGGGGTCTCAGTATCAAGAAATAGAACAGGATAAATATTAGAACAAATGGGAGTATCGCCGCAATTGGAGAACTCGCAGTGCCTCCGTCTCCTCCAGGAGCCATTGGGCATCCCGTTAATGAGATTGACGTTATCAAAATCAGAATTATTTTTCTCAATCCTCTTCTGGGCCTCCTGTTGATTGAAACCGGGTTTTAAAGCCGTAGAATTCCCCTATCTCTATAGACCTTCTTATCTCTTTCATCAACCCTCCATAATAGTAGAGATTATGAAAAGTAAGGAGCCGAGAGGCAAGTATTTCACGCGCCTGATATAGGTGCCTCAGATATGCCCTTGAAAACGTTCTACATGTATAGCAGCTACAATCCTCATCAACTGGCCTTTTATCTTCTGTATACCTGGCATTCTTTATAACCACTTTTCCGTGATTTGTAAAGAGAGTCCCATTCCTCGCGTTCCTTGTAGGGAGCACACAATCAAAGAGGTCAACCCCCATAGAGACCGCCTCCACTATATCTTCGGGCATTCCGAGTCCCATAAGGTACCTGGGCTTACCCTTAGGAAGAAGCGATAGGGTAAATTCCCCTGTTTCATAGGTTTCTCCCCTGGATTCGCCAATACCAAGCCCCCCTACGGCATAACCGTCTAGGTCAATTTCGAGAAGCCCTAGGGCGGACCTTCGCCTAAGCTCTGGGAATGTACCCCCTTGAACGATTCCAAAAAGCGCCCGTGGAGAACCATGGCTTGCCCTTTTGCAAAGCCTCGCCCATCGCGTAGTTAACTGAACTGAATTCTCCATATATTCATAACTAGACGGAAAAGGGGGACATTCATCTAGACACATCATAATATCTGTTCCGAGGGCATTTTGTATATCAATGCATTTTTCAGGTGTTAAAAAATGCTCACTACCATCTAAATGAGAGCGAAAGAGAATCCCATCTTCTTTAATTACCCTCACCCTCGATAGGCTCAGCGCCTGAAACCCGCCGCTATCTGTAAGAATTGGGTGTCTCCAAGACATAAACCCATGAAGTCCACCTAATTTCTCAACCGTCTCAGTGCCAGGCCTCAAATAGAGATGATACGAATTGGCAACTACCATCTCGAATCCAAGCCCTTCAATCTCCTCTGGCGTCATTGCCTTTACAGACCCTTGAGTCGCAACCGGCATAAAAGCCGGGGTCTCAACTGTCCCATAGGGTGTATAAATCCTGCCGAGCCTTGCCTTGGTGTCTCTGTCTTCCTTTAAGATCTCGAATTTGAACATAATGAAATATGTAGGGGCGACCCGCTGGGTCGCCCCTACTAAATCTAAATCCCCAAAACGTCCTTCATCGTATAGATTCCGGAAGGCTTTCCCACAACCCACTTCAAGGCACGGATTGCACCTCTTGCGAAATTATCTCGATTCAAAGCCCTATGTGTAAGCTCCAATCTCTCCCCAATTCCGCAGAAAATAAGCGTATGCTCTCCTACAATATCTCCCCCGCGTATAGTTTGAATTCCGATTTCATCCCCTTTTCTCTCTCCAATCCAGCCGTATCTCTCAAACCTCGCCACCTCTCTGAAGTCCCTTCCCAAAGCCTCCGCTACCACCTCTCCCAACCTAAGAGCCGTCCCGCTTGGAGCATCGGCTTTGAATCTATGATGTGCCTCTATAATCTCAATATCAAACCCATCCCCCAGGGATTGGGCGAGTTTTCTTGCAACCTCAAACATTACATTTACTCCTATGCTCATGTTAGGAGATATAACACATGGAAAGCCCTTGGCGAGGCTCTCGAGTTTCTTCTTCTCATATTCGGAAAAACCCGTAGTTCCTATAACCATTGCCCTCCCGGTCTTTGACGCATACTCGGCATTCACAAGCGTTGCACCCGGAGTCGTAAAATCAACTATGACATCCGCATCAAAAGCCGCTTCTTCAATTCTATCTGATATCAAAACGCCTATTTGGTCTCCCCCGGCATATACTCCCGCATCCTTCCCAATAATAGGATGCCCCCCCCTTTCGGTCGCTCCTATGATTTTTATCCCTTCTTCTTCTCTAAGTAGGGAGAGTATTCTTCCCCCCATTCTTCCTGCAACGCCTGTTATAGCTGTTTTAATCATTCTCTAATCTTTTTTATCCAGACCCGGCAAAATCTTCTGCCGATACACAGTTGAGGATACAATTGGACTGTGATATCTTCCATTTTTTCTCCAATGCAGTAAGCCCGTATTGAACCCTTAACTTCTTCTGAGTTTCTTTCTCTAAATTAGTAGGCTTAAATCGCACCTCAAGTTCGGTAAGGACAAAAGCCTGGTCCCCGAGTATCTGAACCCCCAAGACCTGATAGCCCAATAAAGTCCAATGGTATTTATCAAGGTCTTGCTTAATATTTATTTCGTAGCTTTTCCTATCGAGATTAGCCGCATATCCGCTGGAGATAAAATCATAGGTTTTTCCAAAATCTCTATTCTTTAGAGCCTCAAGATAATCGCTTACAACCTGAGCAGGAGAGGTATCAGGCAGTTTCTCAGTGTGCTTTACAGAAGACACAGGTGACGTAGAAACACTAACGCATGCAGAAAGGCACAATAAACCAACCAAAAGCGCAATGATCCTCACTACGGTTTGTTACTCCTTGATTTTTGCCTTCATTTCTCAAGCAGGTTGGAAACCCGCCTCTAAAATACTCAGCAAATAGAATAAGCGTTAAAAGTATGAATTTCAAGAAAACAGTTCAATAGATAGCGTGTGGCTAGAACAAATATATTATTTCGAGTCGCGTTATCTCTCCGCAAAGTAAATGGGGAAGAAATAAAAGGAAACAAAATGGTTTACTTATATAAATAACTTAAGTGACATTTTTATAGAAGGACGGTATCGGATATAATTATGTACTAATTCGGAGAGCAATGATTAAGGTCATTTTATTAAGTTAATCATATTAGATTTTAGGAGGACACTGAAGGTATGGAAGGTTTGAATTTATTAAAATTGATAGAGCAGGGCGGGATTGCCACATATCCACTGATTCTCTGCTCAATTATAATTGTAGCGGTCATATCTGAGAGGCTCTTTGCCCTAAGGGGTGTAGTCCCCTCTACCCAAAGGGTTACAAATCTAGTTGTCCCTTTAGTATCCCAAGGGGATTTCGATTCCGCCCTTTTTATATGCAGTAAGTATAAAAAGAGTCTTCTGGCAAGCATATACTATTTCTTATTATCATCCGGGAAAGACAAGACACTCAGACAGATCTCAGACCAATTAGAGGAGAAGAAGTTTGAAGAGATTCAAGAACTCAAACAAAACATCTGGATTTTGGGAACAATCGGCAGTAGTGCTCCATTTATAGGGTTGTTTGGGACAGTGGTGGGGATAATAAAGTCATTTCACAACATGGCACAGATGGGGACAGGGGGTTTTTCTGTGGTTGCAGGCGGTATCTCTGAAGCCCTTATTGCTACTGCAATGGGGCTTGTGGTGGCAATAGTGGCTGTGATTGCATATAACTATTTTCAGACTAAGATCGCAAGGATAAACACAGTGGTAAAAATTAATTCTGTGAAGTTTCTAGAGGCGTATAAAGAAGGGAGGAGAGCAAATGGCAATAGGGAAGCTGGACGGAAGCTCGGATGAAGAGATAGTTGCAGAGATAAACATCACGCCGCTGACAGATATATTTTTGGTTCTGCTTATCATATTTATGATAACGAGCTCCGCTCTTATTGAGTCTGGGGCTAAGGTAAACCTGCCCAAGGTATCAAAGACAGAGACTACATCGAGGAGTGTGGTGATTACACTTACAACAAATCATGAGATTTATATAAACCAGGTGAGGGTCTCGGAAAACAGGTTTAAAGAGGAGTTAAAGAAGGCATTATCACAAGGCACCGAAAAGTCTGTAATCTTAGAGGGAGATAAGGATGCCCTTTTGGGTGAGACGGTGAGGATTTTATCTATGGCAAAGGAGGCAGGGGCCGAACACATATCCATTGCCGCGCAATCTAAGGAAAAATCATAATAACTATAAGTAATTAAAGTTAATAGTTAAGATAATAAATATAATTGCTCAAATTCTATATCAATATAGTTAAAAATGATATTAAGTTTTGCTCTAAACCAACCTTATCTTCTATTTTTTATTATCCATTTAGCCCTTCTGAATGATTCTACAATAGCGGGGATAACATTGGGGTTTCACATTCAATAACCTCATACCCTTCGTCGCTTCTCTCTCAACAATATTCTATTATCAATGAATTCTACTCTTCATTACACCTGTTACATGCGAAATTCCAAGAATCTCCACGACCTCAGGTCCCACCTGACCCGTTTCCGAATTGGTGCTGTATCTGCCGCAGAGAATTAGGTCAAAGCCCCCTATATTTAGAGGAGCAGAAAGGGGTGCACCCTGTTGCCAGTGTATCTGCGCCCGCAAAGGCACCATCTACCAGATGCACCCCTTTATCCGCCCTCATAGCGAGGCACTCAAACCGGTGCCTCCCTTGTCTAACGCGGTCCCATTGTCATTACAGTTACCACTCCGCCAAGTTTCTCTTTAATCCTTAAAGCCTCAGTCACGGCACGCCTATCAAATGGATTTACCGTGCCCGGAACATCCTCTCTTACTATAGTTTTGGTCTCTGGATTGAATTTTATCTCACTCACTTCCAGGACCTGTTTAACACATACGACGATTTTCAATTGAGTTTGCTCCTAATGGAGTTTCCAAAAATTATGAAGGAATTTTCTGTTTTCTCAATGGGCCGAGAGTTCGCTTGACAAATCCCCCTTTCTACCGATTCTTATTAGAGAATGAGCGAGCTTCTTGAGCCAAGACCAGTAAAGCTCTTTATAGGGCTTATATACAGCGAAAATGCTCCATTTGACGAGTGCATCCAAAAACTCGTCGAGACACTCGGAGAGATAGATTTTATGAGCGAAGAGTTCCCATTCAACTTCACCTCCTACTATGAAGAGGAAATGGGGAATAAACTCTCAAGAAAAATCATCAGCTTCCGAAAACTCATAAAAAGGGATGAGTTGGTAAATGTAAAAATATTTACAAATCAAGTTGAGAAAATTTTTGCTATCGGAGGTAAGAGAAGAATAAATATAGACCCCGGATACATTGCCCTTGAACACTTGATTCTCTCTAGCGGAAAGGGATACTATCATCGTCCCTATCTAGGACGAGGAGTTTATGCAGACCTGACACTTGTATACAAAAATAAGGAATTCCATACCCTTGAATGGACATATCCAGATTATAGGACTGAAGAAATGAGAAGACTATTTAAGAAGATTAGAGAAAAATACATCATCGATCTAGAAAAGGAAGTAAATACATGAAAAGTATGACGGGATTTGGAAGGGGCGAGGCAGAAACTAATATAGGGAAAGTCGTGGTCGAAGCAAGAGCCGAAAACCACAGGTTCCTTGATATTAACTTTCAACTCCCGGAGACGGTATTCGCAGTTGAAGCGGTCCTTTTGCAGATTGCAAAGAAGGTCATACTACGGGGAAAAGTGAGAATCACAATTGCGGCAGAAGGGTTAAAGAATAAGCCGTCTACCATAGACATCGAGTTTGCAAAAGAATCTCACAAGGCACTCGAAGAATTAAAAAAGGAACTAGGCATAAAAGAGAAAACAAGGCTTGAGCATATTTTAATGATAAAAGAGCTTTTCTCCTCCGAAGAGAAATCTAAACTCAGCAAAGAACATTATCCAAGGATAGAAGAAGCCATGGAAGAAGCTATAAGGAATCTGGATGAGATGAGGAAATCAGAGGGGAAAAAACTAGAGGAGGATTTAAGATTCAGAATAAAAAAGGTTGAGAATCTGATTGGGAGAATTGAGTCCAAAAGAGAAGACCTCATCAGATGCTTTTTAGCAAAATTAAGGGAGCGCATGAAAGAAATATTAGAGGACATACAGATTGATGAGACGAGGCTTTATCAAGAGGCAGCACTTTTAGCCGAAAGAAGCGACATCACTGAAGAGATTGTAAGACTCAAAGCACACGTAAATAAGTTTAAAGACACAATGAACAAGGGCGGCTCAATTGGTAGGGAGCTTGATTTCCTTCTTCAAGAGATGAATCGAGAATCAGGCACAATATCTGCAAAATCAAAAGACGCCGAGGTTTCGCACCTTATACTGGAACTCCGCTCCGAAATGGAGAAGATGAGAGAGCAGGTACAAAATATTGAATAAATCTATCTCACTAAAAAGGACTCGACCTCAACCTCTTTCCCCTTTTTTCCGCCCTCGGCCGTAAATACCCTCAGCTTTCCATCTACTACAGTCTCAAGGTGAACAGGTCGCTTCCAGATTTTAAATATTTGTTTGAGCACGTCCTTTGCCCAGTCGAGTTTTAGATCTACTCCTTCGTGCCTGTGAACAATATAAAGCTCACCCCTGTTCATATAATTCCCCTCTACAACCTCGATAATCGGCCTTGTACAATTTGTAAGCATAAAAAGGAGTTTTTCTTTAATCCTTTTAAAATCACGGCTTTCAATTTCATACATGCCAGTAGAGCGGTTATACGCATAAGTAAAAAGCCCGTGCTCCCTACAGAAATCCTCAGTGAGAAATTCATCAATAAAAGTCACATCATTGTAGAGCCTTCTTACCTCAAAAATCTTCTCTCTCCCAAGCCCCAAATTCCTATCCCAGTTTCTCTTTGCTTCAATGTCATCGCATTCTTCATACTCTTTTCCGAATTTCCCTTTATTCCACCTGTCTTCTATGTCTCTAAAAAGTTCCATCCCCAGTTTGTATGGATTAAGAACGCCTGGTCTCGTAGAGAGCGTTCCCGCGTGATGGTCTGCATAATCTATGATCTCCTTATCCGTGACAATCTTTTCGGTTAAAATCTTTGAATGCCAGTAGGCAGCCCATCCCTCATTCATAATCTTTGTCTGTATCTGTGGGGCGTAGTAATAGCTCTCTTCCCGAATTATAGAGAGGATGTCCTTTTGCCATTCCTCAATCTGAGCATTCTCCAACAGAAATAGGAGCACATCTCGCTCAGGAAATTCAGGGAACTTTTTCTTCTTGATTTTTTCATCCTCTACCTTCTTTCTCTGCCACTCTATAAAATCCGGCGGATTTATGTAGTCTTCTAAATACTCGCTCGGGCTTCTGAGCTTTGATATCGGCTTTCTCCCGCCTTCGTCCGCTTCAAGAAAACTCTTCTTGTCGAACTGACGCTTTATAAAAGGCGAATGAATGTCAATAAGGTCCTCGATTGAAAGGCAGGTGTCTATAAAACTCTCAACCTCTTCATACCCATATTTATCAATGTACCGTCGGATTCTTATGGCGTGGTTTGCCATCTCATCAAGCATCTTCCTATTGGTTTCAGAAAACCAGAAGTTGTTCTTAAAAAAGTCGGAGTGCCCGTAGACATGCGCAATGACGAGCTTCTGATCAATGACCGTATTGCCTTTGAGGAGATAGGCGTAAGACGGATTATTATTTATTACCATCTCGTAGATTTTATGAAGACCGTATGTGTAGCTTTTTGAAATCCTTTCATATTCCATCCCAAATCGCCAGTGCGGGTATCTCACGGGAAACCCGCCATAAGAGGCAAGCATATTCATCTCTTCAAAATCAATCACCTCAAATATGACATCAAAGAAATCTAGTCCGTACTCGCGTGCGTGAATCTCAATCTCTTCTCTACATTTTTGGAGTTCAGAAGAAATCATCCGCCCCTCCCAAGAAACTGTTTTATCGAATCGTATACGGCATCCTTGTTCGCAATTTTAGAGAGTACGAGATTATCCTTATCCTTTAGATGATCTTCTAAATCATAGAAGAACTGGCCGCTCCCATAAGGGCTTTCAACCTGTCCGTAACAGAAGAGATTGACCTTTGGAAGGAGATCCTCCTCCAGTATCTCGATACACTCATGAGTATCATCACGAGACCAGTTATCCCCATCTGAGAAATGAAAAGCGTATATGTTCCACTCATCCGGCGGATAACGTTCCTCTATCATCTTCCGGCAGAGCTTGTATGCAGAAGAAATTATAGTACCTCCACTTTCTCTTACTCGGAAAAATATGTCGCGATCAACCTCGCGTGCTACGGCATCGTGGACGATGTACTTGGTCTCGATGTCTCTATATTGATATCGAAGCCAAGTGTCAATCCAGAAAGATTCTACTCTCACGATCTCCTTCTGCTCGGAGCCCATAGAGCCGCTTATGTCCATCATATAGATGACGACCGCGTTGTATGCCGGCTCTTCAACAGTCTCCCTTAATTTGTATCGC
Organism: Candidatus Dadabacteria bacterium; assembly: GCA_040289575.1. Taxonomy (GTDB): domain Bacteria; phylum Desulfobacterota_D; class UBA1144; order Nemesobacterales; family CSP1-2; genus PSLL01. The sequence goes on along the minus strand of PSLL01000008.1, from coordinate 96,132 downwards.
TTATCCTCTGTAATCGGGATAATTACAGGATTTATGGGATCGTAAGAACCCGAGGTAATCTGACGCTTGAGCGCCTCTCTGAATGTGCGTCTTGCGTGCCTCAGCGATTCGGGACCGGCTGTATGAACTCCCGTGTATCTCCCTGAAAAAGATTTTATGTTTTTTTTACCCTTCGGCTCTATATTTGGAAGTTCAAGCTCTTCTCCTAAAATCTGGGCAAGCTCCTCAAGGGTAAGCTCAACCTCGAGTATGTGCTGTCCCGGCTGATTGCCCGCATGCCCATCTCCGTCGCCCTCGCCTATGCCGATGGGTGTCCCCACCTCGCCTTGTCCCTGCCCTACACCCCCAGATTTTTCAGGGGAATGCACAAAGTGGGGGATCTCTACCTGGGGCACTGGAATGCTCACAAGGTCTTTTCCCTTCTTTCCGATTAATTCCGAATGGACTATGTATTTTCTCAAATTCTGTTTGACCTTTCCTCTTACTATTTCTCTAAATCTTCCCCAATCCTGTTCGATCTTAAGAGCCACGTTCGCCTCCTAAATTAGCTGAAAGTTAATAGTCATTAGCCGATAGTTAAGAGGCTTCAAGCACTAACTTTCAACCATGTTAGACTAATGATTATCTTTTATGTTCTCTATGCTCTTTTATGTCACCCCTTGCAAATATGCTTGCCACATATGTGAGAACATCCCCTGAGCAGGACTCACAATACCCATAATCCCTAATCAGTCGGCTCTTTACAATTTCAATCTTCTCCTGTGTCGCTTTATCAATAACGTTGGTCACAAGGCTCGTGAGCTTAATCGAGTCCTTCTGATCCTCAAAGAGCTTGAGTTCGAGGGCGCGCCTTAGCCTCTCGTTGGATTTGTAATCAAACCTCTTGCCCTCAAGGGCAAGAGCGGCTATGTAGTTCATTATCTCACGTCTGAAATCATCCTTTCTCGATTCAGGAATGTCGGTCTTCTCTTCAATTGAACGCATGAGCCGCTCATCGGGTTCTTCATCCTCGCCCGTAAATGGATTCCTTATCTTCTCTTTTCTTATATAGGCCTTTACGCTGTCAATGTAGTTTGCACAGAGCCTTGCAATCGCCTCTTCATCGGCAGCAATGGCGCGCTGGACCTCGTTTTTGATGATCTCCTCATACTCCTGCCTCACAAGTGTAAGGAGCTCTTTGTATCTCCTCCTCTGAGTCTCGCTTGAGATGAGGGAGTGATGAGTAAGTCCGCTTTCGATCTCACTCATAACCATAAAGGGATTTACGCACCTCCTGCTCACATCACTTACAAGGGCATTTGAGATCTTGTCCTGAATGTATCTAGGCGATATTCCTTCCATCCCTTCCCTTTCAGACTCCTTCTTCAGCTCCCGCACGGTGTCTTCGGTAAAGCCGGGTATCAATTTGCCGTCGTAGAGCTTTAGTTTCTGCATGAGCGTGATTCCGGCTTTTTTGGGCTCCTCAAGGCGCGTAAGCACAGTCCACATAGAGGCAATCTCAAGTGTATGTGGAGCAATGTGCTTTCCCTTAATCCTCTCTGAATTAAAATCCCTCTGATATATCCTTATCTCATCCGAGAGCCTTGTTATATATGGGACATCAATCTTTATAGTCCGGTCTCTTAGAGCCTCCATATACTCGTTATTGAGGAGTTTTTTGTACTCAGGCTCATTTGTGTGCCCGATTATCACCTCATCTATGTCTACTTGGGCAAACTTCTTTGGCTTAATCTTATGTTCTTGAGTAGCTCCTAAGAGATCATAGAGAAACGCAACATCTAGCTTTAGAATCTCAATGAATTCAACGATGCCGCGGTTTGCCACGTTTAGCTCTCCATCGAAGTTAAACGCTCTGGGGTCGGAATCAGAGCCATATATGGCGATTTTTCTATAATTAATGTCCCCGGTGAGCTCTGTTGAATCCTGGTTCTTTTCGTCTTTGGGCTGAAATGTTCCGATTCCCAGCCTGTCCTTCTCCGAAAAGATAATCCTTTTTACCCTTACGTTGGATATAACCTTTTCCCAATTCCCCTGATACTTCTCCATAAGCTGGTTGTAATAGAACCGGCAGACGGGGCAGAACTCTCCCTCTACCCTTATGAACTCCTCCTCGCTTCTTCCACGATTTATCTCGACAAAAATCCTTTCCCTCGCCTCCTCAGGAATGAGCCTTAGAGGGTCTTCGTGCATAGGGCAGTCTATTTTTTCTATAGAACCATCCGCGTCGGCTATCTGCCAGTAAAAGGAATAAACCGCCCCCTCCGGGGTCTTTGAGTATTCTTCGAGCCCCCTTTTAAAGAGCCTCACGAGTGTGCTCTTTGAACTTCCTACAGGACCATGAAGAAGTATGATTCTCCTTTCTGGTCCGTATCCGCGCGCGGCCGCCTTTATTACATCAACAAGCCTCATCAGATACTTATCGAGTCCAAAGATCGCATCTCTGCCATGCGAGATTGGATCGTCAAAGAACTTATAGTGAATCACCTTCTGTTTAAACTCCGTGTACTCTTCTACTCCGTAGGAGAGGATCATGTCATAGAGCCTCTGAAAAGATGTGCGTGCAATCTTAGGATTTTTATAGAGAATGTCAAGATATTCATCAAAACTCCCCTCCCAGTGAAGCTCCTGAAATTTCTCAGGATGCAAAATTTCTTTAACTATAGATGAAAGCTCCCTTCCTTCTCTCATCTTTGGAGATACCTCCTTAGTAAATGAGTATGCTTAGATTAGATAAACAAAAATTCACTCAACTTACTTCTAAAAAACCACAAGATATAAAATAAAAACTATTAATCTTTCTTTTTTGTTTCTAAATACTTTTATATTTCTACCTTACCCCGCCGTCTTCCTTGACAAAGAACGTTTAGGGATATATTTCTCGACTCCTTAGAATTATAAATTTTTATATGAAACCCTGTCAATAGTTTCAAAAATTTCAAAAACTATTGACAATTGGCTTTCTGTTTTTTTTCTAATTATAATAAACGGGATAAGAACTCAGGGAGAAGTTAGCCCAAATCCTAAACCCAAAGGCTCAATAGAATGGGAAAAGTCATCTGTGTCGCCAATCAGAAGGGAGGCGTCGGAAAGACAACAACCGTTGTGAATCTCACCGCCTCTCTTGCCGCAGCTCAGAGGAGGACGCTTCTTATTGATTTTGACCCCCAGGGCAACGCTACAAGCGGCGTCGGGATAGATAAGGAAAATATACAAAAAAGCATATACCATGCCGTAATCGGCGAGGTAGACATAAGAGAGACTATAGTAGAAGTAGAACCTGAGGACCTAAAGGGCTATCTCGGGGTCTCACCGTCGAATCCGGATCTAACAGGGGCAGAGATTGAACTTATATATCTTGAAAGAAGGGAATGGAGGCTAAAGGAGGCAATCAGATCAATAGAAGAGGAATACGATTTCATAATCATTGACTGTCCGCCTTCATTGAGTCTTCTTACAGTAAATGCGCTTACAGCCGCCCATTCCGTTCTCATTCCCGTTCAGTGCGAATACTACGCAATGGAAGGTCTTGGACAACTGAAACGCACTCTAGCTCTCATTAAACAGAGGCTGAATCCCAATCTTGAAATCGAGGGCTATGTGCTTACAATATTCGATCCAAGAAACAGACTCTGTCACATGGTAGCAAATGAAGTAAAGGACTTTTTTAAGGACCAGGTTTTTCAAACAATAATTCCAAGAAACGTCAGGCTTGCTGAGTCCCCAAGCCACGGAAAACCCGTCATACTCTACGACGCAAAATCAATTGGAGCAAGAAGCTATATTTCACTTGCTCAAGAAATCATATTAAGAAACGGAGGTCAAGAGGTTGAAAAAAGTAACCTTAGGTAGAGGGCTTGATGCCCTTATCCCTACAGAGAGGGCAGGATATGGTTATATGCTCCTCGGCATTGAAGAGATGAGACCAAATTCATTTCAGCCGAGAAAGGATTTTGATGAAGAAGGAATCGAAGAGCTTGCGGCATCAATACAGGAAAAGGGAATCATACAGCCTCTTGTCGTAAGAAAGAGCGAAAGCGGTTATGAAATCATAGCCGGGGAAAGAAGATGGAGGGCGGCACAAAGGGCCGGACTTACAAAGGTCCCGGTAATCATAAAAGATGTATCCGATAGGGAAGCCCTTGAACTCGCCCTCGTTGAAAACCTCCAGAGGGAAGACCTAAACCCTATAGAAGAAGCCACCGCATACGAGCAACTCATAGAGGATTTTGGGCTTACACACGATGAGATATCAAAGCGAATTGGAAAAGAAAGGTCTACAATAACAAATCAACTCAGACTCCTTAAACTCCCCGATGAGGTCAAGCAGGCCCTGATTAGAGGGGAAATCACGGCGGGGCATGCAAGGGCAATCCTTAGCCTGCCCTCCTACAGCCGGTCAAAAGAGGTTCTTGAATCCATAATAAGAGATAAACTCTCCGTAAGAAAAACAGAAAAACTCGTTCAAAAGCTATCCGAGCAGAAAGAACAGGTAATTAGGCTCTATGACGTAGACCCATATATACAGCATCTTACAGACGAACTCAAAAAAACGCTCGGCACTCAGGTCAAAATCATAGATAAAAATGGGAAAGGAAAGATTGAGATCGAGTATTATTCAAAAGACGAACTCGAAAGACTCATAGAAATCCTGGAGGGCAAATACGCTCAGGCGCATGACGATGCGTGATTGTAAGGTATTATGTCACATATGGCGGCAAAAATGGTATTACGATGGCAAAAGAATTTACAGTCAAGGTTGAAGTAAAACTCAAACCTGTAATCCTCGATCCACAGGGGAAAACGGTTCTCACGGCGCTCCATAACCTCGGATACAATGAGGTTCAAGAAACCAGAATCGGGAAATTAATCGAGATGAAGATAAAAGATGAGAGCGCCGAGAAGGCAAAAGAGCGGGTCCAGGAGATGTGCAGAAAGCTCCTTGCGAATCCGGTAATTGAGGATTTTGTTATAAAAATTGAGTGACGAGGTTTAAAAATGCTAAACTTCGGTGTAGTCGTTTTTCCAGGCTCAAATTGTGATCACGATTGTTATCATGTGATAAAACACGTGTTTGACCAGGGATGTGAATTCGTGTGGCATGAGGAAAAAAGCCTTGATGGATTTGATTGCGTGATTCTTCCGGGTGGGTTTTCTTATGGCGATTATCTTCGCACAGGCGCCATAGCAAGGTTCTCTCCGGTTATGAAATCGGTGGAGAAATTTGCCTTATCTGGCGGACTAGTTCTTGGAATATGCAATGGGTTTCAGATTCTTGTTGAGGCCGGTCTTCTACCCGGTGCACTTATGAAAAATAGTTCTCTAAAGTTTGTCTGCAAGTGGGTCAGTATCTGTGTAGAGAACAACGACACACCATTTACACATCTTATGAAAGTTGGAGACATTTTGAGAATCCCAATTGCACACGGCGACGGAAACTACTTCGCGACTCCCGATGATATAAAAAACCTGAACGTCATTTTTAGATACTGCGATAAAGAGGGAAGAATTACATACGAATCAAACCCGAATGGCTCAATCGAAAACATAGCGGGGATTTGCAACCCCCGAGGAAACATACTCGGTATGATGCCTCATCCTGAGAGATGCTCCGAAGAAATATTGGGTGGGGAGGACGGGAGGTTGATATTCGAGTCGATCATCTCATGGCTGGAGAAACCCGAATCTATACGTAAGATAAAAACATACGGCTGAAATGGGATGAGAAATTTTATCTAATATTATATTCCTTCAGCTTCCTATAAAGCGTTTTCCTCGTAATTCCTAAAATCTTCGCCGCGTGTTTCTTATCGCCCTTGGTGTAACTCAGAGTCTCCGCAATTACGCGCTTCTCTATCTCATCCATTGTCGAACCGATCTCAACCACGATCTTGTTATCGGTTTCCTTCTTAGCAGAGTCTATTATGTTCTTAGGCAGGTCATCTACTGTCACCACCTTCCTAACACACGTAATAACCGCCCGCTCTATGACGTTTTCAAGCTCACGAATGTTTCCGGGCCAATCATAGGTTTTAAGGAGCTCCATCGCATTGTCGGATATGCCTATAATCAATTTCCTTGATTTCTTCTTATAAATCTCAAGGAAGTGATGGGCAAGAAGCGGTATATCCTCCTTTCTCTCTCTAAGAGGCGGAATAAGTATTGGAAAAACATTGAGCCTATAGTAGAGGTCCGAGCGGAATCTCTGATTTTTTATGGCTTCCTGTAAGTCAATGTTTGTCGCCGCAATAACTCGAACGTGGACCTTTATAGGCTGGTTGCCCCCGATTCTAAAAAGCTCTCCATTTTGGAGAACCCTAAGGAGCTTCACCTGAGCGTTAAGGCTCAGTTCCCCCACCTCATCAAGGAATATGGTGCCCCCATCTGCAACCTCAAATTTCCCTATCTTTTGCGTTTTTGCGTCGGTAAATGCCCCCTTCTCATACCCAAAGAGCTCCGCCTCTATCAGGGTTTCAGGGATTGCACCACAATTTATCTTGATATAGGGCTTGTCTCTTCGATTGCTGTTTTTCTGTATGAAATCTGCTATCAACTCCTTTCCCGTTCCGGTCTCACCCTCAAGTAGAATGGTCACATCGCTGTCTATGACGCTGAGCGCAATCTCTACACACTTTTCAATCTTCTTACTCACACCCACTATCATCTCGCTTGCACTTATCCCCGTGAGTTCTCTCCTAAGCAAAATCAGCTCCGAAGAGAGCCTGTTCTTCTCCAGCACAACAGCCATCTGATTTGTGATTCCGCTTACAAGCTCAACCTCGTGGGGTTTAAAAATATCCTTTTTGGCATCCCATACAAGATTGAGGGTTCCGTATGTCTTATCATCAATAACAATAGGACTTATAATCAGAGACCTACCTCTGAGGGCATTCATAAGATAGACCGATGCCGCAGAGGAAGCCTCTTCACCGGCTATACATACGGTTTTTTTGTCCAATATTTCATCATAATGGGTCGCATCCAAAGGGACATTTAGGCTTATATTCTTGAGAGAGGAAATACTTTCAGGATAAAATGTCGTAATACTGAGTCTTCTCTCATTTGTGTTCAGAACCCCGATTGAGCCGTAAGTCGCATCGAGCAACTCCACAGCCTTTCTCAGAACAAATGACGTGATTTCAGAGAAGTCCAATTTCGAGTTTATCTCATTCGTAATCTCAAGGAGTGTTTTTGTAATCTCTACCTCCTTTTCCATCCGGGTGTAGAGCCTCGTGTACTGAAGTGCGATTGATGTCTGCTGAGTGAGGGATTTTAAGAAATTAATCTCACTCTCCGACCATGTGTGTGGATTCTCACAGTGGTGGAATCCCAGAATACCCAAAAGCTCATCCTGAAATACCACCGGGATGCAGAGGAATGAGCGCGTGCCGTTTCTGGCAAGGATTTCCCTAAGCCTCTCGTCAAATTTATCTTGGGCAACGTCATTAATTACAATAGTGCCTATTGATCCTGCCTCCCACCCATTCTCCCGCATTGGGATTACGAGGTTTGTAGTCGAGAGGATAGAGCCGTTTTTTCTATATTCATACTCCACCCTAAGGCCTTGATCCCCGTTTGGAACTATAAAATCGCACTTGTCCACATCCATCATTTTTCCGAGTTCCTGAACGGTGGCAATGAGGAATTTATCTATGTCTATAACGCTGTTTAACTCAGGGCTGATTCTGTTGAGAATCGCCTCCCTTGCCTCATACCACCTCAGTCTTTCTAGTATTTGTTCTACTCCCATGTTTAAACCTCAACTTTATCGTAAATATATTTGTATCTACATTCTTCATTCAAATACTTCGTATTTGCTTTTAAGTCCGCCTTGCACTGTCATTGCTCTACGATTATACCGAACTTAGGGACAAAAGTATACACCTAATTTTCAAAAACCCTGTTTGTGTATCTTTCTGCAACAGATAAAACGGTTAATGTGTATCTTTTTTATACACTAATAGCAACTAAAACTTAAGTGGGGTCCTGAGAAAACACAAATTATTTAATAATTTTGATAGATTAGAAATAAATCGAGTTTCTGGCACCCTTCTTGCGAATAAAACTCCTAATAATTTATATTAGGAGGGTGCTATATTATGAGCAACTTAGATAGATATTCGAATGGCAATACTCAGGAGAGCTTTGTAAGGATTGAGAGCTTCATTCAGAAGAGACTCCGAGAAGAAAAGGCCAGGCTTGAAAAGGAACTGGGCATTGAGGAAAAGCCAGTTCACCATTTTCATAAACCTATAGAGCGTCCTTTTACGAGATCCCAGAGACCCTACACAACCGTTCTTTACGGCGGACTCACGTGGAAACACGAACACCTTGTCCACGGAGCACTAGAGGGATTAGGATACAATGTTGAATATATTCCCACCCCTGATAAAACGGCATTCCAGTTGGGAAAGGAGTATGGAAACAACGGACAGTGCAATCCTACATACTTCACGGTCGGAAACCTCGTTCAGTACCTTCAGAAATTAGAGGCAAGGGGTTTATCCAAACAGGAGATTATTGACAAGTATGTGTTTGTTACAGCAGGAGCATGCGGGCCTTGTAGGTTTGGAATGTATGAGGCCGAATATCGCCTCGCACTCAGGAATGCGGGCTTTGACGGCTTTAGGGTGATTCTCTTCCAGCAAACAGGCGGCCTCGATCAAGCGGATGAGGATGCGGGGCTTGAGATGAATATGGATTTCTTCTTCGGGATGTTAAACGGCATGAATATGGGCGACTTGATAAGCGATGTCGTTTATCAGATAAGACCTTATGAAGTAAATAAAGGCGAAACCGATAGAGTCCTTGGAGAGAGCATGGACTATCTGCACGAGGTTTTAAGAAAGCACAAGCCGTTTAAACTCGAAGGCAAGGTCGGAGAATTTTTAAGGAAGTTCCCGAAGGTTGCCGGTTCAGCCGAGTATATAGGCAAGTTCCTCAGCCAGCTCTATAGCGATGAATACACAGCCGCCTTAAGGGAGGTTGGAGACAGGTTTAACAGCATTGAGGTTGACCGCACACGTGTAAAGCCGATTGTTAAGATCACCGGTGAATTCTGGGCGCAGACCACAGAGGGTGACGGAAACTTTAATATGTTTAAGTTCCTTGAGAGGGAGGGCGCTCAGGTGCTTGTTGAACCTATTGGCACATGGATCATGTACATGATACATCAGGCGAAGCAGTCTCTAAATGACAGGAAAGGGCTTCCCAAAAACGGCCATGATGTGCCGGGCTGGTGGAGGCTTGACCAGGCGCTTTCAAAATACACGGACTATAAAAAGAAGCATGCGATGCTCACAGCGGCTGAGGTAATATTCAGACGCGAATGGAACAGGATGAGGAAATCCTTAGGCAACCTTCCTCACGACCTTACAGACCAGTATGAATTACAGAGGCTTGGACATCCGTTCTATAATTCAAGAGCCGGTGGGGGAGAAGGACATCTTGAGGTGGCAAAGAACATATACTACAGCAACAAAGACCTCGCCCACATGGTTCTCTCGCTAAAGCCATTTGGTTGCATGCCGAGCACCCAAAGCGACGGCGCACAGTCTGCGGTTGTTAATCTTTATAAAGACATGATTTACATACCGATTGAGACATCGGGCGAGGGCGATGTCAACGCACACAGCCGCGTTCAGATGGCACTTGGAGAGGCAAAGGTAAAGGCAAAGAATGAATTCCAGGAAGCGCTTTCCAAGACTGGCTACACCCTAGAAGAGATAAAGGCATACATTGATGAGCATCCAGAATTGAAGAGGCCGTTCTATCACATCCCTCACTACAAGGGAGTGATTGGGGTAGCGGCAAGATTTGTCCGGCACGTTGGAGAACGAATGAAGGGTGAAAGGCGCCATTAATCTTTTTAATAGGGGCGTATCGCGATACGCCCCTATAGAAAAAACAAACCTCAATCACAAACCCTCTGGAGGTATAAAAATGGGACAACTAATTCATGAACCCCTTTATATAGGCATGGATGTGGGTTCAACTACCGTTAAAGCAGTCGTTGTTGACATAGTTACGGATGAAATTATATGGAAGGATTATCAGAGGCACGACACAAAACAGCCCGAAAAGACAATGGAGCTTCTAAAGAGAATCGAAAATGATATTGGACTCCCACCCGACAAATTCAGGATATTTATTACAGGGAGCGGAGGGGGAGGAATCGCCCGTCTGATTGGGGCAAAATTTGTCCAGGAGGTCAATGCCGTTTCCCTTGCCGTTGAAAAGCTCCACCCCGAGGTCGGCTCTGTCATTGAGCTAGGCGGTCAGGATGCAAAGATAATAATATTCAAAGAGGACCCGGAGACCGGAAAGAAGAAAAAGATTCCAAGCATGAATGATAAATGCGCAGGCGGCACGGGGGCGGTTATTGATAAGATCAATGCAAAGCTCAGAATCCCGCCTGATCAGCTCTGCAATATGGGGTATTATGATTTAAAACTCCATCCTGTTGCCGGAAAGTGCGGCGTGTTTGCAGAGACAGATATAAACAGCCTTCAAAAGATGGGAGTCCCCAGAGAAGAGCTTATGGCCTCGCTCTTTGAGGCTATAGTTGGGCAGAACCTTGCAGTCCTTACACGTGGAAATACACTCAGACCCGTAGTTCTTCTTCTCGGTGGTCCAAATACCTACATTAGAGGCATGGTAGAGGCGTGGAGGTATAACATCCCTAAGATTTGGGAAGAGAGAAACGTTCAACTTCCGGAGGGGATTGATCCCAAGGAGTTGATTAAGGTTCCCCAGAATGCCCAGTATTTTGCTGCAATTGGAGCCGTTGAATTCGGGAAACAAGAAGAGCCTAATGTTGGACTATACAAAGGCACAAAAGACCTCGAATATTACATCAACTTTGGCAGAGCCGAGGAAAAGAAGAGGAAGGGGGCTCAGGGACTTAGCAAAAGCCCAGAAGAGCTTGAGGCATTTAAAGAGAGGTACAAAAAGAAACCCTTCATCCCCGCAACATTCAAACCGGGTGAAGTGGTTGAGGCCTTTGTAGGAATTGACGGAGGCTCAACCTCAACCAAAGCGGTTTTAATGAGCAAGAACAGAGAAGTATTGGTTAAAGCATACCAGTTATCCAAGGGCAACCCGATTGAAGACACAATAGAGATGTTCAGAAAGCTCCGCGCCAAGGTAGAAGAGCAGGGAGCGACGCTCAAGGTGCTCGGTGTAGGAACAACCGGATACGCAAAGGATATCCTCAAAGACGTCCTTAGGGGCGATGTCGCCCTTGTTGAAACCGTCGCCCACACAGAGGCAGGTCTCCACTTCTATAAAGAGGTTGACGTTATATGCGATGTCGGCGGACAGGACATAAAGATAATGATACTCAAGAACAGAAAGGTTAAGGACTTTAAACTCAATACACAGTGCTCTGCTGGAAATGGGTATTTCCTTCAGGGAACGGCTGAGGGTTTTGGGATAAAGGTTGAGGATTTCGCCGATGTCGCCTTCAGCGCCGAAGCAATGCCCACATTCGGATACGGATGCGCCGTTTTTATGCAGTCCGACATAGTTGACTTTCAGCGGCAGGGATGGAAGCCCGAAGAGATTATGGCCGGGCTTGCCGCGGTGCTTCCAAAAAATATCTGGCTCTATGTCTCTCAAATTCCAAATCTCGCTAAACTAGGGACAAACTTCCTCCTGCAGGGTGGAACCCAAAACAACCTCGCTGCGGTAAAGGCCCAGGTTGACTTCATTGAATCCAGGTTTAAAGGCTCTGATCAAAAACCCAGGGTCATTGTACACGAACACTGCGGCGAAAGCGGTGCAATTGGCGCGGCGATTGAAGCAATACGCCTATGGGAAAATGGAAAGGGAACGAACTTTATTGGACTCGATGCAGTAGAAAAAATTACTTATGACACTCATAGAAGCGAGGATACAAGGTGCTATTTCTGTAAAAACAAGTGCCTTAGAACATTTATTGATGTCAATATTGGGGGCACGGAGGTCACAGTAAGTCCAAAATCCAAAGTGCCGGCAGGTCCAGGTATTAAGCGCCTTATCGTTGGAAACAGCTGTGAAAAAGGGTTGGTAGAAGATATTGAGGATATGAAGGTCATAAAGAAGGGACTGGACAGCGCAAAGAAGGCAAATCCAAACCTGGTTGAGATTGCGGCAAAGACGGTTTGGAGGTCATTTAGTCCTGAAATAGTCGCCGACCCTCTTCCAAAGTATAAGTTCACAAAGGCTCAGAAAAGGCGCGCAGAGCTTATGAAGAATAGAAGGAACCTGAGAATCGGAATCCCAAGGGTGCTGAATATGTACTCTCAGAACCCAGTATTCAGCGCGTATTTTGAGAGCCTGGGAATCCCCTTCGAGAACCTAGTTTACTCCGACTTCACCACAGAGGAGCTCTATAAAGAGGGGGCAAAACGGGGCGCAATTGACCCATGCTTCCCAAGTAAGGTAGGAATTCCGCATGTTCATAATCTTATATACCATCACCATAAAAAGAAACCCCTTAACATTATATTCTTTCCCATGATTGACTCCCTAACCTCAGACCTCTTAAATACATGGGATAGCAGGGCATGTCCAACAGTAGCAACTACGCCCGCGGCCGTTAAAGCCGCATTTATCAAAGAGGGTGACATATTTGCCCAGAATGGGATAATCTTTCTTAATACATTTGTTAATATCAACGATCCTCCTCTCTTTGCAAAGCAGATGTATGATGAGTTCAAGGACATATTAGGACTTTCCGAAGAGGAAAACAGACGGGCTATTGAGCAGGGATACAAGGCTCTTGATAAGTTCAATAACGACATTCAACGCGGGGTCGGGCGCGAGGTACTCAAAAAACTCGAAGCCGAAGATAAACTTGGGATTGTTCTTCTCGGACGCCCGTATCACAACGACCCAGGAATCAACCATGAAATTATGGAGGAGTTCCAGAAGCTTGGCTATCCAGTTTTTACTGAGGATTCACTGCCAATAGATGACGACATACTCGAGAGGCTCTTTGGAGAGGACGTAAGAAAGGGGATAATCTCACACCCGATGGATATATCCGATGTGTGGAAAAACTCATACAGCGAAAACACAAGCCGTAAGGTCTGGGCGGCAAAGTACGTTGCAAGGCATCCAAATCTTGTAGCACTTGAGCTTTCAAGCTTTAAATGCGGTCACGATGCCCCGATATACACGGTGGTTGAGGAGATTGTTGAAGACTCCGGCACCCCTTATTTCTGCTTTAAAGACATTGATGAGAACAAGCCCACGGGATCAATAAAGATCAGGGTTCAAACAATTGACTACTTCCTCAGCAGGTACAAAGAGGATATAGTCAAAAACAAGCAGAAGAAGATCCAGCTACAAGAAAAACTCAAGGAGATTGAGGTAAAGCTGAGAGAAGAATTCTCCAATGGTGTCCGCGGCAGCGGCGGTTTTATCGAAGAGCAGAGGGTTGCTTTTAAGAATAAAGAATGATTCTGATTTGCAGGGGCAAACAATTGTTTGCCCCTGCGGAATGGAGGTGTACTTGAGTTGCCCGTTGAGTCAGACAAAGTAATGTTTATGATATATCGAGATACAACATATACGGATAAATATAGGGTTTGCTATTTCACAGAGCTTGATGACCACAACAAAGAGAATGAAATAAACAAAGCGCTTGCAGGCGAGCATTTCTATGATGGATTTATAAAGAATTTCAAAAAAGACAGAGCAAAGGAAATAATAAACGGGTTTATTGAAAGGCTAAATAACGGAGAAAAGATCGAACCGAGCGAGTTATCTAAAGCCCTAGAAGAATTTATACCCAAATAATAATTATTCCAGTACTAAGACGTGAGGTATGTTAGAGCTGTAGTAAAGGCTGTCATTCCCTCTACCAGGAAATTCGAAGTAATGGATTCCCTTCCCGATAAAGCTTGTCCCCACATGCTCTTAGTAGGGAACATTCAGGTATAACAAAGTGCAAGATATGCTTAACGTAAGTAGATAACTAAAATGGAGGAAAGCGTTTCAACATGGAAAATCTTATCCCCTATATAATTTCAGGTATTTCTCTCATCGTTACTGCATATAGTCTTATAAGCACACGCAAACTTAAAGATGAGGTTCAGCAGGCCCGCGATGAAGCGGATGCCCTGAGAAGACATGTTGGCTATTCCCTCGATCAACTAAAGGCGGATATTCTTGCAGGTTTAAAAGAGGAGATGAGAAGGCAATTGGGTGCCCCTTATTTTCATAAGGATATGACAATTGGCGAAGCGCTGAGGCTCCATCCACTTGCCCAGACAGTTATGGCTGGGTTTCATCTTGGCGGATGTTCAAGCTGCAACATTAAAGAAGACCACATACTTGGAGCCGCCGCAAAGGACTACGGAATAGACCTCGATAAACTCCTCGAAGCACTAAACGGACTCCTAGACGGAACCACTGTCCTCCCTTCTGAGCAGGTTCATCAGATTAAGCTCGTAGATATGCTCAATAGAAGGTGAGAGACAGTTGGATATTAAAAAGGTATTTGACCGCTTCAGATTCATTGCCAACTTAACCGAAAGGGAATTCGACCGCAATTTCAACCTCTATCCTGGACAGATGCAGTGTAGAAAGGGCTGCTTTCTATGCTGTAGCCAGATGTTTAAAATTACGCTTATTGACGCGGCCGTCGTTTCACAGGCCGCAAAGAGGCTCGATTCTGAAACTCGTAAGAAGATACAGGAAAAGGCCCGGCTCTACATCAAGAAAAGAGAGGAGATGATTTGCGAAAGATCTGGACGGATGGATTTAGATTGCGATGGCGACGAAATCTCTACAATTGGCCTCAGGCTCCCCTGCCCCGCCCTTGATGATAATGGAGCCTGCGGAATCTATGAATCGAGGCCGATTGTCTGCCGCAAATTTGGCATGCCCATATACGACCCCAAAAAGCCCAACGAGCTTCAAACCTGCAAACTAAATTTCCGAGAAGTAAAGGAAATTGATGCCGATCAGCTAATTGAAAATCAGATGGAAATCTATAACCACTGGATGGAATTAAAAACCGAGGTAAACGAAACCCTAAACCCGGAGAGGCGTGCCGCTACAGTGGCAGAAGCGGTTCTCTTTGATTATGAAGAGATGATTGAGTTTAACCTGCGGAAACCGAATCCACTTTAGACGAGATGTATATAAGAACGCCTCCGGTTTAACATCATGACACTTGCTCAAATCAAAAATAAGATTACAGAAACGTTAAAAGCCATACAAATGATAAGACTCACTAGAGGAAAAGACAATAGGAGCTTTATTCACAACTTAGCAGAGTTTTCTCTAAACTATGATATAGATTCAGAGATAGAAACTCAGAAGAGTTTTCTTAGAGAAAATCCCAGTTCTGCAAAAGCCCATTACAACCTCGGCATCCTTTATTATTTTCAGGGGAAAGTAGAGGCGGCTATTGATTTATATAAAAAAGCACTCGATATTGATCCGAATTTATCCGATGCCCATAAGAATCTTGGAGAAATATACGCACTCCGCGAGCAATATGATTTAGCGTGGAGCCACGCAAAGGCGGCCGAGAGATTAGGCAATACAAAACTAATAGAGATGCTCAGGAGATATTTAAAAGAACCCCGACCTAATTACGATAATCTAAATGCTATCTGAGGTAAATACATGGCGATAAAGATCATTACATTTATATTATTGATTGTCGTAATATTTGCAATATTTAGACTTCTGACCAGAAGACGACACGAGTCTGTTGGTAGAAAACCAAAACTCGAACGGCTTACACCAGCTGAAGAAGGTGAGTCCAGATGGGGAACCTGCAAGAGCTGCGGTCAGAGGAGAATTATTATGAAGGAAGGAATGTGCGCCTTCTGCTGGAGTTCGAGCCAGACACACGGGCTGAAGTAGGAGCGAATACAAGGTTTGCCCTAACTTAGGGCAATCACAAGAACTTTGGGAAGATCAACCAGTAGTGTTTGTATCTTCCCCATTTCTGTGGTAATTTTAAGATACAATTACGCTTCTTAGCGGTTTCGGAGGAAGGGTTCATAGTAAAATGGAAGCGATAAGAGCCGATGAGAAGATTGATATAACAAAGGAAATATGCCCGATGACATTTGTAAAAACCAAATTAAAGCTCGAATCCATGCGCTCCGGGCAGATACTCGAAGTCACACTAAGGGACGGAGAACCTCTAAGAAATGTTCCAAGAAGCGTCAAAGAAGAAGGACATCAGATATTACATATCCAAAAAGAGGGCGCGTTCTATAAACTCCTGATCGAGCGACGTTGATGGATTCTTCTTTAGCAAGAAAGATTAAGGTTCTTGAAAAAAGAAAAAGGGTCGAATCTGTAATTGATTTAATCGGCAATACTCCCCTTATTAGACTCAAGAAAATAGTAGATGGCTTAAGTCCAGACGTAGAGGTCTACGCAAAGGCGGAGTGGTTTAACCCCGGAGGCTCTATAAAAGACCGTCCCGCTCTATGGATGATACTCGATGGAATCCGCACGGGTAAACTCTCACGCGATAAGATAATTATGGACTCATCCTCCGGGAACACCGCTATTGCTTACGCGATGATCGGGGCTGCGCTCGACTACAGGGTTGAGCTTGTCACACCTGCAAACATGAACATAGAGAGGAAAAGAACGCTTGAGGCTTTTGGAGCAAAGATGATCCTTTCTGACTCTCTTGAAGGATCGGACGGAGCGATAAAGGTTGCAAGGAAATTAAAAGCCGAAAATCCCGATAAATACTTTATGCCCGACCAGTATAACAACCCCGCAAATCCGATGTCTCACTATGAAACGACAGCTCCAGAGATCTGGAATCAGACACACGGCAGAGTTACTCACTTTCTTGCTGGGATCGGTACAAGCGGTACCCTCATGGGAACCGGAAGGAGACTCAAAGAATTCAATCCCAATATCAAAGTCATATCCATTGAGCCCGCCGAACCCCTGCACGGTCTCGAGGGACTAAAGCACATGGCCACATCAATCGTGCCAGGAATATACGACCCGACATTTGCAGATGAGAAGATTCAAGTATCTACAGAGGATTCATACAGGGTCATGAAAGAGCTCCTTAAAAAAGAAGGACTCTTTGTAGGGCATTCGAGCGGGGCTGCAGTCTATGCCACCCTTAAATACGCAAGGGGTTTGAAGGAGGGGGTAGTTGTAACCATTCTTCCCGATGGTGGATACAGGTATTTGAGCGGAGGTATATGGTGGTAAAGATAATTAAATCGGCCTATGATGGGGTAATAAAACACGCCGAGTCCGGATACCCAAATGAGGTCTGTGGTGTCCTTATTGGGAAAGATGGTAAGATAACAAGCTTCAAAGAATGCAGGAATCTGAACCGCGAAAGGGCACGCGACCGATATGAACTCGACCCGCTTTCGTTCAAGGAGGCTGATGATTGGGCAAGGTCGAACGGGATGAATATCCTTGGAATCTACCATTCTCATCCGGATCATCCATCGCGTCCGTCGGGTTTTGATAGAGGGAGGGCATGGCCCGAATGGGTATATATAATACTCTCTATTCATGGTGGAAAGTACAAAGACGGCAGGGCATGGGTTCTTAAGGATTTTGATTCTCCATTGAAGAGGAAGAAATTGAATTAATTTCGTAATCTTAACTAGCCATGAATGAACACGAATTAAACCAGTAGACAGAATACAGGATACACGGACTTGAGGTTTTTCCCTGTATTCCGTGTTCTGTATCCTGTCTTTTTCGTGTCTAGATATTAACTAGGAGGAGTAAAGTGGAATTAACTGAGGAACAGATATATCGCTACAGCAGGAATATACTTCTTCCGGAAGTAGGCGGCGTGGGGCAGGAGAGGCTCCTTCGCTCAAAGGTATTTTGTGTCGGAGCGGGAGGACTTGGCTCACCCGTTGCGCTCTATCTTGCTGCAGCAGGTGTTGGAACCATCGGAATCGCCGATTCAGATCAGGTAGATATTTCCAACCTTCAGAGACAGGTGCTCCATTTCACAGACGATATTGGGAGACCCAAGGCGCTCTCGGCCAGGGAAAAATTAGAGAAGCTTAACCCCGATGTGAACGTCATTGTCTATGAAGAGATGATAACAAAAAAGAACATAAGAGACATTATAAGGAATTACGACATCGTACTCGACGGCTCCGATAATTTCCCCACGCGCTATCTCGTAAATGACGCGTGTTATTTTGAGAGAAAAACCCTCGTCTCAGGCGCTATACTCAGGTTCGAAGGGCAAGTATCTGTATTTAAACCGCATGCGGGCGGCCCCTGTTATCGTTGCCTCTATTCCGAAATTCCACCGGCGGGTATGATTCCAAGCTGTCAGGAAGCGGGGATTCTAGGAGCCGTTGCAGGGATAATCGGAACCATACAGGCCGTCGAGACACTAAAGGAAATCCTACAAATAGGGCAGACACTTGCCGGAAGGCTTCTTGTATTTAACGCTCTAACCATGTCCGTTATGGACGTGAAGGTGAAGCGCGATCCCAAGTGCTCTCTCTGCAGCGAAAATCCAAAAATCAAAGACCTTGTCGATTATGAACAGATTGATTGCGAGGTTGATTTATCCTCTATCATCAATGTTTGACTCATATATCGCCGAGTGCTAGAATAAAATGAGAGCGGCGTTAGCCATAGAGGTTTAAGGCTACGCTGCGAGTTTAGTCAGATAAGAACACAGATAGAAAGAACCTATTTTATTATCTGTGAACTCTGTGGTTAAACAAGAAGGAAATAAATGTCAAAGAAGGACCCTATATCAATAGCAATAGAGCTTTTCCAAAAAGCCTATGAATACCAGAGGAGGGGCGAGTTTGACCTTGCAATAGAGCACTACAAGCGTTCAATAGAGGCATATCCCACGGCAGAAGCCTATACGTTTCTTGGATGGACATACAGCTTCCAGGGAAAACTCGATGAGGCTATAGCCGAATGCAAAAAGGCCATAGCGGTTGACCCAGATTTTGGAAATCCATATAACGATATAGGCGCTTATCTGATTGAACTTGAAAGATACGACGAAGCTATACCATGGCTTGAAAGGGCCATTCAGGCAAAGCGTTATGAGCCTAGACACTATCCGCATTACAATCTTGGCAGAGTTTATCTGATCAAAGGGATGATAAAAAAGGCTCTCGAAGAATTCCAAAAAGCGCTAGAAGTTTATCCCGACTACACTCTTGCCAAAGAGGCAATTGACAAAGTCAAGTTCACTCTGAATTAATTACTTTTCCAGTTTACCTTGGGCATCTGAAGTTATACCTTCAACATTTAACTGCAAAAGATATTCCTTTGCCAGTGTGTAAGCCTTTTGATCACGTTCTACTTGATTCGAGCTAATCTTCATAACACGAGTTTATACAGAAAGCTATATTTGTTAGATTCCCTACCTAGCTGAGAACATCGTCAACGCTGAATGTAACATCGGCGAGGAATTGCAGTGTTAGAGATTCACCGTGTTTTGCCATATGAATTCGTTGATACAAACCACTGACCGGGTCGGTGTAAATTTCAATTAGGTTTTCTAGTAAATTAACCATCCATACCTCGGGAATCCCAGCCCGCGCATAGAGCGGAACTTTTACATTCCTATCATACTCTAACGAAGTATCCGCTACTTCTACAATCAAAAGCACATCCGCTGGCAAGGGATACATTTCGGCATAGAAATCATCACGCGGCTTAAGCAGAGCAAAATCGGGCTGAGGCTCTGAATAATCGCTGAGTTGGATAGGGTTTTGCACTCGGACTATGGCTCTTTGATCCGCAAAATGGACAAGAAGTAAGTTGAGACGGTCAACACATGCCGCATGCTGGCTACCGATAGGACTCATTTTTAGGATTTCACCTTCAATAAGTTCAACTAGGTCGTCTTCAGACAAAATGCCCCTCTCGCCCATGAGGTTGTATTCGGTAACGTTAAAATGTCGTCGTTCAACCCGAATTGACATATATTCCTCACCTGATGATTCCTTATGGAGGAATGTCAGTGCAAGTCAAACTTTGATATGCGACATCTTCATAGAGAAATGGTAATATAATTATTTAAAGGCTAAATACAGCTCACAAAGAAGAATGATATGAAAGAAAAGAAACTAACTCCTCAGGAAATAGCGGAAGAGAATAAAAAGATAAGGACATTAAGGTTCATGGTTGACCTCGCAATATCCATTATCTCACAGGGGAAAATGACAAGAGAGGAAGCCTTAGAGCACTTTCTAAAGGTAAAAGACTTCGCTCTAAAGCTCTTCCCTGGAAAGGAAGAGGCATTTGAGATAATATACGCTCCTAGATTCAAAAGGGTCATAAATGAAATCTATGAACTCCACTGAAAAAGAAAGATGGGTCAATCTCTCCCGTGGTGCTCCCCCTTCTCGTGAAGAAGCCGAAGCCATTCAGAGGGACCTACGAAAGAAGGTCATTACACAAAACGGATTCAAAGAGATAAAAACAATAGCCGGTGTAGACCTCGCACAGATCCGAGATGAAGAAAAACTCGTGTGCGGCATAATTATTTTTTCATATCCCGAGCTCCAGGAGATCAAGCGGGTATCAGCAATAGTTGATGAGCAGTTCCCCTATATCCCGGGACTTCTCGCATTTAGAGAAGGGCCCGCAATAATCGAGGCGTTTATGAAGCTTCAAAATAAACCCGATCTCATTATGGTAGATGGACAGGGAATAGCCCATCCACGCGGGCTTGGGATCGCGAGCCATATAGGGGTGATACTCGATATCCCTTCAATAGGCGTGGCAAAGCAAAGGCTCTATGGTAAATACAATGAACCGCCAGATAGCGACGGTGCGTGGACTCCACTTGTTGCCTCCCACACAGGGAATACTATTGGAGCAGCATTGAGAACCAAGAAGGAAACGAAGCCCGTTTTTGTCTCAATTGGACACAAAATAGACCTAAGAACCGCTTTAAAAATCACACGTCAGTGCACCAGAGGATATAGAATCCCTGAACCTACGAGGCAGGCTGATATTTTTGTGGCACGACTAAAAACAGTAGTGAATATTTAGTCGCGAATGAACACAAACAGGAAAATACAGAAAACAGTAGACAGAATATAGGGAGAAAAACTTCTGACTTCTAGCTCCTGTATTCTGTATCCTAATTATTTCATTTGTGTCAATTCGTGGCTAATTAGAGAACCGGTCATGCCTGAGAGATTTTCTTGGATAATTCCGGGTAAGCTTGCGGGGATAGAAAGGCCGGGCTTACTCCGGAGTCTGGAAGAAGACCTAGAATTTCTCAAGAATGTGGGGATTAATACAATTGTAAACCTTGAGGAGCATGTTTGGAATTATTATGGATTTAGAGTAAAACATATCCCCATAAAAGACTTTAAGGCCCCACGGCTTACCGACATCGAAGAATTTGTAAGGTTTATTGACAGCGAAATCCGAGAAGGGAGACAGATTGTAGTCCACTGCTATGCGGGGATGGGAAGAACCAATTTGATGCTCGCTGCATATCTGGTCTATATGGGAATGGAGCCAGAGAATGCCTTAGCCCTTGTAAAGGAGAAAAGACCGTATCACGCCGTAAACGAAGAGCAGGAAGAGGTACTGAGTGAATATTTCTACACTAGAAAACAAATTAAATAGCATAATTCATAAAAGATTATGGGCACTTAGGAAATAAAAAATTTACAAACAACCTCCCAAGTCACTGGAATATTTCCTCATTTCCTGGTAGAGTTATTGAAGTCCGCTAGGATATTAAGTTAGGAGAATGAATGGGCAGTAACTACACTAAAGAGATAATAGAGCAATTAAAATACGGTCATGGAAAAACCTTCTACGGTGATGCAACCCTTGTAATTCTAAAAGCCTTTCTTCAATCCGGAGTAAGCTACTTAGGTGGGTACCCTGGCTCGCCTACTGCGGGCTTAATTGATGCTATCTCCGACGCCTATGAACCCGTATTAAAGGAGATGGGAATATACTTCGACTGCTCAGGAAACGAAGCCTCGGCGGCCGCGCTCCTTTCGGCATCTATTAATTACCCGATTCGCGGCTCAGTAAACTGGAAAATCGTAGGAACAAACGTCGCATCAGATGCCCTCTCACACATCTCTTCATCGGGCGTTACCGGCGGGGCTATGATAATCGTGGGAGAGGATTACGGTTGTGATAGCACATGTGTTGCGGAAAGGGCTCTTCCATTTGCGCTCAAATCCACAATGGCTGTAATTGACCCAAGAGGAGACCTCCAGCACCTAGCAAACATGGTTGAGGAGGGATTCGACCTCTCCGAATATACAAATATGCCCGTGATGTTTCTCCTATCTACAAGAGTTGCACATATAAGGGGAAAGATAACGTGCAAAGACAATGTGCGGCCGAAGATAAGTATGTTGAATCCGCTCAACGACCTGCCCACAAACTTAAATAAAATTCCACTCCCACCATTTACATTTGAGCAGGAAAGAAAGAAATTCTCCGAAAGGATTCCCGCCGCAAGAAAATTCATATTAGAAAGAAAACTCAACGAAACCATACAAGGCAATGACAATACCCTGGGGATAATCACACACGGCATGATATTTAACTCCACGATGAGATGCCTTTATAACCTGGGCGAAGCCAACCTCTATGGCGAAAGCAGAATCCCCATACTTAATCTGAATGTTATACATCCGCTTGTCCCTGAAGAAATCATCAATTTTCTACGCGGTAAGAAGGCCGTACTTATAGTTGAAGAAGGGATGCCCAATTTGATTGAAGAGCAGATAAGGGCAATCGCACAGAGGGCAAGGCTGAGTGATGTTGAGATATTCGGTAAAGATATTCTTCCCGAAGCAGGCGAGTACACACCAGACCATATAATCAAGGGCATAGGCAGTTTCCTTCTTAAGAACACAACCTCCACATACGAAAGGGAAAGGATTCAAGAAAAGAGCGAGCGCATTGCGAAGCACAAGGAGAAGGCGGCGAATTTCCTTAAAGAGCCTATTACAAAGAGAAACCCCATCTTTTGCACGGGCTGTCCGGAAAGACCAATCTTTACAGCAATAAAAATCCTCGAAGACGATTATGGAAAATCCTACTACGCATCCGATATTGGGTGCTATTCCATGAGCGGACTTCCCCCGTTTGACCTTAGCAATTCAATTACGGGAATGGGAATTGGACTCGCATCTGCAGGAGCCCTCTCTCGAATGGCAAATAAGAGGGTAATTTCATTTATGGGAGATGGAACATTCTGGCATAGCGGGCTTACGACAAGCATTACAAACGCCGTCTACAACAATCAGGATGCAACGCTTATCATACTTGAGAACTTCTGGACATCCATGACCGGACACCATGAAAACCCGACTTCTGGAAGGAACATGAGACAAGAAGGCGTCGGTATGGACATTGAAAAGGCTCTAAAGGGTGCAGGGGTCAAATGGATTAAAAAGGTCAACCCATACGATCTGAAGGAATCAATGGATACACTCAAGAAGGCTTATGAGGCGGATAAAGGGCTCAGGGTAATAATCTCAAAAGGCGAATGCCAATTGGAAAAAAATAGAAGAGAAAAGGTCGTAATAAAGCGAAACATTGAATCCGGGAAGCGCACGGTACAGGCAAGACTCGGCGTTGATCCAGAGGTATGTACGGGAGACCACTCCTGTATGAGATATAACGGATGCCCATCTCTGACCCTTAAAGAAAGTCCAACCATACTGAGAGATGATCCTATCGCCCATATTGAGCACTCATGTGTAGGCTGCGGTTTATGTGGAGAGATCGCCCATGCCGCAGTGCTTTGTCCGTCATTTTACAAGGTCGAGGTAATCAATAACCCTTCATTCTTTGATAAGATAAACGATAAAATAAACCGCTTTTTTCTTCACTTAATCACCAGAAACGGATGGTCGAATTAACACCCGTATTCGGGTAACTATTCAATCACAAATCAGCGCAGCAGATGGCACTCGAACTATTTTACTTATGTAAATTCCTATCTATTTGTGGTTAAATAGTTATAAATCTGGGATACAAACAAAAGAGATGGATAGAAACAGCGAACTGATAAAAATCCTAATTCCGGCGGTAGGAGGACAAGGTGGCGGGGTTCTTACAGAGTGGCTTGTCCAGGCCTTTCTCCTCGAGGGTTTTGAGGTTCAGGCAATAGGGCTCCCCGGGCTTTCTCAGCGCGGCGGCTCAACGGTCTATTATCTTGAAGCTCATCCGAGGGTGAATTCAGATCAGAAACAAATCATATTCTCTCAATACCCTGTTCCAGGAGATGTAGATGTGATTCTAGCCCAAGAGTTCCTTGAACTGGGAAGGGCACTTGAGACCGGATACGGCTCAGAGAGAACGGTAGTCGTCTCAAGCACACACAGGATTTATTCTACCCTTGAGAAAACCCCTATAAGCAGCGGTATATATTCAAACGAAAACCTGAAAAAACTCGCAACCAACTTCTCTTCTCTTTTCATCGCATTCAATGCACTTGAAATAGCCAAAGAAAATGGAATGGATGAGCTTGGAGTAAACGCAATACTCCTTGGGGCACTGGGGGCATCTGAGGCACTGCCAATATCCGAGGTCAATTACATAAAGGCGATAGAAGAAGCAGGGGTCGCGGTGGGGAGCAACATAAAGGCATTTAGAATTGGATGGGACTATGTAAAATCCCGTAAGTACGCCGAGCTAAAATCGGCGCTCCAGAAGAGTTGGGAGGAGTTTAAAAAAGAGAGGGTCGAAAAATTAGCACCTAAATCAGGAGATGAATATCTCAAATTAATCTCTGAAATCGAGGCGGAGTATCCCACCCACCTTAGGGAAATTATGGCAG
Organism: Candidatus Dadabacteria bacterium; assembly: GCA_040289575.1. Taxonomy (GTDB): domain Bacteria; phylum Desulfobacterota_D; class UBA1144; order Nemesobacterales; family CSP1-2; genus PSLL01. Next base: position 71,354 of record PSLL01000008.1, on the reverse strand, counting down.
AAGCCCTTTTTAGGCTAATAGACTATCAAGATGCAGGATACGCAAAAAAGTATTTGAATGAACTCAAAAGCACATATTATATAGATAAGGAAATGAAGGGCGGATTTAGGCTCACCGAAATATTTGCCAAGAACCTTGCCCTCTGGATGACATATGAGGACGGAATCCGGGTAGCCGATCTTAAAATTAGGCCGGAGAGATTCAAAAGGATCAAAGAGGAGATGAGGCTGAGATCCGATCAGACATTTCGCGTTACGGACTATTTGAAACCAGATGCCGAGGAGATTTATGGACTCCTTCCAAACTTTCTCGTAGCCCCGATAATCTACCTTACCGAGACTGACTTTTTTCAAAATCTCTGGCCTAAGAATAAAAAAATAACCCTTGGACAAAAACCAGTTACTACCTCTTTTTCGGGGTTTTTGAGGCTCTGGCTCCTTACCAAACTTAAATTTATGAGACCTTACTCTTATCGCTACCACAAAGAGCATTCACTAATCAAAAAGTATAAGACCAGTGTAGAAAGATTTGCGAAAATAAACTACGACATCGGATGTCTCATAGCAAAGAGTGGGCAGATGATAAAGGGCTACGGAAAGGTAAGAAGAAGAACAATGGATGCCTTCAATAGATTTTTAGACAATGTCATCACTCCGCTTGTAGAGTTTGAGAAGAAAAACAGAAAGAGCTTTAGCTTAACCTTAGAGATTGGAGAAAAATCACTGAGCCTAATTGCCGCATCAACCGAAGGAATAGATGAGGCCGAAAGATTAACCAGAGATATCTTGCAGGAAAAGGCAGCCTAGTTTATTTATCAACGAATTAGCCTCCAAGAACCTGAGTCCGGAGCCTTAATTACAATTTTCATGTCTAGACGCTTGACCTTGATCCAGACAGAGACATCCATGAACCGCCTAGATAATAAACTCCTGCTACCTTTTTAACAAAAAGCCATATTGAACAAAGCGGATTGATTCTAAGCCCTTTTTATTAGCACTCCTATATTAGAAGTTGGTATCATATTACAAATGAAGAGAAAGGCTCTTGAGACACACTTTATTGCCGACTCGATGCTTGGGAAGCTCGCCAAATGGTTGAGACTCGCCGGAGTAGACGCGGAATACAAAAAGGATATCGCCGATGAGATTCTAATACAGCGTGCCATCTCTGAGGGGTGGGTAATTCTTACAAGAGACAGATCTATAGAGAGGAGAAAAAATATAAAGGAGTATCTTCTTATATGGAGCGATCATCTGACTGAACAGATCCTTGAGTTTATCCGAGTTTTTGAACTTGATACACTTGAAAGTGCTTTTACAAGATGTATCCGCTGTAACGCTTTACTTGAAGAGGTTTCAAAAGATTCCCTAATGGATAAGATTCCTTCTTACGTATGGGAGACTCAAAATAAATTCAGACGGTGCAACTCATGCGGAAGGATATACTGGGCAGGCACACATATAGAGAATGCAGAAAGGTTTCTAAAAAGGGTGTTGGGGATTGATAAGACTATGAAATAAATAGAAGATTTACGGCAGAGAACAAAGAGAAAAACTCGGGTATATAAGAAAGAACCCTAGCTTTCCAATTCATCAAATTGAACCATAGGCATTGAAGCCAATTCTTCAATGTTATCTATTCTCAAGGGTTTTACACCAATTCTAACAAGAAGTAGAAAAAATTAAAAAATTCAAAGAAGACTTGACTCCGTATCTAGGTACGGAGTTTATAATATGAATGGAGGTAAAAAATGGGGAATCTAACCATAGGACAGGTCGCTAAAAAGGCAGATGTCAATGTTGAAACTATACGCTACTATGAACGCTGTGGTCATATACCTAAACCACCAAGCCCGAGGTCTGGTTATCGTCAATACTCCGAGGAAATAGTCAACCGTATTCAGTTTATAAAGCGCGCTCAGGAACTTGGATTCACACTGAAAGAAATCTCAGAGCTTCTATCATTAAGGGGTTGACCCCGGTACTACATGCGCGGATGTGAAAAGACGTGCGGAAGCAAAAATTGCAGACATACAAGAAAAAATCCGCACTCTGCAAGGTATAAAGAAGGCGCTTACAAAGCTTGTAGCAATGTGTAGCGGTAAAGGCCCAATGGGTGAATGTCCGATAATAGAGGTACTAGAATCGAAGGAGGATAAAGATGATTGAGAGAACCAACAAAATTACTCTTTTTGCTTCTATAGGCTCTATAATATCAGGATTCGTAGCATCTCTATGCTGTATAGGTCCCTTAGTATTTGTAGTTCTTGGATTAGGTGGAGCCGCTTTCTTTGCAAAGCTTGAGCAGTACAAGTTGATTTTTGGATTAGTATCCCTTGCATTCTTGTCACTCGGTTTCTTCTTTGCTTATAGAGGTGGAGAGGAATGTAGTTCCGGCACAAGTTGTGCTGCGATAGATCCCAAAAGAAGAAAACTAAATAGAATCATTCTCTGGATAGCGGCTATCTTGGTGGTTGCTTTTATCCTCTTACCAAATATCATCGGTTTTCTCTTACTTGAAAAATGAAAAAGGGAAAAGCGGACTTGTGGTACCTCACTGCTGGTAGTGAACTCGTCTTAAACCAAGTGATGGCAGAAGCTATAGAGATGTAATTAGATAAAATGAGGACATTTCTTGGTAAAAGATATGAGGAGGGTATAAAAATAAAGATTGTAACTGCAGGCATAGTTATCTTAGTAGCGGTTCTAGCCACTGCTCTTACAGGCTTTCACACCTCCGCATTGAGTGAAAGGGGTACAAATACACAAGAGGTTACACTCAAAGTAGATGGTATGACATGCAGGATGTGTCCACTTACCATAAAAACTGCTTTAAAGAAGCTAAATGGTATAGTGGATGCTGATGTGAGTTACAAGGATAAAAAGGCTAAAGTACTGTATGAAGATGGCAAAGTTACAGTAGATGACATAGTTAAAACTATAGAGAGTTCTGGTAATTATAAAGCAACTCCTCTTGGTAAAGAAGGGAAGTAAAGGAGGAAAGCTATGGTATTTAAAATTATCAGTTCACTCGGATCAATCTTTGCAGCTCTATGTTGCATCGGAACACCGGCTCTTTTAGCTTTTCTTTCAAGCATTGGTGTTGGATTTTTAATTAACGATAAGATTCTGATTCCACTTCTTGTAGTTTTCCTTGGGATTAGTATTGGAAGTGTTTATAAATCATTTAAGTCTCATGGAAGGAAGGAAAGCCTAATCCTTGTCATAGTAAGTGCCATAGTTGTCTTTGTTGCTATCTGGTTCTCAAAGCTGTTAGTTTATATTGGACTTGTGGGTCTGATCGCAGCTTCTGTTTGGGATATTTACCTTCGAAAGACATGTAAACCCGAATCTTGTGAGATATAGAAAGGAGGCATTTATAAAATCATGGGAAAATTTGACTTGATCATAATCGGTGGCGGCGCAGGTGCTTTTGCAGCAGCTATTCGTGCCAATGAATTACAAGCTAAAACCATGATTAATGCTGGCCTGCCACTTGGTGGAACCTGTGTGAATGTGGGTTGTGTTCCGTCGAAGACTCTTCTTTATGCTGGAGAGGTTTTACATCTGGCAAAGAATCATGGTATTCCTGGTATTGAGCTTGAAGTAAAAAGCTTTAATTTTCAAAAAGTTATTGAGTATGAACTTGCTTTGGTAGAAAAATTGCGTCAGGAAAAATACAAAAAGGTATTAAAAAGTCTTGAGTATGTTAAGTACATAGAAGGAAGAGCAAAATTCATTTCTAAAAATGAGATAGAAGTTAATAATCAAAATCTATTTGGAGAAAAATTTATTGTTGCTACTGGCTCAACCGCCAATGTCCCTACAATCGAGGGTATTGGCAAAGTCGGTTTTGTTACCCATATCGAAGCTCTAAGACTTGAAAGGCAACCAAAAGAACTGATTGTAATTGGTGCAGGACCGGTGGGTCTTGAGTTTGCTCAAATGTATACGAGATTTGGTACAAAAGTTACTATATTACAACGCGGCCCATCTATCTTACCACGGGCTGAAAAAGAATTGACTCAACGCCTCAGTGAGATACTGACAAAAGAGGGTATCATCATAAAAACAGGTGTCGAAGTTAAAAAGGCGCACAAAGACAAGGATCGAAAAATTCTTTCGTATGTGACTAACGGAAAACAAGAAGAGGCATCCGGTGAAGAAATACTCTTAGCTGCTGGCAAAATCCCGAATACAAAGGAACTGAATCTGGAAAAAGCTGGTATAGAGATTGACAAACATCAAGCTATTGTAGTCACTCAATCCTTTCAAACCTCTCAGCCTCATATATTTGCGATTGGAGATGTAGCTAACTTACCTTTGCGCCTTGAGCCAACTGCTGGACATGAAGGAACACTTGCCGCAGAGAATGCCTTGACCAACTCAAAGAAAAATATCAACTACAACACTGTACCTTATACGATTTTTACTGATCCACAGCTTGCCTCTGTAGGATACACTGAAGATGAACAAATAAAAAAAATAGGTGTATGTGCCTGTCGGACTGTCTCATTTGCCGATGTGCCGAAAGCGATCATTATGCACCGCACAGAAGGGCTGATTAAGGTGACAATTCATCCAAAGACAAAACAGGTTCTTGGGGTGCATATCCTTGCACCGAACGCAGGCGAATTAATTGCCGAAGCGATGATGTTGGTAAAGAATAAATCAACCATTGATGATATTGTAAGTTCGCTTCCAATATTCCCGACGCTCTCTGAGGCAATCAAAATCACTGCACTTTCATTTACTAAAGATATTACAAAACTCAGCTGTTGTATATAAATAAACACAAAAAAGATAGTTAAGATTTATCTCTATGGCTCTACTAAAGACCTAGCTCTTCGCAAGCCTGAGTTTTTCAGATTCCGGTTTTATCTTAGTGATTTTATTATTTCCATTTACATAAACCAGTTTGGGTTCGTGCCTCTTACATTCGCTCTCATTATATGAGGCAAAGCTTGCGATTATTACCGTGTCCCCTTCCCTAGCGAGATGAGCAGCGGCTCCATTTGCACAGATTACACCGGAGCCGGGTTTACCTTCAATTACATAAGTAAAAAATCTCTGTCCATTTATCACATTGAATATGTGCACCTGCTCATAAGGGATTAGATCAGCAGCATCCATTAGGTCCTTGTCAATCGTAACACTTCCCTCGTAATTGACGTTGGCCTCTGTAACGGTCGCCCTGTGAATCTTAGATTTAAGAAGCACTCTTTTCATCGTCTCCTCCTAATTAAAGTCTTATATTGTCAATAAGCCTTGTCCCATCGAGCCTCACTGCTATTGCTACCAAATCCCCGCTTTCGACTACTTCTTTACTTATAAGGGTTTGGGGATCGCAAATCTCTAGGTAGTCAATCTCTTTGATTCCCGCATCCCTTAAGGTTTTTTTCCCCCTATCAGCCATAGCTTTTGCATCCCTACAGCCGCTGTCAAAATCCCTTTTTATATTATGAAGGACCCTCGATACCCAAAGCGCACACTCCTTTTTATCGGGAAAGAGATAGGCGTTTCTAGAGCTGAATGCGAGTCCACTTGTCTCTCTAACAATAGGGAATCCTAAAACCTCAATCTCTAGGTTTAAATCCTCGACCATTCTCTGAATGATTTTTAATTGTTGATAGTCCTTTTCTCCAAAAAGTGCAAAGTGAGGCTTTACGATATTAAATAATTTAAGAACAACGGTCGCAACACCTCTGAAGTGTCCTGGACGAAAGGGTCCGCAGAGATGTTCTTGTAGCCTTTTCACCTCTACGTATGTTTGAAATCCCTCGGGATACATCTCTTCCGGAGTTGGAGTGAAAACAATATCAACACCAAGACTCTCTATCTTTCTTAAGTCACCCTGTAGGTCTCTTGGATACCTTGCAAAATCCTCATTAGGTCCAAACTGGGTGGGATTTACAAAAATGCTTACTACGAGAACATCTCCCATTTTCCTAGCCTCAGATATGAGATTAAGATGCCCTTCATGAAGCGCCCCCATTGTAGGAACAAGAGAGATTTTCATTCCGTCCCTTCTTGTTCTATTTGCTAAACTCTGCATTTCTCCTAAGCTGGTTATAACCCTCAATCGATTCTCTCCTCAGTTGTATGAACGCCGGGTGTCGGGAAAAGTTCCATCCTTTACCTCATCCACAAATTCCTTCACCGCTTTTGACATTGCCTCCCTTAAGTTCGCATACCTTTTTACGAATCTGGGAAGCGGATCCGGTGAAAATCCCACTAAATCGTTTATGACAAGTACCTGTCCATCGCAAAAAGGTCCCGCTCCGATTCCGATGGTTGGTATGCTTATGGATTCTGTTATCTTTTTTGCAAGCTCCTGGGGAATACTCTCCAAAACTAGAGAGAATGCCCCCGCACATTCAGCAGATTTTGCAAGTTCAATGAGCCTCTTAGCATCATCATCTCTGCGCCCCTGAACCCTATAACCTCCGATTACAAGTACCGATTGTGGACAAAGCCCAATGTGAGCCATAACCGGAATCCCCGCCTTCTGGATGGCATAGATTGTGTCGAGATAGTTCTCATTCGTCTCAATTTTTACGGATTCCGCCCTTCCTTCCTTTACAAACCTTCCAGCACTTCTTATGGCATCCTCTTTTGAAGCCTGGTATGACATAAACGGCATATCCCCGCAGAGATGAGCGCGCCTTATTCCCCTTGAAACGATTTTTGTATGGTAAACCATCTCGTCAATAGTTACAGAAAGCGTGTCGGGGAGGCCTTGAATTACATTTCCAAGAGAATCACCGACAAGGATGATATCCACCCCGGATTCATCAATTATGTTCGCCGTCGCAGCATCATAGGCAGTTACCATAACGATCTTCTCTCCGCGACCTTTCATATCACAAATTTCTGGGACTGTAACCTTCTTCATTTTGTTCATTTTATAGACACTAGGCAGAGTAAAATCATTTATTTCCGTACCCATGTGTCTTAGAGGCCAACGTTAAAAAAAACCAGCTAATTGGGCATAAGCCCTAGCTGGTTTTCCCTTTTTCAATCTGTCTAGGTACGGCTCCTGTTCCGTCCTAATGAG
>PSLL01000008.1:42479-64277 GCA_040289575.1 Candidatus Dadabacteria bacterium | reverse complement strand
TCAAATCTCCTCCCGTCTTGGTCCCCCTAATATGGATCCAAGCGGTATAAATTTTAGGGCTCTATCGCCTATACTACTTATACGCAAATGCGAAAAAGACCTACATTCTATGATAAAGAAAGTTATTTGAGATGTCAAATTTATAAATAGAGACTGATAACTAATCTAAGAGCCTTGTATCCACTCCTCTCCACCTTCCCAGATCTCTTTTTTCCATATGGGGACGGCTTGTTTGAGTTTCTCGATGGCATACCTCGATGCCTTATAAGCCTCGTCTCTATGTGGTGCAGAGACAACAATTAAGACACTTATTTCACCAAGGCTGAGTTTTCCTATACGGTGGACTATTGCCAGTTTTCTTATATCCCACATCTGCCTTATCTCTCGCGATATCCTACTAAACTCTCGAAGTGCCATTTCTCTGTAGGCCTCGTATTCTAGATACTTGACCTCTCTTCCCCTTGATGATTTTCTTACTGTGCCGATAAAGACTACTATTGCTCCGGACTCAATATCTAAAACTCTTCCGATTGCTTCTTCAACATTGATTTTATCAGACACTATTTTAAAGAAATCGGCAACCTCGGCCATTTTATTCATCTCCAGTCCAGTCGAATGTAATTCTATTTAAAAGTAATCTGGTTTTGGTATTTAATCGACCACAAATGAAATAATCAGAATACAGTATATAGAACACAGAATACAGAAAGACCTCAAGCCACCTATCCTGTTTCCTGTATTCTGTTTACTATATACTGTATTCCTCCGTTCGCATATATTGGTGTAAATCCGCGGCTAAATCGCCCTATTCCTGAATCACCGATCCAGTATAACCTGATCTTCTAAGTCTTGTGGCAAGCTCTTCAGCCTCATCCCTCTGAGAAAACCGCCCAATCCTTATCCTGTAGTAAATATCGCCGTCTAAATCGATCGGCTCGATTCTCACATCGCTCAAACTGCTATCAAGATGCTCTTTTAAATCTAAGGCGCTCCGTTTATCTTTAAATGATCCCACCTGAACGGTATATTTGGCATCAAAGTAGTCCGCACTTCTTCCGGGCACTGAAATTACCTCAACCCTTACCTTTGCCGTTCCCTTTCCTAGCATTCCAATAGATTTAGCCGCTGCGTAAGAGAGGTCTATTATGCGTCCTTTTTTAAACGGACCCCGATCGTTTATCTTTACGATAACGTCTCTTCCATTTTCCAGATTAACAACCCTGACCACCGTCCCTATCGGCAGGGTTTGGTGAGCCGCGGTATAGCTATGCATACTAAATCGCTCGCCGCTTGCCGTCTTGCCACCGTCTTCATCAACACCATACCAAGAAGCAACGCCGATTTGAGAGTTGTTCTCAGTTGGGCGCATCCCGATACCCCTTTTGGAGACAGACGCACAGGAAGAGAAGAATAGAACAGTCAATAATAGAAACAACCCTATTCTTTCTCTCGACATGCCCGCATTTTAACATATTGAACATGAATTATGCAATAGAACCCTTTTAGACCAGATTTTATAAATAACTATACAGTCCTATACGTAATCGGATGCGCTCCTTGAGATTATCAAGAATTGTAATAAAATTACTTGAACTGTTTGAATATTCAGGAGATAAGTAACATGCAGCACATCCTTTCAGAGGAGTTTCCACTTATAAGGAGACTCCCTCCATATGTATTTGCCATAGTGAATGAACTAAAGATGAAAGCAAGAATAAGAGGAGAAGACATCATAGACCTCGGAATGGGAAATCCGGATCAGCCGACACCACAGCATATTGTGGATAAGCTCATAGAGGCTTCGAAGAACCCCAGAAACCACAGATACTCCGCTTCGCGGGGCATTCCAAAACTAAGAATGGCAATCTGCGATTGGTATAAGAGGAACTATAAGGTTGAGTTAGACCCCGAAACCGAGGCAATAGCCACGATTGGCTCAAAAGAGGGGATCTCTCATCTTATGCTCTCAATCTTAGCTCCCGGTGATGTGGTTGTGGTTCCGAGTCCAACATACCCGATTCACAGCTATTCGGTGATAATTGCAAGGGGAGATGTAAAGAGTGCGCCTCTTACAAAGGACATAAATTTCATTGAGGCTATGGAAAAGGCCGTAAAGGAGATCTGGCCTAAACCCAAAGTCCTTATGATCTCATTCCCACACAACCCCACAACGAGCGTTGTTGACCTAAACTTCTTTAAAGAGATTTATGAGTTTGCCAGGGACTTTGGGCTTATTGTTGTGCACGATTTTGCATATGCAGACCTCTGCTTTGATGGATACAGGGCGCCCAGCTTTCTTGAGGTGCCTGGGGCAAAGGAGATCGGGGTTGAATTCTTCTCACTCTCTAAGAGCTACAATATGCCCGGATGGCGCGTTGGATTTATGGTAGGGAATTCAAAGATAATATCCGCCCTTGGGAGAATTAAAAGCTATCTCGACTACGGGATTTTTCAGCCCATTCAAATAGCCGCAATCTCCGCTTTAAACGGCCCCCAGGAATGCGTAGACCAAATAAGGGAAATGTATAGGTCAAGGAGAGACAAACTCATAGAGGGGCTTTTACGTGCCGGTTGGGAGATTCCAAAACCCAAAGGAACTATGTTCGTCTGGGCTGAGATTCCAGATAGGTTTAAAGATATGGGTTCCCTTGAATTCTCAAAGCTCCTTATTGAAAAGGCAAAGGTCGCTGTGTCACCGGGAGTCGGATTTGGAAGCTACGGCGAGGGATACGTAAGGCTTGCGCTCGTTGAAAATGAACAGAGAATAATGCAGGCGGTAAGAGGAATAAGAAGGTTTTTGCATAGCTATTAATACTAGAGAACCCTATCAGGAATACACACACCTTTGTGTAGGAACACATTGCAACGCAACACTACATTATTAATCGTATGAGCTAGTTAACAGCTAATAGTTGAAGTAAAAAAATACATCCCCTCCCTGGTCAGTCCCTCCTACCGTACTTTCCAATGTTAGAAAGTCAAATAGCCTATACTCTACCCGAATCTTATTTGTAAGATTTTCGTTTGTAGACAGGTAAGGAGTCGAAACCGTCTCTTCAGGACTACGCTCATAAGCGATATGTAACCTATCAGTTAAATACTTACCAACCTCAATTTGAGCATCCTGAAGTCCTTTTTCTCCGCCAGTTATACTAATTACATCTAATCGGAATCTTTCTCCTACAATGTCTTTGAGTTTATCCGCTGCTATAAGCGCCCCTATTTCCGCAGCTTTTGACTGAAGGTTGGTCCTTTGACCCGCACCGATCTTGTCCGAAGAGGTTCCAAACGCCAGGTAGGAGATTATATCCGTCTGGTCCATCGGCGGGTCACTAGAGAGCTTTACATTAGGCTTCTCAACCGTACCGTTTACGTTTACAAATATTTTTACGTCTGAAACTTTATACAGAGCCGTCACATCAATGAATGGATTAATCTCAGGCGTTCCCCGAAAACTCACCTTCCCCTGCTCAATTCTGAAGAGTTTTCCAAAAAATTCATATGTCCCTCTTACCGTATCAATGTTTCCTGTTAGGATTACCGGTCCACCGTACTCTTTTATAACCCCAATCCTCCCTTTGACCTCAACATTTGCCCCTTTTCCCTTAGCCCACGCATTTCCCGGTATGAATACATTTAGATTCATTCCTACATTATCCGTGAAAAAGTCTGTTTGTTTGACCTCATTGATTACAAACTGCTGCTGTTCTTCTTTCCTCTCATCTACGAATTTAATATCCTCTACCTGCTTTTCGGGTTCCTCAGGAATTCTGATACGTGCTCTCTTTACCCTAATGTCGCCATTTATATTGATTCTTCCGCCGTTCCCTTTAATTCCCAGATTGCCATCCACATTTGCCGCAACCTGTTTAAGATTCACCGCGAAATCATTCAATTTGCCGCTCAGGTTGTATGAAAGTTCACGAAGATTAAAATCCCCTTGAATCGTTCCGCTTCCTCCGTCGGTTCGAATCTCAAGCGTTCTAAGAACCCCTTTTTTCCCTTCCATCTCAATGAGTCCCGACGGCACCCTGATCTGATTTCTTAGCGATTGGGTCTTTAAAGATATATTTTGAAGACTTATCTGCCCGTTGACCTTAGGACTTTTTACACTTCCTGAAGCACTGAGATCAAGAATGGCTTTTCCATGAATCTCTCTTATCTCTTCGTTTAACTTCGCAAGCGGACTGACATCAATACCGCTAGATTTTAGGGAGAGATTAAAAGTTGCATCTTTTATATTCTCCTGTACGTTTTTGAGGTTGAGGTCTATGCCTATTCTGCCCACTAAAGATAAAATCTCCTGGGCGTTTTCCACAGCAGTAAAATCAAGATTGAGACTCTTATTTGAATAGGAAAGATTTAAATCGGCATTATCGGTTATAAAATCCATAAACCCCAGGCCTTGAGTGCCGATGTTGATCTTTATTTTTGGCTGTTCCAATGTGCCTTGAAATTCGACATCTCCTGAAGTAACTCCCCGCACCGGGGTTTTAAGCCCGAGCGCCTGTGATATGTCAATGAGATTTATTCTCTTTAACCCCAAAGAGGCGTTTATGGCACCATTGAAATTCACATCTACATCGCCTACAACGAAATTGCTTCCGTAATAAAGATTGAGTGATTTAACAGTGATTCTCTCTGGAGAAACAGCCATGTCTATAATGTCTCTATTTTGTAGGATTCTATTTTCGAGATTAAGCTTAACCTTCTCAAGCTTTATATCCTTTTCTTGGCTTTTAAGATCTACCAATTTTAACTTAATTTCATAGCTTCTTTGTGTGTCTTCTACAATGAAAAAGCCTCCTCTTATTCCTTTATCCTCATTCCTCGCCTCAAGGTCAATACTCTTTATGTCTCTCCCTTGAAATTTGACTTCCTTGAGATTCCCCTTTACCTGAAATTTCGGGTTTTCGAGATTAACAACAGCATCTCCGTTTAGGTTAATTGACTTGACCTGTAGGTCCTTTTTATATCCAAAATCCGAAACTGTGGCTGAGAATGTGGTTTGAGGGTTTTCGATTTTCCCTCGAACCTTTCCGGTTGCATGAAGGGAACCCTTAAGATCAAGTCCAGGAGAAAATTTTGATAATAAATCCAGATTATTAATCTCGGCATCATAACTAAAATCCATTCTATTTTCTTCCCCCGATGCTTTCAGTCCGAAAGAATCAGAGATTAGAGAAAGGGACTTTATAGCCAGAGTCCTCCTATTATATGAGGCATCTATTTCTCCTCCGGTGAGATTTATATCAGAGATACTCGATGGGAGAATCTCTCCATTGAGAGTCACCACTAATCCTTCCAAATTGCCACTTAAAGGTGCAGAGCCTTTAAAGCGGAGATTAGAGTTTATATTACTTACATATCCCCTGTCTCTTATTATTGGAAATAGGTTGATTCTACTTAGATTTGAAACAAGATCGAATTTTGCGTTTGATCTTGTAGCTTCTACCACTCCCTTTAATTTAATCTCGCCTATTTTCCCCTTCTGCCTAAATCCATTTACGTTCACTTTAGCTTCCAAATCCTCCATCTCCTTCCATTTACCCTCTATACCCAGGTCCGCATTTACAACTCCAATATCAGACTGGTTCTTTACAAACTCTGGAGTCTTAGAGAGATTGACATTTTTGAGCGAAAGCTTGAGATCAAAATTGTTCATCCCGCTTTTCTTAAGTAGGCGTTCCACATTAGCATTTCCCCTAAATGATGCTTCCCCAAAATCTGTTTTAATCACTCCGCCTTGTATTTCTACGTTAACCCCATCTATTTTGATCCTATCAATTGATCCATCAATCTTTTTACCCATTATCTGTGAATCGGGTAGGTTAATTCTTATTTCTGCCTTCATATCCTCTGGATTTTTATATTGTCCTGAACCCTGCAGTTCTGCATTTAAAATACCTTTTTCTATATTGAAACCGTATGCGGTGGCTTTGAATTTGAATTTAGGCTCTGCAAAATTGTCAACCTCTGCATCGAGTTTAACCCTCGCTCCGTTTACAGTGGCATTTAAATCCTTAACTTGTACTTTATTACCCGTATAGAGGAGATTTGTCGAAAGTCCCTCTATATTGAGGTGTTGTGGAGACACATATAGATTTACCTTTCTTAGATTAAGATCAACCTTCCTGATTATATCAAACATATTGATTGATGAGTTTATATAGGGGATCTCTATTTCGAAAGTCTCTTTTTTCTCTCTATCCTCTACCACGATTCTCGCGTTTGTAATGAGAAGTTTTTTAATAAAAAGGTTCCACTTGGGAGATTGACCTCTACCTTCTCCCTTTTTACTCTCTTCTCCGCTGAGTTTGTCTACGTTCCAAACCCCATTTTCGTCATGTATGAAATTTACGCTCAAACCTTTCAACGAAATATCACTTATAGGAACCAATTTACTTAGGATCGCATAAACATCAAGTATAGGGGGAAGCGAATATTTCACTGAAATCTCATCTACGTGTATAAAAGGCTCTCCTTCGATTTTAAACGAAACGTCTTTTAGACTAATACCGCGTATAAAATCGCCCTCTATTTTTCCTATTCTAAGGTTTTGTCCCACGGTGTTGCTTACCGATTTCTCTACAATATTTTTTATAGTGCTTCTAAAGTAGTCCGTCTGTATAAGAACAAAGATTGACACAACTAATGCGACTAAAACAAAAAATAAAATCCCAACTGTCTTTATAACCTTAGACATAATCCACCAACCTAAATCTACCTACTTATCTCCATGAATATTAGAAGGCTTGACCTATGCCGAACCAAAACTGAATCCTTCTAATTCCGGGCTCCGGATTAAGTGCGTATCCGACGTCTGCTCTTATTGGCCCTATTAGAGTATTATACCTCAGCCCTACACCCGGAGAGTACTTGAGTTCACTCAGTTTATAATCAAATGCCTTTGAATAAACGTTTCCATAGTCAAAGAAAACCACACCGCCGAAGTCTTTATATATTGGAAATCGAGTCTCAAAGCTCCCCTCAAGAAGTGAATTGCCCCCAATCGGGTCACCACTCTTATCAAGAGGGCCTAGTCTCTGAAACGGAAATCCCCTTACGCTTGTGGGACCGCCCGCAAAAAACCTTTTAAAGATTGGAATGTCAAATGTTCCTGTTACACCAAACGGCTCTATAACCCCCACAAGGATGCGAGATGCAAAAACAACATTGAAGAGCTTTTTATAACCGCTAAGCCCAAGGGTGCTCTTTATGTAATTCACATCCGACCCGAGCGCCTTAAAAGAAGGCTCAAGACTGAATGTAGCTATGGTGCCGCGTGTGGGGTTAAGTATATTGTCCGTAGTATTTCTCTCTATTCCAGAGTTAAAAAAGGTCAGAAAGAAATTGCCCCGAGGCACGGTAAAGTCAGAAATTTCACCTGGCACTCCGCTTAGACGTGTCAGCTGAACATTGAATGAGCCGGATGCGTTAAAAACTCCCCCAAACCTCTTTCTCACCCCAGTCGTGGTAAGAAACATCAAATCACTAAAGGCCGGTAGAGTATCTCTTATAAAATTGAGGTTCCAAAAAAGCTCAGAAGCCTTCCCAATTATATATGGCTGAATAACGCTCGTCTGCAACCTCTGTGTAATGAATGAGGCCTTGCCCGTAACCTCAAGCCTCCTCCCGCCGCCAAAGAGGTTTCTCTGAGTCAAGAAAACCTGACCTCTAGCCAAGTCTAACGAGCCGAATCCCACTCCGATCTTTACCGTTCCTGGCTTTCTCTCTTTTACTTTTATGTTTAAGTTCGCAATCTTTTGTTCTTCATCGAAATTCGTATTAATTAAAACGGACCCGAAGAGATCAAGCTGAAAGATTCTTGCCTGCGTGTCATTGATCTTTCTTGTTGAATAGATGTCTCCCTTTTTGAATGTCACTTCGCGTTTGATTATATTTGTCGCTACCTTTTCATTTCCCTCCACATTTACAGAGCCGAACCTGTAGAGCACACCTGGATTTACTTTGAAGCTCACCTTTGCCCATTTTTCTACTCTATTTACAAGCGCCTGTCCCTCAATATCCGACTTGGGATAACCGTTATCCGCGAGAATACTTGAGATTATGCCCTTAGTCGCCTGATAATCTATTGGAGAAAAGGTTTTATTAACCTTAAGAGGTACAGAGTCAAGAATCTTTTTTCTTATATCTTTACTTAATTCTCCTTGTATATCTATGTTTAAATCTTTCAGAATAATGGGTTTTCCTTCCTTAATCTCAATAGTAATCTCCACCATATTTTTTTCTCGATTGTATTTGAGTTTGTAATCCGCCTCAGTATCGTAGTATCCGTGATCCGCATAGAGCCTTTGGATTCTAATCATATCCTCTTTTAATGCCTCTTCATCAAACTCCGGCTTTTTTGCAAAGGGATTAAGTGAAGGGAATTCTGTGGCTATCCTTCCTTTTATCTCCTTTATTGAAACAGCCCTTGTGCCTTTTACTTTCACCTTTGATATTCTGACCGTTGTTTGGTCAGTTTCTCCCAGGACTGAATTTACGAGAAAAAAGATGGCAAGGGGAAGAATTAAGAAAAGATAGGCCCCTTGCAATCTTGAGCGAAAAGTCAAATTTGTCTCCTTTATGTTTAAAATTATACCAACTGCAACCTATAAAATGTGTAATTTTATTATGAGATATGAGATACCAAGAGATGATAATTTAAGATTATATGGATTTTAAAAGAAATCTTAATTCCCAAAAGAGATTTCTCCGCATTTTGTCCAATTTCACCTCAAAGCCAATTCATAAGAATTTCTCATTTTAAAATTTTTTCTGAATTTCCGTTGACATCTTATCCGATTTGTGATAAAAAAAGAGCCAATGTTTTTTAAATACCCTAGCCACTTCTTTACAATAGTTTTGGGAATCTTGATCTTAAATGGATGTGCAGTTACTACGGCGCGCAAATCTAACTCCCCTCCTTTAAGCGGCATGAGCCTCTATAATGTGGGTAAGGGATTGGACTTAGATAATCAACAGAAGTCAGCCCCAATGCTTAGCAAAAGCGGCCTCTTTGCCAAGGAGTCATCGGGATTCTTTCTTATGGAACCCGATTCTCAAACCTGGAAAGCCTACTACTACTTTTTTCTTCTCAGGAAGAGGATTTTTGAAGACCTGCCTGGAATTGTTCCTGAAAACGAACATGATATACCGATAGTTTTAAACGATAGGGTTCAGAACTTTATTAAATACTTCCAAACCGAAGGGCGCGACATATTTAGCGAATGGCTCTCCAGATCGGGGAAATACATACCCATGATGAAAGAGATTTTAGAGACCAAGGGTATGCCTCCTGATTTGGTGTATCTGGCTATGATTGAAAGCGGGTTTAATATGCGCGCTAAATCAAATAAAGGGGCAGTTGGTCCCTGGCAGTTTATTGAATCTACCGCTAGACGGTACGGACTTAGAGTTGACTCATGGGTTGATGAAAGGATGGATGCACAAAAGTCTACCGAAGCGGCTGCAAATTATCTCCATGATCTTTACGATATGTTTGAATCCTGGGATCTTGCTGCCGCCGGATATAACGCGGGCGAAGACAAAGTAAGATCGGCTATAGATAGATTTAAGATCTCAGATTTTTGGGAGATATCCGAATATACGCTTCCTGAAGAGACCAGGGACTATGTGCCAAAGCTCATTGCGGCACTCATAATTGCCAAGAATCCGGAAAAATACGGGTTTACACAGATTCAATATCAGAAGCCCGAGCCTTTTGAAAAGGCAGCCGTTCCGGCGCAGCGGAGCCTGAGAGACATATCAAAAATCTCAGGGATCAAATATGAGCGATTGAGCGAGCTTAACCCAAGCCTCATAAGGGGTTTTACACCCCCGGGCGACGCCTATGAAATAAGCGTTCCGGTAGGATACAAGGCAATTGTAGAGGCAAAGTACGATGAAATTGACTCCTCGGGGGAAGCGCCAGTCAAGACGGCTAAAGCCAAATCAATAAGATACAGGGTCAGGCACAGAGACACGATTCACAGAACAGCAAATAAAAATAACACTCGGAATTCCAAGTTAGCAAAAACAGTTACACCTAACGGCTCAGTACATTCCCAATCAAGATCCAATCAAAAACCGGATACAAAGAACATAGTCAGCTACCGCGTAAGGAAAGGCGATACAATTTGGGACATAGCAACCAAATACGATGTTTCGGTCTCGGATATAAAAAGGTGGAATAACCTTAAATCGAGCAGGCTCTCCGCAGGCAATAGATTAAAAATCTATGTAGAATAGTTATCATCCCGATTGATTCGCTCCTGGGATCAAAAAAACAGGGAGAAATGGCTTATTTTAACCCTAAAACCCTTCCATACGAACCCATTGACTTCTCTCCCATGGCAGGCTCTGTGTTTATTAATTGCGGCTCATAATAAAATGAAAAGCGATGCCTATGAAAAAATCAAGCAGAGTTACTTGGATAAAAAGGAGCTAATTAAATCCCGTCTCCGGGAATTTAAAGACGTATTTAAAAAAGGCGACGACAGAAGAATTTTTGAAGAGCTCGTCTTCTGCATCCTTACTGCAGGAGCAAGCGCAAAGATGGGTCTAAAATCGGTAGATGCCGTAAGGGACATTCTCATAGAGGGAAGTGAAGATGGGATTTACAGTAGACTTAAGCACATCCATATGTATCCGGGGAGGGCAAACTACATAGTACATACAAGAGAATATTTAAAGAGGGAGTACGATTTTAAATTAAAGGAACTGATTTCATCCTTTCAAGATTCGATAGAAAGGAGGGATTTTTTTGCCACCAATAAGGACATAAAAGGATTGGGATATAAAGAAGCGAGCCATTTTTTAAGAAACATTGGGTTTTCGGGATACGCAATACTTGACAAACACATCCTGCGGTCTCTATATGAATTCGGTGTGATAGATAACCCCAAGCCGCCGTCCACAAAGAGGAAGTACATAGAAATAGAAAACAGGTTAAAAGGGTTTGCAAAAGAAATAGGAATTGATTTTGACGAACTCGACCTTCTCCTCTGGAGTGAGAAAACGGGAGAGATATTAAAGTAAGCATAGAGCCTTGTGTGTAATAAGAAAAACAAGTTAACTGCTCGGCAAAGGTATCTCCATAAACACCTCGGCGTACTTCATACTTGTAACCCCGGATGTACTATGGAAAACCGCTCTATATCTGTTGAGCCCTCTTATTCCCTGTGTGTAGTTTTTGTATTCAATTTGGCTTTTATGGGCATCTATAGCGGCTGTCTTTACGTTAATATATCCCGAGATGTCTTCAATCCAGTCGTATTTCCAAAATGGAGTCCAGACCTCATAACACCATATTCTTAGAGGCGGAAGCAATTTGTCTCTGTGCATCCCCTCTATTATTTCCATAACGAGCTTTGATACCGCCCGGTGGGTAGGATGTTTATCTATTTTTGGATGGGTTATAAATAGCTCTGCCGGTCCAAATTGGTCAGTAATATCACGCAACCTCCTCCTTAGCTCTTTTTGGTTCTCAGGGCTTTTTACGTCCTTTAGACCCAGAAAAATCAGATCCTCTATTCCGAGGATCCGTGCGGCATTTTGAGCCTCTCCTTTTCTGATCTGTGCCATTTCATCCTCCGTGTAGTTGCCCGTGCTTCTTCTGCCATCCGTAACCACAAATGAGATGACATTAAACTCCCGAGTTACAAATTTTGCCGCCGTTCCTCCCATGCCAATCTCCATATCATCTGGATGTGGAGAAATTATTAAAATGTTTTTCTTATTCATCTAAACTACTCTCCTTGACAATCTCTCTTTATCAACATAATTTAACATAATCAAGATGATAACAGAATACGAACCAGTAATCGGTCTTGAGGTTCACGCGCAGCTTTTAACAGAATCCAAGATATTCTGCTCCTGCCCCACAAAGTTCGGAGGCAAGCCAAACACACAGGTCTGTCCGATCTGTTTGGGAATGCCGGGGGTACTCCCGGTACTGAATAAAAGGGCGCTTGAATTTGCAATCCGTGCCGCACTTGCTGTAAACTGCCAAATTTCCCATATCTCAAGATTTGCCCGCAAGAACTATTTCTATCCAGACCTTCCAAAGGGATACCAGATTTCCCAGTATGAAGAACCCCTATCTACAAATGGATGGCTTGAGATCGAATCAAACAGCTCAACAAAGAGGATTAGGATAAAGAGAATTCACCTTGAAGAAGATGCGGGAAAACTAATTCACGAATACTCACGGGATTCAAGCTATGTAGACCTGAACCGAGCGGGCGTGCCGCTTATTGAGATTGTAAGCGAACCAGATATTGCCAGCCCCGAAGAGGCAGTCACTTACCTTAAGAAACTCCGATCAATTCTCATATATATAGGTGTCTGTGACGGAAATATGGAAGAGGGTAGTCTAAGATGCGATGCAAACGTTTCGGTTCGTCCCAAGGGAAAAGAGGAACTCGGAACTAAAGCCGAGATAAAGAACGTAAACTCTTTTAAATTCATTCAGAAGGCACTTGAATATGAGATTAGGAGGCAGGTCTCAACTATAGAGAGCGGCAACAGGGTCGTTCAGGAGACCCGGCTCTTTGATTCTATCCGTGGCGTTACATTTCCTATGCGATCAAAGGAAGAGGCACACGACTATAGGTATTTCCCAGACCCAGACCTCCTTCCGATTGCTGTGGACAAAGATTGGATTCGAGATATTAGGAATTCCCTTCCCGAGCTTCCCAATGCAAGAAAAAACAGATTTATAGATGAATATAAAATTCCCCCCTATGACGCCGAGATTCTTACATCATCAAAGGAGATCGCGGATTATTTTGAAGAGTGCTTAAAATACTACGATAAGCCCAAGACATTAAGCAACTGGATAATGACCGAGGTGATGCGGGAGTTAAAGGGTGAAGAAGAGGGAATTAGGGAGTTTCCAATCACCCCGGAAAAACTCTCTGAGCTTCTCAGGCTTATAGACGACGGCACCATAAGCGGAAAGATAGGAAAAGACGTTTTTATTGAAATGGTATCAACAGGGAAAAGGGCCGGCGAGATTGTTGCGGAGAAGAATATAAAACAAATAAGCGATATATCCGAGATTGAGATGATAATCTTTGAGATCATTCAAAAAAATCCGGATAAAGCATCCAGATATAGAGCGGGGCAGGAAAAGCTCCTTGGCTTCTTTGTCGGTGAGGTTATGAAAGCCACTCAGGGAAAGGCAAATCCTAAGCTGG
The DNA here is from genome assembly GCA_040289575.1 of Candidatus Dadabacteria bacterium. GTDB lineage: Bacteria > Desulfobacterota_D > UBA1144 > Nemesobacterales > CSP1-2 > PSLL01. The sequence goes on along the minus strand of PSLL01000008.1, from coordinate 51,072 downwards.
TGAATGAAACCCTAAGGAAGAAACTCCGGGAAACCTAAAAGATAAATTCCAGAAAAAGACTATGCCGCGAGTTTTTGATTCTCTCTACCCAGGGCTTCTATATGGAGCCTTTTAATCTCATTCATAATTCGATCCCTCACATAGAAAACCCTTTCAGATGAAGGGTGCTTTTCCTTTTCAAATTCAATCGGGGCACCGAACTTAAGCCTGACTTTCGCCGGTCTTATAATCTTTGTCTTTCTGCGAAGGGCCTCGAATGTACCGCTTATCCCTACAGGGACCACAGGACAGCCCGTTGCAAGGGCTATTACCGCCACGCCCTCCTTTGCCTCTCCTATCGTTCCGTCTCTCGATCTCTGCCCTTCGGGAAATATTCCAAATAGGCTTCCCTGTCTGAGAACCCTTATCGTTTTTAGAAGAGCGGCTCTGTCGTTTTCATCCCTTTTTACGGGTATGCAGTTTACAAGATCGCACATTATTCGAAATGCCCGATTCGAGTTATAAACGTCGGCGGCTGCAAGAAAAACAACCGGTCTCCGCCTTTCATATATGGATACGGCATTTATGAGCAGGCCATCGAGATGGGAGAAATGGTTCGCGGCAATGATTGCGGCTCCCCTCTCAGGAATATTGTGAGCATCAATATACTCGGCTCCGAGATAGCCCTTAAAAAACAGATTAACAAAAACCGATATCCAGTAGTTCCTGTGGGAGGGTCTAAGCTCTCTATATGGATATATGCCCGGATTTAAAATGTCTCTCCAGACATTCTCTACGACCTGCGTCATCAAACCTAATCTATTCATCTCCTGTAATTTCCCATTTTCGAGGATAAAAATCAAGAGGGGCATTGATATGTATATAGGCTAACCATATAAGGAGATAACTTACGCTGCGCTCAGGCGAGAGATCAGTTTTTTAAGATACATAAAGCCTGAGGTTTCAATTGATTTCCGCAACTCCATCCACTTTTCCCTGGGAATCGTGAGAAAAACCCTAACTATCTCTGGGTCAAACTGAGAGCCGGAGGCACTGATTATTCTTTGCCTGGCCTCATCAAATGAAACCCCCTTGCGATATATTCTGTCGTTTGTGAGGGCATCCATCGCATCTACAATAGAGAATATCCTTGCCCCAATCGGAATCTCTTCACCGCGAAGTCCATATGGGTATCCGCCTCCATCATAGTGTTCATGATGGGTAAGCACTATATTTGCCGCTCCTTCAAGGAAATGAATCTTTCTTAGAAGCTCATATCCAAAGATCGGATGCTTTTTCATTATCTTCCATTCCTCTTCGGTCAGTTCACCGGGCTTAAGGAGAATACTGTCAGGGACACCAATTTTCCCTATATCGTGTAGGAGCGCTCCCCTTGCTATAATAACTAGGTCCGAATCAACTAAACCCACCTGTTTTGCAAGGGTAAGGGCATATTCCGTTACCCTATATGAATGGTAGCCGGTTTCATGCTCTCTTGAATCAAGTGCCGAGATCATAGCCTCAAGTGTATCGGAATAGAGGCTGAGCAACTCTTGCGTCTGCTCAACCACTTTTTTCTCAAGGTTTCTCTGGTAGTCCCTATTCTGTCTTATTAGTTGCGATCTCTCAATCGCGCGCCTTATTACGGTTTCAACCTCGTTAATATCAAATGGTTTAAATAGATAGTCGTAAGCCCCCTCTTTGAGGGCAATTCTCACATCGTTGATTTCTCTCGATGCGGAAATCATCACTACGGAGATATCGGAAGAATAGGTTTTGATGTATTTGAGAGTCTCGATTCCATTTAACTTTGGCATTCTGATATCGAGGAGTACAACATCGTAATTGCCGCCTTCGTGAATCCTTTTTATGCACTCAAGCCCGTCCTCTAGGCTTTCGCACCTATAGCCCAAATCCTCTAATGTCTCCATAAGCAGTCTTCTTATGGGCTCTTCATCATCCACTATTAATATCTTTTCTCTCTCGCTCACATTATCACCCTCTATTCAGTAATAACACCGCAACAGGGCATAGAGAATGCTTACATATATATACCAACCTGGCTTACAAGCCCCTATTCATCTGACTAATCAAAACTCTGGTTTTCTCAAAACAAAAACCATTGAGTGTTATTTTATACACAATGACATCAAGAAAGCAACAATCTGCTCAGCAGCTATATTAAAGTGATTAATACATAGGGGAATAGGAGGGTATCCTGAGTTTGAACAGTCACCAGAATGGAAATTAAATAACTATTCGGATAGTATATATTTAATGCTCACCACGTAAATTAATGGGAATTGCACGGGGGAATAATAAAAATGAATCAAGGAAGCTCTAAGAAACCTTACAGAATTGTAATCACAGGTGGAGCGGGATTTCTTGGAAGCCACCTTTGCAATAATCTAATTCAGATGGGCCATGAGGTAATATGTATTGATAATCTTATAACCGGGAATCCAGATAACGTGGTCAATTTAATGGGAAATAAAAGATTTAGATTTATAGACCACGACGTGACAAACTTTATCCATATTGAGGGACAGGTAGATGCCATAATGCACTTTGCGTCGCCTGCGAGTCCCGCGGATTACCTTGAGTTTCCCATACAGACACTAAAGGTAGGTGCCCTAGGCACACATAAAACCCTGGGGCTTGCCAAAGCCAAAGGGGCAAGATACCTCCTTGCAAGCACCTCAGAGGTATATGGAGACCCGCTTCTAAGCCCCCAATCTGAGGACTATTGGGGAAATGTAAATCCCGTAGGGCCAAGGGGTGTATACGATGAGGCTAAACGCTTTGCAGAGGCTATGACTATGGCATATCATAGGTATCATGGATTGGATACAAGGATTGCGAGGATATTTAACACATACGGACCCTCTATGAGACCAACCGATGGAAGGGTGGTCTCAAATTTTATAGTCCAGGCGCTGACAGGGCGGCCTTTGACCGTATATGGAGACGGAAGTCAGACCAGAAGCTTCTGCTATATTTCTGATATGGTTGATGGAATCACTAAGCTCCTATTTGCCGAGTCAAACAATACTTATGGGGAACCGGAGACGATAGAAGAATCAATATACTCTCCTATAAATCTTGGAAATCCCCAAGAACTGTCGGTTCTAGAAATTGCAAAAATGGTCCTTAATTTAACTGAAAGTAAAAGCACAATTGAGTTCAAACCACTGCCCGAAGATGATCCTCGCGTTCGAAGACCCAATATCAATAAAGCCAGAACCCTACTCGGCTGGGAGCCCAAGGTTGATATTAAGGAAGGGTTGTCTATGACAATCAGGTATTTTAAGGATAAATTGAGCGCTAAGGCCTTTTAGTAACTGACGCCTTTTACTAATTAAATTCCTCCATTAGTTTTAAGAATTCCTCAAAAAGGTAACCTGAGTCGTGGGGACCCGGTGAGGCTTCAGGATGGTACTGAACTGAAAAGAGTGGATACTCCTTGTGTCTTAGTCCCTCAACTGTATTGTCGTTGAGGTTTATGTGCGTGATTTCGATATTATTACCCAAAGAATCCGCATCGACCGCAAAACCATGGTTCTGTGAGGTGATTTCAACCCTACCTGTAATGAGATTTTTTACGGGCTGATTGGCGCCCCTGTGTCCGAACTTTAATTTATATGTCTTTCCGCCTAGGGCGAGGCCTATAATCTGATGGCCAAGACAGATTCCAAAAATCGGCTTTTTCCCAATAAGCGCCCTTACACTCTCGACCGCATACGGAATACCGGCTGGGTCGCCAGGACCATTTGATAGAACTATTCCATCGGGATTCATGGAAATTACCTCGTGCGGGGCGGTTCGAGATGGAACGACAAGCACCTCACATCCTATATCTACAAGTCTCCTCAGTATATTGCGCTTTATACCGAAGTCATATGCGACGACTTTAAGCCGTTTTTCATATTGCTTTTTGTCGTAAATTGGTCTGCAAACCTCGCTTCCACTCTGCCAACTGTAGACCTCGGTGCAACTTACCTCGGTTACAAGGTCTGCCCCAAGTACGGAGGGAGATAGGCGCACCTTCTTTAATAAACTCTCCGGGTCCAAATCGGCGGTAGAGATAATGCCGCGCTGTGCCCCTTTTGTGCGAATTCTCTTTGTAATCTCCCTTGTGTCTATCCCCTCAATACCCACTATTCCGTATCTCGATAGGTAGGACCCGAGGCTTTCATGAGACCGCCAATTGCTGGGATTTGACCAATATTCCCTTACTACAAAGCCCCTAACAAAGGGTCTTCTAGACTCCGTGTCCTCGGGGTTAACCCCATAGTTTCCTATCTCCGGATATGTCATAACGACAATCTGACCGTTATATGAGGGGTCGGTAAGAATCTCCTGATACCCGGTGATTGAGGTGTTAAATACCACCTCGCCGTATGTCTCGCCATCGGCTCCAAATCCATTTCCCTCAAATGTGGTGCCGTCCTCTAAAACAAGAATGGCTTTCATCCTTAGGGGTTTGAAAATACATAGAATAAAATGGGTTGTCAAATTCATATGCATATACTGAATCTGAGAACCCGGCATTGTGAATGACATCACTTATTTTCCTGAAGCAAGAACCCCTCCACTATAGTGTTGTAGGCTTCAATGTCAGTGAGATTCGGTACATGACCCCCACCTTTGTGCACATGGATTACCGATCCCGGAATTAGCTCATGAAAACGGTAGGCACGCTCAATAGGATATATGTCGTCTTTGTCACCGTGCAAGAGAGCGTAGGCACATTAATCTTGGGCAGTAACGGCTCTATGTCATCCTCGTAGTAGTTCTTTAAGATAGAGACAGCCACGAAGGGGTTAGACTTAAGTGCAAAGTGTCAACAGCAGGTCGTGTTGCCAGTCCGTGTTAGGCTCAGATAGAGCACGCCGCATAAACGAACGCATCGCCTCTTCATAGTTGTTCTGTATGAAAGCGAGCAGATCTGCCTGGTTGACACTATGGGTTAAGGTTGGGTTGCCACTTGTCAGAACGAGCTTGTTACGCCATCGGGATATTTGACTGTGTATTTGACGGCTGTCTTGCATGCGACGGCAAAACCCATAAGGATAACGTTGTCCAGCTTTAACTCCTCCACAATAAAGCGCAAATCGGCAGTGAAGTTGTCGAAAGAGTAGTCGGCTTCATCGGTTGGCTTATCGGAATCACCTGTCTCCCGTTGATCATTGCAAACTACGAAGAAGTTTTTCGCAAAGTGGGGAATCTTGAGAGTCCAAGTTCATATGAGAGGTGGAAGCGATTTAAAAACACCAGGGGCGGTCGACTGTTGCGCTGACCGAAGACCTGGACGCGTAACTTGATACCGTTGTGATTCAGGATCATAACTATGCCCCCTCTACTTTATATTAATATGACATCTCGATTATACTACCTATATTTTTCAACCCATCTTATACATAAACCTCAAGCCTTTCTCCATGAAGAAGAATAAGCGGAAATGAGGGCGATAAAATTCCCTCTTGACAATGGTTATAATATCCTTTACTATATATAAAACAAACACTTGTTTGAAACATTTATTTGTATAATACTAGTTCGGAGAGATGAAAAATGAACGAGATAAGCACAAAAGAGCGTATTCTGGATGTAGCAGAGCGACTCTTCGCAGAGAAGGGGATTAAGGAGACCTCATTGCGTGATATTACCAGTGCGGTTGGGGTCAATTGTGCCGCGGTAAATTACCATTTCGGTTCTAAAGAGGGGCTTATTCACGCGGTTATTACCCGCCGACTTAAGCCCTTGAATCAAGAGCGCCTCCGCCTCCTCGAATCATATGAAGCCGGCGCAGATAATGGACCGATTTCGCTAGAACAGATTCTCCATGCATGGATAGCCCCGACTATTGAGCTTTATTTAAGGAATCCCCGCTTCATGTATATCGCAGGCCGTATAATCTCCGATCCGAATAAAGAGCTTTACCCGTTCTTCGTGCCACAGTTTGAGCAGATATTTCTCCGGTTTAAAGACTCCCTGATGCGTGCCCTGCCCAATCTGCCTGAGAGGGAACTCCTTTTGCGTATGCTCTTCATTCTCGGTGCCATGATCCATACGTGGACTAATTATTCAGACCTTGAAAGGTTCTCCAGCGGTCCTTGGCCCCAGACCATCGGTGAGGAGGTAACCGAGAGCCTTATTAATTTCTGTGCCGCAGGACTGCAGGCACCGTTTCCTATGCAAATCGGAGAAACACCATAAGCTGCATCTGCCACACAATAGAGATTCATCAAAATACAAGGAGAAGAAACCTTGGTTAGAGGTACAGAATTTGATAAAACATTCGATTCCAAGATCGGCTATGTCATTTTGGGTATGATAGTCTGGATTATTGCACATGCGGCGGCAGCTCAGACCCCAGAATCACAAACCGAACCCTTGAGCCTAGATTTACGCAGTGCTGTTTTGATCGCTCTTCAAAAGAGCCCACTTCTTTCAGGGGCACAAGCCGTTGTAAGACAATCGGAAAGTGAGTATTTAAATTCTCTATCGGGCTACTTACCCAATATAAGTGCAGATGTGAGCCAGAGCCGTCAGGTAATAAATCTGCAGTCAACTGGAATTACATCCGTCTTATCGGGGAGTTCTTCTACTTCGTCATCAGGTTTTCCTGACCTGTCTTCTATTAAGAAGGTGGGGCCGTTTAATGTGTTTGATTTGAGGGTCTCAGTAGACCAAACAATACTGGACCTTGAGGCAATATACAACATCCGTGCAAGCAAGCAACAGGTCTCCGCCTCTCGACACTCATATGATAATATCCGGCAGATTGTAGAGACAAACACCGTATCAGCGTATATTGGTGTTCTTCGTTCCGACGCTGAGGTAAAGAGAACACAGACAGATCTAAAGACGGCACAAACCCTATACAATCTTGCAAAGGATCTCCTCAAGGTGGGGATTGCTACGGAATTAGATGTAACGCGCGCACAAGTACAGCTACGCAATGCCGAACAGAACCTCCTTGAAGCAAAGAATAATCTTGAAGTGACACGTATGTTTCTGGCAAGAACAATGGGTATTTCACCCTCAACCCCTTTAACTCTGAATGAGGGACTCCGGTTCGAAGAGGTGATACAGAAATCCAAAGAAGAGGCTATGGACATGGCGTTTAAGACCCGTCCCGATCTCTTGGCACTCAAGGCGCGTGAGAATGAACTCTCATTTCGGGTTAAAAGTGCAAGGGCCGAATTTTTCCCAAAATTAGAGTTTCATGCAGACTACGGGGCAAATGGGCTAACCCCAGAGGAAGCAGTTATTCCAACTTGGACTATAGCCGGTGTTCTTAAGATTCCGATTTTTAACGGAGGTAGAACAATTTCTGATATCCAGAGGACTAAGGCACAGTTAGATCAGATTCAATCCCAAATAGCCGATCTAAACAATCAAATAGAATTTGATGTAGGCTCGGCACTGCTTAACTTGAATTCTGCCGCAAAACAGGTAGGAGTGGCAAGAGATGGGGTGGATCTCGCCCAAAAATCCCTAAAGCTCTCCCAAGACCGATTCAATCAGGAGCTTACAAATAATGTAGAGGTTGTAAATGCACAAGACAACCTTGCTCGCGCCGAAGAGAACCTGATACGCGCCCTTTATAACTATAATCTGGCACGGGTTTCCCTGACAAGGGCAATCGGTGATATTACCCTGGTCTATAGCCTTAAATAGGATACGAAGCAAGATGGATATGGGCAATAAGGGGAAAACAATGAGCGAAACAAAGGACAAATCAAAAGTAGGTTTTAGAGGAAAGCAACGAATTCTGATTTGGTCAACACCGATGGTAATTATCCTCCTGATAGGGGGACTCATCTACTGGCGGTATGCGTCGGGTCGCGTTTCGACAGACGATGCCTTTATTCAGGCGCATATATCGCCTATAAGCTCAAGGGTTACAGGAACGGTAATCAAAGTCCTGGTCAGGGATAATCAATGGGTAAATGCGGGGGATACTTTAGTTGTATTGGACCCGAGCGATTATCAAACAAAGGTGGAGCAGGCCAAATCGGCACTCGAGATGGCACGGGCTAAGGTAAGGCAGCAGGAGTCCGACATATTAATGAACCAGAAAGCGGTGGGTGTTGCCCTCGCCGCCCTTAAAGCCGACGAAGCGGACTTAAATAAAATCTCTTCTGATCTCATACGATACAGCACCCTACTGGAAAAGGAAGAGGTTTCAAAACAGCAATACGATGCGGTCTATGCAAACACCGTTGCGGCAAGGGCAAAGGTTGAAGCCGATAGAAAGCGGCTCGAAAGGACGCAGAGTGCGGTAGAGCTTGCACGCACCAAGCTCATCTCAAATATTGCCGGTGTTAGTCAGGCTGAGGCAAATCTCCACGAAGCCGAGCTTCAGCTGAGTTACACAGTGATTACCGCACCTGTTTCTGGACTGGTTACAAACAAAAGGGTTGAGGTAGGGCAGTCTATTCAGCCCACACAACCAATTATGGCGCTTGTAGAGAGAAACCCATGGGTGGTGGCTAATTTTAAAGAAACACAAATCACACATATGAGGCCGGGTCAAAGGGCTATAATTGAGGTGGATGCGTATCCGGGACACAAGTTCTATGGCCACGTAGATAGCATACAGTCA
>PSLL01000008.1:22886-42469 GCA_040289575.1 Candidatus Dadabacteria bacterium | reverse complement strand
GGTTCAGGCGCTGCATTCAGCCTCCTGCCGCCGGAAAACGCAACGGGCAATTATGTTAAGGTTACTCAACGCATCCCCGTAAAAATAGTCTTTGATGATCTGCAAGAAGACTATAACCAGTCTAAATACATATTAGGCCCAGGGATGTCGGTTGTCCCCACTGTAATCATAAGATAGTTCACATCAAAGGAGACAATTTGGACGAGTTAAGAGCTAAACCCAAAACGGGAGCCGTTATAAATCCATGGCTCATTGCAGTCACAGTGATGCTCCCGACGATTATGGAGGTGCTTGACACCAGTATAGTCAACGTGGCTCTGCCTCATATGCAGGGAAGCTTTGCGGCTACGCAGGATGAGATCACATGGGTTATAACATCATACCTTGTCGCTAATGGGATAGTAATTCCCATGACTGGCTGGTTGGGTCGGTTCTTTGGTAGAAAATCGTTTCTCATGGGATGCGTAGCCATTTTTACAGTGTCGTCATTTATGTGCGGTATCTCTACCTCCCTGAGTATGATAGTGCTTTTCCGTATTGTGCAGGGAATGTCGGGTGGCGCGCTTCAGCCTATCTCTCAAGCAATCCTCCTTGAGAGCTTTCCTCCAGCTGAGCGTGGGATGGCCATGGCCCTTTGGGGAGTCGGTATTGTAACGGCTCCCGTAGTTGCACCGCTTTTAGGCGGTTGGATTACAGACAACTCCACATGGCGATGGGTTTTTTATATCAACATCCCTATAGGATTTATAGCGCTTTTTATGATAAATCTCTTTGTCTTTGATCCTTCATACGCGAGGCGCCAAAAGAGCAGAATAGACGGGTGGGGAATCATTTTCCTCGCCATTGCCATCGGTTGTCTCCAGATTGTTTTAGACAAGGGGCAAAGGGAAGATTGGTTTAGCTCCCATCTTATCACCACACTAACGGTACTTTGCATAATAGGATTTATCGGGCTTATCATTCGAGAACTCTTAATAAAGGACCCAGTGGTTGACCTAAGAACATTTAAAGACAGAACCTTTGCTTCGGGAACAATCTCGATGTTCCTATTCGGTTTTGGGATATATGCAATAGTTTCCATTATACCGCTCTATGCGCAAAACCTCTTGAGCTATTCGGCAGTAAAAAGCGGATTAGTTATATCGCCCAGAGGCATCGGCGTCATGATAGTAATGTTTCTGGTCGGATGGTTACTAAAGAAGCTAGATGCACGCTGGGTGCTTATTATGGCTATGCCATTTCTTATCTACTCCAGTATAGAGTTTGCCAGTTTGGATTTACAGACCGGGTTTTTTAATATCGCTTGGCCCAACTTTATACAGGGGATAGGACTGGGATTTGTGTTTGTGCCACTGGCCACAGCCACTATGTCAAATATCTCTCAAGAAAAAATGGGTAATGCCACAGGGATTTTTAACCTTGCACGCAATATAGGCGGCAGTATTGGAATTGCCATAACGCAGACGTTTCTTGTTCGTCTTGCTCAGGCGCATCAGAACTACCTTGTCTATAATGCCAACCCTTATAATCCCACCTTCCGAAATATGGTTGAAAACATAAAGAGCGGTATGATAGCTCGGGGGAGTGATGCATGGACCGCAACATACCAAGGATTGACAGTCATATATGATATGGTGCAAAAGCAGGCCACTATGATGGCATACATAGATATCTTCTGGATGGTTACAGCCGCTTATGCCCTTATGTTACCATTTATCTTCCTTATGAAACCAAAAAAGGGGGGAGCGCCAGTTTCAATGCACTAGAGCCCCTGCATCGGGGTTTTTCTACCCCGATGGGAGTTTCGCTCATCCTGGCAACAGGGCGCTGTTTATTAATCTCTAGACCTAATAGTTTACTCAAATAGACCGGACCTTGCATTTTGTACTTTTGAAATAACTATTCTATACTTTCTGTTTTTTTCTCTTTTAATTTCTTCAACTAGGTTTATATGAACTGCTGTACTGGGGAGAACCTGTTCCAAAGCGGATTTAATACTTTGTTTGCTTTCCTCACTAAACTGGTTGTTTGGAATGATATTTACTATCACAAGGCTTTTTTCTTCTTGAATAATTTGATATTGTTTCATCCCCTCGACATTCTCTATGGCACAGGTCATAGCATAAGGTGAAATCATTGAATTGTCCGGCAGGATAAAGTAGTCAACGCTCCTCCCTAGGGCTGGGGCCATAAGGGGCAACCCTCTGCCACAGCGACATCTTCCTTCGAGCAATTTCCCTGTATCACCCAATTCGTATCTTATAAGAGGCATCCCATAATTATAAAGCGATGTAACAATAATCGAACCCTCCTCTTCTATAACAGCTTTCTCATCCTTTATAAACTCAACCAGTAACCAGTCATCGTTTATGTGATACCCATTATGCTCTTGGCACTCCCACGCAATTTCTTTTACCTCGGTGCAACCGTATGTATCGAACAATTCGGTTTTAAAAGAGCCTCCAATTTTTTCCCTCGTTTTTAGGTCTAGCATCTCTGAGGAAGTAAAAATACGATAAGGGTTTATTTTATCTGTTTTCATATCAGCAAGGAGTGAGAAATAAGACGGGAAACCATACATTGCTGACGGATTATATCTTTCTATTTCCGAAAGATGCTCTTCGATTGGATCCGAGATAGGAAAAAACCTCTGCCTTAAGAAAAACTCGTTGAAGAAACTATTATGTACCTTTCCCTCACTGAAAACGGCTATTCTGTCTGAAGGCTTTAAGCCACATGCAATCCGCGCCCTAAGCTTTAGTAAAAATTTTCCTATTAACCAAGATTTTCTATCAAAATAGGCGGTTGTTCTTCTACCAGTAGAGCCAGAGGTAATAGAAAAATACATTTTGTTCTTATCAAACCCCTTGGCTATTAGTCTCTCTGGACTTCTCAAATCCTCTCTTGTTGTAAAAGGAATTTTTTCTATATCCTTTCTCTCTCTTATATCATCGGGTGTGAGCCCGATATCTTTGAACTTTTTTTTGTAAAATTCAGTGTTGTCATAAGCGTGCTTTAAAATCTTCTTCAATCTCTGCCACTGTAGTTCCTCAATCTGGTCCCCTGGAAGCCACTGCTCCCTTTCAAGGCGAAGAAATTCTGATACCAGGAATAGAGAGTTTTTAATCACTATATCTCTTCTATTTTTAGATTTCTTTCGCTAATGCTTTTATTCTATCTTTGCTCAACTATTAGAAAGCTACAGTCATGGATTTATCAGTCTCATCTTACAGAATGGTAAATTTCAATGTACGCCTTAGCCGTATTACTCCAACTCATCTTCTCAGCTATTTTTCTAGATTGTATACCATGCTTTCTCATCAACTCAGTATTACCAATATATTCTATTATCGCTTTTTTAATCTGATTATAATTGCCTTTTTCAACTATAAAACCGTTTTCATCCATTAATTCAGCCGCACCAGTATCCGTTGTTATTATCGGCAACCCAGAGGCCATTGCTTCCTGAATCACATTACTCAATGATTCTTCAAGAGAGGGCAAAACGAAAATACTGGCTTTTTCATATATCTTATCAATATCTTTATATTTAACCGCCCCTAAAAATTCTACACTCGACTCTACCTTTTCCCGCCTACAGAAGTCCTCCAAATACTTCTTTTTAGGCCCCCCTCCAACTATGGTTAATTTGCAGTTTTTATATTCATCACGCACCTCTTTAAAGGCTTTTAATAAATTTACTATCCCTTTTCGCCCGATTAGACGCCCTACGAAAAGGATATCTATACCAAAGTCGGATTTATTTATTACAGGTTTAAATTTATCAGTATCTACACCGTTGTAGATAACCTCGATATTTACTTTATCGGAGGTTTTCCAGGCTAATTTTTTCAAATTCCTACTTAGAGCGGTAACTACTTTGGCATCTTTCCAGATTATTCTAGAGATAAATCCAAAAATGAGTTTATCTAAAATCTTTAACCTTGGATTATAGCCGGGGACATCAGAACCACGTAAGGCAATAATATAAGGCACCTTCCTTCTAAATAAGTAGCCAATTATCCCCGGAGGCCATCCAGACCAGCAATGGCATAAGTCATATTTGTTTTTATTGATTAACTTTCTAGAAAACCAATAAGCCTTCCAAGTCCACCTTATAATCTCGGACATTGTCCAATAATGTGGACTCCTCTTACAAACGTCTAATTTAAATATTCTTATGTTATCAGAAAATTGTTCAACCTCGAATTTGTTGTTAGCACTGGATGTAAGTAAATCTATTTCTAAATCAGGACTATCTCTAAGTTCTCTTAATAAATAGTAGTTTGCTATGGCTGCACCGCCGCCAATAGGGGGGAACTCGTAATTTAGCATTAATATTTTTTTCTTCAACTTTAGAGGGCCCCTATAACCTGTCTTACTCTTTCTAAGTTCGCTAAATTATATCTTTATCGGCTTTATATGTCATTCATATTGCCTTATCATAATAGACTTAAAAAACCTGTAATACTTAATTGGTAAGATAATGATTCGCTTTAAAATACCATAAGATCATCTCCAGACACGTCGGCAAAGGTTTTATCTCTCGACATGTAAGGCTTAATGTAGTCTCTAAACCCCAGATTCTCTTTACTATGACGAAAAACTGAATTCAATATATCTTGATATAGCTCTATCCAGTACACATCTTTTTTGTAATCTATTATTTTTACTTGTTTTTTTCAACCAGATCCATATAGATAATCCACGGGAAATTTATACCACAATATGTCGCGAGCCAGTTTGATCTGAATGCCCTCACATTAATTTCCAGCAGCTTGAATTGGTTATCCCTAGGGTATTTTTTGAACTCAGCGTTAGCAATCCCCTTAAAATTGGCCTCTTTTAATATTCTTTCGGTAAACTCCTCTATTATTTGAGGAATTCTATCTTGGCTAATTCCAACCCTTGCCACTCCAAATTTCGGAGGATTTTGCCTTATTTTTCTGAAGAGAAATGCCTCATTCCACCTATAAGAATTCCTAATTAGAAAGTCAATAAACTTCTTCTCTTCTATACATGGATGCGGAATTTTAACCCTTTCATAAACGTGTTTAGAAATTTGACTAAAATCTGTTTCGTCATAGGACATGGCTATTATTTGAAAATCCTTTAGCCCTAATGATCTTATTACTCCTAGGCCGCAAACATGCACCCAATGACAATTGCTTTTTTCATTTTATCTAGATCACCGGTCTATTAAATATCAACTTGATCTTTATACCTAGCTTTACCAATACACAACATCGATTTTGCATAATATATAATCTATTTCATACCGATATAGAAGGGAAAAATTTTCCCTCTTTTCGTCGGAATGGGATGCGCGCGTTTTACCTGAATCGTATTTCCCTGAGACCACATTTCGACACAAATCCCTCGTTTCTTTTTATCTATCTCTGCTAAAAACCTTTCCACTAAGTCCTTCTCGTTGACCTCACCGATTTGTGGGCTAACGAGGATGCTTAGTCGAGTCAATCCATTACCGTCTTCTTCTACGAGTTGATAATCAATAGAGCTCCCCCCAAACTCCTGGGGAAGGATCTCCTCAAAGATCCGTATTAAATCGCTATTAACAAAGGTCATCCCCTCACTGGTTAGCTTGCCGAAGCTCCTTATTTCATGGAGATGTTCCGTAAAACCCAGCTTCTGAAAATCACAGTTGCAATCCCTCTTCTCTAAGATGCCATAGTCATCTGATTCCACGTTTAGGAGTATTTTGGGCGCCGAAGGCAGAAGAGAGGTAAACAAAAACGCATTAACCTCCGTATCGCTAAATTCTACTCTCCTTCTGTGCTGAATCACTGCTATAGAGTCTTTAAAAAGGTGAGTGTCATCGGGAGAAGAGGAATTAAAACAACCGTATCCAATAGTTCCTCCTTCTGTAAAGCCATATTTCGGAACACAGACGGCACCCACCGACTCGATCTCCTTTCGCTTATAAGGGGTAATTGGCTCCGCACCAACAAAGAATTTAGTTCCGTTTATTTCCAAGCCTCTTTCCTTTGCCGTCTTACAGACTCTTACAGCAGAGCTAACGTATGTATATATACTACAGCCTGAGAAATCTTTAACCATCTGTGCTGCCCAATCGGCTATCTTATAAGAATCCCTTAAGCCAACATACTCGGGTTTTGGAAAATCCATCCCCAACAACCTAGTGATATAAACCATACAGTTAGTTCCAAGCTTATTTACAGAGGACGTTTTTATGAACCCTTTCCCAATCTGAGAAAACCATCTATCCGGCACCTTTCCGATTTTCGCAAATCTAAATAAACAAGATATTCCAAGATTAGAGGGTAGTATAGGAGTCCAAAGAGCCAATGGATACCTCATTGCATCAGCGGCATTAAATGCAATAGAATCATAAGCGGCTATGGATTGCAGGAAATCTAGGTCAATCATAGTTCTGGTTCCTGCACTTCTGCTGCCACCACTTTCTACTTCATAATAAGTAGACAAGTATGGGTTATTAAAGTCCTTTTCATAAAATCTAAACTCCCTTCCATTACGAACTACTCCCTTTATGCACTTAAATTCTTGATGGGTTAAATAAGCACCCTCGTCCCTTAAATTTTTTAATGTCTCCTCAATACCAACTCTTAGTACCATAGATTTAACATCATTAAACTCAATCCGGGCGAGTTTTAAGAGTTTTAAATAGGGACTGTTTATGTTCTCATAAACCCCTTTTTTCAAAATATTTAGAAATAATTCTTCCCTGCTTTCTATTCTACTTCTGATTATTTCCCTGCTCTCCTCAAGGGATAGATTATCTTTTAAATAATCTTTAAGACCAAAAAGTAATCTACTACCTTTTCTTATGTTGGATATAAGACTCATTTTGATAAAGGAAATTATTAATCGGGATTTTATAAATTATAGACCCCACATAGTATCTTATATTTCATTTTTTAAAATATCCATTAGACCTTAGTCGAGTTCTGAGGCCATTCTAAAGTATTATTAAGGGATCTTTTACAACCATAAAGAGTAGTGAATTTTTCTAAGAACGTTATAAATTCGCTTCTCTTTTTAGATATATCTATTAAATCCGGTATCAAAAATCAGTCACAAGTCTTCGAGAATAACGTTCATCTTCCCGTAGATTTTGTCTATTTTGTCTTCTTTATCTAAACAGTCATGGTTTGGAAACCGTATGTAGCAGCCCAAGCAAGACCCCTTGCAATAGCCAGCGCGGCTGTCTCCACCGCTAGTTCCTCTTCAGGTGGAACAACCTCATACTTTGAACCTACTGAGTAGTTCACTATATAGGGTAATGGATTTTGTACTACACCGAGCGGCAGATACTCTGGCACCGCTCGTTCCGAAACAACGCGGTGCGCGGAAAGAAACTTAATACCAATTGGTGTGATCAACACATGGACTCGTATAATGTACAGCCTGCGACCGGATAATAATTGTGATCTTATGTATGACTGAAAAAGCCCTTTCTGTTCCTTGATTAAGTAGCAATTCCACAATAATTTCCGCCGATGATTCAGGTGTAAGGATTCCTTGAGAACTGTACGGGCGTGCTCAGCGGAACTAACCTTGAGAAAAGCCACACCCTTACCCTCATCTAAATCGGGGAGCTTATAGACCAGATTTGGGAATGGATCGTCGGGGTAAATGTCGCCCAACACAGGCTCAGGACCAGTGGCCGGCAGCAGCAATGCTAGATCGGATGAGCGTTTTTTGTAAGTCTCAAGTGCTTGGATGCTAGTCCATTTGTGATTAAACAGATAATCAAGGTTGGTATGGTAGAATTTGATGCGAACTACAAGTGTACTGTCATTATGCAATGGCGGAATACCAAAACTTTGTGTGTAATGTAACTTTGGTAAATAGATGTCTTCTATAATACTCAGTTTGATCCCTCGAGCAACAGCACCCTCTCCTCATACCGTTTGGTCATCAATTTGTCTACACGTTGCAAATTGCCAGCCATCACAACTAGATGACGGTAACCATACCCCTTTACGAAATCGAGAAGATTTGATACGAACGGGTCGAGGTTGTATAGCGCCGTGCGCTCAGGCCTTAGAGCACAATTAAGGTTACTTTCAACATACCAGCACCCCTCAGGTGTAGGAATAAGATCAATGCCGAGCACCACACCGATGGTATTATGAAGTGACGAATCATGCCAAAATCCACGATACCTCACAGCCTGTGGAATACGCCGGGCATAGCACACGGCAAGGTTCCAGGGTTTGATTCCAGAGATACCCAACACGGCTTTTAGTGTTGGGCGTCTATAGAACTTTCCATTCCATTCCAACTGTAGCCTATATATCGCATATAACATCCATCTGGGTCCCTTACGTGCTCCATCGGCAAGTAGATGGATAAAATCCGCCATACGGTTAAGCCTGTATTGAAGCAGCCTAAGGTAAAGCGTTTGCAGGATTCTGGCTATAGCAAAGTACCATCTACACAACTCGTAGCCAGCCATACGCCATCGCTCATCGTCTATGATAGCCCGTAAAATGGCGTGTTGAGCCTCAACAGGCAGTGATTCAAACGGCTCGAGGCATGTGTTAATCTCAATCACACCGTTAAGCCGAAGTTCATTCGGTATATTGGCAACTGCTTGACGGAGTATACAAACATCCTCTGCTGTCATCCTGCCGTCTTTATCCAGATGACAAAGCGCCTGTGACATGGCACTAG
Source organism: Candidatus Dadabacteria bacterium (assembly GCA_040289575.1). Classification (GTDB taxonomy): domain Bacteria; phylum Desulfobacterota_D; class UBA1144; order Nemesobacterales; family CSP1-2; genus PSLL01. The sequence continues at coordinate 33,790 of PSLL01000008.1, read as the reverse complement.
CAAAAGAGCTGATAGCACTATTGTGGGGGACATTGAATATGTTGTACATGCCTCTCTCCTCTTTATACTTTCTTACTCGCCCCGTCATTATTTACCATAGCACTGTCCAATGGAATAGATTGTCTTAGATTCAAACCTAATTAGACGAATACGGAGAGAGATGACCCGCTGACTCCGGGTCTCCGTGGGCTTTCGCAACATACCCATGAAAGTGTTTGTGTAGAACAATGAGATGCAAAGCACCTTCTAACCTCTGAGGATTTAATCCGCCCTTAAGTGCCTTAAGTATAGTTGATATAAAAAATTGCCGCCGCTTTTTGTCTCTGGTAATTAGATAATACCAAAGCACGTTTTTTATTATTCTCAAGAATCTATTTGGAAAGGGCCTACTCTGTATGCGCTTGTGTCCATCTCCGTTTTTAGAAAAGTTGTCTATCCATGTCAAAAGTCGTTTGGAGTAGCTATCGTACGCATAAAGAGCGCGGATAAGCCAGTTGTATCCACGCTGGAGTTCCTCAAGAGTCATCTGTTTGGGAATGAAATTCGTATCACTTGTTCCATGACCCCGAAAGTTCTCGTATGTATAATCATCAACTAGACGCCCTTCTCTCTTCAGCCTTTCATAAAGAGGCGTATTTTCCAAAGCGACTAATGTGCCTACGGTAGTAAACGGTATTCCTGCCTCCGTTAAGAAATCAAACTGCTCCTGAAATATCCCCTTATCATCGCTGTCGAAACCCACAATCATACCCGCAGCAACGTACATACCATAAGACTGAATCTTTCTAATATTGTCCACCAAAGACCCGCGCGTGTTTACAAGCTTCTTTGTCTCTATGAGGCTGGATCTTCTAGGAGACTCTACACCCACAAACACGCGGTCGAAGTTCGCCTCCTGCATTAAGCCTAGAATCTCTTCTTTTTCATTTGTCGCCAAATTTATCGTCGCCTCACATGCAAAGCTAATTGGGAAACCGCGTTCTTTACCAAATCTTACAAGCGCCTCAAGCAACAGCTTTGTATATTTCGGGTTACCTATAAAGTTGGCATCTGTAAATACAACCGAGCCGACGCCAAGCTCATAGAGCTTATCTATCTCCACCAAAACCTGATCAACCGACTTAGCTCTTGGGACCCTTCCATCCGTGACGATAATATCGCAGAACTCACATGTAAACGGGCATCCTCGGCTTGTTTGAACTGGGAACTCAAAATAATCTCCCACCTTTAACAGATCAAATCTCGGCAAAGGAGAAGAGGACATTGAAATCTTCTTCCTCTGCTTGTAGTAGCTTTTATGATTCCCCGCTTTATAATCGGCTAAAAACTCACCCCATATAAGCTCTCCTTCCCCTTCAAATAGAACATCCACGTGCGGTTTACATTTTTCAGGGCAGAGACTCGCGTATGGCCCGCCCATACAGACCAACTTCCCGCGCTTCTTAAACCCTCTTGCAATCTCAAAAGCCCTTACTGCTTGGACATTAAAAGCAGTAAGGGCAATAATGTCGGCATCTGTATCAAAATTGATGGATTCAATCTCTTCATCGTAGATCTCGATCTCGAAATCAGGGGGGGTGCAGGCGGCTATGGTCGCAATCCCCAGCGGTGCAAAAGCCCCTTTTTTTCCTATGAGTGAAGTGATACCATGAAAGCTCCAAAGCGATTCTGGAAAAGCGGGATTAATGAAACAGACCCTATGCCCTTTAGCCATTATTTTAGGTTGATTAAATAATCCATACTCTCTTTTACCGAATTTGGATTAGATGCCTCAATTGTAAGAAGGGGTCGTGTGCTATCTCTCCAGAGGAGTTTAAAGAACTTTTGAAAATCAAATGTGCCAGCACCAATCCCGATGTGCTCATCGTACTTACCGTTATTGTCGTGAAGGTGCGTCTCGAAAATCTTATCCCCTAGTTCATCAAACCACTCCTCGATAGAGACTCGGGAAAAGACATTTATATGACCCGCATCGAGGCAAACTCCCAAAAGTGGATGAGGAATAGAAGAGATTATCTTCTTTAGTACACCGGGGTTAGTGTCAAAGACATTTTCTATGGCTATTTTTAACTCAAACTTTTCCGCATAATCCATCACCAATTTCCATGTCTCGATACACTTCCGAACCCAATGTTCTACATATCCACCATAGTGGTGTGTGTCGAATCCGGTATGAAACACAATGCATCTTGGCCTTAGAATGTTGGCTACATCCATAGCCTGTTTGAATCTGAGCCTTGTAATGTCAAGGACCTTTAAATCAAGCGCGCCGGAGGAGAGATCCAAAAAAGGGGCGTGGAGTGTACAGGTTAGTCCCTTATTTTTCATTAGTTCTCCTACTCTCTCGACCTCCTTAAATTCAAGGCGGTCTAATACATCACTGCTTAGCCCAAATTCCAGATTGAGCCCCGTTGAGTACGCAAGACTAAAGTACTTCTCCATGATATACCACGGAAGTGCAACGTGTATGTCATCTTTAAAATTCATTTTGTTCTTCCTTTATTCTCCGAAATTTTATCTCGTTACAAAAAACTGATTATATAATAACCGAATAAAGCCCCCTAGCAATATCGAGCTCGTTACCGCAAATGTGGAAATACACTGTCTACTGACCACCCTTGGGCATGATACACTCTGGAACATCGTTTTTAGGAGAATTAACCAGCGTTGAAACCTCGTATCCCTCCATCATATCGGATGGATAGGGCAAAAGGAGCGGAATCAGATGGTCAACGTTCTTCAAATCGGGATCAAGCCATTTATCCTCATCCTCATGTCTGAGAATCACGGGCATTCTATCATGAATAGGGCGCAGCAGTTCATTTGCCTCTGTCGTTATGATTGTGAATGAGAGAAGTATATCTCCCTCCGGTCTTTTCCATATATCCCATAGACCGGCGAATGCAAATGGCTCTCGGCCTTTTAGCGTAAAGCGCATCGGAATCCCAGCGCGTTTGTCCTTTAATTTACGCCATTCGTAAAAACCATCCGCTAAAACAAGGCAGCGCCTCTCTCTAAAAGATTTCTTGAAACTCGGTTTTTGCGTCAGTGTCTCCGCCCGCGCATTTATCATCCTGTATCCTATAGAAGCCTCTTTTGCCCAGTACGGCACAAGCCCCCACCGCATCAGTTTGAGAATCCTTGCACCTTCCCCAACAACCACAGGCGCCTCTTGTCCCGGGGCGAGATTGTATCGCGGCTCAAGCGCGACCCCACCCGAATCAAATTCAAAACGCCTCTGTAGGGTTTCTAAATCAATAGTTTGCGTGTATCGTCCGCACATATTTGTCCCTATTCACCAAATCGTTTGATTTAGTATTGTAGTGGATAACCCTCATGATTGCTCTAATTTCCAGGCAAATACAAGACTCACCCTATAGAACTCAACCAATCAATCTCATTTTTTGACCAGACTATATATCTTTTCGGATGCATTGTGCTTCTCCCAACCAATCATCTAGTTTACAATTTTTCCAATACAACTCAACTTCACGACAGCTTGATCTCAATACAGAACAGGTGAGTTGGCTTATATTTGGGTCATTGCTCAATTCTTCGAATTTAAATTATCACTCGTGTCAACTTACAGAGTCAGCCTCTATCATATACAGATTCATTGCCAAAAAGATTGTAAAGCGATTAAAGTATTTCTCAAGTCCCTTATGCGTTCATCTGTTTTCTCAGAATCGAATGATAGTTCCGTTATCTACGATCTCTCAAATTTGTAGGATCTAAATAAACTAAGGTAGATTATATAATAATCTCTTTATCTTGTCGCTCAAGCAGAAAGTTTACCTATAGAGGCAAACCAAATGAGAGATGATATAGAAACTCTGCGGAGGATTTTAAAGGAAAATCATACCATTGCCGTAGTTGGGCTTTCGGCAAATTGGTATCGCCCGAGCTTCTTTGCCGCAAAGTACCTTCATGATCACGGATATAGGATCATTCCCGTAAATCCCGCATATAAAGAGGTCTTAGGGGAAAAATGCTATCCGGGACTGCTTGAGATTCCAGAGCCAGTGGACGTTGTGGATATTTTCCGAAGACCCGAGGATGTTCCTCCTATTGTAGAAGACGCAATTAGAATAGGGGCAAAGGTCGTGTGGATGCAACTGGGAATTGTAAATGAAGAGGCCGCCAAAAGAGCCGAAGAGGCGGGGCTTGAGGTCGTTATGAACCGATGTATGAAGATTGAGCACGCACGTCTATTCGGAGGGCTTAATTTTATTGGTGTTTATACAGGCGTCATCTCTTCTAAGAGACCCAGATGGCTGCCGTATTAATGGAATTAGCCACGTATGAACACGAATTTACACGAAATAAAATAATTTTTGTACATTTTTCCTAAATTCTCTTTTCATTCGTGTCAATTCGCGGCTAATTGCAGGAGGAAAACAGATGCCCGATAGGAAATTTGGTTTTGAAACGCTGTGTCTCCATGCGGGTCAACTTCCTGATCCAACAACAGGGGCTCGCGCCGTTCCGATCTATCAATCAACCGCGTATGTCTTCGACAGCACAGACCACGCGGCGAGCCTTTTTAATCTTCAAACATTTGGAAACATATACACCAGAATAATGAACCCTACAAACGCCGTGTTTGAAGAACGGATAGCGGCACTCGAGGGTGGTCGTGGGGCACTTGCATTGGCTTCGGGAATGGCAGCCCAGATGGTGGCAATCTTTACAATCATGGAATCCGGGGACGAATTGGTCTCTGCAAGCACGCTCTACGGAGGTACATACTCACAGTTTGATGTGAGCTTTAGAAAATTGGGAATAGAGACCAGATTCGTAAATCCAGACGACCCGGAGAATTTCAGAAGAGCAATAACTAAAAGGACAAAAGCCATATTTGCAGAGACAATAGGAAATCCGTTAATCAATGTTCTTGATATCGAGGCCGTTGCAAATATAGCGCATGAATCAGGAATTCCGCTTATTGTTGATAATACATTTGCCAGCCCTTATCTATGCAGACCCATAGAACACGGAGCCGATATTATAGTACACTCGGCTACGAAGTTTATATGCGGGCATGGAACCTCGATTGGCGGCGTGATTGTTGAGTCTGGGAAATTCCCATGGGACAATGGAAACTTTCCCATTATGATGGAGCCTTCAAAAGGGTATCACGGAGTGAGATTCTATGAGACGTTTGGAGACTTCGGATACATAATGAAGGCGCGGGTTGAGACACTAAGGACATTCGGCCCTGCTCTCAGTCCGTTTAACGCGTTTCTCTTTATTCAAGGCTTAGAAACCCTCCATCTCCGAATGGAAAGGCATTGTGAAAATGCCTTAGTCCTTGCAAAATTCCTCAAGGAACATCCTGCCGTAACATGGGTCAATTACCCCGGGCTTCCGGATAATCCGTATCACGGGCTTGCGAAAAAATACCTACCTAAAGGTGCGGGCTCTATATTCACATTTGGAATTAAAGGCGGAAAGGACGCCGGTGTGAGATTCATTGAAAGCGTTCAGCTCTTGAGCCATCTTGCAAACGTAGGGGATGCAAAAACCCTTGTGATTCATCCGGCTTCTACAACACATCGTCAGCTTACAGAAGAGGAGCAGATAACGGCCGGTGTAACTCCCGATATGATTCGAATCTCGGTTGGGCTTGAAACACTCGACGATATTCTCTGGGATGTTGATCAGGCACTGGAGAAATCACAGAAAGCAAAGGCATGACTAAAAAAGAGATCGGAGAATCACCCGTAGTTATTATAGAGCACGGCTCTGTCGGAATTGTTCAGACCAAATATTATACATTTGCATATCCGCCTAATGAATTCATCCTCGACAACGGTAAGAAACTCGGACCGATTACTGTTGCCTATGAAACATACGGTGAACTAAATGATACCAGAGATAACGCAATACTAATTGAACACGCCCTTACTGCAAGTGCACATGCCGCAGGGAAACACAGCTCTCAGGATAAATATCCAGGTTGGTGGGATGTTATGATTGGTCCCGGAAAGGCATTCGATACAGATAAGTATTTTGTTATTTGCTCTAACATCCTAGGGAGTTGCTATGGAACAACGGGACCTGCATCAATTAATCCAGAAACCAGAAGGCACTATGGCTTAGATTTTCCATTAATTGGAATACGCGATATGGTACGCGTGCAAAGAGAACTCCTAGACTATATTGGGGTAAATCGCCTTCGCACAATTGCCGGTGGCTCAATGGGAGGAATGCAGGCAATTGAATGGGCTCTTCTTTATCCCAATATGGTAGACTCGATAATCCTCATTGCCTCTGCTTCAAGGGCAACCCCCCAGTCTGTTGCTATCCATAAAGTTGGACTTGAGGCAATTATGAGTGATCCCAATTGGAATGGAGGAGATTACTACGGAAAAGAACCCCCGAACAGAGGGCTTGCAATTGCGAGAATGATAGGACATATAACATATCTAAGCGACAAGTGGCTCTGGCAGAGGTTTGGTAGGAGACACACAGACCCGGGCACGATGAAGATACGGCTGGACAGCAAATTTGAGATCGAAAGTTATCTAGAGCATCAAAGCTCAAAGTTTGTCCAGCGGTTTGATGCAAACTGCTATATCTATCTTATGCGCTCAATTGATATATACGATGCCTCCGAGGGATACGAAAGCCTAGAGGAATCATTTAAGAGAATCAGATGTAAAAAGGTCTTCGTGTCTTCATTCTCTTCGGATTGGCTTTATCCCTCATATCAGTCAAAGGAGATAGTAAAAGCCCTAAATGTAAATGGTATAGATGTTACCTACCATGAAATCGAATCTACTTATGGACATGACTCATTCCTTCTTGAGCATGAAAAACTCACTTATCTCATTACCCATTTCTTAAATTCATTTGAAGAGAAGAAATAATCACCAACAGGTGATGATATTCTCAATACAAGATTCTATTTTAGCCAATCCGAGAGGTCTCGCCTTATTAGACTCTGTAACATTAAGATGTCATCCCTGTAAAACTCGGCTAAATATCTTCTTGTCTTTGGTTTCATCTTTACTGAATTCACATTCCTAAAATAATTAACCAACTTCTCAGTATTTTCTTTGCCCACTGCATTCAATAAGAGGGAGCGAAACAGCTTCTTTAGAGGATGATTGTAATCTAAAAGAAGGTTCTGAAAAGATTTATTTTTAGCTATTTGCGAGACATTATGTTTTATAGATATGTCCGGAACAAAGTTTTCATCTACTCCAAGAAATCTAAAGATGTCCTTTATAACTCCAAGAGGGTTTCGCTTGAAATCATCATATAAGCATATCTTTACATTTTCTTCACCAAATGTATTAAGATAAGCTTTAACCCCACAATAATAAAAACCAAGGTCTTTATAAAACCATATAAATTCATAATTCCTTTTTTTCCTCTCTTCTTCAATCTTCAGGGCTTCCTCAAAGCTGAGGGTTTCTCTACCTTCCCTAAAAAGATAACAATACGCAGAAAAGGCCCTTTCTACGGGATTTCTTAAAACTATAATTATCTTTGCCTCAGGGCTGATGCGTTTTATTGATGGTGCAACAAGTTCACAGTAATAAAGGTAACCACAAGAAGCCTCTCCGATGCATTTTTCGACAGAGGCATTGCTAAAAAGTTTTAAGTACTCATCCCATGTTCTAATAATTTTTTTATCAACCTCAATGTCGCCAGGTCCATTGTGAGGGAATTTGTTTATAGATGCAAGAAAGTACTTTGGTTCTTTTACAGGACTCATATAGATCTCAGGGTGTTGTTTAAGGTAGTGATAAAGCGACGTTGTACCAGACTTTGCAGCACCCACTATGAAGAAGTTGGGTACATGACGTCCCGCACCTAAATACCTGTGCTTTTCATTTAGTGTATTTACTCTCTGTATTTCCATTTATTTCCTCCCTTCCCAAGGGAAATTGCCAAACTAACTCTGTCCTGAATATGACAAGAAACAGGGCGGATTAGTTTTTCTAGAGTGGTAATAGCTAAACTAAGGAGATTCAACTAAAAATAGGCGGTGATCTGTGGTGAGGTAAAGCGAAAAAGAAGGTATAATGAAGTGGCTTTCCTATATTAATGAGCGATTCCCAGTATAAGTTCGTAATAAGAGGAGAAGTCAAATATCCAAGAATTGCCGAATAGAGCTCAGAAGCCTCTTTTAAAACTTTTCTAATGGAATCCTCTTTTTTAAGAAGGTACTTCTGCCGAATTGAATTATAACTATAGGGAGATAAGACCGGGCTTAAGGGCTTCTGCAAGACTGTTTGTGGTAAAGTCAGCTTTAAGATCCCAGTTATGATAACGATTACCGTTAAAATGTAGAGGCATACCTTAAACAGATTGGATTCATTATCTAGAATACCCTTAGTACTCACACCCTAGCTCCCTGGGTTTTGATATATAATTTTTCCTGCTTTGTTATTTGCAATATCTGTGCCATTTATGATTCCATAATTTATTCTATATTATTTCCATTTAATAATGGTTAAATACTAAGATGAGAAAAGTCATTATAATAACCAAAAGGAAATATATCTAATCAAAATTAATGTATAAAATTAAGTGGTAATTAGTTTTTCAAATCAACGTATTTAAACAGTTATACTCGTAAAATATGTTTAGTCAATTCCTCAGAATTGACTCCACAGAGAGAGCTTTATGTGACAAAAAATGTCATGGACTGGGGTTTTAAGTTTTGGAGATGATAAAATATTGCTTCAAATCCCTACCCAATATTATAATAAAAGGGGTTTTTCTTCTTTTTATTCCTGGTTTATGCTAATCTTTGATTATGTATCAACTAAAATCAGGAGACACCTAACCAGATGAATAGTAAAGTAAAGACAATTGAAGAGGCGGCATCCCTTATATCCGACGGACAGAGGCTGGCTATGGGGGGACTCCTCCTTCAGCGTATACCTGCAGCCTTTGCAAGAGAGATTGCACGTCAGGGAAAAAAGGGGCTTAAGGTTATGAAAACGGCGGCAAATTACGACTTTGATCTGCTCTGCTTTGCAGAATGCCTAGATGAAGTTACAGCAGGGTACGTGAGCTTTGAAGCCGAATTCGGTCTTGCGCCCAATTTCCGGCGCGCCGTTGAAGAAGGAAAAGTCCGTTTTGAGGAAAACTCCTGCTATACAGTCATATCAAGCCTCAGAGCAGCGGCATTTGGAGTACCCTTTATGCCAATTGCCAACTTAGGCGAGAGTTATCTGGTTAATAAATTTAAAGCCGTAAATAACCCCTATGGAGAGGGAGAGGTATTAACTGTGCCCGCTATCTATCCCGACTGGGCTGTGATTCACGCCCAGAAGGCGGATGAAGAAGGAAACGCCATTATCTATGGGCCGGTTTTTGAGGATATTTTCATGACCCGCGCCGCAAAGAAGATTATTGTCACAACGGAGAAGATAGTTTCTAAGGATGAAATCACGATGGAAGGAGACTTAGCCGTTATCCCTGGATTTAAGGTATCGGCTGTTGTGGAATCACCAAAAGGCGCCTTTCCAGGAGCGTGTTATCCGTATTATGACTACTCCTCCGAGCACATAAAGAAGTATCTATCAATAAAAGATAGGGAAGGACTTAGATATTATCTTGAAGAGGTTAGACCTTGAGGTTGAGCCATAAAAACACCGCTAAAAGTCATGCTGAACACATTCGCTCTGCTCAGTGTAAACTCTGTGAAGCATCTTGATTTTTAGATGTATTAGATTCTTCGCTTCGCTCAGAATGACAGTCAGCGTCCGGTTAGATTTGTTATTTAGTTATTTTACTTATATTCATTCGTGGCTAAAAAGGAAGGGGCTTAATTGTGGGTAAATCAACAGAATTTTCAAAGGCCGATATGATGATAGTTACGATGGCTCGGCTTCTTAGAGATGCAGAAAACGCATTTATGGGTGTGGCATCGAATCTCCCCTTTTTTGCAATCTGGCTCGGCAGAAGACTCTACAATCCAAACCTCACTTGGCTCAATATTCCCGGAAGAATCAATCCAACCCCCGATTTTGCTCCACACACAACCGTTCACAATCAACTCTATAAAGGAAGGGCATCTATCACCCTTGCCGAGATATTTGATATCTCGGCAAGGGGGGAACTGGATGTTGCGTTCCTCTCAGGAGTACAGATAGATAAATATGGAAATTTTAATCTGAGTCACATTGCAGAAGGCGAGAGGATAAAAGCCCAATTTACGGGCGGTGCAGGAAGCGCCCTGATTTATCCGAACACCAGGCGCGTAATACTGTGGAGAACAAGGCACGACAGGCGCACGTTCATAGATAAATGCCCGATTGTTACGGCAAGCGGAAACCTCTATAGAGTTGTTACACCTCTTGCGGTCTTTAGAAAAGAAAAAGGAAGCCTCGTATTAGATACCATTCATCCATATTCGAGTTATGAAGAGGTTAGAGAAAATACGGGCTTTCCGGTTTCGCCCGTCCCCTTTACTCCGCCACCGACGGAAGAGGAATTAAATCTGATCCGGGAGTTTGATCCGAAAAGAGTGAGAGAAATAGAATTCTCATGATAAGTAGCGAGTATATCAATCATTTACTGCTATTTTCTTAGCTGATTCAAAAACAGATTGCAATGCGGCCCAAAGGCGTATTCCTGAGTCAACTCAAGCTGATGCTTCAGCTCTTCAACCAATCTCTGTTGCAGGTCTTTCCATGAAAGCATTCCGTAATATTTCCTGTTGTCGTCCAGTATAACCAGATGTGAGATATGGTGTTTATCCATGAGTTCCAGGCACTCAAAGAAGGATGTATTAAGCTGAACCGCCACTATATTGGTGTCCATAATCTCGGAGACCTTAACATCTGAGGGACTTCTACTCATAGCCACAACCTTATTTGCAAGGTCGCTTTGTCCTATGACCCCAACCAGCGCCCCATTTTTTAGAACACCTATAGTCC
>PSLL01000008.1:15688-22868 GCA_040289575.1 Candidatus Dadabacteria bacterium | reverse complement strand
TAAAATTTCGGAGCTTTAGGGCGGCCACATCCGCCGTATCATCGGCATCCACGGAGTAGATCCTTTCCCGCCTACCAATTAAATCTCTAACCCTTAAATTCTCCATGGGGATAACCTCCCTTTTAAATTGGTTACCTATTTTTATCATATCACAGATTTGAAAAGGAAAGAACCCCGATTTGCAATTGTAGAATAAATATACGAACTGGCTACGTAATAATCGAGGGTCAATATTATTTCCTTGAAAAGTCTAATAAAATCATATAGTCTAACTTGGCATGTCTCTTGCGAAACTACGAAAAAGAAATCACTAAAATTTAAGGAGGTGTAACCATAATGGCTGAATATGCACACCCAGAGGTTTTGGTCAGCACACAGTGGGTTGCCGACCATTTAAATGACCCAAGTATTAGAATAGTCGAATCTGATGAGGATGTCCTGCTCTATGATGTCGGTCACATTCCGGGCGCAATCAAAATTGACTGGCAAACGGAGCTTCAGGATTCATTAATCCGCGACTATATAAATAAGGAAAATTTCGAGAAGCTCATGTCTGAAAAGGGCATTGCAAACGACACGTCTGTAGTCTTCTATGGGGATAAAAACAACTGGTGGGCATGTTATGCATTCTGGACATTTAAGGTGATGGGGCATGAGAAGTGCCTGATTATGAATGGGGGAAGGCAGAAATGGATAGAGGAGAAGCGCCCATTAGTAAAGGATGTTCCTCAATACCCTAAGACAAACTATAAGGTCTCCCATATCAACGAATCCATCAGGGCATTTAGAGATGATGTAATGAAACATATAGAATCAAAGAAACCCCTCATTGACGTCCGTTCGCCTAAGGAATACACAGGTGAGTTGCTTCACATGGAGAACTATCCTCAGGAAGGGGCACTGAGAGGAGGACATATCCCCGGTGCAAAGAACGTCCCCTGGGCACGTGCTGCAAAGGAGGACGGGACGTTTAAATCCGCCGACGAATTAAAAGCGATATATGAGGGCGAGCAGGGGCTAAGACCCAATGACGATGTAATTGCATACTGCCGAATTGGGGAGAGGTCATCGCATACATGGTTTGTTCTTACATACCTCCTGGGATACAAGAATGTAAGGAACTATGACGGATCATGGACGGAGTGGGGAAATCTGGTCAGAGCACCTATTGAAAAACCTTAAGAATACGTAGGGGTACGGTATGATTGCCCCTACCTTTACATAAGACACAATTTTTGAGGTAAGATACTATGGAAATGAACCGCGAAGAGCGAATGGAGCTGATTTTAGACCACTATGAAAACCCCAGGAATTACGGTGCCCTTGATAATGCCTATGTGGTTAAGGAATGGGGAAATCCCGGCTGTGGAGACATAGTGACGATTTACCTAAATGTGGATGACGAAGGGCGCATTAAAAACGCAACCTTTTTGGGGGAAGGATGCACTGTCAGTCAGGCTGGGGCCTCTATAACTACCGAAATAATAATAGGTAAAACCCTGGATGAGGTAGAGGCAATGGGCCCAAATGTTATTTTAGATATAGTGGGACAGGAATTAGGCATGGCGCGCCCCAAATGTACAACCCTAGGGCTTACTACCGCAAAACTCGCTGTCAAAGAACTGCGCAGACAAAAGATGCTGGCCGACATCAAAAAGGAGGAAGAGAAAAACTGGACTACCATTTATTAAACGCGGGCCTAGAGATAACCTCTCCTATCCTCATCCATCGCAATCCTATTTAGTAGGCGCAGGCGTAGCCATCCCGTTGCCTCTTTTCTTCTTAGCAGGCGTGGGTGTGGCCGTAACTCCTCCGGCTGTAGTTCCCGTTTCTTTAGCAGGCTTGATCTCTTCCCCCGGTCCTCCTACGGTGATTAAGTCCTTTATCTTTGCAAATTCTTTATCGCCTATTCCCTTTACGTTCTTTATCTCTTCAATCGTTTTGAAAGGGGTTTTGGTTCTATATTCTACTATCCTTTGAGCCAGTACCTTGCCTATACCCGGTAAATTGACAAGCTGATCGGGCGTGGCGGTATTGATATTTATCTTCTCCCCCGCGGAAAAACCATAGGGAGAAAGAAGAAACACGAAGAAAAACGCAAAGAATGCTATAACCTTTCTCATCCCTCAACCTCCTTTAAGGAATTTACAGTGGTATATCTATACCAAAACACATATAAAATGTAAAGCAGGCACCTCTACCCTTCTTTCACTATTTCCCGAATGTCTCTAAAATCGCATTCTGGTATTCTTTCACCTGTTCAAAATCTAAGAAATAATGCGGTGCGCTGAGGATTGGCAAATCCACATACTCCCTATACTCATCTATCCTCCTTCGGCATTCATCCGCGTCCCCTACTACCGCAAACGTTCGAACCATATCGTCGGTTACGTTTTCAATCATGGATTTAATGTCTCTTCTGAAGAATGCCTCTCTGATTCTTCCGGTCTCCCTCTCGAATCCGTGCATACGAAAGGGTGGCTCGTATGTGCGTACGGTCGCATAAAAGGCTATTGTAGCCTGTGCCGCCCTCTTCGCCCCCTTTTTGTCATTTGATATGGCACACGTGATAATTGAAGAGACTATAAAATCCCCCCGCTTTCTTTGAGAACGGGCAAGCCCCGCCTTTATACTCGCACTTAATACATCCTTGATATACCCAAGCGAGCACACAACGTGTCCTAAATAGCCGTCCGATACCTCCGCTGCAGCCTGAGTCATATATCTGCCGACCCCCGCGAGATAAATAGGAATCCTAGACCTCAAAGGCTCAAATGGACGATGATACCCCCTGGTATTGATTTTATAATAATTGCCATCATATAGAATAGGTTCACCCAGGTGGGATTTGCTGATTATAAGCCTAATCACATCAATACACTCTTTAATCCGTGCAACAGGCCTCCCGTGAGCTATCCCGTGCCACATCTCATTTGTTCGCTTCGCCCCGGTTCCGAGTCCAAGAACGAGCCTTCCATTTGAAATCTCATCTATATCAAGCGCGGTAAGTGCGGTGATAAACGGGCTTCTTACAAACGCAAGGGCAACCGCAGTGCCAAGGTTGATCCTATTTGTAGACTGAGCAACGGCAGAGAGTTGACCGAATGTAGTTCTATAGAGTTCGGTAGTCCAAACCGAATCAAACATTGCATCTTCAGCCTCTTTGGCTAATTTAACCAAGTCAGATATAGTCTTGGCATCGAGAATCAGTCCTGTGCGGTTCATAAAGTTATCGACTCCTTAAATGGGTGATTGGCGAGTCGCTCCTACTCATAATTGCTCATGCTCTAAAAAACTATAATATCCCTTCCGGTTAAAAATAATATGATCAAGTAGCCTGATTCCCAGAGTTTCTCCGGCAGCTTTTAATCTCATTGTGGCTTCAATGTCTTCTTTACTCGGCGTCAAACTGCTAAGCGGATGGTTATGGGCAACAATGATGGCGGAAGCTCGGTCTGTAATCGGATTGGCAAATACCTCTCTGGGATGCACCTGAGTTTTATTGACCAATCCTATAGAAACAACGCGTGTTGTAATTACCTCATTTGCGCCGTTGACAGAGATGCATATAAAATGCTCCTGCTTTCGGTCGGCAAAGTGAGCAATCAGCGGAAGCACGTCGGTCGGAAACGTAATCTTTAATCTTTCCGGTCGAATACGCCTGCGGGCGAGTTCCAGAGCGGCAATGATAAGCGTCGCCTTAGCCAAGCCCACACCTTCAATTCCCTGGAGTTCTTCTAAATTCGGTTTTCCGTTGTTGGCATCCAATACCTTCAATATACGCCCCGACACAGTCATCACATCATGCCCCTTAATCCCGCTTCCTAGGAGTATAGCAATGAGTTCCAGGTCGGATAACGCCTCTGCACCCTTTGTCTGAAGCCTTTCACGAGGCCGGTCAAATTTGGGTAATTCGGTTAATTTTTTCATTATAATCACAATGTATTCGTAATAATTCCTTAGAAAAATAAATAAATCAAGTTAGTTAGGTTAATGTAAATCCCTACCGGCAGTGATATTGGTAGTAGCACTTTTAAAATTCACTAAAGTCTCCTCTGCTTCCTCAAGCGAATTATCCGAGTGAAAATATCTCATAGTCATATTAATATTCGAATATCCAAAAATTTTACTTGCTTGACATTAGCTTTCTCTTTGTGAGACTATACCAAAGTAAAAAACTCGTGCATAAAATTGGTTTATATTCATGGAGAATTGTTACAGGTATTATTTTTGTGAAAATTCATTATAGTGATGATTAGTAGTATGCCGAGAGATAGAGGAGAAGTTATAGTAGTAGTACGGGATAGACTTAGGAGGGGCCTTTCTAAAGATGAATACCCTCACTTAAAAGACTGGCAGAATATGAACTTATAGACGAACTTACTCTGGTTATTCATTTTATATTTGTTAATAAGGTTAACGAAGGCGATATTAGAGGTATAAAGAAGGTGTTAGGAGAAGATGCCTTCTGTGAGATCTCCACATACGATGCTAATCACTTAAGGGTTAGTTTTACATATACTCTCCCCGAATAATCACATATCAACACACGTCTACCTAAACTAGAGATTATAAGTAAGATTGAGTATCTGATTATTATTTTGTTCTCTAAGGTATCAGATTCTCCGCTGAGCTTATAGTTTTAGTCGTCAAAATTAAACAAAATAATCCTTATCAACACTATATTGACAAACTCACATAAGCGTATTAATAATTCTAATTAAAAGATCAATGCTAACCGAAAGGGTAAACCATTCGAAAGGATGGGGCACAAAACCGCGGATCTAAAGGTCACGAAAATGACCTATGATGGCTGGGTTACCGAAGGAAGCATGGTTTATAATTCAGATATTCTCTATATCTTATTCCTTCCTGCTATTTGGACTTTCTCTTACAATCCCAATGCCCTTAAGGTCGTAGAGGAAAGGAAGAACAATTAGGAAAAACAACAAAAAATTATAAGTTTGGTTTTCATCCAGAGATGTGTATTAGCTAGGATACACAAGACAAAGAAGCGAATAAAGCATGATAGACAATAATTCAGATAGCTTAAAGAGGGTACAAACAGCCGTCAATCACATTACAAAAGCTATTACCGAGCCTGAGATTTACAAATACCTTGCCGAAGCCTTGGTTAAATATTTTGACTTTAGCCATGTAACTATTAGAAAAGTGGACTGGGAAAAAGGAGTACTTTCTCTTATGTCATACCTCGGATTTACCGAGGAAGTGCCCACCGTTCAACTCCCTTTATCCGAATGGGCAGGAGGATTTGGTGAGGTTGCTACTAAAGGAAAATCATTAGCAGCTTTTGAAGGAGAAGAAGTCTCACCTGACCTGAGGCTAGCGCTTAAGCTCGACAATTTACACAATTTAACGCCTTTGCCGTCTCTTGCAATAATCCCGATCAAAGTGAAAGGACGGGTCATAATTGTTTTGGCAGCGGAGGGAAAGAAGAACGGTAGAGGAATAAATGTACATGATAAAGAGATACTAGATTTATTCTCCGAAATGACGGGGGCAGCCTTAGAAAATGTTTTTAGTCAAGAAGAATTAGAAACAGAATTAATCAGGGACAAGCTTACGGGGCTTTTGAACAAAGATTATTTTATGAAGCGCCTTAGTGAAGAGTTCAAGAGAGCTAAACGTTATGATATTCCTCTATCATGCTGCATTTTTGATATAGATGATTTTAAGTCAATGAATCACTCATATGCAAATATCTTAGGGGATCAGGTATTACAGCAGATAGGCAGACTTATTCCAGCCATGGTGAGGCATTCAGATATAGTTGCCAGGTACAGTGAGAAGCAATTTGTTGTCTTATTCACACACACGGTCTTAGAGAATGCAATGATAGTGGCTGAAGAGATAAGCCGTTTTATCTCAGCCCTTACTTTTCCGTTCGGAGGAAAAGAATTGCGAGTGACGGCTAGGTTTGGTATATCGGAATATCCGATGGTAAATGCGAAGAAACCGGCGGATTTACTCTATTATGCGGATATGGTTCTTCGTGAGAGGAAAAAGCCATACAATAGGAATTGTGCGTTAGTACACACCGAGAATGGTATTAGAATAGTAGGAAAAGCAGAATCCCTATTCGGCCAATCTGAAATCGATTCGTTTATTCAAACAGAAGAAGTCCCTAAAAATGAGAATATCACCGCATTTGAGATTTTTAAAGAAAAAACCGAAGCGAAGAAAAAACCTGGGGGCTACAAATTACTTGAGACAGATATTCACGCTATAGCCAGAATTCTAAAAGACTGGCACAGCAATGCTAAGGAGCTTGCCGATACTCTTAATATGAAAATAGAAAAATTAAAAAGATTAGAAGTCGTGACTCAATTAGCAATGAAAGTAGGCTATTGGGGAAACTTCTTCTCGCATATAAGCAAAAGGGAGACTTTAATTAGGTTATTGACCTTAGGGATAATTTTACAGATTATTATCATCACCGTATTTGCCCATAATAAGGATGAAAAGCACATATTCAAACCCCGTATTTCAGTTTCCAATAGTTCCATTCAGCCTAAGTCAAATCTGAGTTTGGAAGATCTACTCCCTTATAATTCAGACGAAATATTTAAACAAATAACACTATTCGGAGAAAATGCCGAAAGCCAAGGGACAAAAGAAGAAGAGCTGATGCAAATTCCTTTTAAGGAAGCAAAGAAATTTTATTCAAAACACAGAACACAAAAGGGAAGTAGATGGAGAATCAGTAAGGAAAAATTAGAACAGCAAGTAAACCACCCACAAACTAACCCTGCGATGTCGCCTATAGCTAGTAGGAAGGAAGAAAGTTTAAAAGAAGTACTCAAAAGGGCTTATCTATATTATGAATTTTAGATAAATCTATTGCTACATTATCAGGATTCATGGGTCTAGCAGGGTGAATTCTATCCAATGCAGTATTTCAAAATGAGATTGGTAGTATTAGCCGAAAATAATCAAGAAGGCCTGTCTAAGAAATTGATAAGTCTCAGATAAACCCGGTTTATTCGGTTTTCCCTGAAGACTCTGAGGTAGCCTCTTTTGTAGTTCCTTCGGACTTTTCTCCTTCCGCTCCAACCAGCCCAAGTTCTTCGGCGGCCTCTTTTTTGCCGCTCTTGGCTTCAACCACCTCTTTAGCCGCTACTTGCCCTTTTGGTGTGGTTTTTGGTTTTTTCTTACGCTT
>PSLL01000008.1:0-15648 GCA_040289575.1 Candidatus Dadabacteria bacterium | reverse complement strand
TCCACAAGCTCAATTATGGAGATTGGCGCATTATCGCCGCGCCTTGCACCGAGCTTTACAATCCTAGTATATCCGCCGGGGCGATTCTTGTACCTTTGGGCGATCTCGTCAAATAGTTTCTTCAGTGTCTCTTTATCCCTGACGACTGAAGCGGCCTGCCTTCTTGCATGAAGAGTACTCCGCTTAGCAACGGTTATTAATTTCTCAGCAATCCTCCTTAGTTCTTTAGCCCTGGTGTCGGTCGTTTGAATCCTTCCAAGGCGCAGAAAATCCGTAACCATATTGCGGAATAAGGCACTTCTGTGTTTTGTAACAACTCCGAGTTTTCTTCCAATTCTCCTATGTCGCATATAGCACAGCCTCCAACAAGTATGGGCAATTCATGAATTGCCCATACAAAAATATTAATACGAAACCCTTCTCTCTTTCGGCCGCTTCGATTTCTCAGCTTCAAATACCTCTTTATTAATCTTCATCCCGAGGCTGAGTCCATGCTCAGCGAGTTTGCCCTTTATCTCTACAAGGGAACGTTTACCAAAGTTTTCGAGATTTAAAAGCTCCTCTTCAGTCTTCTGAATTAAATCCCCCGCGTACTCAACATTGGCTTTTCTTAGACAATTTAAAGACCTCGCTGAAAGGTCCAAATCATCAAGCGTCATAAAAAGGATGTCCTCCGTCCCCATTATTTCCTTTTTCTCTTCAGTCTCGACTTTGGCATCTACCTCTTTTTCATCAAAATTAATAAACACCGTAAGTTGCTCTCTTAAAATCTTCGCTCCATACGCAAGTGCATCTTCAGGGAGAATTATACCATTTGTCCATATCTCAAGCGTGAGCTTTTCGTAGTCCGTGCGTCTACCGACCCTTGCATTTGTAACCATATAGTTCACTTTCTTTACAGGGGAAAAAAGCGCATCAATTGGAATAACGCCTATGGCACGCGCATCCCCCCGTCTCTCTACCGGCTCATAACCACGCCCCATTTCAACTGTCATCTCCATCTCAAGCCTCGCCCCTTCAGAGAGCGCAGCTATATGATGATCGGGATTTAGGATTTCAACCTGATGTCCGGTGGAGATGTCGCCCGCTTTAACGTCGCATTCCCCCCCAGCGCTGACCCTCAGCACCTGCGGCTCATACGTATGCATTTTGAGTTCAATCCCTTTGAGATTTAAAACAATCTCCGTAACGTCCTCTTTGACGCCGGTAATAGTAGAGAATTCATGAAGCACACCCTCAATCTTAACCGAAGTAATGGCAGAACCCTGAATAGAGGAAAGTAGCACCCTTCTCAGGGCGTTTCCTAGAGTAATTCCGTATCCACGCTCGAGCGGCTCACATACGAATTTCCCATAAGTTGGAGTAGAGGTCTTTTCATCCCGCTCAAGCCTCTTTGGTTTTATAAGATCATGCCAATTTCTCTGAAAATCCTTCACCTTGCCTCCCTCCCTATTTTTATTTAGTAATTAGCTACAGATAAACACGAATAAAATGATTTTTAAATCTCTAGTATTCGATTTTTTCTTTTCATTTGTGATCATTCGTGTCAATTAGTGGCTAAATAATTACTAAGAATTAGAAACAACGGACTAAACTCTCGAATAGAACTCCACTATTAGCTGTTCTTCAATCGGAACTGTAACATCCTCTCTGACGGGAAGTCTTTTTACATGTCCTCTGTAGTTTTCCCTATCGAGTTCAAGCCATTCGGGAACTCCTCTCCTTGAGAGGAGCTCAAAAGACTGGTTTATTCTATCTAGCTTTCGACTCTCAGGGGCTACCTCAATAGTATCGCCCACCTTGACATCGTAAGAAGGAATATCTACTTTCCTACCATTTACGAGTATGTGCCTATAGCGTACCATCTGGCGTGCCTCTCTCCTTGAGCTTCCAAAGCCGAGGCGATACACCACGTTATCAAGCCTTCTCTCAAGGGAAGAGATAAGAACCTGGCCCGTAACACCCTTAACACGAGAGGCCTTCTCAAAGTATCTTCTAAACTGGTTCTCAGTAAGACCGTAGATACGTTTTACCTTCTGTTTCTCTCTAAGTCTTATTCCAAACTCTGAAAACTTAGGACGAACCAAACCATGCTCTCCCGGAGCCTTGTCAGGCCGCTTCTCAAGCGTGCACTTGGTGTAGCACTTCTCTCCTTTTAAAAAAAGCTTCATGCCCTCTCTTCTACAAATCCTGCAAACAGCCTCTGTGTATTTTGCCAATTCTCAAATGACCCCCTTGAAATTGTGACTAATTATCCATAAATTATGAATCACCCTATACCCTTCTTCTTCCAGCCGGTCTGCAACCATTATGGGGAATTGGAGTAACGTCACGAATCATTGTAATTCTGAGTCCGGCCGACTGAAGTGACCTTATCGCAGGTTCCCTTCCAGGACCAGGCCCCTTGACATAAACCGCAATGCTTTTCATTCCATGATCCATCGCCTTTTTTGCAGCGTCTTCGGCAGCAATCTGAGCGGCAAAGGGGGTTCCTTTTCTCGTTCCCTTGAATCCCTTCATACCCCCGCTCGATGCCGCAATAACATTTCCATGATTATCACTGATTGTAATTATGGTGTTATTGAAAGTAGCCTGAATGTGAGCCACTCCCTGATCCGCAAACCTTTTACCCTTTTTAGCCGTCTTTTTCTTAGCCAAATGTTATACCTCCGATTTAACCTTTAACCTTTTTCTTTTTCGTAATCGCCGTGCCTCTGGGTCCTTTTCTTGTTCTCGCATTGGAGCGCGTTCTCTGCCCGCGGGTCGGAAGGTTCAGGCGATGCCTCATCCCCCTATAGCAACCGATTTCGATTAATCGCCTGATATTTGTCTGAACCTCTTTTCTCAGTTCACCCTCAACCGTGTAATCCCTCTCAATTATATCCCTGATTTTAGCAACCTCCTGCTCGGTTAAGTCCCCGGAACGCTTGTTTAAATCAACCTCCGCCTGGGAGAGAATCCTTTTAGATGTCGGACGGCCAATCCCATAAATATATGTAAGACCTATTTCAATTCTTTTATTTGGTGGAATATCCACGCCCGCTATTCTTGGCATCCTTAAATTCTCCTGCCTTTATTCTCCATTATATTCCTTCTGGTTTAAGAGAGCATAAGCTATCTCGATTCTTAACCCTGTTTTTGCTTATGCTTTCTGTTTTCGCATATTATACGAACGGTGCCACGTCTTTTTATGATCTTGCATTTATCGCAAATCTTCTTAACCGAAGCCCTTACTTTCAACTCTCAATCCCTCCATTATCCATGCATAAAAGGTCAACAAATACAAACGAATTAACATATCGACTTCTATCTCTTAAGCCTGTATGTGATTCTCCCTTTGGTTAGATCGTAAGGAGAAAGCTCTACCTTCACCCTATCGCCTGGAAGAATCCGTATGAAATTGGTTCTCATTTTTCCAGAGACGTAAGCAAGTATCTTATGACCACCCTCAATCTCTACTCTAAACATCGCATTAGGAAGCGCCTCAATCACAGTACCCTCGAATTCTATTCTTTCCTCTTTCGCCATAACTCCTCTATAAGGTCAATATCCTGGGACCGTCTTCAAGAATTGCAACTGTATGCTCAAAGTGCGCAGAAAGGGTACCGTCTACAGTAACAGCAGTCCAGCCGTCGCTCAATACCCGGACATCCGGTCTGCCGACATTTACCATAGGCTCAATCGCAATTACCATTCCGGCCCTTAATTTAATCCCCTTTCCCCAGTTTCCATTCTCAGGAACGAAATTAGGAACCTGGGGGTCTTCATGCAATTTCCTTCCAATCCCGTGTCCGACAAACGCCCTGACAACCGAAAATCCCTCATTCTCAACGCAACTCTGGATAGCACGGGAAATATCAAAGAGCCTATTGCCGGGACGCGCCATTTTGATTCCCTTGTAGAGAGAATCCCTTGTGACATGAAGAAGCCTCTCAACAAGCGCAGACGGCCTGCCTATCGGAACCGTGATTGCCGAATCTCCATAGAACCCGTCAAGGAATGCGCCAAAATCTAGGCTTATGATGTCGCCGTCCTTTAGAATCTTATTTTTCGATGGAATTCCATGAACAACCTCGTTGTTTATAGCAAAACAAACAGAGGCTGGGTACCCTCGATAGCCCTTAAAAGCCGGTGTAGCACCCGCCTTTCGAGATAGCTCCTCGGCAATTCTATCAAGGTCCCAGGTTGAAACCCCGGCTCTCGCCTCCTCTTTAAGCCTCTCAAGAACACCCACTACCACTTGAGAGGCGGCACGTATCTTATCTATTTCCTCTGCGCTCTTTAGAAAAATCATATATTAACCAACGGTTCTTAGGATCTTTTCGATCCTCTCAAATACATCCTCAATTGTGCCCACCCCATCAACCCTCTTTAAGATTGCCGATCTTTTGTAGTACTCCTTTAGCGGCTCAGTTTGTCCTCTGTAAACCTTAAGCCGTGTCCTCACTACATCCTCACTGTCGTCGTCTCTTGTGTAAAGAGCTCCCCCACATTTATTACAATATCCCATATTTGTAGGTGGATCATAGATAATATGATACATGGCTCCGCACTTTTCGCAAACGCGCCTGCCGCTTATCCTCTTCACTATCTCTTCGTCGTCCACCTCAATTGAGATTACACTATCAATCTTTAGGTGCTCTTTGCTGAGCATCCTATCTAGAGCCTCTGCCTGGGGAATAGTCCTTGGAAATCCATCAAGGAGAAACCCGCCTTTTGAATCTGGCCTTGCAATTCTATCTCTTATTATCTCAATCATAATGTCATCTGGCACAAGCTCACCCTTATCCATATAAGACTCTGCAAGTCTCCCAATCTCTGTACCTTCCTTTACAGAAGCCCTTAATATATCTCCGGTCGAGATATGGGGGATACCGTACTTCGCAGAAATCTGAGCGGCTTGAGTACCCTTTCCCGCCCCCGGCGGTCCGAAAATTATCAGATTCATCAAAGTTTCCCTAAAAATCTATACTCCATATCTTCTGGGTCCCTTCATTCCGCGTTTTCTTATAAACCCCTCATAACTATGTGTAATGAGAAATGATTCGATCTGCTGCACCGTATCTAGGGTAACCCCTACGACTATAAGAAGCGAGGTCCCACCAAAGTAGAATGGAACATTAAATGTCGCTCCTTGAAGAACCGTAGGGAGGACGCACACCGCAGCGACATAAATCGCTCCAATGAATGTAATCCTTCCAAGGATCTTCTCAATATACTCAGCAGTTTTCTTCCCCGGCCTGATTCCTGGGATAAATCCGCCGTTTTTTCTAAGGTTATCCGCAAGGTCATCCGGGTTATATATAACGGCGGTGTAGAAGTAGGCAAAGAATATAATAAGCCCGGCATAAATAAGGTCGTGGAGTATCCCTCTTTGAAGCAACGAATCCGATATGGTTCTCAGAATAGGAATATTGACAAAACTAAGAATTGTAGCCGGAAAGACCAGAAGCGAAGAGGCAAAAATAGGGGGAATAACGCCTGCGGTATTTACCTTAAGCGGAAGATGAGACGACTGACCACCGTAGACCTTCCTCCCTACTACACGCCTCGGATATTGAACTGGGATCTTTCTATATGCCCTCTCAACATAAACTATCACGCCTATGACAAAAACCATAAACGCAATGAGAAGAATAAACCCAAAAACAGTCAACTCTCCGGTTTCTATTAGCCTGATTGAATCCCTGACCGCAGCAGGCATTCTTGTAATAATTGAAACAGCGATAATGAGGGATATGCCGTTTCCTATCCCCCGTTCAGAGATCTGCTCGCCTATCCACATAATAAAAAGAGACCCGGCCGTAAGCGTAAGGACGGTCATAAATCTAAACATCCATCCCGGTTCTCTCACGACAGATACGCCCGAGCCGAGCCCGCCTTCAAGCGTGATGGCAAGCATAAGACCTTGAATAACACAGATGAGGATTGTACCGTAACGGGAGTACTGATTGATTTTTCTTCTTCCCGCCTCACCCTCCTTCTGCATGGCTTCAAGCGTAGGAAAGGCCTTCACAAGGAGGGACATGATAATCGAGGAGGTAATATATGGCATTACGCCTAATGCAAACACAGAAGCTCGCTCAAGCGCACCGCCTGAAAATAGGTTCAGTACATCGAATATCGTACCCCTGGTCTGCTCAAAGATCCTCAAGAGCTGCTCCGGATCTATTCCGGGCGTTGGAATGAATACTCCAAGCCTATAGATAATGAGCATCAAAAGAGTAAACAGAAGCCTCTTATTAAGCTCCGGAATCTTGGGTATGGACGCTATATTCCTGCTCATATAATCTCTGCCTTCCCGCCGCGTTCCTCAATCTTCCTACGGGCCTCTTTGCTAAAGGCCTGGACTTTTATTGTAAGAGAACGCGTGATTTCTCCGGCACCGAGAATCTTTACGGGATTCTTTCCACTCACAAAGCCGCCTTTTTTGAGTTCCTCAGGTGTTACCACATCGCCTTCATTAAATTCGTTTAGGTCCCTGAGGTTTATCACATCATAAACTCTTTTCAGAGGACTCTTAAACCCGCGCTTTGGAGACCTAAGCTTAAGCGGAGTCTGCCCGCCTTCAAACCATGGCGATACCCTTCCACCGGAGCGTGACCTCTGTCCTTTGTGCCCCCTTCCGCTTGTCTTTCCGTGACAACCGGGACCACGTCCCAGTCTTTTTCTATTCTTTACCGAGCCCTCTGGATGAGTCAGTTTATCCAACATTCTTTTATCCTCTTTCAAGCATTCCTTCAAACCCCATAATACCTGGGAAGGTCTAAATCCTTCGCTTCCTTTCCTCTGAGCCTTGCCACATCCTCAGGCGTTCTAAGTGAGGAAAGCCCTTTAATAACCGCCTCAACAACATTAAGCGGATTTGTTGACCCTAAAACCTTAGATAGAATATCCTGAATCCCAGCAAGTTCAACAACAGCCCTGACCGCCCCACCTGCGATAACCCCGGTGCCCGGAGCAGCAGGTTTTAGAATAACCCGGCTTGAACCGTGCTCGCCAACCACCTCATGCGTAATGGTGCCACCGTGCCTTGGAACCCTTATGAGATCCTTTTTTGCCTTCTCTACCGCCTTTCTAATGGCGTCTGGAACCTCATTAGACTTTCCCATAGCACTTCCCACAATACCGTTGCCATTTCCAATAACCACAAGAGCGGTGAAATGAAACCTCTTTCCGCCCTTTGTTACCTTGGCAACCCTTCTTACATGAACTATCTTTTCTTTTAATTCAAGCCCGGCTGGATCAATTCTTTCTTTTGGCAAAATCTCTTCCTCCTCAAGGAATAACCATATCATTGGCGTTAGGTATCTCTAAAAATTAAAACTCCAGTCCCGCTTCCCTGGCTCCCTCTGCAATTGCTTTTATCCTGCCATGATACGGATACCCACCGCGATCAAAACATACCCTCTTTATGCCCTTTGATAGAGCAGCTTCGCCCAGATACTTTCCAACTATTTTGGCAATATCAACCTTCTTCTTTTTATCATTCTTTAGTATCTCTCTAATCTTAGGGGTAAGAGACGACACAGCAACAAGGGTATGCTGGGCTAAGTCATCAATTATCTGCGTATAAATATGGCTAGAAGATTTAAATACGCAAAGCCGTGGCACGCTATGTGTGCCCCTTATATTCCTTCTTACCCTACGGTGCCTTATGTCCCGTCTTTCCTTTCTGGACCTTCTTTTCATCATTTCTTTGCGCCTGCCTTTCCGGGCTTGAGTTTAAGCGACTCGCCAGTATATCTTATACCCTTTCCTTTATATGAGTCGGGCAGTCTGAGTCTCTTGATTCTTGCACCAGTCTCGCCTATAACCTCTTTATCAATCCCATTAATAATCACCCTTGTTCCTCTCTCTTCAACCGTTGCAGTAACACCCAGAGGAAGGGAGAATTCAACCGGATTTGAATAACCCAGGCTGAATCTAATACCACTCTTTCCAATGAGCTCGGCCCTATACCCAACCCCTACAATATCGAGAGATTTGGAAAATCCCTGTGTAACACCCAAAACCATATTTGCTATAAGAGCGCGCGTAAGACCATGCAGTGCCCTTAATTCCTTTTCATCGCCCCTTCTCTCAACCTGAACCCAAGGAGCATTAACCTTTACCTCAATACCCGTAGGAATGCGCCTTGAGAGCCTTCCCTTGGGGCCCGAGACCTCTACGGAGCCGTCTTTGACCTCGACCTTTACCCCGCTTGGTATGGCAATTGGTTTTTTGCCTATTCTCGACATGAATCTTACCTCATCATCGGCTAACGACTATTTACCAGATCGTACATATAAGCTCTCCACCAACCCCGTAGCGACGCGCCTGAATGCCAGTCATAATCCCCTTTGAGGTAGAAAGAATAGAGATTCCGAGTCCGCCCTTTACCTTTGGAATCTCGTTTTTGTTTACATAGACCCTACAGCTAGGCCTACTTATCCTACGAATCTCCGTTATTACTGACTCCTTTTCAGGTGTGTACTTTAGTTCGATCTTGATCGTCTTTTTAATTCCGTCCTCAATTAGGCTATATTCACCTATGTACCCCTCTTCTTTAAGGACGCGGGCAATCTCAGCCTTAATTCTTGAGGTAGGAATCTCCACAGAGCTATACCGATTTATTAAAGCGTTTCTGATTCTCGTAAGCATATCAGCAATCGGATCAGTCATTGTATTACCTCATTTTTCTTTTAAATACCTGTTTAGCCACAAACTGACACGAATTCGCGTTCATTCGTGGCTAGAGAGCAAATTACCAACTCGCCTTTCTTACACCCGGAATTTTTCCGAAGCTTGCCGACTGGCGGAAGCACAGCCTACACATGCCGAATTTTCTCAAGTATGCCCTCGGCCTTCCACACAGAGGACAGCGATTCCTGTGCCTTGTAGCAAACTTGGGTTTCCTTTTCAGCTTCTCCATCATTGACTTTGTTGCCATTTGTTCCTCTTTTTATGTGCAAAAGCCCCATAGAGTAACAGATTCAAGTCTGCCTCTGCGCTTTTTTAACGTTCCCTAAAGGGCATTCCCAGACCCTTTAGAAGCTCCTTTGATTCCTCATCTGTTTTTGCCGTTGTAACGATCGTTATATTCATCCCCTTTATCCTTTCAATCTTGCCATACTCAACCTCAGGGAATAGGGTGTGCTCTCTCAGTCCAAGCGTGTAGTTGCCGCTTCCGTCAAAGCCCTGAGGCGAGACCCCCCGGAAATCCCTCACACGAGGGAGGGCAAGATTAACCAGCCTATCAAAAAACTCATACATCTTATTACCACGTAGAGTAACCATACACCCAATAGGTACACCCTCTCTTAATTTAAATCCCGCAATAGATTTTCTCGCCCTAGTTACTACAGGTCTCTGCCCGGAGATAATGGATACCTCCTTAACGGCATCCTCTATAATCTTATTCTCTTTTCCCCCATCGCTTATCTTACCGAGTCCCATATTGATCACAATCTTCTCCAAGCGCGGAATCTCCATCGGGTTTTTGTATCCGAATCTCTTCTTGAGCGATTGAGTAATATTCTCTTTATAAAGGGTCTTAAGTCTCGGAACCATCAGCCCTTAATCTCCTCGTTGCATCTCTTGCAGTATCTTACCTTCTCTCCACTCGCAAGCCTCTTTCGCCCTATCCTAGAAGGACGCTTGCATTTAGAGCAGTAGAGCATGAGATTCGATATATGGATTCCGGCCTCCTTTTCAATTATTCCACCGCTCGGATTCTTCTGAGAAGGGCGGGCATGGCGCTTTATCACATTCAGCCTCTCCACTATAGCTTTATTCTCATCCCTTAAAATCTTTATAACCTTCCCCGTCTTCCCCCTTTCTTTACCGGAAATAACATAAACTGTATCGCCATTTTTGATATGCAATTTCCCTGTTTCTACTGCTGCCATAGATTAGACAACCTCCGGTGCGAGTGAAATTATCTTCATAAAACCCTTTGAACGAAGCTCTCTGGCTACAGGGCCAAAAACACGGGTCCCAATGGGTTCATCCTCTTTGGTTATAAGCACAGCAGCATTATCGTCAAACCTCACGTAGGAGCCATCTGAGCGCCTCTGCTCCTTTCTTGTGCGAACGATTACGGCCCTATGAACGTCACCCTTTTCTACCTTTGAATTAGGGATAGCCTCT
The DNA here is from genome assembly GCA_040289575.1 of Candidatus Dadabacteria bacterium. Lineage (GTDB taxonomy): Bacteria > Desulfobacterota_D > UBA1144 > Nemesobacterales > CSP1-2 > PSLL01. The sequence goes on along the minus strand of PSLL01000008.1, from coordinate 5,517 downwards.
TTAACCGAAACCACAATCACATCCCCAAGCCTTGCGTATTTTCTGTTGGACCCGCCCATCACCCTTATACAAAAGAGCTTCTTCGCCCCTGTATTGTCCGCGGCTTCAAGAATCGTAGTAGGCTGAATCATTGCGCTTTCTCTCCTTCGCTGAGAATCTCTTGAGGCTCTCCCTCAATAATCGCCGCACGCTCAAGAATCCTGCTTACCCTCCACCTCTTTGTACGACTGAGAGGCCTCGACTCGGTTATAAAAACCTTATCGCCTATCCTGCACTCGTTGTTTTTATCATGGGCTTTAAATCGGGAGACCCTCCTTATAGGCTTTCCATATTTCGGATGACTCACCGTCCGGACAACGTCCACAATAACGGTTTTATCCATCTTGTTGCTTGTAACTATACCGACCCTAGTTTTTACTTTCCCTCTCTCCATCTTCTTCTCCGCAAATACGTTTACTTACTTCTTATCCCAAGCCTTCTTTCTCTCTGAATTGTGAGCACCCGTGCCAGATCCCTTTTTAGCTTCTTTATCCTGCCAACATTTGTCGCCTGGCGCGTGGAGAGTTGAACGCGCAGATTAAACAGCTCCTCTCTTATCTCTCTTTCTTTTCTCTCTAATTCGTCGCCTTTAAGCTCTCTAATCTCAACTGACTTCATCCTACCAGAACCCCCTCTTCCCGGACGACTATACGCGTCTTTACCGGGAGTTTATAAGAGGCAAGTCTCAGCGCTTCTCTTGCGGCATCCGGGGCAAGACCGCTTATTTCGTAGAGCATAGTCCCTCTTTTTATGGGGGCAACGTATCCAACAACATCGCCCTTCCCTTTTCCCATTCTCGTCTCAGCGGGTTTTTTCGTTACGGGCTTGTCAGGGAATATTCTTACCCAAAGTTTTGCTCCGCGCTTTACATGGCGCGTTACCGCAACGCGGGCAGCTTCAATCTGTTGAGTGGTAAGCCTACCACACTCAAGCGATTGGAGTCCAAATTCTCCAAATGCAAGCGTCGCCCCTCTGGTTGCACGTCCCCTTGTTCTTCCTTTATGCTGTTTTCTATATTTTGTCCTTGCTGGCTGAAGCATTGGTCTTCCTCATTTATTAGCTTGCCTGTCGTCCCTTTTTCTCTAAGACCTCGCCCTTAAATATCCAGACCTTGATTCCTATTACACCAAATGTTGTCTTTGCCTCGGCAAACCCATAATCAATGTCCGCGCGCAGTGTGGCAAGCGGGACTCTGCCTTCACGATACCACTCCTTTCTTGCTATCTCCGCTCCCCCTAATCTCCCGGCAACCGTGACCTTTATTCCGAGAGCACCGAGCCTAATGGCAGAGGCCATAACCCTTTTCATCGCCCGTCTGTATGCGATGCGCCTTTCAAGCTGAAGTGCAATGTTTTCAGCGACAAGCTGTGCATCTATTTCGGGACGCTTTACCTCACGAATATCGAGATAAATATCCTTACCCGTCATGGCACTCAAATTGCGCCTTAGAGATTCGATCTCTTGTCCCCTTCTGCCGATTATCATTCCGGGCCGGGCTGCATGTATTATGGCTCTTACCTTTTCAGAGGCCGCCCTTTCTATCTCAATTTTGGAGATTCCCGATTGATAGAATTCCTTTTTTATCAAATTTCTAATCTCTATATCCTCATGAAGAAGGCGTGTATATTTCTGCTTTTCGGCATACCACTTGGAATCCCAACTCTTTGTAATTCCTATTCTCAGTCCAATCGGGCAGATTTTTTGTCCCAATCTATAACCCCCTTTCATCAAGCACTATTGTTATGTGAGTAGTTCTTCTCTTTCTTGGATAGGCCCTTCCCATCGCCCTTGGTCTAAATCTCTTAAGCGCAGGCCCGCCGGATGCGTAAGCCTCCTTTATGTAGAGTGTTTCGGTATCCGTATGGTTCTTCTCAGCAGCGTTGGCAACGGCTGATTTAAGGAGCTTTGCAATAATCGGCGCGGGCCTTCGCCTGAGAGAACCAAGAACCGTAAAAGCCTCTTCCACTCCGTTTCCCCTTATTAAATCAAGCACCACGCGTGCCTTCTTTGGTGATGTTCTTGCATATTTGAGTACTGCTTGTGAAACCATGTCTTTTACCCTTGTCCAGGTCCTCCGGCTTTTTCAATCTTTGCCTTCTTGTCCCCCGCACCATGACCGGTAAATGTGCGGGTGGGGGAAAATTCCCCTAATTTGTGTCCTACCATATGCTCCGTTATGTAGACAGGTATAAACTTTCTCCCGTTATAAACGGCAAACGTAAGTCCTATCATCTCAGGAATAACCATTGAGTCTCTTGACCAGGTTTTTATAATACGCTGATCTCCAGAAGACTTTGCTAACTCAACCTTCTTGAGAAGTTTAGGCTCAATAAAAGGTCCTTTTTTCTTCGATCTTGCCATATTTACTCCTATCAACAAATGAACACGAATAGGAGGAATGCGGGATACAGTAGACTGAATACAGAAAAACCCCAAGCCCATATATACTATTTTCTATGTTCTGCATTCTGATACTCCATTCGTGATAACTCGTGTATATTCTCGGCTAAATACCATCTTATTAATCCATTCCGTAACCGATTCTCCTGCGTTTCACTATGAATTTATTTGTCCTCTTATTCTTTCTTGTCTTATATCCGATTGTAGCCCATCCCCAGGGAGATACAGGCTGAGGGTTTCCCTGTGGAGCCTTCCCTTCACCACCACCGTGTGGATGATCCACTGGGTTCATAGCTACACCCCTTACATTAGGACGACGCCCTAGATGTCTGTTCCTTCCGGCTTTCCCAATCATCACCAACTCGTGCTCCACATTTCCAACCTTTCCAATGGTCGCCCTACAGTTTATATGAACAAGGCGAATTTCACCTGAACTGGTTCTAATCTGAGCATAATCACCCTCTTTTGCTATAACCTGCGCCGAAGCCCCGGCAGCGCGGGCAATCTGTCCACCCGCTCCGGGCTTTAATTCTATGTTGTGAATGGTCGTCCCTACCGGGATACTCCTGATCGGAAGTGTATTGCCTATGATAACATCAACATCATCGCCGGAGATTACACTATCTCCAACCTTTAAGCCATCCGGGGCTATTATATAGCGCTTCTCCCCGTCTGCATAATTAAGAAGCGCAACCCTTGCAGAACGATTAGGATCGTACTCGATTGATGCCACCTTTGCAGGGATATTAAACTTATCCCTTTTGAAATCAATAATCCTGTAAAGACGCTTATGGCCGCCTCCGCGATGAAGACTTGAAACCCTACCTTGAAAGTTCCTACCCGTTTTACGCTTAAGGGGCACTGTAAGAGGCCTATGGGGCTTTTCCGTAGTAATCTCTGCAAAATCAAATCCGGTCATAAATCTTCTTCCCGCAGTTACAGGACGAAATTTTTTAATACCCATAATTTCTTATACCCCCTCAAAGAACTCTATCACACCCTCTTTTAGCCTCACGTATGCCTTTTTAAGTGGAGACCTCTTGCCCGAGATACGTCCCCCTCTTTTGACTGCCTTTCCTGGCAGAGTAACAGTTCTTACTCTGTCCACCTTGACTTTAAATAGCTTCTCAATCGCGTATTTTATCTCTTTTTTATTAGAACTTTTATCAACCGCAAATATATACCAGTTCGCCTCCTTTATGGAGGAAGATTTCTCAGTAATAAGGGGACGCTTTATTATTTCTCCGGGATCCCTCAACGCTTAAGCACCTCCTGAACCTTCGCAACCGAATCCTGAGTCATAACAAGGGCATTGAATCTAAGCAAATCATAAACGTTAAGCCCATCTACCTTTAGGACCTTGACATCTTCTAAATTCCTTGCAGACTTTTTGAGATTCTCATTATCTCTATCTACAAGTATTAAAGCCCTATTCAAATCAAATCTCTTGAGAAAATTCACAACCTGCTTTGTCTTTATCTGTGGGAGATTAAAGTCTTTAAGTATTAATAAATTCCCATCTCTATGTTTTAGAGAAAGGGCGCTCTTTAAAGCCTCGCGTCTTACCTTTTTGGGAATACTGTAAGACCAGTCTCGCGGATGGGGTCCAAAGATTATCGCTCCTTTTCTCCACTGAGGCGCTCTTATGCTCCCCTGACGGGCGCGCCCTGTGTGTTTTTGCTTCCAGGGCTTCTTTCCCCCACCGCTCACTTCGCCTCTCGTTTTAGTCGCAACAGTGCCAGAGCGACGTTTAGCCAATTGCCAGTTTACTACATAATAAAACAGGTGTTCTCTTATTGGAACCTCAAATATCTCCGGATTGAGCTCTAATACGCCAACTGGGTTCTTCTCTAAATCATAAACGTTATACTGCGGCACCTTTTACCTTCCTGTAATTTTTTAGCTACAAATGAACATGAACTTGCACGAATAAAGGGCTCAGAATCATTTTTTGATCTTTCATTGCCCATTTATATTGATTCGTAGCTTATATTTATCTTCTTCCTCTTGTCGTATGCTTTAAAATCACCATACCATTATCCGGACCCGGAACCGAGCCCTTCACAATTATGAGGTTTTTTTCAGCATCTACCTTTACTACATGAAGCCCTTGCATAGTAACCCTCTTAGCTCCCATGTGCCCCGCCATTTTGAGTCCCTTCCATACCCTTGCCGGATACGAATGTTGACCGACTGACCCTGGCTTTCTATGGGACATGCCTCCATGGGAATCGGGCTGTCCCTGAAAACCGTGCCTCTTCATAACACCTGCAAACCCCTTTCCCTTACTCTTTCCCGTAACGTCTAGAATATCACCTTCTTTAAAAATATTCGCTTTAACCACATCGCCCGATTTATAATCATTGGCCTTGCCATTGAGGATTCTAAACTCCTTTAAAAATCTCACAGGCGGAACACCGGCTTTTTTAAAATGCCCAAGAATGGGTTTCGTTGCCCTCTGAGGTTTTACCTCTTCAAACCCAATTTGAACGGCCTCATATCCATCCTTTTCGGAGGTTCTCTTCTGAATCACAAAACACGGTCCGGCCTTTATCACGGTAACTGCCAAAAGTGTTCCGTCATCAAGAAACATCTGTGTCATTCCAACCTTTCTGCCTATTAGTCCCTCTATCATTTTACGATTCCATTTAAAACTTTACATCTTTGACTTTTATATCAATCTATAAGTCATGATCCGGTAAGCTTTATCTCAACCTCAATCCCCGAAGCCAGATCGAGCTTCATAAGGGCATCTATTGTCTGCTGAGTGGGCTCAAGTATGTCAATGAGTCTCTTATGGGTCCTTACCTCAAAGTGTTCCCTTGAATTCTTATCTACATGGGGAGACCTCAACACACAGTATCGGCCTATATGAGTAGGAAGCGGAACCGGACCCGCTACCCTTGCCCCAGTTCTTTTTGCCGTCTCTACGATTTCTCTTGCAGATTTATCGAGCAACCTGTAATCGAACGATTTTAACTTTATCCTGATCTTAGAAGCACGATTCATATCTTATTATTCTAAGAACTCCTCATTGAATGATTTTAGTTACAACCCCAGCACCAACAGTCCTCCCAC
>PSLL01000052.1:0-10429 GCA_040289575.1 Candidatus Dadabacteria bacterium | reverse complement strand
GAACACTTCAAACGCGCCGCGGACGCCTGAATAGAGGAGAACAGAAGCTCCACAGATTTTGAGAAGGCCGTGCCAATCATATGAAAAGTCGAGAATTCGCCTGGCTAGGTAGGCGGTGGCAAAATCCAAAAAGAGATAGGCAGCGACCGTACTTACCGCTGCACCATATAGTCCCCATAACGGCACCAAGACTAGATTGAGACTAAGATTGAGAATAGCTACTACAAACCAAACAAAAGATAGCCATGATGTTCTTTTGCCGAGAAAGATAATGTGTGAAACGATAGAGTATTCGCCGAGAAAAAGACCGCTTACGGCAATCAAAGGCGTAATATGATAGCCCGCACTGGCAATTGACGAAGTAGCAATCCATTCCAGCGCTATTTTGCCCAACGCCAATAACAGGAATATAGACGGCACTGCTACCAGGCGGAAATACTTCAAAAGTCTACGCGTGAGCTCGAGGACTACCTCACGCCTTTCACTGTCATACTGTTTAGACATGAATGCCGGCCAGGTCAAACCGAATAACCCGATAAATACAGTAGGTAGGTTCCCCAGTGTATACGCTGCTGAATAGGCTCCAACCCACCAACTATTCATGAAGTACGTCAGAACAAACCTGTCGGCGTATATCGTTATCACATTAAATAGTTCCGATAAAGCCAGAGGCACACTGAATTTTATACGGTCAACAAATAGGCTAACATTAGGCCATACAAACGGGATGGATCTCGTGACATAAATCGCCAAGAGGAGACCGTTGATCCCTCTGATAATCGTAGCTGCTGCGAGTATATCGTATATTGTGTGGTTATATATAGCCAGGAGAGATACCGCTAAAACCTCACAAAACATATATATCAACATATCCGTTACATATACCCTGATGCTCAAGTTCGCTCTCAGGAATCCTATATAGAGCGTCTGCCACACTGTCGTTGTTAGAAGCAGGCCTGTGATTCCTAAGAATCGACTATCACTAGCCCCTGGTAAAAACCAATGTGCGATTAAAGGGAGGGCCAAGCCAGCTCCTATTCCAACTACAAGCACATACCAAGCCACTGAATAGAACTCTTCACTCTTCCTCGTTGGCTCTTTGTGCCCAGCCACGAATCGTGTCATAGAGTAGATGAGACCCAAGTCCAACAACGGAAGCATCAAAGCAACCAGAGCTAACGCTTGTACCCAAAGTCCATATTGTTCAGCCCCCAACGTCTTAGTAAGGACCGCCACTAATACGATGGAGTAAAGGCCTATTCGGACAATGCCAACAAGCCCGGCTAGAACGCTACTATTCAGGAATTCTATGTATGTGGCCTTTCTATCCGAAGAGGCAGTCCTCTGCACCACACTACCCCGGTTCACGCCCAAATGGAATCCTCTCAGCTTAATCATGGCGGTTATCTATCACACAAATTAGTTCCCATGTCAATGGTGTGCCGGCCTTCACATCACGTGTTGCCCGTCGACCCAGTACGTCTTTCAAAAACTTGGGGGGCAGACCATATCCAGGGCGGATGGAACGCACGTTCTGTTCGGTGAAGACTTCTCCCGCTCTCATATCCTTCACCACAAACAGCGAGCGCCGGAACACACGGCTTTTGGCTTCCTGCTCACTTACGCCATAGTGCACCTTGCCCAGTGCCTTCTCCACCGTGCGAATGGCTTCTACCATCGCCTTGAATTCGTGAGGTTCCAGCGAAAAGGCGCTGTCGGGTCCGGGAATATCACGAGAAAGGGTGAAGTGTTTCTCCACGATGCAGGCGCCCAACGCCACAGCCGCGACGGGCACAGCGATACCGAGGGTATGGTCGGAGAGCCCCAACGGCACGCCGAACGCCTCCGCCAGGTGGGGGATGGTCCGCAGGTTCATCTCTTCGGGTGGGGCAGGATACGCGCTAGTACATTTGAGTAAAGCTATCTGCGTTGCTCCCGCATTCCGAGCAGCCTGGACTGCCTCTTCTATCTCTCCTAACGTCGCCATGCCTACGGAGATGATCAATGGCTTACCTGTACGAACCATCTTTTCAATTAAAGGGATGTCCACGATCTCGAAAGAAGCTACTTTATGGACGGGTACCCCCATCTCTTCGAGGAAATCAACTGCTGTAGGGTCAAAGGCCGTGGAGAAAAGATCAATCCCTATTTCATCCGCAATTTTTTTCAGTTTGGGTTGCCAATCCCAGGGCATATATGCTTCGCTGTAGAGCTCGTAAAGGGTTTTTCCATCCCAGGGAGTGCCTCCGCTGATGCGGAAGAATTCTTTGTCGGAGCGTATAGTAAGAGTATCAGGAGTATAGGTCTGGAGCTTGACAGCATCTGCACCTGCTTCCTTGGCAGCGTGCAGGATGCGGACTGCCTGATCAAAATCCTGATTGTGATTGGCTGACATCTCGGCGACAATGTAAACCGGCTCGCCTGGCCCGATGCGCCGATTTCCAATTTCTATATAACCACTCATGGACTCCTCCCTGTTAACGAATAGAACATATTAGCTCAAAGGCTTCTGCAGCCTTGCACCCTGCCGCGGTTCCCCACCGTTGAGCAATGGCACGGATGGCTTCGGGAGAAGAGATTCATGTTCTCATCGCTCATTATTTCTCCTCCGCACATAGTGTATAGCCAAATTCCCTTTGACAGTCTCAATACCTAACCTCTCAAAATGAGCTTTTTCAAAAGCCCTAATGGAGTTTTCATTACGTTGCTTGATAAACGCATGGATGGTTCTTATCGATGTCGTGCGAAATAATTCTTCTACCGCTTTACTGATCAAAAGGGGGCCGTACCCCAATCCGCGCTTCTTTCGATCTATACTTACACTAATCTCTGCTTCATGCTCTTTGTGCATGTCAAAGCGTACTTGTCCTACTGGAATATCTTGATCATCCAGCGCAATGAAAAAAAAGCATGAAGGATCATTCATTTTTCTCCTAAACCATTGTACATGTTCTTCCCAAGGTATCGGATCTGACGAGAATGACGCTGCTCTTACTTGTGGGTCATTAGCCCACTCCCAAAGTAGCTTACAATCATCCTCGCACGCTCGCCTTAACCTGAGTTTTTCACCCTTTATACACATCAAAGCTCTTTCGACTCCTTCTCCGTCCACTAACCGCTGCCCGCGTTCCGCCATGTCCATGCGCATCTGTGGCGACATCAGTAACCTTATGATTGCTTGTGCTATCTCAGCTGGGTGAAGATCCCGATGCCAACCCGCATTGATATCTATCCCCATCATGCTTAGTTGCTCGGCAACACTCTGCTGGTTCCCTGAAAGAACCAAAATAATACCTGGTAAGCCCATGAAAGAAAGTTCCCAAGCCGTAGTTCCCCCACAAGCGATAGCCACATCTGCCCATGCCATAAGCTCGGGCATGTCCGTTGCATTTATCTCAAGCCGGATGGGGAAGCGGCATTCCCGAATAGCATACACCAATTGTTCATAATGTGGATTACTCCCACCAACTACAACTACCGCCTCCAGCCCATCCACATCCGCCAATTGCAGAGCCTGGATTACCTTGAGGGTTACATTTTCAGGGTCACTACCACCCAGTGTTACCAAAACCTTGCGGGCCATTTTGGGTATCTCCCGCTTCCACCCCCGCCAATCCAAAAACTCCCGGCGCAAAAGCACATACTTGGTGCCAAGCAGAAGCCTGGTATAGGGTTCACAAGAATAATGCAATTCGCCAGCATGTAAATTTTGATTAAGTACTATGTCGGCATAATAATGGGGCAGATGAGCCATATCGTCCAGTAGCCGATGCCCTGCTTCCTTGATACGGCGCTGGTAATCGGAATCAAAATGGTAGCCATCCAGCACCACCCATGCCCCCGGATGTCGCGCCAGCACCCGCGAGGTATGTTCCCAATCGCGTCGGTCAGGATACGCATGCTTCAACAGCGCAACTTCGAACCCTTCATCTAATAGCCGCTGTTGTAAAGTCTTGCTTTCACATGCCGTAACGAAGATCGTCTGTCCTCCACGGTCCTTCCAGGCCTGGGACAGGGCCAAGCAACGCATCAAATGGCCGGTGCCAAGACGCGTCCCAGCATCGACACGGATGATAAGGAATTCCTTCCCGTCCATCTCGGCCTTACGGTCTACGAAATACCGGTTGTACGGGTTCTCCTTCAAGTCTCTGCTCTACCTCTCCCGCTTTAATGGCGTCCGCAAGTACTTCTAAGGCTGTTCGATAAACCCGCAGGGTGTACTCAACGTCTGCGTCGCTATGGCTGTAGCAAACATTGTGACTACCGGTAAATAACACACCTCTTTTGAGGCATTCTTGCTGGAAAAGGCTTTTTAGGACCACGGACTCCTTGCCCTCCTCGCCCCTGAAGACGACCACCGTGCGTGGAGGTATGCCTATGCACTCCGTGTAACGTTCCACACCGAACTCGCGGGCAAGTGTATTGTAACCGTCCTTCAGTTTCATCCCTTGCTCCCACAGGTGACCAACAACGTTCTTTCGCTGCATCTCTGTAATGGTCGCCTTCGCAGCCGCCAACGAAAGCGTCTCCCCACCAAAGGTGAATGAGAAGAACACTTCGTCAAAAAGCTCCATAATTTCGCGGCGCCCTACAATGGCAGCCAAAGGATAGCCATTTGCCATGGCCTTACCGAAACAGGCCAAGTCAGGTATTACCCCGAAATATTCCTGAGCTCCACCTAAGGCTAATCGAAAGCCTGTAACCACTTCATCGAAAATCAACAAGGCGCCTTCTCGCTCCGTCAAGGCTCGTACTTTTTGCAGGAAATTGTCTTGAGGCCCCATAACACCAATTGGTTCCATAATAACTGCTGCCACCTGGCCTGGATGCTCGGCGAAAATACGTTCTAAACTCTCAATGTTGTTGTACTCAAATGGGATGGTAAGACGGCGCACTGCTTCGGGTACTCCCCTATTGCGCGTGGTTGTGCCGATGTACCAGTCTTGCCAGCCATGGTAGCCGCAGCACGCAATTATGTCACGCCCTGTATAAGCTCGCGCTACTCTTACTGCTCCTGAGGTGGCATCGGAGCCGTTCTTACCGAAGCGCACCATTTCAGCGCAAGGGATGACCTCGCATAGCAGTTCGGCCACTTCCACTTCCAGTGGATGGGGCAACGAAAATGTCGTTCCACTCTCCATTTGGCGCATTACGGCCTCGGTTACAGTCGGATAGTTATAGCCTAGGATTATTGGCCCCAGAGCCATAGCGTAATCAATGTATTCGTTCTCATCCACATCCCAGACATGACTGCCCTGAGCACGTGCCAAGAAAACCGGTGCCACTCCCTGGACAAACTGTGTAGGCCCTTTACTGAACGTCTGGGTGCAGGAGGGAATCAGCCGTTCCGCCTTCTCTTTGAGTAGGTAAGAGCGCCTTAGCTCTTTACTCCTTGGAGGTACAGGGAGCTCGTTCACCAAAGACCGATAGTAGCCTTCATTGCGAATAGCTTTTTTGTTGATTTCCATGAGATATGGCTCCCTCTTGAGTAGTTGGAGAACATCTGTAAGACCAAAAGGTCGCTGCCCTCTACCAAGCCGAGAGTACACAGCTCTTACAAATTCGAGATCTGCGGGATCGTCGACGGTCCATCGTAAGTTCTCTTTCGATAGGTCTATCTCATTTTCTACGTTGAAAACACGGAACTTTCCCGAGGTACGGATATAAGGTGTTACATGTTCCCTGTGAGATGCCAAGTGTGCTTCCTTCCATGCCCGCTCCAAAGCCTCGAATGAGAAAACCTCTACATCCAAGCCATCGGGGTATGTATATCGCAGGGTATTACTCACATAATCGTAATCGCCTTCTAAATACGTGCCTACCACCTTATCCACAACTTCCGGGTCGATAAGTGGACAATCGCCTGTGATCCGGACCACCACATCTGCGCCGAAGTGCTTGGCAGCCTGATAGAACCGATCGAGTACATCCATCTCGCTGCCCCGGAAACACTGGATGCAATTGTCAGCACAGAATGCAGCAATGGCATCATCTTCGGAGTTGCCGGTCGTGGCTACAACGACCTTGTCCACAGTCCGGGCCCTGCGCACTCGTTCGACCACATACCAGAGCATTGGGCGCCCGGCGATTTCAGCTAGCACTTTGCCCGGAAGCCGCGTGGAACCCATACGGGCCTGTACAATGGCAACAACCCTTGGCCTCCGCGCCATGCTTTACCTCCGAAGTTTCACCACTTGGCCCGTCTGAGAGGACGTCTTAGCAGCTAGCGCTACTTCCAGCACACGTGCCGCTTCAAACACGTCCAACACTGGCTCCTCTTGGCCGGTTAGGCATCGCAGGAAATGTCGCATCTCGTCTAAGTACATCTGATTAGGCTCCCAACCTGGGGGATTGGTAAATATCTGCCACTTGCCCGCCTCCGCCGAGTACCAACGGACCTCGCCGGATGAATAGTCCCATCGGATGGTTCCTTCATCGCCAATGATATGGCATGTGCGACTGTATACGCGCTGTACGTAGTCTAAATGGACCTCTCCGATCGCTCCATTAGTGAAACGCAAGAGAATTCCCGCCGTATCCTCCGTCTCAATCTCGAGATAACTGAGCTTCCCAGCAAAGCAAGCCACAGCCTCCACCTCACCAAGCAGCCAGCCAATGTAGTCGATTTCGTGAATCGCGTCCAGGATTACTCCACCTCCAAGGTCACGTCGGGCGCTGTACATCTGCCGGTAATCCTCCCACGGATGCCAATCCGGCAAATACTGCCCTACCTCGACGCGAGCGGCAACCACCTTCCCCACTGCATCTTGATCTAATAACTCCTTCACGCGTTTGATCGCCGGATGGAAGCGCATGTTACATCCAACAAGGGTAATCAGGCGCTTACGCTCGACCAAGCTTAACAATCGGTCGACACCTTCCATTGTATGGGAAAGGGGCTTCTCGATAAACAAATGACAACCGTGCTCAGCAGCCTCCAAGGCTATGGGAATATGCAAACTGTTGGGCACCGCAATAATTGCCACCTCAGGTTCGTATACCCATGCGTCTTCAAGAGTCTCCACAGCAGTAACACCAAATCGTTTTTTCGCTTCCTCACGGCGCGAAGCCTGAACATCAAAAACAATAATATCCATTATGCTAAGGCTCAACAAATTACTTATATGCCGTTTGCCTATTGAACCACATCCTATGACAAGAAAGCCATTTACATCGGTATCCATGCCTTGATACCCTTTTCTATTTTCAGTTTTCATCTTCGATGTAGATCCACCACGCGCCTCACTGCAGCAATCACACTTCTAACATCATCGTCACTCGTGCGTGGGAAGATGGGCAATGTGATTATTTCCCCATAACAAAAATTGACAATCTCATGGTCCTAGAGTCGACCGTGGCGGTAACCACAACGTGAGCCACCTTTTGCGGCCAACGAACTCGACTCACCCACTACTCTTGCGAGCATGGGTTCGCCAGCCGGAGCTATCATTCGCTTTCTCGGCGACTGGGTGCTTCCCGTACGACCCTCAATGATGGCCGCAACCTTCATTCCCGTTCCCCAGCAAAAGGCTTTTCCAAGAGCCACCAGTGCGTCCCGTCAAAGCCATGTTCAGGTCCCCAGTATCCGCTGCGAACCAGACATAGCTCTGGAAACTGGCGCTGGTAATGCTTCAGGAAGTTCCGCTTCCACAACAGATTATCGTATCCCCGATAGGGGATAGCCGTTTCTTCTTCTGCAAAATACTCTATAGCGAGAATATATCGCTTGCTAACCCTGACTATTTCCGCCAAAGCTGCAGGCAAATCCGTCAACGGGATATGGATCAGCACTCCAGCAGTAAACACTAGATCAAAATAACCATCCCTGAAGGGCAGGTCAAACACATGACTCCACAGGACACCTATCTTCACGCTTGAGGCGCGAGCAAGCTCCAGCGCATACCGATTGGGCTCAACACCCACTAACTCGCTCTCTTCGCCTAGAAGCTCGGCAAGGGCAATCAGGTTATGACCCCGATTGCATCCCACTTCCAGCACTCGCTTGACAGGTAATAATCTCAACATGTCCCTAAAGGCAGGGAGACGTTTACGCCAATCTATTAAATTGCGCTCTGTCCAGGATTTGCCGAATTCACTCATCCAGATTTTCAGCTGCTCACCCATTTCTACTCCTCCCGCTGTACCGCTTGAACTCCTCATGTGCTAAACACTTTTATCACTTTGACTACCGCAGCGATCACCTTGTTCACATCATCGTCCAACATGTGAGGGAATATCGGCAGGCTAATAATCTGCTCATAAGCCGCTTCCGCCACAGGACACATACCCAGTCGAGTTCCAAACATTTGCCGATAGAAAGGATGGAGGTGCACTGGGATGTAATGGACGTTCACGCCAATACCTTCAGCGCGCAGAGCAGCGAAGATTTCCGCCCTTGTTGCTTTCAATCGTCGCAGATCAAATCGAACCACGTAGAGATGGTAAGCGTGAGATACGTCCGACCGAACCATTAACGGCCGGACCTCTGGGATTTCCGAAAATGCAGCATCGTATGTCCGAGCTATTTCCTGCCGACGTTTCACCCACACTTTTAGTTTTCGGAGCTGACTTAAGCCTAAAGCGCATTGGATGTCTGTGATGCGGTAATTGTATCCTAGGTCAACCATTTCATAAAACCAGGTTCCATGCTTCTCCCGTTGGTGATAATCGGTAGTAATACCATGATTACGAAATATGCGCATTCTCTCGGCAAAATCAGGGTTGTCCGTAGTAACCATCCCTCCTTCTCCGGTCGTGATATGTTTTACCGGATGAAAGCTAAAGGTGGTGAGATCAGCCAGGGAGCCCACCGGGCGGCCCTTATATGTTGCTCCCAGCGCATGACAGGCATCCGCTACCAGCAATAACCCGTACTGATCGGCAATCTGCCGCAACACATCATAATCGCAGGGCTGCCCGGCATAGTCCACGGCAATTATTGCCTTCGTGCGAGGGGTGATCTTCGCCTTCACCTGCTCAGGATCTATCAGAAGCGTATCGGGGTCGACATCCACAAAGACCGGCGTCCCGCCCTGGAACACTACGCAATTGGCAGTGGCCACGAAGGTCATCGCCGGGACAATCACTTCATCACCGGGCTGGACCCCAGTGGCGCAAATTGCCGCATGCAGTGCCGCTGTGCCACTGCTTACGGCAATTGCATATGTTGCCCCCACTACCTCAGCACAGGCCTGCTCAAACTCGCTTATCTTCGGTCCCGTTGTCAACCAATCTGAGCGCAACACTTCAATCACAGCTTGGATATCTTCTTCATCTACCCATTGACGACCATAAGGAATCACCCTGTTTTGAGTAACGTTGTCCTTCATTTCCAATTATTCCCTCCTCACTCTAGTTCCAATTCCTGCACCATTTGCTGTAGCTCCTCAATCGTCAACCAACGATCGTTGGTATTGCTAGCATATCGAAATCCTTCAGGAACAGGCCTCGCATCAGACCAGTTTTCCACTTTCCACCAAGGATGAGCGCTTTGGATAATGAACATATTGTCCAATTCTAAGGTATGACGGGACTCATCCTCCGAAATTAGGACTTCATGTAATTTTTCTCCTGGGCGAATACCAACAAACTCTACTTCACAATCAGGAGCTATCGCTTTCACCAGGTCCATGATGTTCATACTAGGAATTTTGGGCACAAAAACCTCACCTCCGTGCATATGCTCTATACACCAAATGACGAAACGTACTCCCTGTTCCAACGTAATCCAAAAGCGCGTCATTCGTGAATCAGTTACCGTCACTTTACCATTCTTACGTTGTTGTAAAAACAGGGGAATAACGCTACCTCTGCTTCCCACAACATTGCCATACCGAGCGCAACTAAAGCGGGTTGAGCCTGTTCCCCGATAAGCGTTAGCTTGTACAAAAATTTTCTCAGCAACAAGCTTAGTCGCCCCATATAGATTTATAGGGTTTACTGCTTTGTCTGAGCTGATAAAAATAGCTCTTTCTATATTGTTGTCAAGGGCTGCATCGATAACGTTTGCAGTCCCTTCAATATTCGTCTTGACAGCTTCGATTGGATTGTACTCACATGCGGGAACCTGCTTTAAAGCTGCTGCATGAACTACTATGTCGACTTCTTCCATAGCGCGATATACCCTGTCTTTATCGCGTACATCACCTATGAAAAAGCGGAGCCGTGGGTCATCACCAAATTGCTGACGCATTTGCATTTGAAGATATTCACCCCTTGAAAATATCCGAATTGCCTTTGGACCGTACTCGTTGAGAACAATTTTAGTAAACGCTCTTCCAAAAGACCCGGTTCCTCCTGTTAGCAGTATTACTTTGTCGTTGAGTAAGGACTTCTTATACCTCACCATTCTCTTAGCTCATTACTCATCTGTCCCCCTAAGTTAAGTATCTATCTTCATGATTATGGCCGCAATTCCCCAGTGCCCATA
>PSLL01000051.1:7109-10636 GCA_040289575.1 Candidatus Dadabacteria bacterium | reverse complement strand
CAGTTGTATCCAATGCCAAATCTCATCTTCAGTATCTCTTCTTCCTTATCGGAGAGGCTAGAGAGCGCCTCTTCAATCTTTTCATTCATTGTGACCCTTTCAATAAGTAAATCCGTAGAAGGTCTTTTGTCCGATATTAAATCGAGGAGTGTATTTTTTTCATCGTCTGAATTAGGGCTTGAGGTATCGAGGTAAACCATGCTTGGGGCTGCGTTCATTACCTTTTTCACCTTCTGAACACTAAGCCCCGATTCGTGGGCGATCTCATCTATTTCCGGTTTTCTGCCCCTCTTATTCTGAAGTATAGCGGTTGTCTTATAAGCCCTATTTGCCTGTTCAAGCACGCGAACCGGCACTCTAATGATCCTTGTCTGGTCAAAGAGGGCACGGGATATGCGCTGTATTATCCACCAGGAGGCATAGGTTGAGAATCTATAGCCCTTTGAGTGGTCGAACTTCTCTATCGCCTTCATAAGACCAATGTTTCCCTCCTGAATCAGATCTGCAAAGGGGAGCCCCCGTCCTATATACTTTTTGGCTATACTTATAACAAGCCTTAAGTTGGCTTTTACAAACCTATCTTTGAGTGCCCTCGATTGCCTTAGATAAACCTTCATAAGAACAGAGAGCTTCCACACCCTCTCTGATGAAACAACGGCACTCGGGGTTTTGGTTTCCCTAATGTGATTTTTTCTTCCTCTTGAGCATTTGCAGGGATGATTTGAGAAGTATGCACCCTTTGTAGATTGCCGTGTGGCTTTATTAAGTAGGGTTTTTATTTTTTTGATCCTCGCCTGATACTCCTTTATCTTAGTACATATATCAGCCTCTTCTTCTGGACTAAGAAGGGGCTCTCCCCCTACTTCTTTAAAGTAGTATTGAAGGAGCCTATAGTCTTCTTTAGGAACCCATCTGTGGTTGTTGTTATCTAGGGATTCATTGCCATTTTCGAAAATGGCTTCTGCCTCATTTTGGTTTGTTAGAACATTGCATTCCATAAAGGGCTCAATTGATAAATCTTGAATTGTTTCTACTAAGCTATTTTGTACCATTTTTATACCTTGCTTGCAGATATTAGCAACGTCTGTGCCATGAAGTCTAATTGTCTAACCTATTGATATTACTTACAAAATAGATTAGACGAAATGATACTAACCAATTCTCCGAACATTTTTTGATGACCGAAGAGAGTTGGTGACAAAATTTGTTAAAACTATTGATCTTTTCAAACCCCGTCCCTGCCAATTATGGAATGCGGGTTTGAATAAGTTATCAATATGTAAAAATTTGAGGTTTCGGTATGTAAACGTCATTTACGATATTTGCTTCTAAGAGTGGCTTGTCAACATAAGGGACTAAAAATACAGATTTTTTACTTGGCCTAAGTGTGTAAAGAAGGTTTACACCACGTCAACAATGTTTATATTTTTATACAAAGAAAATTTGAGATTCGGCGTCCTTATTATGTTTTTATCTTAGGCTTTTAATAAAAGACACTTTATTGAAAAGAATAAGGTCAAGCGGATTGGGGTCAAGACCTACTACATAAGGCTTTACCATACTCTGCTGGATAGAGATCAGTATTGGAGCAATGGGAACATCGGTTTCAGTGAGTATCTTCTGGGCTTCTCCATAGAGCGCAACCCTTTTTTGGGGGTCTTCTTCTTGAGCGGCTTTCTCTACGAGTTCATCGTATCTATGGTTGCACCACCTGGTTCTATTGTTTCCGCTTTTGCACTCAAACATGCTCATAAAATTGTGCGGGTCTGGGAAATCCGCTCCCCATCCGGCACGAAACAGGGGAGGCGGGTCCGTATCAAGCGTGCTCAGATATATCTTCCATTCCTGATTCTCAAGCTCTACTTCCACATCTAAATAGGTCTTCCACATGCTCTGGAGTGCCTCGGCGATGATCCTGTTATTTCCAACATCGGGATATAAAAAGATCACTTGAGGAAATCTATTTCCGTTCTTGTATCCCGCTTCGGCAATCCAGGCCCTTGCCTGTTCGGGGTTAAACTTAACTCCAATCTCGGGGTTATATCCAAGCATTCCCTGTGGAATCCAGGAAGTCGTAGGGATTCCTGCACCCTGTATTAGTTCAGCAAGCGTTGACCGATCTATCGCGGCGGAAAATGCGCGTCTCACTAGGGGATTGTCAAACGGGGGTTTTTTTACGTTAAACCCGACGTAATTACATCTGAACTGCGGTGCCGTTTTGAACTCCGGCGAGAGTCTTAGTCTCGGAACCTCAAGTGTAGGGATGTTTCTTCCATCAAGGAAGTCAAGCTCTCCGTCTTCGTAGAGGGCAAGGGACGATATTGGATTCTCATTCATTATCATCTCAACCTTGTCGATTTTCGGCTTTTCTCCCCAGTAGTTTGGGTTCCTTGAGAGAAGAATCTTTTCGTGATGACGCCAGGCGGAGAGCTTAAAAGCTCCAAGTGTGACTATGTTTTGAGGCTCAGTCCACTTTACGCCGTATTTTTCAACAACGTCCTGTCTCATTGGGAAGGTTGACATGAATGTAAGAAGACTGAGAAAATAAGATGCGGGGCGTTTTAGTTTCACGGAGAGCGTGTGGTCATCGAGGGCTTTTACACCGACTTTCCGCGGGTCATTGTCTTTTCCCGAGTTGTATTCCTCCGCGCCCTCTATGTCATAGAGGGAGTAGGCATAACTCGCTCCTGTCTTGGGATTAAGGAGGCGCTTCCATGAATATTCAAAATCCTTAGCCTTGAGGGGTTTCCCATCAGTCCAAAATACATCTTTTCTCAGATGAAAAATAATTGTTTTTCCATCATTATTTATCTCCCATCTCTCAGCAAGATTAGGCTCAGGTCTCATGTCCTTTCCGAACCTTGTAAGCCCGTCCATTATATTGAGTATTATGGTGTATGAGTTGCTGTCCGTAGCAAGAGACCAATCGAGTGTAGGAGGCTCAGAGCCGATATTTATCTCAAGCGTATCCTTTCCGGGCAAGGTAGAAGAGGTATTTTGTTCTTCTTTCTCCTTGCAGTTAGAAAGAAAAACCAGAAGGACTATAAAAATGGCGAGTCTCTTTATCATAGACCTATATTTACCACAATCTACCGACCCTTGTCTACTATTTTTTGCAATAGATAGGGTACTCAGCGTCGGGTGATATGTAAAAGCCGTTTATATCAATCCAGGTATTTCTTTAATCCCTCTTCAAGCAGAAGAGGCGAGAAGGAGAATATCTCAAGCACTTCTTTCATATCACATGTATTGTCCTCTTCAAGCATCTTAAGCTGGTCAAGTGTAATGGGGGGATTCTTGAGAACACTCTGAAAAAGAAATGCGGGAGCGTACATAAATGAAGTTGGAATCGGAATCAGAACCCTTTCCGTATCAAGGACCCTCATTATGGTTTTTATTATCTCTTCAAGCGTGAGTCTCTCGCTTCCTCCAAGTTCAAACGTTCTCTTATCGGTCTTCGGATTAATTAAAGACTGAACAAAGCAGTGCGCGACGTCTCCTACGTATATCGGCTGGAGTTTTCCACC
>PSLL01000051.1:0-7097 GCA_040289575.1 Candidatus Dadabacteria bacterium | reverse complement strand
TTGAGCACGGGAATGACTGGAGAGAGCTTTATCATCCGTATGAATGTATTTATAAACTCGTCGTTTGGACCAAAGATAATTGAGGGTCTAAATATCGTATAATTTAGTCCGCTTTTTCTCAGATATTCCTCAGCCATCCATTTTGTAGAGTGATATTTGCTTCTTGCATTGGGTTTTGTTCCAAGCCCACTCATGTGAATGAATTTTTTTACCCCTGCCTCTTTCGCAAGATCAACTATGTTTTTGGTTCCCTCAAGATGAACCCTTTCGAATGTCTGATTGTCTACTTCCTTAATTATTCCGACGAGATGAATCATATAGGTTAGATCATGAAGGAACGACTTATCTATAGAGGATTTATCTGTAACGTCTCCCTTATAAATCTCTACCCCTCGTTTCTTTAGATCTCTTGCATCTTGTGGTTTTCTTACAAGGCATCTTATATTCCGCTTTTCCTCTAAAAGCCTCTCTACAATATTCCTTCCTACAAAACCCGTGCCGCCTGTAATCCCTACGATTTCTTCTCTCATGGTCTTATTAAATCTAATTTGGATTATGGTATGCCGCAATGCAATTGCCACTGCAAGGGGCATAAGAATGAGACAACCGAAACAGATTATCGTAATGGTAAGTTATGAAAGATTTACTCTTTCTCAAGATAAGTCGTCCATATATATTCCGGGTTCTACTCAGGTGAAATCACAAGAAGCACGGTTCCACTCTCAACGGCGTCTCCCTCTTTGACCTTAACCTCTTTTACCTTC
This sequence comes from Candidatus Dadabacteria bacterium, assembly GCA_040289575.1. GTDB lineage: Bacteria > Desulfobacterota_D > UBA1144 > Nemesobacterales > CSP1-2 > PSLL01. Next base: position 6,333 of record PSLL01000051.1, on the reverse strand, counting down.
CCCTCAATCGGCGATTTAAGTTCGCTTTCCATCTTCATTGCCTCTATGACAATCACACCTTCGCCCTCTTTTACCCCCTCATCGCTCTTTTTAAGAATCTTTACGACACGGCTTGGCATCGGGGACTTTATCTCTTGAACTCCAGATATGGCCCCCTTTGTTTTCTCCCTCTCTCTATCTGAGATTGATTCAAACTCGTAGAGGTCTCCGTCTACAAATACGTCTATTCTCTTTCCCCTTTTTAGTATTCCAACCCCAATAGACCTACCGCTTAGTAAAATTGAGTAGAAGTTCTCATCAATCTTTTGGAATTCTACCGGAATCTTTTTCCCTTCTATCTCGATCTCGGTTTCCTTTCCCTCTTTATTTAGGCTAATTCTGTATATTTGATCCTGAAATTTAAACGTGTATATCATATCATCGTATTCCTTGAGACAGCTAATTTTCTACCAAACAGCTTCCAGTTCGATACAGGCGTCTGTCCAGAGATTTCTACCTCCTTTGCCGAATTTCTCATCCCAATTGCCGCGGCGATGAGTGCCCATTCAATATTGCTTCCGGTGGATGTCAGCAGTTCCGGATGACGTTCAATAAATCCCGTGTCAATCTCTCCGCGAATAAACTCATCGTTATCCATTACCCTTAGGAGAAAACCGATATTTGTCTTTACCCCGAGTGCCACATATTCTCTGAGGGCAGTCTTCATCCTTTTTATCGCCTCTTCCCTTGTTTCCCCCCATACAATGAGCTTTGAGAGCATAGGGTCATAGAATGGCGTTACCTCATATCCGCTGTAGATTGAAGAGTCATTCCTCACACCGGGTCCGGTTGGAGTCCGCAGATACTCTAATTTCCCAGGGGCGGGAAGAAAGTTTTTCTCCGGGTCTTCGGCATAGACCCTGCACTCTATTGCATGACCATTGATTGAGAGCCCTTCCTGGACAAAAGGCAGCTTTTCTCCGGATGCGATTCGGATCATCCATTTTACAATGTCAAACCCTGTAACCATCTCCGTTACCGGATGTTCAACCTGGACACGCGTGTTCATCTCGAGGAAATAGAAATTCCCATTCTGGTCAAGTATAAACTCAATCGTTCCTGCACCCCTATAAGAGACCGCCTTTGCAATCCTTATAGCCGTCTCTCCCATCTTCTTCCTGGTTTTGCTTGAAATAGCGGGGGAAGGCGATTCTTCAATTACCTTCTGATGCCTTCTCTGAACCGAGCATTCGCGCTCAAATAGGTGGAGGATCTCTCCATATGAGTCTCCAATCAACTGAATCTCTACGTGCCTTGGGCGTTCAATGAACTTTTCAATATATACGGAGTCATCTCCAAAGGCAGACCTGGCCTCGCTTCTTGCCATTCGAAGAGAACTCTTAAACTCTTCTTCTTTTCTTACAAGCCTCATCCCTTTTCCGCCGCCGCCTGCCGAGGCTTTTATCATAACCGGATAGCCAATCCGCCTTGCCACAATATCAGCCTCGGTGTCGCTTACGGCTCCCTCTGAGCCGGGGACAAGGGGAACCCTGGCTTCTTGAGCGATTCGTCTTGCTGTTACCTTATCCCCCATAAGACGGATGGCCTCTGATGACGGACCTATGAAGACAATTCCCTCATTTTCACAGGCCTCCGCAAATGCTTCCTTCTCGGAGAGAAATCCATAGCCCGGATGGATCGCTTCTGCACCAGAGCGTTTTGCGACATCAATTATCTTCTCTATCACCAGATAGCTCTCTCCCGGCGCAGGAGGTCCAATATGGTATGCTTCATCCGCCATTGCGACATGAAGGGAGCGACGGTCGGCATCTGAGTAAACAGCTACGGTTTTTATTTCGAGTTCTCTGCACGCCCTTATAATTCGTACCGCGATTTCTCCTCTATTTGCAATCAGGATTTTCTTGAACATTTATTTTTTTCCTTTTTTTAGCTACAAAAATGGGCATGAATTAGATAATCAGAAAACAGAACATAGGTTTAGTTTTTTCCTGTATTCTGTATTCTCCTATTTGTATATATTCATGCCCATTTGTAGCTAAGTATTTCTCTCATAACGGAATATTTCCATGCTTTCTTGGCGGGTTGGTTTCTCTTTTTCCTTCTAGCATCTCAAAAGCCGCTATCACGCGCGGCCTTGTGTCTTCGGGTCTTATGACCTCATCAATGTATCCGAGTTCTGCCGCTCTGTATGGATTTGCAAATGTGTTTCTGTAGTCGGCGGCGAGTCTTGCCCTTTCTGCTTCAGGGTCATCGGCCTGCTCAATTTCCTTTCTCGCTATGATATTCACCGCACCCTCAGGTCCCATAACCGCAATCTCGGCTGTTGGATAAGCGTAGTTTATATCACCCCTAATGTGTTTTGAAGACATAACATCATAGGCGCCGCCGTATGCTTTTCTCGTTATTACTGTGACCCTCGGCACCGTAGCCTCGCAGTAGGCGTAGAGGAGTTTTGCCCCATGTTTTATAATCCCGCCCCATTCCTGAGCGGTTCCGGGAAGAAATCCGGGAACATCCACAAATGTAAGGAGCGGGATATTGAAGCAGTCGCAGAATCTCACAAATCTCGCTCCCTTTACGGATGCGTTTATATCGAGGCAGCCTGCAAGCACATTAGGTTGATTTCCCACTATTCCGACGACACGGCCATTGAGCCTCCCGAATCCGATTACGATATTTTGTGCGAATAGTTCCTGGACTTCAAAAAAATAGCCGTCATCAACTACTGCGCGAATGACTTCTTTAATATCATAAGGTTTATTAGGGTTTGTAGGAACAATATCTCTGAGCCCCATATCGCGCCGATCTACAGGGTCGTCGCATGAGATTCTGGGAGGGTCTTCCATATTGTTTGATGGAAGAAAGCTGAGGAGTTCACGGATTAGGAGGAGACACTCACGGTCGTCGGTCATAGCAAAATGCGCGACGCCACTTGTTGAATTATGAATCATCGCTCCACCCAACTCCTCTCTGGTTACCTCCTCATGCGTGACGGCTTTAATGACATCCGGTCCGGTGATAAACATATAGCTTGTATCTTTTACCATTAAAATGAAATCTGTCATAGCAGGAGAATAAACCGCTCCTCCTGCGCACGGACCCATGATGGCAGAGATTTGGGGAATGACGCCTGAGGCAAGTACATTCCTTAGGAATATATCTGCATACCCGGCTAGGCTTTCAACCCCCTCTTGGATCCTTGCTCCTCCTGAGTCGTTAAGACCTATAACCGGAGCGCCGACTTTCATTGCGAGGTCCATAATCTTACAGATTTTCTTTGCATACACCATTCCGAGAGAGCCGCCAAAGACGGTAAAATCCTGGGCAAATACAAATACCTGACGACCGTCAATCTTTCCATATCCTGTTACAACCCCGTCGCCTAGGATTTTTTTCTTATCCATGTCAAAATCCGTGCATCTATGGACAACGAACTTATCAAGCTCGGTAAATGAATTCTTATCGAGAAGGAGACTTATCCGCTCTCTTGCTGTGAGCTTTCCCATCTCATGCTGTTTCTGGATCCTATCGAGACCGCCGCCCATTTCCGCTTCTTTCTCTTTTTGTTCAAGAATTGCAATCTTATCCTTCATCTCTAACTCCTTCCGTTTATTTCGACAGAAATCTACTCTTTGACAATGGATTTAGCAAGTATAGGTTTCGGGAATTCATTCACATGTTTTCAATAAGCAGGATTTAAAATAAGTCAGACTATACCAGGGAAATTCGAGTTAATCAAAAAAACTAGTGGGGACTGCCCGGGTAAAGAGCAATTCCCTGATTGCTCCTGCTATCTGGTTATAAGTCCTATAAAAAGCTATACTAAACATCGGATGCAAATAGTAAATGAAAAGTACTCAAAGCTAATCTTAGAACAAAAAGCGCTCCTGGAGTCGCTTTTAGCCGAGGTAAGAGCGCTCTCTTATGAAGAATTTGAGAAGAAGATAAAGGCGGTGCGAGAAAATCTGGAGAACCTCTTTTCAATCGTATTTATAGGGGAGTTCAGCACAGGGAAATCCACTATAATAAACGCCCTATTAGGAAATAACATTCTCCCTACAGGAATAACTCCAACAACGGACAAGATAACAATCCTAAGGTACGGTAGCGTAAAAGAGGAATATGAGGAGAATGGAAATCACTATATATCAATTCCTGAAGAGAGGTTAAAAGGGGTCTTTATAGTGGATACCCCTGGAACAAATGTCACGCTTGAGCAGCACGAACAGATAACCCATCGGTTTATACCCAAAGCCGACATAGTGTTTTTTGTTATAGGGGCCGAGCGTGCCGTGACGGGAAGCGAGGTGAAGCTCATAAGGTTTATAAAAGAGGACTGGCTAAAGAACGTGGTATTTCTCCTCAATAAGATAGACATTGTAGAGGGTGCGGAGGAACTTAAAAACCTTATTATCTACTCGTCTAAAGAACTCGAACGCGTATTTAATGTAAGGCCGTTTCTTATACCCATCTCTGCAAAGCTTGCCATTCAATCGAGGAAGTCCAGAAGCCCGCAGTTGTACTCAATGAGCGGTATGGAGAGGCTCGAAGAATACATTTTCAAAACGCTTGGGGAAGAGGAGCGGATAAGGATGAAGATAAAAGGCTCTTCAGAGATCTCTTTGAGTCTCTGTGCTGAGACCCGAAAGGCATTAGAGGGGCATCTAAATAAAATATCGGCGGATACGGGGCGATTGGGGGATTTTGAGGCAAGATTAGCGGATATGAAAGAAGAGGTCTTAGAAAACTCAAGACAGTTTACGGAGAAGATAAGGAGCAGGCTTTTGGAGTTTAAAGCCAGGGGAATAGAATTTATTGACGAGCTTATCAGGTTTGAGAATATAATCAAACTGGTTAGAAAAGACAAGGTTGCAAAGGAATTTGAATCCAGGGTTTCCCTACAGGTCGTAAAGGAATTAGAAAAAGACCTTGATGCTATGGTCGCCTGGGCTGAGAGGTCATCAAGAACCCTTATGGATAGCGCTATAGATTTTTACCATGCATCCATTGAACAAGAGACTGTTAAAGGCAGCGCGGGGTTTTCATATGGCAGGACGCAACTCATAGATACCGTAAGGTCTGAGCTTGAGGCGAAGCGAAAGCAGATTGACCCGGCAACGCTCGGAGGCAATCTTGTTGATTCCGCAAGGAGTGCGGTGGCGGGAGTCCTGGGAGTCCAGATAGGCTCTCTTGCAATTGGAGCGGCGGTTGCCTCCGCCTTTTCGTCTCTTATAATTGATATTACGGGAATAGTTACGGCTATTGCCATTATGGCAACGGCATTTGTCATACTCCCTAAGAAGAGAAAAGACGCCATGAAGGAATTTGATACAAAGGTTGACTCTCTGATACAGGAGCTTACATCAAGCGTGAGTTCTCAGCTTGAGCGTGACCTAGACAGTATAAAGATGCAGATTCTCGACTCGCTAATCCCACTTAAGAACTTCTATAAAACTCAGCAGAAAAAGCTATTTGAGTCTAAAAAGAGGGTAGAGGATATAGAAGGGAAATTTATTAGGATAAGGAATAGCGTTTCATAATTCTTTCCCAGACCTTTTTAACCTGATCCATTGTTTCTTCCAGGTTCCCGGAATTGTCAATTACATAAGTCGCATGTTTTACCTTTTCAGAAATAGGCATCTGCGATTTAATTCTCAAAAGCGCCTCTTCTCGTGAGAGTCCAACCATTTGAGTGAGTCTCCTCATCTGTGTTTCTTCATCCGCCGTAACTACTATTAAATCGTCAATAATGGGCTTCATCCCCCCCTTTTCCACTATAAGGGCGGCTTCAACAATTACAATTTCTGCACCATCTTTTCTGTGTTTTTCAATGATTTTTTTTATCCTTTCAATGATTCTCGGGTGCGTGATTCGGTTTAGCTCCTCTCTTTTTTCACCGTCTCTAAAGACGATCTCTCCGAGTCGGCTTCTATTAATCGTTCCATCGGGATTGAGAACCTCTTCTCCAAACCTCTCGACAATCTCTTTCCATGCTGGCTGTCCCGGCTCTACAACTAACCTTGCAATCTGGTCGGCATCAATGATACTTGCCCCAAGCTCTTGGAACATACTTGCTACAACGCTCTTTCCCGATGCAATATTTCCCGTAAGCCCAACTATTTTCATCTGAGTGTATTTTAATTTGAGTGTAATTTTTTTCAATTCAGATAATGTATGAAGAAGTGGGTGAGAAAATACCCTTTTTATACCGTTTATACCGTGGCTTGGGTTGTGGCTAATATTTTAGCTAAGCAAACGTATCCGTCTTAACATTTGTTGTTGTTTTGTTGAAAACATTCTTATAATCTTAAGAACACAAAAACTAAAAAAATC